>JBBRBH010000001.1:0-177122 GCA_038205995.1 Gemmatimonadales bacterium
CCTCGTTCCAGTGGCGCTGATGGTCGCATCGATGCTGCACTCGAGAAATGTCGCGAGAAACGTCGCCAGAAATGTCGCGGGAAGTGTCGCGCGCGTGGCGCAGCTGCGCGCGTGGAGTCTCGCCGCATGGGCGCTCGTGAATGCCGCGCTGCTGTTCGGATTGCACTGGGCATATCGGTCGCCGCAGCTGCGCGGATACTGGAATCACGCGCCGCTGGAAGTCGCGCTCGGCGTCGTATGGGTCTCGCTCACCGCAGTGCTCGCCGCGATCACGTGGAAAGGGCGCGACACCGCTCACGCGACCGCGCTGCGGCGGCGCGCATCGTTCGTGATTGGAGGGCTCGGTGCGCTGCTCGTGGCGCTCGCCATCGGTGCGCGGCCCTTCACGAAAAGCTACGACGCGCAGCTCGGCGACGGCGAGCAGTTCCGCGCCAAGGACGCGTGGGGGCACGATTGGGTTCTCACGAGCCAGGGAGCGAGCCGCATCGAGCGGCCCGGCGCCGACGTGATCGCGGTGGCGCTGCTCTCCACGCGCGACGGCGTTCGGCAGCCGTTCGTGACGAGCGAGAGCCGCGATTACTACGGCGCGCAGGGCATCAATTTTTTCCCGCCGCTCACGGCGCCCGGGATTCGCAGCACCATCGCGCAGGACCTGTACGTGGTGCTCGCGGATGCCGGCGAGGGGCACGCCGCGTTGCGCATCAGCTTCAAGCCGTTCGTTGAACTGCTCTGGATCGGCGGTGTATTGTTTGCACTTGGCGGGTTCGCGCTGTTCTGGCCGTCGCGAGCGGAGTTCGCGCGATGACGCCGCTTGTGATTGGCGCGCTGCTCGCTATTGCATCGCTCGTGTGGGTTATCGCGCCGATCTTCGAGGACTCGTGGCGGGATTCGGAGACGCGCGACGTGACGGCCGACAATGATGCGGCGGCCGAGGCGGAGATACGCAAATGGAGAGCGCCGGGATGAACTCATGATTCGAAATCTTCGACTGCGCGTGGGTGCGGCCGCTGCGATGCTGTTCGCGGCCGCCGCAGCGCGCGCGCAGAATGCGGGCGAGATCCGCAGCAAGGTGCTCGATCAAGCCGGCGTGCCGGTGGTGGATGCTCAGATCGAGCTCTCGCCGGGTCAGCGCAGCACGCTGAGCGAAGACGACGGGCGTTTTCTGTTCGGCAACCTCGCGGCCGGCGCGTATACGCTGCAGATCCGGCGCATTGGCTATCAGCCGCTGACGGTGAAGGTGGAGGTTCGAGCACGAGCGAGTGAAGAGCCCGCGGTTACGATGGTACCGATCCCGCGCGTGCTCGATTCAATTCGCATATTCGAAAAGCAAAATGGACTGCGCTACACCGGTACGGTGCTCGACGAGCGCAGCGCGCCGATCGCGGGCGCGAGCGTCCTCGTGCCGGGCAAGGCGCGCGAGCTTGTCACCGATGCCGAGGGGCATTTCTCCGTCGAAGGATTTCGAAAAGGCACCGTGATGGCGCGTGTGAAGAAGATGGGTTTCGGCGTGCAGCTGCACGCGCTGGATCTCGAGCGCGAGCGGGTGGATACGATTCGCATGAGACACCTCGAGCAAACGCTGACGCCGGTGCAGGTGCTCGCGCGGAGCGGGTTCGGCAAGGATTCGTTCGCGTTCCGCGAGCTCGATACGCGTATGCGCTGGAAATCCGAGAAATCGTACGTGGTGTCGCGCGAGGAGTTCGACAAGCAGGGCACGGCGGATCTGGCGACGGCGATCCGTTACTCGGTGACCGGCGGCAAATACGGCGGCACCCTGTCGCACCCGATGATCGACGGCTGCATCATCATCAACGGCGACCACGCGCTGAAGGACTGGCCGCTCACGGCGTTTTTTGCCGACGAAGTCGAGGCCGTCGAGGTGATTCCTGAGAAGACCGATATCACGGGCACCATCGAGGCCCGCGGCTGCGATCCGAAAAGACAGACGTACATCGTGTGGATGCGATCAAACTCCAAGCGGTTCGCGCCGAGTCCGTGAGAGCGGCAGCCCGGGGTTCTGTGTAGGTTCTGAGGTCGATGTAACAGCAAGTAGCACAACAGTGCTATAGAAGTCTCGCCCCTCTGAGCGATGGTTTGCCAGGTCGGGAAAGGCAAACTTTCGGGTCCAATGAAACTTAAGCCGCAAGAGGGCGTCGAAGGCCTCGCGAGTTGGTTCGATGTCTCACTCGACCACGTCGCAGACGGTGTCATAACCGTCGATGAGCAGGGCCGCGTCGCGTTTATGAATGCTGCCGCACGCACGATGTGCGCCTGGGACGTCGATGAGGCGAGGGGACTGCCGATCGAGGATGTCCTGCGCCTCGTCAACGAAGACACGCGCGCGCCGGTGGAGAGTTGCGTTAAGGAGGCGCTCCGCGATGGCACGGCGGCGAAGTCCGAACCCCATCGTTTGCTCATCGCGAAAGACGGCGTCGAACGCCCCATCTCGTCCAATGCCGCGCCTGTCCACGACAAGGACGCCGCGATCATCGGAGCCGTGTTCGTCTTTCGTGACGTCAGCGAGCACCGCTTCACCGAGCAGGTCGCAAAGCGGGCGCTGTGGTACTCGGAAAAAATCATCGCCACGCTTCGTGAGCCATTCGTCGTGCTCGACGACAAGCTGCACGTCCAAAGCGCGAACGAGGCGTTCTACAGCAAGTTCCGCGTTTCGAAAGAGGAGACCGAAGGCCGCTTTATCTACGACCTCGGCAATGGCCAGTGGAACATCCCTGGCCTCCGCTCGCTGCTTCAGGAAGTGCTTGAGAAGTCGTCGGTCCGCGATTACGAAGTGGAGCACGACTTTCCGTCGATCGGCAGCAAGATCATGCTGCTCAACTCGACGCGTTTCGAGTCGGCCGCGGGCGAGAAGGGCATGGTGCTCCTCTCGTTTGAAGACGTCACGGAGGACAAGCGCGCCGACGTCAAGATTCAGGCTTCGGAGATCCGTTATCGCCGCCTGTTTCAGACGGCGAAGGACGGCATTGTGATTCTGGACATGCAGACGCAGAAGATCATGGACTCCAATCCGTTCATGACCGAACTCCTCGAGTACTCGCACGAGGAGATCGTCGGCAAGGAGTTGTGGCAGCTCGGTTTCTTCCGGGACAAATCGGCGGCCCAAGTGGCGTACAAGGAACTAGAAATGTCGAGCTATATCCGATACGACCATCTGCCGCTCGAAACGAAAAACGGCGACACGGCGGAGGTCGAGTTCGTGGGCAACGTCTATCACGTCGACGGAAAGAAAGTTGCCCAGTGCAACATCCGCGACATCAGCGAGCGCAGCCGGCTCGAGCGCAAGACGATGGATCAGGCGGCAGCGCTCGCCGATTTGCATCGTCGCAAGGACGAGTTCCTCGCGATGCTGAGTCACGAGCTGCGGAATCCGCTCGCGCCGATCCTGAACGCCGTGCTGCTGCTCCGCTTGCAGGGCCGCGAGAATCCAACGCAGCAGCAGGCCGTCGCGATCATCGAACGCCAGGTCGGACAGCTGCGGCACATCGTGGATGACCTGCTCGAGGTTTCGCGCATCACGTCGGGCCGTGTACAGCTGCGCAGAGAGGTTGTCACGATTGGCGGCATTCTCACGCATGCCGTCGAGACCGCGCGGCCGCTGATCAAGCAGCACAAGCATGAGCTCACCGTGTCGATTCCGGTCGAGCCGATCCACCTGAACGCCGACGCGGCCCGCTTGGAACAGGTCGTCGTGAATCTCCTTACGAACGCCGTCAAATACACGGAAGAGGGCGGGCACATCTGGCTCAGCGTCGCTGAGGAAAGCAACGAATGCGTCGTGCGTGTGCGCGACGACGGCGAAGGAATCGCGCCGGAAGTCCTGCCCCGCATCTTTGATCTGTTCACTCAGGGAGAGCGCTCACTCGACCGGTCGCAGGGTGGACTCGGCATCGGCCTGGCGCTCGCTCAGCAGCTGGTGGAAATGCATGGAGGCCGCGTGGAAGCGCATAGCGAAACAGGCAGGGGAAGCGAGTTCATCGTGCGCCTGCCCTTGGTACCCGCGCCGTTGCAGAGTGCCGACTCACAAGACCTGCAGATCGCGGTGCCATTATTGAAGTCGTTGCGCGTGCTCGTCGTGGAAGACAACGTCGACACCGCGCGCAGTTTGACGCTGCTGCTCGAAGCGTCGGGGCATCGAGTGCGAAACGCCTACGACGGCACGAGCGCGCTCGAAGAGGCGCTCGACTTCCGGCCTAATGTCGTACTGCTCGACATCGGACTTCCGGGCCTGGACGGTTACAAAGTTGCGAAGTGGATGCGGCATACGCTGAGGGACGTCATGCTCGTTGCCGTCACCGGCTACGGACGCGACGCGGACCGCGAGCGTTCACGCGAAGCGGGCTTCGATCACCATCTCGTCAAACCGGCCGATTTCTCAGACGTGCTGAGTATTCTTGCCACAGTCTCGGATAAGGCCATGTGAGTTTAATGCCCCGTACAGCAGTGTCCGTATGATTTCTGTCGCGCTCATTGACGACAACCGCATGGTGCGCGAAGGCATGGCGACCCTGCTGGGCAAAACGAAGGGGCTCAAGGTGGTCGGCGCTGCTCACGACGGCGACACCGCGATGCTCCGCGAAGCGAATCCGGTCGTCATTCTCCTCTGTGCGGGACTGGGAGACAACGACAGCCTGCGCGTCGCCGAAACGGTGAAGCGTGAGGTGCCGGAGTCGAAGCTCATTCTCACGGATCTCCTGCCGGCGCGCGACGATCTGCTCGAGTTCGTGAACGCTGGTGTCGCCGGATTTGTACTGAAGGACGCCTCCGTCGCGGAGCTCGTGGTCACGATCAAGTCGGTCGCTGCAGGCGCGAACGTGCTCCCTCCATCGATGACGTCTTCGTTTTTCTCGTTGATCGTTCGCGGAAGCGTCGTGCGCCCGAAGGTGAGCGCCGCAGACGGCGTGCGCATGACGGCTCGCGAGCGCGAGACCGTTGAGCTGATCGGCGAAGGGCTCAGCAACAAAGAGATCGCGGCCCGTTTGAACATCGCCACGCACACGGTGAAGAGTCACGTGCGCAATGTGATGGAGAAGCTCGGCCTGCATACGCGGCTGCAGATTGCTGCGTTCTCGCACCGGACGGTGGGGTAGAGGGTCTCGGATACACTTTGCGCGAGAGGCGCTACCGTGTCGGCCGTCCGAATCAACGAAACAGGGGCGCGCCACAATGGACGGTTCTCGCTTCATATCACCGAGACGCGAGCAGGACTTCCCGCACGACGAGTAACGCGAGCGCCAAGACGAAGACGACAACAACGCCGACGGTCAGAGGCGGAAACTCCGTCGGACGAATAGGCTGTAGAGACGACTCGTCACCCCTTGGGTTCGCGTTTCGGAGCGCCGTGCCGCATTCCGCACACGCAAATTGGTCGTCCCAGACAAGAGCGCCACACTCGGGACATTTTATTTCCGCCATCGAATCACCTCCGACCGCCGCTTCACTGGCTCAAGCTTGGTGCAGTTTGCTCGTCGCGCAAGAGAGCCTAAAAGTTGCAATTGTCCGGAGTCGTGGCGGGATTGTGTTCGAGTTCCGACAAGATCGGGTCACGTCGCATTGTGCGGCGAGTCAAACACTTCATACACTTCGTCCCAAACGTGAATGGGTCCTTCGTCGACGTCCTCGACGAGGTTCGACTCTTTACCGAGCGATGCGAAATGCAGGGGCGCGGGATGTCACCCCTGTTCGAACTCTCTATCCTTACGGTGCCGTTTCGAACCGGGAGTGCAGCTCCCTTATTGCGAGCCTTTGGTCCAAAGCACGATCATTGCGCACGGAACTTCGGGGCTGTGCCGACTGAACTGGCCGTAAGCGAAGTTCTTGTACCAAGACGGAATCTTCGCTGGGTCAGGATAAAACTCGAAAGCCACGACACCTTTGGGATCGTAGCGATCGAGTGGCATCGGCGGCCGTCCGTTGAATAGAAACTTCAGGCAATGCCAGACAGTGGTCGATGCCACTCCGCGGCCGTCGCGCCTGAGTCCTGCGATGCCGTCGAACATATCCGCAAGATATTCCGGCCTTAGGGCGGCGATTTCCACAGAATCACGGAATACGCCTATCGCCGCCTTGCGCCGACAATTGAATCCGTTGAATGCGCGCGGTGCGCAGTCATCCTGCGAAGCGAGCACTCGAATTGTGTCGAGCGCCTGGGCTCTAGACAAGGCGAAATTCGCCGTCACATTGCTGTGAGGTGCGAGCACAAAGGTCGTTTCTGCCGGACTGCTTCCAAGCTGCCGGGCGCGCAGTCGCGTCCGTCCTTCGATCATCCCCGCAAAAACATACCTTCCACTCGAATCCGTGCGCGCGCTTCGACCTGAGGTCACGACGTACACCTCGACCCCGTCCATGGGGTGTCGCGATGAGTCTGTGACAATGCCGCGAACGATTGATGTTGTGTCATGGCCGGGCTGCGCGGTCGCCGTCGTACGAGGTTTATTGATCGTCGCCTGCGAGCGCAGCGGCGCTGCGGAGACGGCCAGCGACAGGCTGGCAGCGACGCACTGGACGAGCAGCGCCGTTGGTGCGCTGCGTGAAACGGGAAACCACGAAAGAGTCTCGATCTCACCAACCTCAGGGCTTTCTCTTAAGCATTGAATCCGCTAGCGACATAATGGAATCTCTGCGCGTTCGCATGGCAGTAGCCGTGTTCCTGTCCTGATCCATCGACGGATCGTATCGCGTCGCGAGTCGCGTCCACAGCACCACCAGGGCGCACGCTCGGCCCGGTAGTGCGGGCGTCCGGTAGATCATAGGCCTGCCTCGTACGGCCTGATGCGTAGCGACGCTCGCTACCGCATCGGCATAGGCGAAGTTCTTGTACCACTCCGGAACTTTGTCTTCGACGCTGTAGTACTCGACGCCGATGTAGTCCGACATCTTGACGGCGCCGGATGCCAGGCGCGTTCCGTTGATGAGATATCGGATGCATCGCCAGCCCTCCGTTGATTCGAGACCGGGGCACGGAACGCTCGGTACGAGTCGGAGTCCCTGCATCCCCTGCAGGATGTTCGCTTGACAGGCCGGTTTCAACGCGGCGATTTCGTCGCTGTCTCGGAATGCTCCGACTCCTGCGCGGCGCCTGCAATCAAATCCTTCCAGCGTCTTGACCGGGCAAGCGTCCTGCGAAACGATCCGGACTTCGCCGAGATTCTGCGCGACCCGCTGCATGATGAGCCGAACTTGAAGCGGAACTTTCGCGTCGAGCACGATAGTCGTGTCGATCGCCTTCCAGCCCAGACGACGCGCCAACAGGCGATTCGGACCGACGATCAGAGTGTCGATCGCGAACCGGCCCGAGCTATCGGATCGAACTTGCCTCCCTACGGAAGCTGCTGTGATTGCCACGCTCTCGATCGGATGCCCGGCGCTGTCCACAACCGAGCCGCGAATCGGAACGATCAAACGTTGCGCGTGCAGCGACCGCGAGGATCCCACGAGTAGCGCCAGCGCGATTGTCAGACACCGCATTGAAAGTTGTGGTAAGAAGGGAGCTGCTGCCGGCATTTCATCGGCGATCATTTTCTTACAAGCGCTGGGAGTCGTTGTTCCTACGGTAGGCACGTTGCTAGGCGAGCCTCCGACCGCCGCGACGAATGCCGCTCGCTCCACGCGCAATCAAGCCATCGTGGCCTAATCTTGTCGATCGCATTTGTGCCGCTCTTGAAAAGTTTTTGATCGCATGCTATGCCTTACGGCGAATCGGATGATGATTCTTGATCGCACTACGGCCTCTCAGTGCAACGTTCCGCGGAGACGACATGTCAAATGCAATCGCGACGGTTCTGCCAGTGGTAGTCGGTGCGAGTACTCTCTGGGTGATGAGCGCGGGAATTCCGGCGCTCGTGGAGTCGCGGATTCACAATGACGTCGTTCCCACGAGTCATCGGATCAACGCGGCTCTTAGTTTTTCGCTCAGCCGACCGAAGGCGCTCCTTCTGAGCATCGTACTGTCTCTCATGGTTGCAAGCGTTCTACTCGCCTTGCAGATGGAGCGAGCTGTCTCGACGGTGACTGATGCGGTCTTCCTCGGCGCGCTTTTTTCGGTAGTGCCCGTGGGAGGCGTGTTGAGCGTCGGCCTTCGATCACGTGTCCGGGAATTGAGTACTCTGCGGCCGGTTCTGCTAATGGCCGGAATCGTGTTGTGCTCGGTCGCTACTCTCATGGTGCGTCGGGCACTCGGAAGCGGCTGATCCGAGGTGACGAGAGGCTCTCCGGACTCGAGGAGCAGTCCTAACCCCCGAGAGCCGTTGCTCAGTCGAGCGCCTTCATGAAGCAGTGCTTCTCGCCCACTTCGATCTCGCTCTTATCGAGCCGCGTGTAGCGCGCGATCTTCTCGGGATACGCCGAAAGCTCCGCGTGCTCGAAGCCGCATGAAAGAAACAGATCGTCTGAATACGAAACGGCGAACAGCTCCTCGTAGCCGCGTTTCCGCGCCAGCTTCTCCACCGCGGCAATGAGCGCCTTTCCGTATCCAAGCCCCTGCGCGTCCTGGCTGACGGCCAGCGAGACCAGCTCAACAATCGTCGGCGAGTATTCATCAAGCGCCGCGCATGCCACCACGCCGCCGTCGGCATCGCGAATCACCCGATAGTCCGCGAGGTGCGCGTACGCGAACTCCTCGGTGCGCGCCAGCGTCAGCCCCTGCGCGACGTATCTGTTGTTCAGCGCGACCAGCTGCTGAATGTCCGTTTCATTCGCTCGCGAGACTTTCATGCTCAACGCTCCACTGCTTCGAGCCGCGTGAGCGCGACCCGCACTGGAATAATCGTCGCCAGCACGCACAGCAGGAATGCGGCGCCGAATCCGAATACCAGCTCCACCGGATTCAGCTCCGTGCCGAACGCGGTCGCGCTGATCACGCCGTACACCGGCCGCGCCTCGAGAATCACCACGCCGCCAATCACGCCGACCGACGCCATCATGAACACCAGTCCGCCGAAGCTCGTCGGAATCTGCGCCGCGTTCTCAGTTTCGAACTGCGGAAAGAGCGTGCCGAATCCGATCGCGAGCCCGCTGATGGCGAAGGTCATCATGACAATCGTGACCGTCGAGACCATGAACATGAACGGGCTGACTTTCAGCATGTAGTCCGTGACGCCGACAATCGCGAGCGCCAAAATCAGGAGCGGCGCCGTGCCCACCCAGAACTTGGCCCAGAGCAGATCCTGCATCGACATCGGACTCGAGCGTAGCAGCCAGAGTGTGCGTCCCTCGAGTGATACGCCGGGAAAAATGAATCGTGCGGCGATCGACGCCAGCACGAATCCCGCCAGCACCAGGTTCAGGAACGGCACGATGTTGATCAGCATCATCGTTACGCCCTCACCCTTCAGTGGCAGGAACTTGATGTTGAACACGTAGACCACAATCAGCACCGCGAGCAGAATCAGCTGCGACCACTGCGTCGTGTCGCGAAAGAACAGCCGCATCTCTTTCATCACGAGCTCGCGCCGCAGCACGCCGAGCGGCTTGAGCATGCGCATCATGAATCGCGAAAGAATTCCGCTCCGCGCCCAGCGCTGCCCGCTTTCCTGCGCCTTGCTGAATCCCGTCACATAGAGCGAGCGGTGGAGCAGGGCGCCGAGCACCACGAATGCCGCGGCCGTCGCCCAGAGCATGTACACCGCGAGCCAGTCCGGTGTGTTGCTCAGAATCCCCATCACGGCGCGCTGCACCCACTCGCTCGGCAGGAGCGGCGACGTCGGCGTCCGAAGCACCGCGACGAAATCGACCAGCGACTTGAATCCTTCAGGGCGCGCGAGCTGCTCCGGCCGCACCAGGCGGAAGAGCAGCACGATTCCCGCCGCCGTCAAAACCGCGACCACGCTCAGGATATCTCGCGTGCGGCGCGCCGGAAAAATATTCACGAGCAGCAAGGTGACCGCGCTGCCGACCACCGACGGAATGATCAGAAACGGAATGAACACCGCCGCGGCAAAAATCCCGAACATCCATCCGCCGTTGTAGACCCACCCGTATGCGGTGAAAACTGGAATCGACATCAGCGCCACCATCCAGCTCGAGGCGATGATCGTCTCGAGCAGCTTCGCGCCGTACAGCCGGAACCAGTCCACGGGCCCGGACACGAGCAAGTCGAGATCCTTTGCGAGAAAAAAACTCGAGAGCGCGGTGATGACGTTCGAGAGCAGCAGAATCGAGAAGAAACTCACGAGCATCAGCCCGAGGAGTTTTCCGGCGAGCAGCGCTCCGATTTCGGCGGCGCCCCTGAAATAGAAGAGCAGCTTGTACAGCACGCCGAAGATGACCGACCAGAAAATGAATGCGACGACCGCGAGAATCGTGATGCGCGCGCCGCGACCTTTTTGGTCGCTCACCGATCGCGCGCGCGCCGTGAGCCACTTGGGTGTGAGCAAATGCAGCAGCGCGGGGTTCGGCAGCTCGGCGGTTGCCGTGACTGCCGCCATGCCCGTGATCGGTGTAAAGCGCGGCGGGGGCTTAGGCATCGAGAACTTCTACGAGGTTGCGCGCCGCGTGCTGCCCCGTGAGACGCATGAAGATTTCCTCGAGTCCGCCGGCGTTCTTCGAGCCGGCCCGCAGCTCGTCCATCGTGCCGCACGCCGCAATCTTCCCGCCCGCGATAATCGCGATGCGGTCGCACAGCGCCTCCGCCGCGTCGAGCGTGTGCGTGCTCATCAGAATCGTGTGGCCGCGCCGCGTGTACTCCTTGAACAGGTCGCGGAGAATCTTGATCGATTTCGGATCGAGCCCCACATGCGGCTCGTCCACCACAATCACTTGCGGCCGGTGCACGAACGCCGATGAAACAATCAGCTTTTGCCGCATCCCGTGCGAATAGCTCTCGACGAGCTCGTCGCGCCATTCCTCCAGATCGAACAGGGCCATGAGTTCGCGCGCGCGATGCTCGACCTCGGGGCCCTCCTCGCCGTACAGCCCTGCCACAAAACGCAGAAACTCCGCGCCCGTCAGCTTCTCGTAGATGAACGGACGATCGGGAATAAAGCCGAGCTTCGCCTTCGCGCCGATCGGATCCGTCGCGATGTTGATGCCGCCGATCTCAACCTTGCCGGACGTCGGCTTCAGAATTCCCGCGATCATGCGCAGCGTCGTCGTCTTGCCCGCGCCGTTCGGTCCGACAAACCCGAAGAGTTCGCCGGATGGCACATGCAGGTCAATGGAATCGACAGCCGTGAAATTGCCGTATCGCTTCGTGAGTCGTGACAGCCGGATCACTTCGCCTCCAACACTTTGATCTTGAGATTGCCGATCAGCTGCAGCAGCTGCGACTGTCGCGAATATCCGCCGAGCACGAATCGCAGATGCGACGCGTCAGCGGGGAACTGGTCGAGCGTGGGATCCACGGCGACCCACTCGCCGAGCCACACTTCGGGCCAGGTATGCGTGTAGAACTTTCCGCTCACGTAGAGCAGGCCGGAGGCAATTCGGGTCGGAAATCCAATTGAGCGCATCATGGCGACGTACAGCTGCGTGAGCTCGTTCGCGTCGCCCTTGCGAGAACGGAGCACCGCGAGCGCGTTGGGAACGCCGTACGTCGCGACTTTCACGATTGAATCCGATATCCACTGATTCACTTTCTGCGCCATGAGTTTCGGATTGCGCTCATCGCCAACGATTCGGAACACCACTGGGATGATCTCGCGATCGCCGGCCTGCAACAGCGGCTCCGCGGACATCATCCCGTGAAAACGCGCTTTGAATTCCTGCTGGTGCATCTCCCGCCAATCCGGAGCGTTCGCGCCGAGGGTTGCATCCTTCTCGCGCAGTACTCTGAGCGTGTCGCCGCTGAAGTGCTGCCGCCCGCCGTCGAAATCGAATCCCCGGAGACTCGGCGCGCCGAGTTCGACCGTCATCGAGATGAGTTTTGCGCGCCCGAACTTCGCGTTCGCCGCGATGGCGGTGCGCTCGAGGATGTCGCCCGTTCCGGCCTTCGACGCCGTCGAGCGGTCGCGCGCGATGCGCCAGTTTTCGAACGCAAGCTCGTAGGCGGTGCGCTTCAGCGTGATGCCATCCGGGCGGGATGCTTCCACGACGCGGCCCTGCGCGTCGATCCATCCCGAAAACGCATCCTTGGAATTCGGCGCGCTTGCGTGCCACGCGCGCACGGTGTCCATGAGGACGCTCTTCCACTCGCCTTTGTCGGGATCGTATTTCGCGCTGTCGGCCAGAGTGAAAAGCGACTCCGCGTCGATCGCAAAGTTCGCGATCATCGGCTTCCGCGTCTGCGGGTCGAACGTCGAAAGCGTGTAATGGCGGCCGATTTTCGGTTTGTCTTCGAGCGCGATCGCAATGGGAACCACCGGCGGCAACAGCACCGGCCCGGGCACCCGGAGGTGCACGCTGTCCGCCTGCTGCGTTCCGATGACGACCGCGTAGACCATCGCCGAATCGCCGTCGGGCCGCCCGCCGATGTGCACCGGCGCCGCGCCGGACTCGAGCTGGTGGTCGAAGGCCCTGAGGCTGAGTGTGCGCGAAAGCTTCGCGATCGAACGCGTCGACGTGCGCTGCTCTTTGCCCGCGATCTGCACGTCCGCCACGAAATACTCCACCGCGTCGATTCCGTTCGTGAGCGTGTCGATCGTCGTCGATGCGAAACCGATGCGCTTTCCGCCCTGATCCACTTCGAAATACGTGGCGCTCGGACTCAAGCGGAGTGCGGCCTCAGCGAGCTTTTGCGGGCGTCCCTGGAAGTACTCGCGCCGCACCAGCAGCGAGAGCCCCGCGCCCCACCCCGCGAGAATCACGACTGCGGCGGCCAAACGCAGTTGGCCGCGCCGAGCGAACTGGGCCGTCACGATCGCTACCCGCTCTGCGCGTCGCGCGCGCGACGATAATACGCGGCGGCATCCGCGGGCTGGCCCATCCGGTCGAGCACGATCCCCACGCCCTTGAGCGCGCGCCAATTGCCGGGCTCGATCTCGGTTGCGCGCGCGTACGCCTCGTACGCTTCCTTGAGCCGATCGAGTTTGTTGAGCGCCTCCCCCAAATAAAAATGCGCGGGCGCCGATTTCGGGCTGAGCTTGGCAACGTGCTCGAGCGGCTCGACCGCGTCGCGCCACTTCGCGCGCCGGCAGGCGAGAATTCCCTGCTGGAGCAGCACGTCGGGATCATCGCCGCGCAGTTTCGCGGCCTTCTTGAGCTCGGCTTCGGCGTCGTCGTAGCGCAGACGATTCGAGAGGATCGTCGCGCGGGCGCAGCGAAGTACGACTCCGTCGGCCCCGGCATCTATGGCGCGCAGCAGCACACTGAGCGCGCCCTCGATGTTCCCGCGCTTGTCGAGCGCGTTCGAGAGCGATACCGCGGTTTTCACGTCGCCGGGATGCGCTTCGTGAATGCTCTTCAATTCTTCAAGGGCGGGAAGCGGCGTTGGCGGTGTTACCAAACGCGCCATCGCAGGCGTGCGAAGCGAGCGCATTGGCGGCGATGGCGGCGATGGCGCAATCGGCGCGGCCGTCGTGGTCTCCGTCGTGGTCTGCGGAGCGGCGGTGCTTCGCCGCGCGGCGTTGAGCGTGTTCTCACGCGGCCTCGCCGGCACGCCGCTCGCGGAAACCGCCGCTTTCGCCGCGGTGTCGACGAACATCGCGCCGCCACGGGCGTCGGCGTCGTCCGTCATGTCGAACGACCACTCCCCGCACACAGGCGGCTCGCGCACGGCAATCGCCGCGTCCGCTTCGCCCTCCTCGCCCACGCCCGCGCGCGCCTTTTCGGCCGGCAACAACGGCGCTCCCTCGAACATCCCGAGCGGCAGTTGCTCGGGGTCGTTCGTGGGAATGCCAAGGGGAGGAGTTCGCTCTGTCATCAGGTGTAAATGTACTACCGGACCGCTTGTATAGCGGAGCGGCCCCCGTCAGTTTTAACAGGCTATGCCAGAAGATGCGCTGATCGTTCGCGGTGCCCGAGAGCACAACCTCAAGAACATCGATGTCACGATCCCGCGTGACCGGCTTACGGTCATCACGGGACTGTCGGGCTCGGGCAAGTCTTCGCTCGCGTTCGACACGATTTTCGCCGAGGGTCAGCGCCGGTACGTAGAGTCGCTCTCGGCGTACGCGCGCCAGTTCCTCGGGCTGATGGAAAAGCCCGACGTAGACGCCATCGAAGGGCTCTCGCCCGCCATCTCGATCGAGCAGAAAACGGCGGGTCACAATCCGCGCTCGACCGTCGGCACCGTCACCGAGATCTACGACTATCTCCGCTTGCTGTACGCCCGCGCCGGCACGCCGCACTGCTCGAACTGCGGCCGGCCCGTTGAGCGGCAGAGCGCCGGGCAGATCGCCGACACGATTCTCACGTGGCCGAACGGCACGAAAATCGAAATCCTCGCGCCGCTGGTGCGCGGACGCAAAGGCGAGTTCCGCGAACTCTTTGAATCCGCGCGCAAGCAGGGATTCGTGCGCGCGGTCGTCGACGGCGCGCTGATTGAACTCGCCGAGCCGCCAAAGCTGAATCGCAAAGTGAATCACGATGTGTCGGTGGTCGTCGATCGCCTCGCGGCTCGCGCCGCCGATCGTGGACGGCTCGCCGACTCGCTCGAGACGGCGCTGCGACTGGCCGACGGACTCGTGGAAGTGCGAAAGCACGCGAGCGCCAAGCCGGAGATTCATCTGTTCAGCGAGAAATATGGCTGTCCGAATTGCGGCATCTCGCTCCCCGAGCTGGAGCCGCGCCACTTTTCCTTCAACTCGCCGTTCGGCGCCTGCCCCACATGCAGTGGACTTGGCACGCGCCGCTCCGCAAGCGCGGAACTCGTGCTCGGCGACCCGCGCATTTCGCTGCTCGAGGGCGTGGTGCTCCCGTGGGGTGAGCCCGACGGATATCTGCGCCGCATGATTCTCACGGGACTCGCGAAGCAGTTGAAGTTCGATCTCAACTCGCCGTGGGGAGAACTCCCGGCGCGCGTGCAGGACATTCTGCTGTACGGCTATTCCAAAAAGCGCGGCGACGGCGAGATCGCTGGGAAGTGGGAAGGAATCCTCTCCAACGTGCAGCGCCGCTACAACGAGACCACGAGCGACGCGGTGCGCGCCCAGCTCGAGGAGTACATGGTGGTCGCGCAGTGCCCCGAGTGCAAAGGCATGCGGCTCAAGCCCGAATCGCTCGCGGTGACGATCGCCGGAAAACACATCGGCCAGTTCGGCGAATTCTCGGTGAGCGAGGCGTACGCTTTTGTGGAGTCGATTCCGATTCGCGCGCCCGGGAAACCTGGGCTCGACTCCGAAATCGCGGCGCCCGTGCTGAAGGAAGTGCACGAGCGGCTCCGCTTTCTCGTCGACGTCGGTCTCGAATACCTCACGCTCAACCGCAGCGCGGAGTCGCTCTCCGGCGGCGAGGCGCAGCGCATCCGTCTCGCGACGCAAATCGGATCGCGGCTGGTGGGCGTGCTCTACATTCTCGACGAACCGTCGATTGGGCTGCATCAGCGCGACAACGCCCGCCTGCTCGCCACGCTCATGCGCCTGCGCGACCTCGGCAACACCGTGATCGTCGTCGAGCACGACGAGGAAACGATTCGGCAAGCGGATCATCTGATCGATCTCGGGCCGGGCGCGGGAAAGCACGGCGGAGAGGTGATCGCAGAGGGAACCGTCGCGGAGGTGCTCGCGAATCCGAAGTCGATCACCGCGCAGTACCTCTCCGGCCGCAAGAAGATTGAGATTCCGGCCGAGCGTCGCCCTCGCGACATCCGTCGGACACTTCGCGTGGATGGCGCGCGCGCACACAATCTGCAGAACGTGAATCTCGAAATTCCGCTCGGGCTGTTCGTGGCGGTCACCGGAGTGAGCGGCTCGGGAAAATCCACGCTGATCGAGGACATTCTCCACCGCGCGCTCGCGAGACATCTGTATCGAGCACGAGTGCTGCCGGGTTTGCACACGCGCGTCACCGGCCTCGAGCATCTCGACAAAGTCATCGACATCGACCAGAGCCCGATCGGCCGCACGCCGCGCTCGAACCCGGCAACATATTCGGGATTGTTCACTCCGATTCGGGAACTCTTCGCCGAGATGCCGGAGGCGAAGCTGCGCGGCTACGGACCGGGCCGCTTCTCGTTCAACGTGAAGGGCGGCCGCTGCGAAGCATGCCAGGGCGACGGTCTCGTGAAGATCGAAATGCACTTTCTGCCGGACGTGTACGTCACATGCGAGACGTGCAAAGGCAAGCGCTACAACCGCGAAACGCTCGAAGTGCGGTTTCGCGGCCTGAGCATCAGCGAGGTGCTCGAGCAGACCGTCGAAGACGCGCTCGCGCTCTTTGAAAATCAGCCGCGCATCGCGCAGAAACTCGCGACGCTCAACGACGTCGGGCTCGGCTACATCCATCTCGGCCAGAGCGCGACCACACTGAGCGGCGGCGAGGCGCAGCGCGTGAAGCTCGCGACCGAGCTTTCAAAGCGCGACACCGGCCGCACGCTCTACATCCTCGATGAACCAACCACCGGTCTGCATTTCGAAGACGTGCGCATGCTGCTGCATGTGCTCCACCGGCTGGTGGAGCGCGGCAACACCGTGCTCGTGATCGAACACAACCTCGACGTGATCAAAACGGCCGATTGGATTGTGGACATGGGGCCCGACGGCGGCAGCCGCGGCGGCACGATCGTCGCTACAGGCACGCCAGAGGATGTGAGCAGGGTGAAGGCCTCGTACACCGGCCACTACCTCGCGCCGATTCTGAAGCGGTAATTTCCCCGCATGGTTTCTCTTCTCGATATTATCGGGCCGGTCATGGTCGGTCCGAGCAGCAGCCACACGGCTGGCGCGTGCCGGCTCGGTTTGCTCGCGCGCTGTCTGGTGGGCGGCACGCCGCAGAAAGCAAAACTTGAATTGCACGGCTCGTTCGCGCGCACCGGTGAAGGGCACGGCACCGATAAAGCGCTCGCCGCCGGTCTCATGGGATTTCGCCCCGACGACGAACGCATTCGCACGGCGCTCGAAATCGCCGAGAAAGAAGGTCTCGACTATCGCTTCGAGAAGACCACGCTTGTTGGCGAAGAGCTGCACCCGAATACCGTGCGCCTGACTGTCGAGCGCGGTGCGCACTCGCACGTGATGATCGGCTCATCGCTTGGCGCCGGCCGCATTCTTCTGACCGAAATCGACGGATTCCCCGTGGAAGTACACGGCAACTGCCACACCATTGTTCTGCTCGCCGAGGACATCAAAGGATCGATCGCCAGAATCGCCGCCATTCTCGCCGAGGACAATTGCAACATCGCCACGCTTCGTCTCACGCGAAAAGAACGCGGAGGCGACGCCTTTATGGTGATCGAAGTCGACGAGCAACCCGGCGAAAATGTCAGAGACGATATTCGCAGACTCGACTGGGTGAGATGGACTCATCGATTGGATAAGGTCTCTGCCTAGCACGCGAAGATTCGACTGCAGTTCCGAACACCGACGACCGACAACCGAGAACCGTGTACTCATCGTTAGCAGCAGCCATCCGCGACGCCGAGAATCAAAAGAAGAGTCTCGGCCAGCTCGCTCTGGAAACTGAGGCGAAGGATCAAGCGCGTCCCGTTCAGGAGATCCGCGACGCGCTCGCCCGCGCGCTGAAGATCATGCGCCAAGCCGTCGAGCAAGGCATGGCCGGCGACCTGCGCTCCGCCAGCGGCCTCGTCGGCGGCGACGCGGCGAAACTCAGAACCGGCCCCGCCGGCCCGCTCGCGGGCACGCCGTTTCGGGACGTTCTCGCGCGAGCGCTCGCCGTGCAGGAAGTGAATGCCGCGATGGGAGTGATCGTCGCGGCGCCAACGGCGGGAGGCGCCGGAGTGCTCCCCGCCGTCCTCACCGGCCTCGCGTCGGCACAAGGAATTGACGACGAGCAGATCATCACCGCTCTCGCCTGCGCCGGACTCATCGGCGCGGTCGTCGCCGAGCGCGCCTCGCTCAGCGGCGCGGAAGGCGGCTGCCAGGCCGAGACGGGCGCCGCCGCGGGAATGGCGGCCGGCTCCGCCACCGAAATGCTCGGCGGCTCACCGTCGCAAGTCGGACACGCCGTTGCGCTCGCGCAGCAGGCCACACTCGGACTCGTTTGCGATCCGCTCGGCGGCCTCGTCGAACTTCCGTGTGTTTTTCGCAATGCAACAGGCAGCGCCATTGCGCTCGCCGCGATAGAAATGGCGCTCGCCGGCATCACCTTCGCGATTCCCGCCGACGAAGTCATCGACGTGATGGGCGAGATCGGCCGCGAGATGGACGTGCGCTATCGCGAAACGGCCGGCGGCGGACTCGCCGCCACACCAACCGGCCGGCGCCTCGCCAGAGAACGAATGGTTCAGATCAAGCGGGCCGGAGCGTAGCGTCGCGCCTACATTATAGAAGGGCTCTCTAGCGAATTCGGCGAGTCCGAGTGAAACTTCGGTACGATCCGGAGCCGTATTGCGTCCATAGCCAACAGCCTGAGAGTCTCAATGGTTTCGCACGATGACATCGTCAGCTTCCTCGACCGTTTGTCGGCCGACGGCGCGACGCATACCGAAGTCTCCGACGGCATTTGGAATGTGCGCCCTGCCGGCGCGCTCGATATCGGCGTGGTGGTGAACTACCTGCCTCCCGTTGTCGTGTTGCGCATCAAGGTGATGGACTTGCCGCCTGCCGGCGCAACGCGCAACGCGCTTGAGCATCGCCTGCTCGAACTCAACGGCAACGATCTCTTGCACGGCGCCTATGGGCTGCAGAAGGACGAAGTGGTGCTCACCGAAGCACTCGAGCTCGAGCATCTCGACTTCGAGGAGTTTCTTTCCGCCTACGAAAGCATCACACTGGCGCTCGCGTCGCAGATTCGCGAACTGGCGTCGTTCCGCGAGGCTCGCTGACGATGGGCATCTTTGATCGCATCGCCACGCTGTTCAAGTCCAACATCAACGACCTGATCTCGAAGGCCGAGAATCCGGAAAAGATGCTGGACCAGATTCTCGTCGACATGCGCAACCAGCTCGCGCAGGCCAAGCAGCAGGTGGCCAGCTCGATCGCCGACGAAAAGCGCCTCAAGGATCAGGCCGACGCCGAGTACAAGGCGGCGCAGGATTGGGAAGCGAAGGCGATGCTCGCCGTGAAGGAAAACCGCGACGATCTCGCCAAGCAGGCGCTGCTCCGCCATACCGAAAGCCTGACCCACGCGAACCAGCTCGAAGAGACCTGGCAGATACAGCAGGCCACGGTCGAGAAACTCAAAAACTCGCTGCGCGACCTCAACGACAAAATCGAAGAGGCGAAGCGCAAGAAGAATCTTCTGCTCGCCCGCCAGCGCTCCGCGCAAGCGCAGCAGCGCATCGCGCAGACGATGTCGGGGATGTCGGAGAAGAGCGCGTTCGAGGCATTCGCGCGCATGGAAGAAAAAATCGCGAATAACGAACGCCAGATCAAAGCGAGCGTCGAGATCGACGAAGAGTTTTCGGGCGATCGTCTGCAGAGCGATTTCAAGAAGCTCGAGCGCGTGGCCGGATCCGCGAGCGCCGATCAGCAGCTCATGGCGCTCAAGGAAAAAATGGGACTGCTGCCGCCGGGCAGCTCGTCGCCCGCGCGCCAGCTCGGCGCAGGTGAAGAGACGGTGAACGCCGAAATCCGGGACAAGAAGTAGCGTTGCCACGCTTCTCGGCCGTCGTTCTCACCGTTCTTCTGCTCTGGCTCGCGAGGAACGTCGCCGAGGTTCTGCTCTTTCTTTTTCTCGCGGTTCTGATCGCGGTCTATCTCGACGCGCTGACCGATTTCATCGTCCGAAAAACGAGCCTGGGGCGCCGCGGTGCGCTTGCCGTCGCGGTACTCGGCACGATTCTCATCGCCGTCGGCCTTGGCGCGCTCCTCGTGCCGCCGGTCATCGAGCAAACGCGGCAGCTCGTCACGAAACTCCCCGACTACGCCGTCGCGTGGAAGGCGCGCGTCGCGCTGCTGGTCGAGCGATTTCCCGCGCTGAAACCGCTCGTCACGACGGACACGCAAGCGCAATTCGTGTCGGGCGCGCTCGAACAGGCGCAGGGTTTCGTCGAGAAACTGATCCCGAAAGTGTTCAACGTGGTGCGCGGGTTCATCGACGTCGCGTCGATTCTCGTGATGGGTTTGTACCTCGCGCTGCATCCGCGCGTGTATTTGGATTTCATCGTGTCGATCACTCCGCCGGCGCGCCGCGATGCCACGCGCGATGTGCTCGCAACGCTTGGGAAAACGCTCCGCTCGTGGGTGATGGCGCAGCTGCTCACGATGGCCGTGCTCGGCGCGCTGATGGCGATCGGCTTCAAAGTGCTGAACGTGCCGTACTGGCTCACGTTCGGATTGTTCGGCGGCCTCGCGGCGATCGTTCCATTTTTCGGCGCACTGATCTTTACGGTTGTCCCCGCGCTCTTCGTGCTCGGCGGGCCTGCCGGGCCGGTCGGAGCGGTGCTTGTGCTGCTGTGGGGCGTCGCGGTGCATGTCATTGAGGCCAATGTGGTGGCGCCGCTGATCATGTCGCGCGGTGTGCACCTGCCGCCCGTGTTCTCCATCATGGCCGTTCTTATCGCCGGCACCCTGCTGGGGCCGCTCGGCCTCTTGATTGCGGTTCCGTCGCTCTGCGTCGTGATGGTGCTCGTGCGAAAGATTTTGATCGAGCGCATCTATGGAGATGTGGCGACGAACGAGGAGAGACGTGAGGACGCCGAACTCGCGCTCGCGCCGTCGAACACGATGCCGCGCGAGCAGACGGGCGCCTGAAAGGAGCCTGACGGGCTGAAGTGACGCCGCGCGCAACGATTCGGTTGCGCGTGCGATGCGCTGGTGACGCTCCAGACGTACGCCGCGCGCACATTGTGCCGTGCGCTCACTTGTCCTCGAACTCCGCAGCGTCACCCGCCGGTATCGCGCCGGCGTCACAGGCTGCTCGGCCGAAGTCGTCGCGCTCGATCGCGTGTCGCTCACGGTCGCGGCCGGCGAATGCGTGGGCATCGCCGGTGCCGCCGGCGCGGGAAAGAGCACACTTTTGCTCTGCGCGTCCGGCATGCTGCGCCCGCATGAAGGCGAGGTGATCGCCGCCCCCGCGGCGTTCGTCGCGAGACGCGGCAGCAGCGAGGCGCAGCTTGGCTCACACGCGGCGCTCACGCACGCGCTGCGCGCGGCGCCGCAGCTCCTCTGCCTCGACGAGCCGCTCACGTTGCTCGACGAGTCCGCGCGAGCGCGCTACGAAACGCTGCTCCACGAACTTCGCGGCGAGGGCGTCGCCATCCTGGTGAGCGCGAGGAACGCGTTTCTGCTCGAGCGCTGCGCGTCACGAGTGATTACTCTCGAGTCCGGCCGCATCTCGCGCACGGTGCGGCGGCGGAGAACGCTCGAGCTGGAAGTGGGCATGCCTTCGCATGCGGCGCTCGCGCTCGCGAACCGCATCCCGAGCGTGCGGCGAACGGGACACGCGCTGCGCGTAGCGCTCGATGACGTCACGGCCGAAGAGGTGCTCAGTGCCTGTCTCTCGCTCGGCATTCGCGTGCACGGGTCGCGCGTCATCACCTCCGCGCTGCCGGGACGGGTGGCGGAGGCTGACTGAGGCGGCGGCGCAGTGGTATCTTGGGGCGCACCCTCATCAACTCGCCCCGATCCCATCGCCTCGATGGCCGACGTTCGCGACCAATTGCAGTCAGCGCTCGGGAGCGCGTTCACGATTGAGCGCGAGCTCGTGGGCGGCGGGATGAGCCGCGTGTTTGTCGCAACTGAAACCGCGCTCGGCCGTCTCGTCGCCATCAAAGTGCTTTCCCCGGAACTCGCGAACGCGATCAGCGCTGAGCGTTTTCGCCGGGAGATTCAAATCGTCGCGCAGCTGCAGCACCCGCACATCGTGCCGGTTCATGCGGCGGGCGAGGCCGAGGGGCTGCTGTTCTATACGATGCCGTTCGTCGAGGGAGAAACGCTGCGCTCGCGGTTGCACCGCGACGGCAAACTCCCGATCGCCGAATCGCTCGCGCTCCTGATCGAACTCGCCGACGCGCTCGCGTACGCGCACGGACGCGGCGTGATTCATCGCGATATCAAACCGGAAAATGTTTTGCTGAGCGGGTCGCATGCGACACTCGCCGATTTCGGCGTCTCGCGGGCACTGAGCGCCGCGACGGGCGACGCGAGACTCACGACCGCCGGTCTCGTGCTCGGCACGCCGGCGTACATGGCACCCGAACAGATCTCCGGCGAGGGCGCTTCCGATGCGCGCGCCGATCTCTACAGTCTCGGCCTCGTGGCGTACGAAATGCTCGGTGGCGCGGGCCCGTTCGAGGCGAAATCTCCCCAGGCGATGATCGCCGCGCACGTGACGACGCAGCCGCGCCCGCTCAGCGAACTGCGCCCCGATGCGCCCACCCAGCTCACGGCGATCGTGATGCGCTGCCTCGCGAAAGACCCGTCGCGCAGACCACAGAGCGCCGCAGAGCTCGGTGCCGAGCTGCGCGCGGTGAGCTCGGGTGCGCACCCGGCGCGGCCGCAGTCGAACTCAAAAACTCCGGTGATCATCGGACTCACGCTCGTCGCGATCGCGGCGATAGCGGCGAGCGCGTTTTTCGCGAAAGACATCTGGCGAAAGGGCGCTGCCGCAGCCGGCACCTCTGCCATCACGTCGATCGCGGTCACGCCGCTGGTGAACGCAGCCGGCGACTCGAAAGATGACTACCTGGCCGACGGCATTACCGACGAGCTCACATCAGCGCTCGGAAAAGCCGGACTGAAAGTCGCGTCGCGATCGTCTGCGTTCCGTTTCAAAGGCCGCAAGGACATCGACGAGCGCCAGATCGGCGAGAGCCTGCACGTGCAGGCCGTGCTCGGCGGCACGGTGCGCCGCGACGGCAACATGCTCCGGCTCACCGCGCATCTCACGAGCACTGCAGACGGATCCGAACTGTGGTCCGACAAGATCGACCGCACCACGAGCGGGATTTTCGCGATGCAGGACGAGGTCACGCGAGAGATCATGGGGAAGCTCAACCTCACGCTCGTGGGCACGAAGAAGGTCGATCACGGCACGCAAAATCTCGCCGCGTACGATTTGTATCTGCGCGGACAGTTTTTCGCGAACAAGCGCACACGCGAGTCACTCGATTCCGCGGTGCGCGTTTACAATCAGGCCGTCGCGCTCGACTCAACGTACGCGCTCGCCTACTCCGGTCTGTCGGACAGCTGGGCGCTGAATGGAGCGTTCGGCTACGGGTCGCCGGCTGAAAATTTTCCGAAGGCGCGCGTGGCCGCGGAGAAGGCGATTCGCATCGACAGTACGCTCGCCGAGCCGCACTCGTCGCTCGGCATGATCGCGCTTTTTTATGACTGGGAGTTCGATCGCGCCGCGCGCG
This sequence comes from Gemmatimonadales bacterium, assembly GCA_038205995.1. Lineage (GTDB taxonomy): Bacteria > Gemmatimonadota > Gemmatimonadetes > Gemmatimonadales > Gemmatimonadaceae > Fen-1231. The sequence continues at coordinate 23,306 of JBBRBH010000001.1, forward strand.
AGTTCGATCGCGCTGCCGCGCTGAATCCGAGCTACGCGCCGACCTTTCTGTTCCGCGGCTGGCTGCAGGCGCTCACGGGACGCGGCGACTCGTCGGTTGCGACCATGCGGCATGCCCGCGAACTGGAGCCCGTGAATCTCACGATCAACGTCCGCCTGGCGACGATGCTGGAATTCCTCGGGCGTGCCGATGAAGCGGAAAAGCAGCTGCGCGCGACACTCTCGCTCGACTCGACTTTTTACATCACGCGTGCGGACCTCGCCCGTGTGTACACGATGCAGCATCGGTACGACGAGGCCTCGCCCTACATTCCTGAACTCACGCACGATATCTCGCGCGCCGAGTCTGCCGTCGCGAGCTACTTCTACGGAAGCGCGGGCCGCAAGGAAGATGTGCGGCGGGTGCTGGCGTCACTGGAGGCGAGCCGCAAGCTGCAGTTTGTGTCGGCCGACGGCATTATCGTCGCCAATGCGTGGCTGGGTAATCTCGACGCGGCGTTTGCAGAACTCGATCGCGCCGTGCAGACCAAGGATTGGACGGCATTGATGATCGGCGTGTTTCCCGAATTCGCGCCGCTCAGGAAGGATCCTCGGTTCGCCGCGATCCGGAAGGCCACGCATCTCGAAGGAGTGCCGCTCGGCCCAGTGCCCCGGTAACTTTCCTTCGTGCCCGACTTCCTTCTCCACAACTCGCTCTCGCGCGAGACCGAACCGTTCGCTCCGGCGGATGGCCGCACGGTGCGTCTGTACACGTGCGGCCCGACCGTGTACAACCCGGCGCATCTGGGAAATTTCCGCACGTTTTTGTTCGAGGATCTGCTGCGGCGCGTGCTGCGGCTGCGCGGATGGGGGGTGGAGCAGGTGATGAACCTCACCGACGTCGACGACAAGATCATCAAGCGCGCGACGGAAAAGAAAATCACGATTCGCGAGCTGACGGACCCGGTCATCGAGACATTTCACGAGGACCGCGAGTTTCTGCGCATCCAGCGCGCCGAGCATTATCCGCGCGCGACGGATTTTATTGCGGAGATGATCGAGCTCGTCTCGCGCCTGGTCGACAAGGGCGTCGCGTACAAAGCCGACGATGGATCGGTGTATTTCGCGATCGACAAATTTCCCGCGTACGGAAAACTTTCCCGCCTCGACACGCGCGAGCTGAAGACCGGCGCGCGCGTCGCACAGGACGACTACGCAAAAGAAAACGCGCAGGATTTTGCGCTCTGGAAAGCTGCCAAACCGGAAGACGAGAAGTGCGAAGCCGCCTGGGATTCACCCTGGGGCCGCGGCCGCCCGGGCTGGCACCTCGAGTGCTCGGCGATGGCGATGACGATCCTCGGCGAAACGATCGATCTGCACGCCGGCGGCGTCGATTTGATCTTCCCGCATCACGAAGATGAGATCGCGCAGAGCGAAGCCGCGACGGGAAAAACGTTTGCGCGCGTCTGGTGCCACGGCGAGTTTCTGCTCACCGACGGTTCGAAGATGGCGAAGCGCGTCGGCAACGTGAGCACCGTTTCGGATTTGCGCGCGAATGGCGTGAGCGCCGCGGCGCTCCGGCATTTTGTTTTCTCGACGCACTATCGCAAGCAGCTGAATCTCTCCGGCGATGCGCTTGAGGCGTCCGCAGAGGCGGTGCGCCGAGTGGGAGATTTTTCGGATCGTCTCGAACGTGAGGCGGCGGGCACGCCTGCGCTCGCCGAGGCCGCGGAGACGCTGTTGATCGAAGCCACGGCTGCGCTGAGCGACGATCTGAATGCGCCGCGTGCGATGGGCGCGCTCTTCGAGTTCATCAGCGCCGCGAATCGCGAGTTTGATTCGCGCGGAACGCAGCCCGAGGCGGTGGCCCGCGCTCGCGAGGCGTTCCGGCAGGTGAATGCGGTGCTGGATATCGTGCCGGATCGAGTGGTGGACGACAGCGCGCTGAGCAGCTGGGTCGAGGCGCAGCTGGCGGAACGCGCGGCCGCGCGGCAGCGGCGTGATTTTGCGACGGCCGATGCCGTCCGCAAGGCGTTGGAAGAGAAGGGGATAGCGATAGAGGATTCGGCTTCCGGTACGCGCTGGAAGAAGCTGCGCTGAGGGTGGAAGTTGGAGGATCGAAGGTCGAAGTTGTGCTGCTTTCATCATCGATCTTCGATCCTCCAACTTCTATCATGGCAACAGCTTGACTTGCCTTTTGCGTTGGCTTATTCTTCTAGGCTCGCGCAAAATGCCTCTCGCTGACGTAGCTCAATTGGCAGAGCACCTGATTTGTAATCAGGCGGTTGCGAGTTCGATTCTCGCCGTCAGCTTTGCTGTCTGCGAGAACTTGTAGTCGATGCAGGATTCGGGAGTCAACGATATTTGGCGGCGATTCACGAAGTTGGCGCGAGGGTGTTTCAGTGCGGTTCGAAAGGGTGGGGTACCCAAGTGGCCAACGGGAGCAGACTGTAAATCTGCCGGCTCACGCCTTCGAAGGTTCGAATCCTTCCCCCACCATGGAGCGGGATTCGTAGAAGTGAATGAGCTGGTGCGTGCAAATTAAAACGATGCGGGGTTCGGGACTCTTGTTGCGGGAGTAGCTCAGCTGGTAGAGCGCAAGCCTTCCAAGCTTGATGTCGCGGGTTCGAGCCCCGTCTCCCGCTCTTGAAGTGTGGTACGGCAGTGCACGCATAGCTCAGTCGGTAGAGCACCCCCTTGGTAAGGGGGAGGTCATCGGTTCAATCCCGATTGCGTGCTTGAAAACAGAAAACAGAAAACAGAAAACAGAAAACAGAAAACAGAAAACAGAAAACAGAAAACAGAAAACAGAAGACAGAAGACAGAAGACAGAAGACAGATAGCGGATGGCGGAAGGCGGATAAATACAGAGGATCTATGCCGAGAGAGAAAATCATTCTTGCTTGCAGCGACTGCAAGAATCGCAACTACTTCACGACGAAGAACAAGCGTGTGCATCCCGAGCGCGTTGAGTGGAAGAAGTACTGCCCGCGCTGCGACAAGCACGTCTTGCACAAGGAGACGAAGTAAGTGACCGCTCCCCTGGTCCAGAAAGAGGGAGTCGTCGCTCGTTCCGTCTCGTTCTATCAGGACGTGATGTCGGAAATGCGGAAGGTCACGTGGCCCGATTTTCCGCAGGTCCGTCAGCTCGCGTTCAGCGTGATCCTGCTGTCGCTCTTCATCGGCGGCGTGATTGCGCTCATGGACGTGATCCTTCAGCAGGTGCTGGTGCGGTGGATTCCGTCGCTGTTCCAATGACGCATCACTTCTACGCGGTCCAGACGACCTCTGGCCACGAGAACAAGGTGCGGAATTTGATTCAGCGGAAAATCGACGCTGATTCGACTCCGGCCGGCGATCGCCTCATCAGGCAGGCGCTCGTGCCGACCGAACAGGCGGTCGAGATCAAGAACGGAAAGAAAGTGACCGTGGAGCGCAAAGTGTATCCGGGATATGTGCTCGTCGAAATGGTGGTCGATCAAGAGACGCTGCACACCATCAACGGCATTCAGGGCGTGATCAAGTTCGTTGGCAAAGATCGCGACCCACAAGCGCTGCGCCCAGACGAAGTCAACCGCCTCCTCGGCATCGCCGATGAATCGGTTGAAGAAATTCCGAAAGAAGAAATCCCGTTCCTGGTTGGCCAGGCGGTGGCGATCACCGAAGGACCGTTCACGGATTTCAATGGAACGGTGGAAGACGTGATGGCGGATAAGGGAAAGGTTCGTGTTTCGGTGTCGCTCTTTGGACGGCCCACCTCGGTCGAGTTGGATTATTTGCAGTTGAGGGCGCACTAAAATCGGGTAAACGGTTTTCGGTCGTCGGTGATCGGTATTCGGACCCTCGCGAAAGGGTCAGTCGACCGGGTCCGACATCCGAACACCGAGAACCGATCACCGTGTACCCGCTGGTCTTTTTTTGAAGTGTTCGTGCCCTTGCGCGGGGCAGCCGGATGTTTCGGCGAGGAGCGCCCCGTCGGATACCACTACGACGCTAAATACACCGTGGTAGTTGGCAGGCGAGAGTTCCGCATTCCGCATTCGAACTCCGTGCTGCTTCACGCACCCAGAGGAGTCCCATGGCAAAGAAGGTCATCGGTTTCGTCAAACTGCAGATCCCTGCAGGAAAGGCGAATCCGGCCCCGCCGGTCGGTACTGCTCTCGGCCCGCAGGGAATCAACATCATGGCGTTCTGCAAAGAGTTCAACGCTCGGACGCAGGGCCAGGATACGATTCTCCCGGTCGAGATCACGATCTACGGCGACAAATCCTTCACCTTCATTCTGAAAACACCGCCCGCAGCGGTGCTCATCAAGAAGGCTGTTGGAATTGAAAAAGGGTCGGGTCAGCCCAATCGCAACAAGGTCGGCAAAATCACCAAGGCACAAATCCGCACGATCGCCGAGCTGAAGATGCCGGATTTGAACTGTGACAGCATCGAGTCGGCCATGGCGATGGTCGCCGGCGCCGCGCGCTCGATGGGCGTGGAGGTCGCGGAATAATGCGCACGCACGGAAAGAAGTTTCGCAAGGCGGCCGAGTCGCGCGACATCGCGACCGCGTATCAGGCCAAGCAGGCGCTCGAGATCATCAAGACCAAGGCGTTCGCGAAGTTCGATGAAACCGTCGACGTCGCCGTCCGTCTCGGTGTTGATCCTCGGCACGCCGATCAAATCGTGCGCGGCACGGTCGTGCTTCCCGCCGGCACCGGTAAATCGGTGCGCGTGCTCGTCATCGCCGTTGGTGACAAAGCAAAGGAAGCCGAAGCCGCCGGCGCCGATTTCGTCGGCACGGAATACGTCGCGAAGATCAAGGAAGGCTGGCTCGATTTCGACATCATGATCGTGACGCCGGACCAGATGGGTCAGGTCGGCGCGCTCGGACGCGTGCTCGGTCCGCGTGGTTTGATGCCGAACCCGAAGGCCGGCACCGTGACGTTCGACGTCGCGCGCGCCGTGAAAGAAACGAAAGCGGGCAAGATCGAATTCCGCGTCGACAAAGGCGGCAACATTCACGCCGCTATCGGCAAGGTTTCGTTCCCGCTCGAATCGCTCGAAACGAATTTCACGGCCCTGATGGACACCATCGTCCGCTCGAAGCCGAGCGCGTCGAAGGGCGTGTATGTGAAGACGGTCGCCGTCTCCAGCACGATGGGCCCTGGCGTTCGCGTCGATACCACTCCCTACCGGTAACGAGCCATGAAACGAACCGACAAAGAAGAGCTCGTCCGGGGGCTGAAGAAAAAGATGGAGGGCGCAGACGCGCTCTATTACACCGACTTCACCGGTCTGAACGTGAAGAACATGACCGAACTGCGCCGCACCTTCCGCAAGGCGGGCGTGGAGTACGTGGTCATCAAGAACTCACTGGCTCTGAGAGCGGTGAACGAAAGCGGGTTGCTTGTACCGAAGCTCAAGGGCCCCACCGGCGTCGTGATCGCGAAGGACGCGATCGCCGCCGCTAAGGTTCTCACGGACTTCGCTAAAAAGAATGAAGAGCGGCCCTCGGTAAAGGGCGGCCTGTACGAAGGCGCGGCGATCGATGCCGCGACCGTCAAGAAACTTGCGCTGATGCCGACTCGTGACGAGGCGCTCAGCATGTTCCTTGGCTACCTGAACAGCGTGCTCTCCGGATTCGTTGGTGTGCTCGAAGCGAAGAAAGTTCAGCTCGAGAGCGACGCACCCGCAGTGATCGAAACTCCCGCTACCGAACCCGCCGCTACCGAACCCGCCGCTACCGAACCCCCCCAGGCGTCTGCCTGACAAACAACGCCCCAGGTAACACTGGGGGATTATTACCAGGAGATTTTTTCAAATGGCTAACGCAACGCTGAGCAAGGACGAGATCCTCGACGCGATCGGCAACATGTCGGTCCTCGAACTCGTCGACTTGATCGACACGTTCAAGACGAAGTTCAATGTCACCATCGCTGCAGTCGCAGCCGGCCCGGTTGGCGGTGGCGCAGGTGGCGGTGCCGCCGCAGCCGAAGAGCAGACCGAGTTCTCGGTGGTGCTCAAGGCCGCGGGCGGCAAGAAGATTCAGGTCATCAAGGTCGTCCGTGAAATCACGGGGCTCGGCCTGAAGGAAGCGAAGGACCTGGTCGACGGTGCACCGCAGGTCGTGAAGGCCGGCGCCACGAAGGATGAAGCAGCCGCCATCAAGGCCAAGCTGGAAGAGCAGGGCGCAGAAGCCGAGATCAAGTAAGGGCTGGCGTTCGTCGCCGGCGCATTCCACTGAATGCGCCGGCGCGGATCCCACCTCTCACTTGGTCCCGAAATGAAACACGCGCAGACGTTCGCACCACCGCTTCACAATTGATTTTCGTTCCGTCCTTCTCCGCTGCGCAAAAAAACTTTTGCGACCGGCGTGGGACGGCTTTCGCCTGTCATAAGGTGAGCTAAGGCAGATATGATCAAGCAAATTTCTTTCGCGAAGCTCGAGAAGGGCATGCAGATGCCCCATCTCCTCGACATTCAGGTTCGCGCCTTCGAGTCGCTGCTGCAGCTGGACGCCGCCGCGCACGACCGCGAAGACGTCGGACTCGAGCGGGTCTTCAAGGACCTGTTCCCGATCACGGACGTCCACGAGAACTTCTCGCTGGACTTCATCCGCTATACGCTTGGCGACCCGAAGTACTCCGTCGAGGAGTGCATCGAGCGCGACATGACGTATTCGGCGCCGCTCAAGGCGACGCTGACCCTCACGGTGTTCGAGGAGAACATCGCGGACGGCAAGAAGCGCATCAAGAATCAGATCGAAAAAGAGGTCTACCTCGGTGAGCTGCCGCTGCTCACGCCGCTCGGCACCTTCGTGATCAACGGAGCGGAGCGCGTCATCGTCAGCCAGCTGCACCGTTCGCCCGGTGTGGTGTTCGAAGAGTCGACGCACCCGAACGGTCAGCGCCTGATCTCGTCGCGCATCATCCCGTTCCGCGGATCGTGGGTCGAGTTCACCGTCGATATCCACGACATCATCTACGTCCACATCGACAAGAAAAAGAAATTCCCGGCCACCGCGCTCCTCCGCGCGTTCGGCTTCGGAAACAACTCGGACATTCTCCGACTGTTCTTTGCGGTGCGTGAGCTCGACCTCACCAAGAAGCGTGAAGGCCGCGCGGAAAATCGCGAAGTCATCGGCGCGATCATCGCCGAGAACATCGAACTTCCGGGCGAAGCCACCGCGGAAGACGCACCGAAAGCGAAAACCAAAAAGGCGCGCGCCGAGCGCGAGCGCCTCGAGGCATTGATGCTCGTCAAGGAAGGCGACGAGCTCACCGAGGAAGTCTTCAACCGCCTCCGCCGTCAGAAGGTTGACGTCGTAAAGGTGTTTGCTTCCTACGGCGCTGTAGATCTGCGTGACGAACTCGACGCGATCGAACGCGGCGAGCGTCCGCATGCGCGCGTGCTGGCCGTCGATGCCATCGACCCCGAGACGGGCGAAGTCATCGGCGAAGTCGGCCAGCAGCTCAAGGAGATGCTCGTGAAGCGTCTCCGCAAGCACGGCCTTCATAAGGCGTATGCATTCGTGCCGAGCGGCCGCGCCGAGAGCACGCTCATCAAGAACACGCTCGCAAAGGATCCCACCAAGTCCGAAGACGAAGCCCTTAAGCAGATCTACTCGCTGCTCCGTCCCGGCGACGCGCCCAACAAGGAAACAGCCAAGCAGGCGATCGAACGGCTGTTCTTCTCGCCCAAGCGCTACGACCTCGGCCGCGTCGGCCGCTACAAAATCAATCAGCGTCTCGGCCTCTCCACGCCGGCGAACCAGACCGTGCTCACGAAAGAAGATTTCGTCGCCATCGTTCGCTACCTCGTCGAACTGCACGAAGGCCGCGGCCATGTGGACGACATCGATCACCTGGGCAATCGCCGCATCCGCTCCGTTGGCGAACTGATCGCGAATCAGTTCTCCGTCGGCCTCTCGCGCATGGCGCGTTTGGTGAAGGAGCGCATGTCGATCAATCAGGACACCGAAAAAATCGCATTGGATGACCTCGTCAATGCGCGCACGGTGAGCGCGGTGATTCAGGCGTTCTTTGGATCGTCGCAGCTGTCGCAGTTCATGGATCAAACGAATCCGCTCGCCGAGCTGACGCACAAGCGTCGTCTGTCGGCGCTCGGACCGGGCGGCCTCACGCGCGAACGCGCCGGATTCGAAGTCCGCGACGTGCACTACTCGCAGTACGGCCGCATGTGCCCCATCGAGACGCCTGAAGGTCCGAATATCGGACTCATCACGTCGCTCGCCTGCTACGCCCGCGTGAACGATCTCGGCTTTGTCGAGACGCCGTATCGCGTCGTGCGCAACGGGAAGGTGACGCACGAGCTCGAGTGGCTCGACGCAAACAAGGAAGAGGACGCGATCATCGCGCAGGCCAACGCGCGCTTGAACGAAGACAGGACGTTCGTCGACGAACTCGTGCTCTGCCGCCAGCAGGGTGACGTGCCGCTCGTTTCACCGTCGCGCATCGACTATATGGATGTCGCGCCTGAACAGCTGGTGTCGATCGCCGCGGCGCTGATCCCGTTCCTCGAGCACGACGACGCGAACCGTGCCCTGATGGGTTCGAACATGCAGCGTCAGTCCGTACCGCTGCTCAATCCGCAGACGCCGCTCGTGGGCACCGGACTCGAGGAAGTGGTCGCGCGCGACTCGGGCGCCGTCGTGATTGCGCTGCGCTCCGGCACGGTCACCCGCGTGACGGCGGATGAAATCCTCGTCGACGCCGGCCCGGTGGAGAAGGGGAAAAAGGGCGGCGATCTGCCGCTCGAGCGCCTCACGCAGCAGGATCGCTACAAGATCAAAAAATATCTCCGCACCAACCAGGATACGGCGATCAACCAGCGCCCCATCGTGAAGCTCGGCCAGAAAGTGACCGAGGGCGACGTCCTCGCGGACGGCGCGGCGACCGAGCACGGCCAGCTCGCGCTCGGCTCCAACGTGCTTGTCGCGTTCATGCCCTGGTACGGACACAACTTCGAAGACGCCATCGTGCTATCCGATCGACTGGTGAAGGACGACGTGTACTCGTCGGTCCATATCCAGGAACTCGAACTGCACGTTCGCGATACCAAGCGCGGTCAGGAAGAAATCACGCGTGAAATTCCGAACGTCGCCGAAGAGTCGCTCGTCGATCTCGACGAGCGCGGCATCGTTCGCATCGGCGCACACGTGCGCCCGGGCGATATTCTCGTCGGCAAGATCACGCCGAAGGGAGAGACGGAACTCTCGCCCGAAGAAAAGCTGCTGACCGCAAACTTCGGTGAGAAAGCGAAGGACGTGAAGGATTCGTCGCTCAAGGTTCCGCCGGGAATGGAAGGCGTCGTCATCGACTGCAAGATCTTCTCACGCATCGAAGATCAGGTGGTCGAAAAAGATCGCGGCGAGCGCATCGGTGAAGTGCGCCGCCTCGAAGGCGAGGAGAAGGTGCGCGTGAACGAGGTGCGCGACGGCGAGCTGAAGGAGCTGCTCGACGGCCAGATCATCGCGCTCGCGCTCAAGAGCGGCACCGTCGAGGAAGCGATTCCCGTCGGGACCAAGCTCAGCGGCGCAGTGCTCGAAGAACTGCGTCTCGCGACGCTCGATCTCAAGACGTTCCGCGTCGAGAGCAAGAAGGTGAATGAGCAGCTGCGCGAAATCATCGAAGCGGCGAACGATGTGAAGGCACGCATCGAAGAGAAGGCCGAAGAGCGCATCGACCGCATTCTGCAGCCCGATGAGCTTCCGCCCGGCGTGATCCAGCTCGTGAAGGTGTACCTCGCCGAGAAGCGCAAAATCTCGGTGGGCGACAAAATGGCCGGCCGTCACGGCAACAAAGGTATCGTGGCGCGCATCGTTCCAGAGGAGGACATGCCGTTCCTCCCCGACGGACGCCCGGTCGATATCGTGCTCAACCCGCTCGGCGTGCCGTCGCGAATGAACGTCGGACAGATCCTCGAAACCCATCTCGGATGGGCGGCGAAGATCCTCGGGTTCTACGCCAAGACGCCGGTGTTCTCGGGTGCCGGAGAAAAGGAAATCGGCCTGCTCCTGCGTCTCGCGGCACTGTCGTGGTCGCATCACGGACTCGAACTGACGAGCCCGACGCTCGCGATTTCCGACAAGGAGATCCTCGGGTTCCAGGCTGAGCTTCGGCCTGAGATCGGCGAGGAGAAGGTCGAGTTGCTGCACGATGCGAACATCAACGATCTCAACGGCCGCGGAATGTCCGCGGCCTCGAAGGATGTGTTTCACCGCGTGCGCGACTACATCGCGGATGCGGCCAAGGAACTCGCCGATCGCGAACACACGGATCTGCGGAACGCGATCGCGTTCCACGAGACGGAGTCGGCGAACGAGGAACTGTCGGCAAATCGCCGTGCAGACATGAAGAAGGCGCTGAAGGAACTCGAGCGCCGCAACGCGCTGAGCGCCTCCGAACTGCTCGCCGAGAAGGGATTCCCGGCACTCGCCGTCATCGCGGCAAAGAAGTCAGATGCCGATGTCGACGCGTCGAGCAAGGAAATCATCCGCGCCGCCGGCTTGATGCCGGGCGGCAAGATCAATCTCCGCGACGGCCGCACGGGCGAGAACTTCGCCTCACCGGTCACCGTCGGCAACGTGTACATGCTGAAGCTCTCGCACTTGGTGGACGACAAAATCCACGCGCGAAGCATCGGACCGTACTCGCTCGTCACGCAGCAGCCGCTCGCCGGCAAGGCGCAGTTCGGCGGACAGCGTTTTGGAGAAATGGAAGTGTGGGCGCTCGAGGCGTACGGTGCCGCGCACACGCTGCAGGAAATCCTGACGGTGAAATCGGACGACGTGAACGGACGTTCGCGTGTGTACGAAGCCATTGTCAAAGGACAGAACTTGCCAGAGCCGGGAACTCCGGAATCGTTCAACGTGCTCGTGAAGGAATTGCAGGCACTCGGCATTCACGTGACCATGGATGCCAACGCTGAGGGTGGCTACAGTGGGCTGCCGTTCGGCTCAGGGAGCGAGGAATAACACATGATTGATTTTCGCAGCGCGCGGGAAACCCGCGCATCCGCGTTTGACTACATCCAGGTTCGCATCGCCTCCCCCGAGGAGATTCGTGGACCCAGGGATTCCAAAGAACGTGAACGGCTCGAAATGGCCGGTCTGCGTTCGTGGTGGTCGTGGGGCGAAGTCACGAAGCCCGAGACCATCAACTACCGGTCGTTCAAGCCGGAAAAGGACGGCCTGTTCTGCGAGCGCATTTTTGGTCCGGTAAAGGACTGGGAATGCCATTGCGGCAAATACAAGCGTATTCGGTATCGCGGCGTCATCTGCGACCGTTGCGGCGTCGAAGTCACCCTGAGCAAGGTCCGTCGCGACCGCATGGGTCACATCGAACTCGCCGTACCCGTCGCGCACATCTGGTTTTTCAAGACGCTGCCAAGCCCGATGGGAAATCTTCTGGATCTCACCCTGCGTGATCTCGAAAAGGTCATCTACTATTCGAATTACGTTGTCATCGAGCCGGGCGAGCAGGAAGTGCACACCAACGAGCTGCTCGACGAAGAGCAGTTCCTGACGCTGCGCGCCAAGGCGAAAGACGAAGGCGACACCGCGTTCCTCGCCGACATCGGCGCGCCCGCTGTTCGCGATCTGCTCCGCCGCCTCGACGTCGATAAAATCGCCGAAGAGCTGCGCAAGCAGGTGATTGTCGAGACGAGCCAGCACAAAAAGAAGCAGCAGCTCAAGCGCCTCAAGATCGTCGATGCGTTCCGCAACTCGGGCGACCACGGCGATGTGCGCAACAAGCCGGAGTGGATGATTCTGGATGTCGTTCCGGTGATTCCGCCGGATCTGCGCCCGCTCGTTCCGCTCGACGGCGGCCGTTTCGCGACGTCTGACTTGAACGATCTCTATCGTCGAGTGATCAACCGCAACAACCGTCTGCAGAAGCTCATCGTGCATCGCGCGCCGGAAGTCATTCTCCGCAACGAGAAGCGCATGCTGCAGGAAGCAGTCGACGCGTTGTTCGACAACGGCCGCCGCTCGAAGGCGATCCGCGGCCGCGGAAAGCGTCCGCTCAAGTCGCTGTCCGACATGCTCAAGGGCAAGCAGGGCCGGTTCCGTCAGAACCTGCTCGGCAAGCGCGTGGATTACTCGGGCCGTTCGGTCATCGTCGTGGGTCCGGAACTCAAGCTGCATCAGTGCGGTTTGCCGAAGGCCATGGCGCTCGAACTGTTCAAGCCGTTCATCATTCATAAGCTCGTCGAGAAGGGAATCGCCGAGACGGTGAAGCGCGCCAAGAAAATCGTCGAGAAGGAATCGAGCGAAGTGTTCGAGATTCTCGAAGAGATCATTCGCGACCATCCGGTGCTGCTAAACCGTGCGCCAACGCTGCACAGACTCGGCATTCAGGCGTTCGAGCCGGTGCTGGTTGAGGGCAAGGCCATTCGTATTCACCCGCTCGTCTGCGCCGCGTTCAACGCAGACTTCGACGGTGACCAGATGGCCGTGCACGTGCCGCTTTCATATGAAGCGCAGCTCGAGTGCCGCGTGCTCATGCTGTCGTCGAACAACATTCTGAAGCCGGCCGACGGACGCCCGGTGGCGGAGCCCAGCCAGGACATCGTGCTCGGCTGCTATTTCGCCACGAAGGGGTTCACCGGATTCGATGACATTCACAAGGATCCAAAGAAAGTCGCCGCGCTGAAGTCGTACACGACGGCGACCGAAGTCGAAATGTCGCTGGCGCTGGGACATGTGAACACGCATACACCGCTCCGTTTCCTCGTCGATCGCGAAGGCGTGAAGACGTGGGAAGTCACGACGGTGGGCCGCGTGCTGTTCAATCAGATCATTCCGACTGAGCTGCCGTTCCAGAACCGCGACATGAAAAAGAAGGCGCTCTCTGAGCTCGTCTTCGAGTCGTACCGCAAGTCGGGCCTCGCTGGCACGGTGCAGTTCCTTGACCGTCTCAAGGAGTTCGGCTTCCGCAACGCCACGCGAGGCGGCGTTTCGATCGGAATCGAGGACTTGGAAATTCCGAGCGAGAAAGAAGAGCTGCTCGCAGAAGCAACCACGCGCGTGGAGCGTTTCCAGAAGGCATATCAAACGGGAAACATCACGAACGGCGAGCGCTACAATAAGGTCATCGACACGTGGACCCATGCGAACAACGACATCGCCGAGGCGATGGTCAAGCGCATGAAGGAATCGCAGGGCGGATTCAATCCCGTGTTCATGATGTTCGACTCGGGCTCGCGTGGATCACGCGACCAGATCCGTCAGCTCGCCGGTATGCGCGGACTGATGGCGAAGCCGCAGAAGAAGCTCACAGGAGGCATCGGCGAAATCATTGAAAGCCCGATCAAGTCGAACTTCCGTGAGGGTCTGTCGGTTGGTGAGTACTTCATCTCGACGCACGGCGCTCGTAAGGGTCTCGCAGATACGGCGCTCAAGACCGCCGACGCTGGATACCTCACGCGCCGCCTGTGCGACGTCGCGCAGGACGTGACGATCACAGAGGAAGATTGCGGAACGATCATGGGACTCGAGATTTCCGCGCTGAAGGAAGGCGAGGATATCATCGAGCCGTTGGCGGAGCGTATTGTCGGTAACGTGGCGGCGGAAGATGTCGAAGATCCGCAGCTGCTCGATGATTCGGGCCGTCGCGCGCTGCTCGTCGAGAGCGGTTCGATGATCTCCGAAGATGTCGCGAAGCAAATCGAAGAAAGCGGCATTGAATCAATCAAGATTCGTTCGGTGCTCACCTGCGAAGCGAAGCGCGGTCTCTGCCGTATGTGCTACGGCCGTAACCTCGCGACGATGGCGATGGTGGATATCGGCGAAGCGGTTGGCATCATTGCCGCGCAGTCGATTGGCGAACCGGGCACGCAGCTCACGCTGCGCACGTTCCACATCGGTGGTACGGCAGCTCGTATCGCCGAGCAGACGGCCCGCAAGTCGAAGGTGCAGGGCGTGATCGAGTACGGCGATCGTTTGATCTCGGTGACGAACACCGAAAATCAGCAGATCGTGACATCGTACGAAGGCGAAATCTTCATTCGCGCCTCGGCCGATAAAAACGCAATCGTGACGGCGCGCTTGGCCGTTCCGCTCGGCGCGCTCCTGATGGTCAAGGACGGCGACGAGGTGAAGAAGGAGCAGGTGATCTTCAGCTGGGATCCGTACACCAACCCGATTATTGCGGACGTGACGGGCGAAGTGCGCTTTGTGGACCTCGTTGAGGAAGAGTCGGTCAGCGAAGAGCTCGATGAACTCACGGGCCTGCGCCAGCGTGTTGTTATTGAAGATCGTGAAAAGAAACTGCACCCGCATATCGAGATCTGGCAGACGAAGGGCGGAAAGGAAAAGCGTATCCGCGACTTCGTGATTCCGGTGGGCGCGCAGCTGATTGTTGAGCATGGCGCTGAGATTTCCGCGGGCACGATCATCGCGAAGATTTCGCGTGAAGCGTACAAGACGCGCGACATCACGGGCGGTCTGCCGCGAGTGGCGGAACTGTTCGAAGCGCGCCGTCCGAAGGATCCGGCGACGATTTCGGAAGTCGACGGCATTGTGCGGTTCGGCGAGATCAAGCGCGGCAAGCGCGAGATCTTCGTTCAGCCGCTCAAGACCGACGGCCAGCCGGACGATTCGCAGGAAGCGCAGTTGTACGAAGTGGCAGCCGGCAAGCACCTTCGCGTGCACGAGGGCGATCGCGTGCGCGCTGGTGACAGGCTGTCAGAGGGACCGGTGAATCCGCACGACATTCTGCGGATTAAGGGCCCGCGCGCGGTGCAGGAATACCTGCTGAACGAAGTGCAGGAGGTGTACCGTCTGCAGGGCGTGAAGATCAACGACAAACACATCGGCGTGATCGTGCGCCAGATGCTGCAGAAGGTTCGCGTGCTCGATCCGGGCGCAGGCGACTCGGAGTTCCTCGAGGGCGAGCACGTGGACAAGGCGGTGTTCCGCGATGCGAACGACCGCGCGAAGAAAAAGAAGCAGAAGCCCGCGTCGAGCGAGCCGTTGCTGCTGGGCATCACGAAGGCGAGTCTCACGACGCAGAGCTTCATTTCTGCGGCGAGCTTCCAGGAGACCACGCGCGTGCTGACGGATGCAGCGATTCGCGGAGCCAAGGACAATCTGCTCGGACTGAAGGAGAACATCATCATCGGCCATCTGATTCCGGCTGGTACGGGTATGTACCGGTATCAGGAAGTGGATATGGATGTGGCCGCGCCGCCGATGCCAGAACTGCCGCAGGGGGCAGAGGCGTTTGGTGGTGGGTTGATGGGGACTCCGATGGCGGCAGAAATTCCGTCGCCGTTTGCTGCGCTGCCGGGGGAAGACATCTAACTGCGGGTTTGCGGTTAGCGGTTGTCGGTTATCGGTGTCCGGACGCGCTCGACGGGCTTTAGCTCGTCGGGCGCGTTTGCATTGAAAAGCTATTCGCGCGGGTCCGACTACCGCCGACCGTTAACCGGCCACCGCAAACTCGCTTTTCGGGTTGCCCCCGGGCACATTCATCGAACGAACGTCCACTCCAACCGACGGTGAACCATGCGTACTTCACGCCTCGCCCTCATGCTCATCCTCGGCCTGCTCACGGCCGCCGTGCCGCTAGCTGCGCAACAGCCGTTCATCTCGCAGGCCGCGCTCATTGCCGTCGTCGAAAATCACAAGGGAGCTGTGCTGCGGTACATCGACGTCGCGCCCGATTCGATGCTCGGTTTCCGTCCCACCAAGGGCGTGCGGAGCTATGCCGAACAGATCGAGCATGCCGCGGGAAGCGATGCGCTGATCGCCGCGCTCGCCATCACCGGATCGACCAAGGGAATTCCGAAGATGGGCGACTCGGCTGTGTATCTGCACAACAAAGCAGCACTCAGGAAATACGCCGCGGCCGCAATGGATTACACGATCGCGCAGTTGAAAACCGTGAGCAACGCTGCGATGGCGGAACAGATCGACCAGTTTGGAAACAAGGTGACGCGCGCGCGGGCGCTGATGGAGCTGCTGGATCATTTCCCGTGGACGCTCGGCCAGGTTGTGCCGTATTTGCGGCTGAACGGCGTCGTGCCGCCGGAGTATTCGCCGTTCTAGATCGCGATTGAAAATTATTTCTCGCACATTTAATTGATGACGACCCAATCTCGCGTGATCCCGCGCCGAGCCGTTCTGAGCTGGATGCTCTACGACTTGGCGAACGTGATTTTTTCGATGGGCGTCATCTCCAGCTATTTCTCCTACTTCGTCCACGACGAAGTCGGAGCTGCTCGCGCCGACTTCGTGCTCGGCCGCATCAGCGCCATCTCGATGGGCATCATGTTCCTCGCCTCACCGCTGCTGGGCGCGATGACCGATCGCGCGCGCAAACGGATGCCGTTTCTGATTTGGGCGACGCTCATCTGCTGCGCGTGTACCGCGCTGATTGCGCGCGGTCCGTTCATGGTCAGTGCGCTGCTGTTCATCGTGGCCAACGGCGGATATCAGGCGGGCGTGCAGTTCTACGATTCGCTGCTGCCTGAGGTCACCACGGAGGAGAATCGCGGCCGCATCAACGGCACCGCGGTGGGACTTGGCTATATGGGCTCGTATATCGCCGTGGGGACTGGATTGCTGATGACGCACAAGGGGCAGCCCTTTCCGTACACGGCGTATTTCTTGATCATCGCTGGAGCGTTCCTGGCGCTGGCGATTCCATGTTTTGTGTTTGTGAAGGAGCACGGCAATCCCAACCCGCGGCCGATCTTCACATGGACTGCAGTGACGGAATCTCTGCAGCAAACGGTGCACACACTGCGCTCGGGAAATAAGTATCCCGGCTTGCTGCGCTTTCTGCTGGGCCGCGCTTTTTATACCGACGCGATCAACACGGTGATTCTGTTCATGTCGCTGTACACGGTGAATCTCGCGATCTCCACCGGCCTCACCGAGCAGACGGGAAAAGAGAAAGCACAGTTCGTGCTGCTCTCGGCCATCACCGCGGCGATTTTCGGCGGCGTGATCTGGGGATTCGTGGTCGACAAACTCGGCCCCAAGAAAACCCTGACCATCGTGCTGATGGGATGGATCGCGACGTTCATTCTCGCGGCCTGCATTGGATTTATCGGACTCCCGGTCGGATGGATTTTTGTGGTGGCGAGCATGGCGGGAATTTGTCTCGGCGGCACGTGGGCGTCGGATCGTCCGCTGATGCTGCGGCTCACACCGCCTGATCGCGTGGGCGAGTTCTACGGATTGTACGGAATGGTCGGCCGTTTCTCCGCCGTGACGGGCCCGCTGCTCTGGGGATTCACCACTTGGCTCACGGTGGAACAGGGCCACATGCCCGAGGTACGAGGAGAGGCCTTCGCGATTCTTTCTCTGCTGGCGATGATGCTGGTGGCATTCGCGATCCTGCGGCCGGTGTCCGATGAGCCGCGGGACTGGAAGGCGCTCGGCTTGCTCGCGGAGAAATGAACTCAGCGCTCGCGCGGTTGATGGTGATTGGCGCGCTTCAGATAGCACCGCTTGTCCTCGCGGCGCAAAAACCTACGCCCGCGGTGCTCAACGGCACCGTGAGGGACGCGGACGGCAGGCCGATCCCCGATGTGATGGTGGACATCAGTCCCGGCCGACGGCACTTCACGACGGACACTCGCGGCCATTTTCACGTCGACAAACTTCCGCTCGATTCCCTCGTGATGATAGTGCGCCGCGTCGGTCTCGTGCCGCAGACGTACGACATGAATCTCATGGCGGGCCAGAACGAGATGAACATCACGATGGAGCAAGTCCCGCAGGTTCTCGATGCCGTGCGGAATCAGACCGAGCAGACGGGGTTGTTCGGCGTGGTTGGCGACACCGCATTCGATCTCGTGCCGGGCGCCTTGGTTTCCACCGTGGTGCGTCAGGCCACCACCGGCACGAACGAGAAAGGGCAATTCTTTTTTGATCCTGTGTCCCCGGGCGCCGACATGGTAGATGTACGCAAGCTCGGATTCCGGCCGCGAATGGTCTCGTTTACGATCCCGCCGAAGGGAGGGCAGCGCCTCGCCATTTGGCTCACACCGCTGCCGTCAGGCCTCGACGAGCGCGCGCTGAAGCGACTCAGCGCACCGAGTTTCGCGATCCAACACGAGCTGTTCAACTTCGGCATGCGGCGCCGCTGGGCGAGCTCGGGCCAGTCGATGTTTGCGCCCCGGGACGTGCTATCCAAGTATGCCAACAACAAGCAAGCGGACGAGGCGTTGCGTTTCCTGCCGCGGTTCAACGGCGTGCACGCCGAGGACATCGACTGCGTAATGGTAGACGGCACGTGGGCGGGCGGGACGGTCGATCGGTACACGACGAACGAAATGGAGTCGCTGGAGATCGCGGTCACGGGCCTGCTCTCGACGACGGAGCAGGAGCGCTGCGCCTGGAACTCGAACGGGCGCGGGGGCTATCGGTCTCACTGGGTCGCCATCATCATGCTGCGCCATTAAATGATCCGCATCGACCGGTTCAAGCTGACCGGTAAGAAGTACATCGTCGAGTCGTTGCTCGGTGATGAGTTCATCGCGGCCGCCGTCGTCGAACACGCGCGCCAGCACGGCACGAGCGAGGCCGCAGTCTGGCGCACGGTGCGCGTCTATCTGAACGAAATCGTTCCCGCATTCAATCTGTTTGCGTACTACAAATTTGGCATCGGCGCGTCACGCACGCTGTTGAACATCTTCTATCGAGTGAACGTCGCGCACGTGCGCCAGGAAAGTCTCTCGAAGCTGCCGCGCGAGAGCATCGTCATTTATATAATGAACCACCGCTCGAACGCCGACTACGTGCTCGCCGGCTACGCACTCGCGGGGCAGGTCGCCATCTCCTACGCAGTCGGCGAGTGGGCGCGCGTATTTCCGCTCGAATATTTGTTCAAGAGTTTTGGTTCGTACTTTATTCGCCGGCGCTTTCGCGAGCCACTCTACCACACGGTGCTCGAGCGCTATGTGCAACTCGTCACGCGCAACGGCGTGACCCAGGGAATTTTCCCGGAGGGCGGGCTCTCACGCGATGGAAAACTTCGCCCCGCGAAAATCGGCCTGCTCGACTACATCCTCGGCGTCGCGCGCGAGCCGGGGTTTGCCGAGCGGATTTATCTCGTGCCCGTTGGTATCAACTACGACCGCGTGCTGGAGGACCGCTCGCTGCTGCGAGAACTGCGCGCGAGCGACGGAAAACCGCGCACCGGAAAACTTACACAGCTGCGCGAGGTGCTTTCCTACGCGGTGTGGAATACCGGCCGCTTTTTCGCGCGCCGGTGGAAGCGCTACGGTGAAGCCGCAGTGGTGATCGGCGAGCCGGTGCCGCTCGCGCCATGGTTTCGCGAGCAACACGGCGAAGGCGGCAGCCTGTTCTCGCTTTCGCGCGCGGAGCGGCTCGGCCGCGTGCAGTCGCTCACGGATGATGCTATGCGGCGCGTGGGCGAGATCATGCCCGTGACTCCGGTTCCGCTCGTGTGCGCGTCGATTCAGACGTTCGACGCGGATTTTATTTCACGTGCGCAGCTGATCGAGCGGATGGATGAACTGCGCGAGTCGCTGCTGCATGGCGGCAGCCAGCTGTTCAACGCCACCGAGGAGATCGGCGAGACGCTCGACCGCGCGTACGAGTTGCTGCGCTTGCGCCGCGTGGTGGCGCGCGAAGGAGCAGGCTACGTCGTGCTCCCTCGCGGCCGCGAGCTGATCAGCTACTACGCGAACTCTATCTCGCATCTGCTCGGCGAATTCGAATCGGCGGTCCGTGCGCGCGACGCGCTTCCGGTGCATGCGGTGGTGGATCTCTAGATGTGGTTTAAGGTCTCGTTCCTTGCCGTGTTCTTCGCTTCTGTTTCAATCGCGGCGTGGACCGCGCGCCGAGCATCGCGGCGCCACGGGACCGCGTTGAACCAACTGACACACGAAGTTCGCGGGCTGATCGTCGTGCGCGTTGTGCTCGGTCTCGTGTTCTACTTTGCGCTGGCGGCGTGGCTCTTCTGGTCCGATTCCCTTCGATGGATGTATTTCGACGTGCCAACGTTCGCGCGCTGGACGGCTGCGGCGCTGCTTGTGCCCGCGCTTCTCTTCTTTGCGTGGAGCTATTGGACGCTTGGGACGAACTATCGCGGCGGAGTTGGTTTGTATACGGATCACGAATTGGTCACGAGCGGGCCGTATCATCTGATCAGGCACCCGATCTACTGGACGTTTGTCGTGATCATGTTTCTCGTACTGATACTTTCGGCCAATTGGGTACTGGGCCTGAGCGGCATCGCACTCGTATGCAGCATTGCTTTTGCCAGAATTCCCGTCGAGGACCGCGAACTTCACGAACGATTTGGGCGCGAGTGGGAGTCCTACCGCGCTCGATCGTCACTCGGCTCGCATCGCGATTAGCGGATCCACGCGCGTCGCGCGCAACGCCGGAAGCAGACTCGAAACGATCGCCGCGAAACCCAGCAGTCCAATCGCACCCGCGAGCGCCGTAGCATCGAACGGCGTGACGCCGTAGAGCAGTGTTCGCAGCAGCTGCGCAGTGCCGATCGCCATCGCACCACCCACCACCAACCCCGGCACAACCGCGCGCATCGCCGAGCCGAGCACGAGCGAGCGAACTTCTCCTGCTGTGGCGCCGAGCGCGAGGCGCACGCCGATCTCTCGCGTGCGCTGCGCAACTGCGTATGACACCACCGCGTAAATACCGACGATCGCAAGCAGCAGTGCAACCGCAGCGAAAGTGCCGAGCACAAGCATCACGAATCGGCGATCGGCAACCGATCGCGCGACAAGATCATTCATCGTTGTGATTTCCACCGGCACCTGTGGGTCGATGGCCGCAATCTCTTTTCGGAGCAGCGGCGCAATCGTCGCGATCGGCAGCGCTGAGCGCACAACATATTGCACGCGTCGCGCGCGGTACCACGGACGCGTGTGCCGGTCGAAGTAATACGTTTCGCGATATGGGCCGGTGACGCTTTGCCCGCGCACATTTCCGGCGACGCCGACGATCGTGTACCAGGGTTCCGCAAAATCTTTGTTGTCCATTCCTTGCACCCGCACCCGCTTGCCGATCGGATCTTCGTTCGGCCACTCCGTGGCTGCGAATTCCTCGTTCACGACCATGTTGTTCACCGTCGCGTTTTCGTCGCTCAGTTGGAAAGCGCGGCCGCGTGTGATCGGAATTCCCATCGCCGCGAAAAAATCGCCGCCGACGACTCGGTACATCGAATAACCGGTGATTGGCCCGTCCTTTAAGAACGGCTTTCCTTCGATCACCATCCCCCCGTTCGGATAGTTTCCGCTGAGTGGAAGCATATTCGCGAGGCCGGCGAACTGGATGCCATTCAGATGGCGAAGCCGGTCGAGCAAATGATCGTGGAACGATTGCACTGTCGCGCCCGCACCGCTGTAGTTCGCCGAGGGAAGTTCGACGTCCACGGTGTAGACATTCGTTTGATCAAAACCGAGTTTCGAATCCATCACGCGCGCGAACGAGCGAATCAGCAGCGCCGAACCGGCGAGCAGCACCACGGCGAGCGCAACTTCCGCGCCCACAAGCAGATTCCACGCGCGCATCCGGCGCACACCGCCGGTGCCGCGCGATCCTTCGCGCAGTGCGAGTGCGCTGTCGCTGCGGGAGAGTCGCATCGCGGGAAGCAGTCCAAACAGCAGGGAGGTGAGCGCCGCTACAATAAGCGCGAACCCCTGCACCCACACGTTCACATGCAGGCGCTCCACATGCAGCTGAGCGGGCGCGAAATACGCGAGCACCTTGAGTCCGCCGGCGGCAAGCGCGAGACCGGCCGCGCAGCCGAGCAGCGCGAGCAACGTGCTCTCGGTGAGCAGCTGCCGAATAATCCGCCCGCGCGACGCGCCAAGGGCAGATCGCACGGCGAACTCCGCCGAACGCGCAGTGCCGCGCGCGAGCATCGCGCTGGCGAGATTCACGCATGCGCCGAGGAGCAGCACGGCCGACGCCGCGAGCAGCAGATAGAGCGGAGTTTTCACCGAGCCGGTCATCGCAGACTGCAGCGGCACCAGTTCGGCGCCCACGCCATCGAACTGCGGCGCATACAGCGGTTTGAGTCGCGCGTATATCGAAGCGATCTCGCGCGTCGCTGCGTCAACGGACACTCCCGCGCGCAACAGGCCGATCACTTCCCAGTTGTGCGCGGTGCGGCTCGGCGTCTGCGGCGACTGCTCGAGCGGCATCCAGATTTGTGTGCCATCGGGATAGTCGAATCCTTCCGGCAGCACGCCGATGACTGCAGTCGATTTCGCGAGCGTGATGCGGACCGTGTCGAGCGAAGCCGGCGCGCCGAGTCTGTCACGCCAGAACGCGTAGCTCACGACGGCGACCGGACTCGCGCCGACTCGTCTCTCATCTGGGCTCGGCAGTCGGCCAAGGACCGGCTTGAGCGGAAACACTTTGAAAAAACCTGCGGAGAACTCGCCGCCGTTCACGCGCATCGCCGATCCGCCAACAAGTACGGTCGTCGGCCCGGATCCGTACTCGCCGAGTCCGTCGAACGAGTGTGATTGTGCCTCGACATCGAGAAAGTTTGGAACCGGCATCGGCGCGGAGCCGCGTTTTTCGTGTGCCTCGTTCACGGTGACCATGCGCTCTGCGTGCTCGTACGGCAGCGGCTGCAGGATCACGCCGTTCACGATTGAGAACACCGCTGCGTTCGCGCCGATGCCGAGCGCGAGCGTGAGAATCGCGGAGATCGTGAAGCCCGGACTTTTGCGCAGCACGCGCGCGCCGAGCCTGAGATCCTGCCAAAGCGCATCGAGTGTGTCGGCGCGGCGCTTTGTGGAGCGGCGGCGTGATTCAATGTCACGACACTCGGCCTCAACAGCAGATCGATCGCCAAACGACTCGCGCGCCCGCGCCACGGCCTGCTCGCGCGTGAGTCCGCGCTTCTGCAGTTCGGCGATGCGCTGCTCGAGATGGAACTCGAGCTCGCCGCGCACGTCATCGTTGACCGGCTTGGCGCCGGACAGTGGGAGTTCGTCGTCGTTTCTCATGAGAGCGACTCCGTTGGTTTCGACTCGAGAACGCGAGTAAACGCTGCAACATATTTCTGCCAAAGCGCAACTTCCTGGCGGAGCGCCTTGCGGCCGTCTTCGGTGAGCGAGTAGACCCGCGCTTCGCGGCCGGTGTCCGTTTTGCGCCACTTGGCGCTGAGGAGGCCGCGGGCTTCGAGGCGGCGGAGGGCGGGGTACAGCGCGCCCTCTTCAATTGTAAGGTCGTCCTTGGAGGTTTCGCCGATCCAACGGGAGATGGCGTAGCCGTGAGCAGGACCCCAGCTCAGAGTCTTGAGTATCAACAGATCGAAAGTGCCTTTCAGTAAATGCATACCCATAAGACACTGAGGTATCCGAATTGGTTTACTGGGGAGC
The DNA here is from genome assembly GCA_038205995.1 of Gemmatimonadales bacterium. Taxonomy (GTDB): domain Bacteria; phylum Gemmatimonadota; class Gemmatimonadetes; order Gemmatimonadales; family Gemmatimonadaceae; genus Fen-1231. The sequence goes on from JBBRBH010000001.1 coordinate 46,645, forward strand.
TAATCGGATCGTAATCCAACCGGGATTGCCGTGCACGGCGGGTCACCCGTATCGTGCAGGCGTGAAGATGCCCTTTGCGCGAGTCGCCGTGGTTGCCGCAGAGCTCTGTGCCGCCCTCTGCGCCGCAGCGAGCTTGCCGGCGCAGATCGTGCGCGGCATCGTGCTCCTGCCCGACAGTTCGCGCGCCGCCGGCGTGATCGTGATGGCGACCGGCGAACGGAGTGCGCCGATTCGAGCGCTGACCGGCGAACGGGGCGACTACGAACTGCGGCTCCTCGCGCCCGGGCGTTATGAGATTCGCGTGCTGCGCATTGGCTACCGCCCCACGGTCGCGCCGCCATTCGATATCGCGGCCGGCGAAGTGCGATCGCTCCCGATCGTGCTCAACGGCGAGGCGATTGTGCTGGCGGCAATCAAAGTTGCGGGCAAGAGCATCTGCCGTGTGCAAAAAGATTCCGGAGAGGTTGTCGCGCATCTGTGGGCAGAGGCGCAAAAGGCAATCACCGCCACACAGCTTTCGAGCGCCGCCGCAAAGCAGCAGGTGCGCTGGAAAACGTTCGAGCGCCTCACCGATCTCAGCGCGCAGACCGTTCTCTCGGAGTCGCACGACACGCAGAGCGCGAACGCAATGAAAGCGTTCGTGAGTCTGCCGCCCGATTCGCTCGCGCGGTTTGGTTATGTCACCGAGGACCCCGCGGGCACCATCTACCGCGCACCGGATGCCGACGCGCTCATTTCGGATCAGTTCGCGTCGCTCCACTGTTTCCGCGTGGAGCCGCCGACGAAAACTCGCGCCGACTGGGTCGGCATCGGTTTCAAGCCGGCGAAAGACCGCAATGGCATCACGGATATTTCCGGCACGCTCTGGCTCGACCGCACGTCCTCGGAGCTGCGCCTGCTCGAGTACCAATACACGAATCTGCCGGACGACTACTCGCACTACAGCGCGGGCGGCAATGTGGAGTTCATGCGCCTTTCCACCGGAGCGTGGCTCGTCAATCGCTGGTCGATTCGCATGCCGCGCGGCACACGCCGAATCGTTCCGGTGTACAACACGACCGGCGGCGCGCGGGATGAATACAAGACCGTCGTCGACGGGCTCCAGTTCACCGGCGGAGAAGTAATCTCCGTGCAGCGCGGCCAGGAAGTGCTCTTTAGCGCCGGCGCATCGGCGCACGATTTTTCACCGCTGCTGCTCGCAGAGGACGCGAAGCTCGCCGGTTCGTGCTCGTCGGGAAACGGCCCGCTGAGCGATCTCTTCGCGCTCCTGCGCGGCAACGTGTTCGAGGGCGAACACAAGGCGATCGCGAACGCCGCGGTGCGGCTCACGTGGCGAGGCGAGTTCAGATCGGCGGGGCAAAACGTCTTCACCTATCAGAACGAAACGCGCGACCTCAGCACGAACGCCGCGGGTGACTTCTGGCTCTGCGGCGTTCCGCGCGAGCGCATCATCACGGTGCGTGCGACGATCGGCGGCCGGACATCAGCGCCGGTGACGGTGAGAATTCCAAAGGAGCGCCCCTCCGCTGGCGTAGACGTTCTGATTCCGCCGGAGTAGCACGGTGCCTTCGCGATACGTTCGCCGGCTCGCCGTCGCGCTGCTCGCGCAGGTTCTCGCGAGCGCCGCCGATGCGCAGTCGCTCACGGGCACCGTTCGCGACAGCCTGAGCCGTCTGCCGGTTCCGGGAGTGGTCGTGATGCTCGTTGACTCCGCTGGCGGAACGATCACGCGCGGTCTCTCGAACGGCCGCGGCGACTATGGCCTTCCGCTGCGCGCCGATGCGCGGCGTCTCAAAGTCTTGCGCATCGGATTCTCGCCCCGCGACCTCGCGCTTCCGCCGCGCACCGATCCCGTCACGCGGCTCGATATTATTCTTCGCGCGCTGCCGAGCATGATTCAGCCCGTTCGCGTGCTCGCGAACGCGAACTGCAGCACTCGCCGTGACCGCGCGGCCGCGCTCGGACTCTGGGAGCAGGCACGCGCCGGTCTCCTCGCGACGATCGTCGCGCGCGAGTCGAGGCCCGCCAAGATGCATCGGATCGCGTTCGACAAAATCATGCGCGCCGCGAGCGATCGCATCGAGACGATGCGCGTGCGCGCGGATTCTTCCGATTCCTCCACAACATCGTTCGTCGCCGCGCACCCCGCCAAGGATCTCGTGCGATTCGGATTCGCCACCGACAGTCTCGCGAGCGGCACCTACTTCGGCCCCGACGCCGACGTGCTGCTCGACGAGTTCTTTGTTGCCGGCTACTGCTTTCAAATCGCGACGCCCGAGCGATCGCGCCCGACGCAAGTTGGGCTCCGCTTCATACCGGCCGATCACCAGCGGGGACGCGTGGACATCGACGGCGCGCTTTGGATCGACACCGTCGCGCGCGAGCTGCGTGAAGTGGAGTATCGCTACGTGGGCGTCGAGCGCGGTGCAGAGCAATATCGGCCGGGCGGAAACATCTCGTTCCATTTGATGCCGAACGGCGTGCCCGCAATCGATCACTGGTTCATTCGCGTCGTGAGTGCGCAGCAGGACAGCGTCGTTGGCCCTAGTGGCTCGCTCAAGCCGCGTGACTATCTCTACGCCGAGGAAATCGGCGGCGAACTCGCGCACGCGCAATGGAGCGACGGACTCGCGTGGAGTGCGCCCCTCGGCACCGCCCGCATTCATGCCGTGCTCCCCGACGGCCGTCCCGCCGCCGGCAGCATCGTCGCGCTCATCGCCACGCCGTATTTCGGAGTCGCCGACGCGAACGGCATGATCACGATCGGCGATCTCGTGCCCGGTCCATACGAAGTCCGCATGATCGATCCGCGCATCGCCGGGATCGGCATCGGATTTCCCACTCCGCTGAAATTCGTGTCGTCGCGCGACACGACGCCGGTACTCAATCTCAAGTGGCTCACCACGGAGCAAACGCTGACCCAGCGCTGCGTGGCGAACCACCAGTGGAAAGTCGGCGATTCGACCTTCGTCTTTGGCCGCGTTCTGACATCGGACGGCAAGCCAATCGACAAGGCTCACGTGCAGTTCGCGACGCGCGCCGGCGAGTTCACCGCGTGGAGCTGGAGCGACGTCTACTACGACACGGGCACCAACGGGCTGTTCGAGTTCTGCGGCAGCCTCCCGCTCGGCACCGAGATCCTCGTCCGCGTGCGGCGGGGCGGAATGTCCGTGTTCGAGGAGGTCTTCACGCTCGCGTCCGATCTGCTGGTCGTGAAAGCCCAGGAGCGTCCGGCTCCCTAGAAGCTCAACGGTCATGGGCCAAGTTCACGGTTCACGGTTTGGGAGTGTCATGGCTATCCGTTCAGAGCACGAAGCGTTGGTTGTCACAGCTTTCGGCTTTGAAACTCGAAGCTCCGAGCGTTGAAAGGCGAGCTCCGACACTCCCAACCTGTGACCCTTGAACTTGAACTCTGAGTTGCGAGCCTCGGCGGCGGAGGCGGCCCCGTCTGGCGTGAATGCCGCATCATACCCAATTTGAATAGATGCGTGCTCGCGTTGGCTCGTCCGTCGCGGCCTTGGTCTTTCTCTGTGCGCTCGCGGTCCCCGCGGGCGCGCAAGGCTTGTCCGGAATCGTGCGCGACAGTCTGCTGCGCCAGCCGGTGGTGGGCGCGGTCGTGCTCCTCCTCGATTCCGCCGGCGGTACCGTTGCGCGCAAGCTCACCAACGAGCGCGGTGAATATCAGATCCTGTCGACTCGCGGCGCGCGCGCACTGCGTGTGCTTCGCATCGGCTACACGCCGCTCGAACAGACGTTCATCGGCTCTGGATCTTCGAATCTCGATCTGACCGTGCTCGCCGTGCCGAGTATGCTGCAGTCGGTGCACGTCGTGCCGAACACTCTGTGCGCCCCGCGAAAAGATCGGGCCGAGGCGCTCGGACTGTGGGAGCAGGCGCGCTCAGGCCTGCTCGCGACGATCGTCTCGCGCGAGGTGTTTCCGGCGACAATGCACCGGCTCGGTTTCGAGCGCGTGATGGACGGCAACAGCGAGCGCATCGAGGCGATGCGCGTCCGCGCGGATTCCGCGGACACCGCTGCCACGTCGTTTTTTGCGCCGCACTCCGCGAGTGATCTCGTGAAGTCCGGATTTGCCACCGACGGTCCCAAGAGCAAAATCTTTTTCGGTCCCGACGCCGATGTGCTGCTCAGCGAGTACTTCGCCCTCGGCTACTGCTTCGATATAACGGCGGCGGGCAAGGACCGCCCGAATCAGGTCGGTCTGCATTTCGAGCCGGCGGAAAAGAAACGCAATCGCGTCGACATCGACGGCGCGCTGTGGATCGACACCGTCGCCCGCGCGCTGCGCGATATCGAGTTTCACTATCTGAATGTCGAGCCGAAGGCCGCCTCGTTCCGTCCCGGCGGCCGGGTCTCGTTTCGCGAAATGCAGAACGGCGTCGTGCTCATCGATCGGTGGTCGCTGCGCCTCGTCAGCGCGCAACGCGATTCGGTGCGCACGGTGAAGGGACTGCAGGTGCACGACTGGCTGTACGCTGACGAGACGGGCGGAGAACTCTCACGGGTCACCTGGCCGGACAAGGTCACGTGGAAATCGCCGCTCGGCGCGCTGCGCGTTCACGCCATCACTGAAGACGGCGCGCCCGCGGCGGGCACCGTGCTCGCGCTGAACGCGAGTCACTATTTCGGCACCGCTGATCCGTATGGCATGGTGGAGATTCACGATCTGCTGCCGGGCCCGTACTCCGCGCGCGTCATCGAACCGCGGCTCGCCGATCTCGGGATCGGTATTCCGACGGCGCTCCACTTTCAGGTGGGTCGCGATTCAACAGTGCTCGCGACGGTGAAAGTGCAGACGGCGGAATCGTACACGATGAATCTCTGCAAGGACGCCCACGTGTTCACGGCGGGCGGCACATCGATGATGCTCGGCCGCGTGCTCACGCGCAGCGGCCAGCCCGTGAAGAACGCGACGGTCGCGATTGCCGCGCAGTTGTCGAACGGCGACTGGCGCTGGCTTGGGGATACGTACATCACGAGCGCTGACGGCGTGTTTGAGTCGTGCCGCAAATGGGAGATCGGCGACACCGCAATGATTCGCGTGAGCTGGCCGGGATTCGATGACGAGGCCGTTCAGCTCGCACGCTTCTCGGACCACCTCCTCGTGGCGAAGGTGGTCACCGACGGTCCTGCAGGGCGGAATCCTTGACCTGAGCCTCTCGGCCGGGTACGTTGCGAGTCTGTTCCGTGCCGCCCGCCGGGCGATCCACGTATGAATCAGATCGACGAACACCAGATACCAGATGCCGACGATTAACCAGCTCGTTCGCCAGAGCCGGCGCGACGTTGCCCGCAAGGACAAAGCGCCAGCGCTCAAAGCGAATCCATTCAAGCGCGGTGTCTGCACCCGCGTGTACACCACCACTCCGAAAAAGCCGAACTCCGCGCTCCGCAAAGTTGCGCGCGTGCGTTTGACGAATTCGTTCGAAGTCACCGCGTACATCCCCGGCGAAGGCCACAACCTGCAGGAGCACTCGATCGTGCTCATTCGCGGCGGCCGTGTGAAAGATCTTCCGGGCGTGCGCTACCACATCGTTCGCGGCAAGCTCGACGCATCCGGCGTCAACGGGCGTAACAAGAGCCGCTCCAAGTACGGCACCAAGAAGCCCAAGGCTGGAGGCGCCAAGTGAGCCGCCGCAAAAAGAGTGTAAAGCGCACGATTCTCGCCGACTCGCGCTACGATTCGCAGACGGTCTCGAAGTTCATCAATGTCCTGATGTATCAGGGCAAGAAGTCCACTGCCGAGCGCATTTTCTACGCGGCAATGGATCTCGTCGAGAGCCGCACGTCGCAGCCCGGCGTGAATGTGTTCAAGCAGGCGCTGACGAACCTCAAGCCGGTCGTCGAGGTGAAGAGCCGTCGCGTCGGTGGCGCCACGTATCAGGTGCCCGTCGAAGTCCGCCCCGAGCGCCGCACGGCTCTCGGTATGCGCTGGCTGATCGAGTACTCGCGCGAGCGCAACGAAAAATCGATGGCCGAAAAGCTTGCCGCCGAAGTGATCGCCGCGTCGAAAGGCGAGGGCAACGGCGTGAAGAAAAAGGAAGACACGCACCGCATGGCCGAGGCAAACAAGGCCTTTGCGCACTATCGCTGGTAACACTCGTTTCCGCGTAAACGGAACGCCCCGCCGATTCGTCGGCGGGGCGTTCTGCCTTTTCGCGAGTCTCGTGTTGGCCGTGCCGTTCGCGCGCGCCGCCGCCCAGGCAAATGCCCAGGCAAATGCCCAGGCAAATGCAAAACCGGCGGGCGAAGTGATTGTCGAGCGCGATGTGAAAATCGGCATGCGGCTCGGCCTGCCGCTGCACGCGCGAATCTACCGGCCCTCGGGCTCCGCGCTGTGGCCGTCGATACTCTCGGTCGAGTTCGACACGACCGCCGAACGCGATCGATTGTCGCGCGCGCTGGCCGCCGCCGGCTACGCCGTGGTCATCGCCGATCCGCGCGGCGGCGACGACAAGCACGTCGGCCGTGACGGATACGACGCATGCGAGTGGATCAACCGAAAGCCGTGGAGTAACCGCCAGGTGGTGATGGTCGGAACAGGCGAAGGCGCGAACGCCGCGTGGAATGCCGCGCGCGAGCACCCGCCCTGGCTGACGTCGATCATCTCGCGCGCTCCAGCACGGCCGCTTGGCTGGACGGCGACCGAGATCTCGCGCGTGTCTGTTCCGGTGCTCACCGTGGCCGGCGCGTTCGGCGAAGAGCAGGGCGCTGCGATCGACACGTACCTGGCGTATCAACACGCTGCAGCGATGCCGGGCACGGCGCGGGTTTCGTATCTCGTCGTTGGATCGCTTGGCGCGACCGCGTTTCTCGACGTCGAGCAGGGGTGGTTCGACTTCCTGCTGGGCCGGGGACCGCAGCCGACGCTCCTGCGAAAGCACGTCACGTACATGAACGTGAACGACGCAACGTGGTCGTGGGCCGATTCGTACGAGGCCATCGGCGCAGTTCCCACGAGCTATCCGCTTCACTCCGATGCGGGGCCCAAGGCCGCGCCAGGCGGATTTCTTGGCGGCGCGTCCCTTGTGGGCGAGCCAGTGGATTCGATCGGCGCGCTCGGCAAGCGATATCAAACGGCGCTCTCCTTTCCAATCGATCTCGTGGGGCAGCCTTCGGTGGCACTCTGGCTCGTGCATGCGAACCCGGCGCAGCTCGAGGTATCGGTGGACGAAGTGCTCGCGGACGGAAGCGCCACGCCGCTGGGCACGAGCGGTGGTCGCGTGAAGATGACTGACAGTACGATGTCGATGGGCAAGAACGATCCCATTCGCTGGGAGTTCAGCTCGTTCCAGTGGATCGCAAAGCGCATGGCGGCCGGCAGCACGATTCGGCTGACCGTGCGGGCGGACGGCGCGACCCTGTTGCACGACGCCGATCACTATTCCAGACTGATTCTCCCGATCATTCGCGGACTGCGCTGACTCCCCGAGTAGCGAGACGGCTCGAAAACTCGTAGCGTAGGCCTGACTCCTACGCTGGGGATGCGGCAGAGTGTCATCGGAGCTTCGCAGCGCGCTGGAGAAGAGTCTCGGCGACGGCGTCCAACTCGGCCGCGAATTGTTGGGCGGCGGGATGGCGAAAGTTTTTGTCGCAGAGGATCTGACCTTGAAGCGCCAGATCGTGGTCAAGGTGCTCTCGCCGGAGTACGGCGGCAGCATCGATCTCGAGCGCTTCCAGCGCGAGATCCAGGTTGCCGCGCGGCTGCATCATCCGAACATCGTGCCGGTGCTCACGGCCGGCGCCGCCGGCAGCGTGCGCTACTTCACGATGCCGTACATCGAGGGCGAGCCTCTTCGCGAAGTGATCGCTCGCGAAAAACAGCTGTCGGTCGAGCGCGCAGTTGCTCTGACGCGCGACGTCGCGGCGGCGCTGGAGTACGCGCACGCGCAGAACATCGTGCACCGCGACATAAAGCCCGACAACATTCTCGTGGACGGAAAGTCGGGGCGCGCCGTCGTCACCGATTTCGGAATCGCGCGCGCCATCGAGAGCGCGGCGGATATTGTGAGCGTGACGAGCACGGGCCTCACCGTGGGCACGCCCGTGTACATGAGTCCGGAACAGGCGGGAGCCGACAAACACATTGATGGGCGCAGCGACATCTACTCGCTCGGCTGCGTCCTGTACGAAATGCTCGCGGGGCTGCCGCCGTTCACCGGCACAAGTGCGCGCGCCGTCATCGCGCGGCATCTCACCGAGCCGCCGCCGCCGATCCAGGTCGTGCGGCCCGATTTGCCGGTTGCATTGCAATCAACAATCAACAAGATGCTCGAGAAGAGCCCCGCGGCGCGCTTTGCAAACGCGACCGAGCTTCTTGACTCGCTCGATGCCGTTGCGCGCGGCAGTGTATCGGCGCCGGCGGTGCGAACCCCGCGTTACCGCGCGATCGCCGCCGTGGCGGCCGTCGCTGTGATCGCGGGCGCGCTCTGGGTCAGCGCCAGCAGCACTGGTGGCGGAGGGTCCGCAGCGAGCACGGCAGCGCTCGGCGCGAGTCCGGCCTCGATCGCCGTGATGTATGTGGATGCGCCCGCCGCGGATGCGGAGCTCTCGGCGATCGCACGCGGCCTGACGCGAGACCTGATCGATGCCCTCGCGCGCGTGCCGGAGCTTCGACTGATATCAGAGGCGGGAATACGAAAATTTCGGGCGCAGGCGCCTCAAGACTCGATTGCCCGCGCGCTCGGTGTTGGAACGATTGTTCTCGGATCCATCGAGCGCGTGGCGGATTCGCTGCAGCTCGATCTTCGGCTGGTCGATGCTCCGTCGCTCGTGCAGAAGCCCGCTCTCCGGCTGAAGTATCCGATGTCGATGTTGCTGAACATGCGCGACACCGTGACTCGCGAGGTGGCGAGACTGCTGCTGAAATCTCTCAGCCGCGACGTGCAATCGCGTGCGTGGCTTGCCGAGACCAAGTCGATGCGCGCGTGGCAGCTGCGAAATGCCGCGCGAGATCTGGCCGAGCGAGCCGAAGATCTTCCGAGCCGGCCGCAGGACTTCGGTCCACAGCTTCATTTGCTGGCGTCGGCCGAATCCCTGCTGGTGCAGGCCGCCGCGGCGGATCCGACCTGGGAAGATCCGGTGGTGGAGCAGGGATGGGCTCGACTGGAACGCGCGCGTTTTTCGACAGACGGACTTCCCGAGCAGACCGCGCGACTCGACTCCGCGATGAGCACGACGCGTGATGATCAAGCCCGCTGGCCGCGAACTCCGCGGGGACTCGAACTGCGCGGAGCCGTGCTCAACGATCGCTGGACCAACTCGCCCGGCGCGACAGCGGCGCTCGCGGACAGCGCGGAGGCGGACCTGCGCGACGCGACGCTCGGCGATCCGCATCTCGCTCGCGCGTGGCGCGTGCTCGGACTCGTTCTCCTGAGGCGGGGAGACGGCGCGGGCAGCGCCCAGGCGACGAGACGGGCGATCGAGGCGGACGGCTTCGAGCGTGACGCGGGCCGGACGTATATGACGCTGTTTCTCGGATATCTCTACGATCGCAAGAACGATTCTGCCAGCGTGCTCTGCACGCGAGTTCGTTCGCGATTTCCTGCGGAGCCGTACGTGCAGAGTTGCGAGTTGACGCTTCTTGGCTGGACGGGCTCTAGTCGTGCGGACGTCCCCGCGGTCTGGTCCGCGCTCGATCACACCGAGCGGTCGGGGTCGTTCTCGCTCGTACGCGGGATATTTCCCTCCGGCCGCTACTGGGCCGCGGCGGTACTCGGCCGCGCGGGAATGATCGACAGCGCGCGGGCGGTGCTCGCCCGCACACGCGCACATCTCGTCGCCGCAGGTGACGCGGGCGAAGCCGAGCTGAACCGTGCCCAAGTGCTCACGATTCTTGGCGACCGCGATCTTGCGATAGCCGTGCTGGATAGCGTCGTGCGCCGCGATCCCGCGCGACGGTCATCGATTCGCGCGCTTCCGTGGTTCGATCCTCTTCGGTCGATAGCCGGATTTCAAGCGCTCGTTCGTTCGCCCTGATACTGAATTTCGGCTACTCCTCGCGGTCCTTGAACCCCTTCCGAAGTTTCTTGACGTACTTCGGACCGAAGCTCGAGAGATAGCGCGGATACGCGAATGCCTCGCGCGCTGCTTGTGAGAGAAAGATCGCGTCCGCGCGGTGATTCACGTCGAAGCGCGTCACCGTGCGCACGCCGCGCGAGTTTTTCCACGTCACCGAGAGCGTCATCCCCGTGACGTCCGCCAAGCTGGGATGCTCACCGGCCGGATATTCCGGACTCGCTCCGAGCTGTTGGCCGCCGCAATCCCAGTGATCGGTCGGATTCAACTCGTCGAGGTATCGCTCCGATTCGGCGGGAGCTTGAAACGGACCGTACAGCGCGAATTTAAGTTTTCCGGGCCCGCTCACCGCTGCTTCCGCCGTCGATCGCACGTTCGTCACGATTCCGACTTCGTGCGGGGGCGTCGCAGTCATCGCAATCCACAGCTCGTGCGTCTTTCCAAACCACTTATAACCGTACGGCTGTAGCGCCGAACCAATTCGCAGAAGTTCATGTGGAGTCAAAGGGCGGTCCGGCGATTTCGGCGAAGACTTCGTCATGAGCGGTGCCTCCGTTCTCATCAGGAATGGTTGTGATCTAAATCACTAAGCCTGAGAGCATACGGCGACCGGGAGTTTGACGCCAGCAGGCGGCTAAGCGGTTGGTCTTCCGGCGGTTGACATTGACGGTTACCCGACTATCTTCTAAAGGCTATGGCCGAACGCGAGTTAGGCCATTTCAAAACCCGGCAAACTGCGAGCCGGTACTTATGGGTCCGCCAACGTCTTGAAGGTCGATCAAAAGACGAGCGGAGACTGTGGGATCAGTCGACCAGCAGCAGCCGATTTTGTTTATGCGGCCGCCGAGGCTCCCGAAAAGAAACGCAGGACAATTCAACGTCGAGCGCATGCAGCTCGGCGCGCCGAGGGTCCCCAACCGCGCAGCAGTGGCGGCTGTACCCGGCGAGAGCGGATGGAAACCGGCTCCAGGTTCTTTTTGAACCGCGGGGCGCCTGGTCCAGCCGCGTTTTTGCTGGTACGAGCGGGACCGCAGTGCAATGCACGAAGCACAACGACTTTCCAGAGACAATACTCACGATGGCTCGCGGCACCGAACTCAAGTACTACCGCAACATCGGCATCATGGCCCACATCGATGCCGGTAAGACCACGACGACTGAGCGCATTCTCTACTACACAGGGAAATCGCACAAGATCGGCGAGGTGCACGACGGTGCTGCCACGATGGACTGGATGGAACAGGAGCAGGAGCGCGGCATCACGATCACCTCCGCCGCAACCACCTGCTTCTGGAAGCGCCACGGACAGGCCCACGCAACCGGAGAGGCCACGGGCGCCGAGTACCGCATCAACATCATCGACACACCGGGCCACGTGGACTTCACGGTTGAAGTCGAGCGTTCGCTCCGAGTGCTCGACGGCGCAGTCACGCTGCTCGATTCCGTCGCCGGTGTTGAGCCGCAGACGGAAACCGTGTGGCGTCAGGCGGATCGCTACAAAGTTCCGCGCATGATTTTCTCGAACAAGATGGACCGCATCGGCGCGAACTTCGATCGCTGCATGGCGATGATCAAGGACCGTCTCTCGCGCGATGCGTATCCGCTGCAGCTGCCGGTCGGGTCGGGCGAGCTCTTTACGGGCCACATCGACGTCATCGAGCGCAAGCAGTACATCTTCGACGAGGAGTCGCTCGGCAAGACGTTCACGGTCACGGACGTGCCCGAAGACATGAAAGCGGCAGTCGAAGAGGCGCGTCACAACCTCGTGGAAGCCGCAATCCAGTACGACGACGAACTCATCGAAAAATATCTCAACCGCGAAGAGCTCACCGACGACGAGATCCGCCACGCCATTCGCGCGGCGACGATCAAAATGAAGTTCGTCCCGGTGCTTTGCGGCGCGTCGTTCAAGAACAAAGGCGTGCAGGCGCTGCTCGACGCGGTGATCGATTATCTCCCGTCGCCGAAAGATGTTCCGCCGATGCAGGGTCACCTGCCGACGCACGACGAAACGTTCGAAATCCGCGAAGTGAGCGACGAAGCACCGTTCGCGGCGCTCGCGTTCAAGATCGCAACCGATCCGTTCGTCGGCCGTTTGACGTTCTTCCGGGTGTATTCGGGCGTGCTGAAGGCCGGCTCGTATGTCTACAACTCGAGCAAGGACAAGCGTGAGCGTGTGGCGCGCCTGCTCCAGATGCACGCGAACAAGCGTGAGGAAATCGAAGAAGTGCGCGCGGGAGATATCGGCGCGGCAATCGGCCTGAAGGACACGCGCACAGGCGACACGCTGTGCGACGACGACAAGCCGATCGTGCTCGAGCGCATGAAGTTCCCGAACCCCGTCATCGACGTCGCCGTTGAGCCGAAAACCAAGGCCGACCAGGATAAACTCGGCATCGCGCTGAGCAAGCTGGCCGAGGAAGATCCGACGTTCCGCGTGTTCTCCGATCCGGAAACGGGTCAGACGATCATCTCGGGCATGGGTGAGCTGCACCTCGAGATTCTCGTGGATCGCATGATGCGCGAGTTCAAGGTCGAGGCGAATGTTGGACGTCCGCAGGTCGCCTATCGCGAAACCATCCGCAAGCGCGTCGACAAGGTCGAAGGAAAGTTCATTCGCCAGTCGGGCGGTAAGGGTCAGTATGGGCACGTCGTGATCAACGTCATGCCGGCGGAGCAGGGTCAGGGCTTCGTGTTCGAAGATAAAATCACGGGCGGCTCGGTTCCGCGTGAATACATCAAGCCGGCCGAAGCGGGCATTCGCGAAGCGCTCGAGAACGGCATCATGGCCGGGTACCCGATGGTGGACGTGAAGGTTGAGCTCGTGTACGGCTCGTACCACGACGTCGACTCGTCGGAAATGGCATTCAAAATCGCGGGCTCCATGGCCGTGAAAGAAGGCTGCCGTGCGGCGCACCCGGTGTTGCTCGAGCCGGTGATGAACGTCGAAGTCGTTTCGCCGGAAGCGTACATGGGCGACGTGCTCGGCGATCTCTCCGCGCGCCGCGGGAAGATCGGCGGCATGACGCAGCGCGGCGAAGCGCAGGTGATCTCGGCGAGCGTTCCGCTCAGCGAGATGTTCGGCTACTCAACCAAGCTGCGCTCGATGTCGCAGGGACGCGCGGTGTACTCGATGGAGTTTGCGCATTACGAAGAAGTGCCGAAGTCGAAGGCTGAAGAAATCATCGCGAAGACGCAAAAATGATCGAAGATGGAAGTTGGATGATCGAAGATGAATATCATCCATCCTCCAACGTCGATCATCGATCGTAGTTAGCAGTACCACAACCTTTATCAGCAGGATCTGACAATGGCCAAGGCAAAGTTCGAACGCACCAAGCCGCACGTGAACGTCGGGACGATCGGTCACGTGGACCACGGCAAGACGACCCTCACGGCTGCACTTACCAAGGTGTCGGCGGACAAGGGCTACGGTACCAAGTACATCTCCTACGACGAAGTCGCGAAGGCGTCTGCGTCGCAGGGCCGCCGCGACCCGACGAAAATTTTGACGATCGCGACATCGCACGTGGAGTACGAGTCGAAGAATCGTCACTACGCGCACGTGGACTGCCCGGGACACGCGGACTACGTCAAGAACATGATCACGGGTGCCGCGCAGATGGATGGCGCGATCCTGGTCGTGAGCGCAGTCGACGGCCCGATGCCGCAGACGCGTGAACACATCCTGCTCGCAAAGCAGGTGAACGTTCCGCGCATTGTGGTCTTCCTGAACAAGTGCGACCTCGTTGACGATCCCGAGCTGCTCGATCTTGTCGAGCTCGAAGTTCGCGAGCTGCTTTCGAAGTACAACTTCGACGGCGACAACGCGCCGGTGATTCGCGGCGCCGCCATGCGCGCGATCGACGGCGAGCAGAAGTGGGTCGACCAGATCGAGGCGCTGCTCGAGGCGCTCGACACGTTCATTCCGCAGCCGGTTCGCGAAATCGACAAGCCGTTCTCCATGCCGGTCGAAGACGTGTTCTCGATCACGGGCCGCGGCACGGTTGCCACGGGCCGTATCGATCGCGGCAAGATCAAGACGGGCGATGAAGTGGCGCTCATCGGTTTCGGTTCCGACAAGAAGTCGGTCGTCACCGGCGTCGAAATGTTCCGGAAATTGCTAGACGATGGGCAGGCAGGCGACAACGTCGGCCTTCTCCTCCGTGGTCTCGACAAGAAGGACATCGAGCGCGGCATGGTGCTGGCGAAGCCGGGCTCGATGACGCCGCACACGAAGTTCGAGGCCGAGGTCTACGTCCTCACAAAGGACGAAGGCGGACGCCACACGCCGTTCTTCAAGGGCTATCGTCCGCAGTTCTACTTCCGCACGACGGACGTAACAGGTTCGATCGAGTTGCCGGCGGGCACGGAGATGGTGATGCCCGGCGACAACATCCAGATGACGATCGAGCTGATCAATCCGATCGCGATGGAAACGACGCTGCGCTTCGCGATTCGCGAAGGCGGTCGCACGGTTGGCGCAGGCGTAGTCACCAAGATTCTGGCGTAAACAAAACTGCGGGTAAACGGTGATCGGTCGTCGGTGATCCGTATTCGGACCCGTTCGATCGGGTCCGATCACCGAAGACCGACCACCGAACACCGTGTACTCGCTTTTCAAAGGAAGCTCCTATGGCTGGCAGAATCCGAATCAGACTGAAGGCCTTCGATCACGCCGTGATCGATCAGGCCGCGGGTGACATCGTGCGCACCGCCGAGAAGACGGGCGCGCAGGTGTCGGGCCCGATTCCGCTTCCGACGAAGACGCAGCGGTGGACGGTGCTCCGTTCGCCGCACGTCGACAAGAAGTCGCGGGAACAGTTCGAACTCAAGACGCACAAGCGCATGATCGACATCCTCGACACGCGCTCGCAGACGGTGGACGCGCTCACAAAGCTCGACCTTCCGGCTGGCGTGGACGTCGAAATCAAAGTGGAGTAGTCGCGATGATCGGCATCATCGGCAGGAAACTGGGCATGACCCAGATATTCAATGAGGCGGGCCAGCAAATCCCGGTTACGGTCGTCGAAGCGGCGCCGAATCCGGTGACGAAGGTCAGCGCCAAAGAGACCGCGGGCTTCGCCTCCATCGAAATGGGGATGGGCTCGCAGAAGCTCGCGCGCGAATCCAAAAAGGGTGAGCGCACGCCACGCGGACGCCGCGCGAACAAGGCGGAGATCGGTCACGCCGCAAAGGCGGGACTCACCGCTCCGCCGGCCGTGCTGCGCTCGTTTCGTCTCGATGACGCTCCGGGGAAAAATCCGGAGATCCCATCATACAACGTGGGCGACATGATCAACGTCGGCATTTTTGCCGTCGGCGACACGGTCAAAGTCACGGGCACGAGCAAGGGCCGCGGATTCCAGGGCGTCGTCAAGCGCTGGAACTTCGCCGGCGGTCCGAACACGCACGGCAACACGAAGCATCGCCGTCCCGGTTCGATCGGACCCGGCACCGATCCTTCGCGCGTCATCAAGGGAAAGAAAATGCCCGGCCACTACGGTGCCGAGCGCTGCACGCAGACACATCTCCGCGTCGAGAAAATCGACGCGGAGCGCAATCTGATTTACATCCGCGGTTCGGTCGCCGGCCCGAAGAACGGGATCGTGCTCGTCCGCAAGCAGGGATAACCGATGAGCGAAACGAAACACGAGAAGCACACGCACAAAGTCGACGCGGCCGCATTTACCGCGCAGGGAACCTCGCGAGATCGCGTGACCCTGCCGGCGGAAACGTTCGACGGCACGGTGAATCTTCCCGTGATGCATCAGGCCGTGAAGGCCTTCCTCGCCAACCAGCGCCAGGGCAACGCGTCGACCAAGACGCGCGGCGAGGTGATCGGTGGCAATCAGAAGCCGTGGAAGCAGAAGGGCACCGGCCGCGCCCGTCAGGGTTCGATCCGCGCCCCGAACTGGGTGGGCGGCGGAACGGTGTTCGGTCCGCGTCCGCGCAAGTACACGGAAATTGTTCCGAAGCAGGTTCGCGCACTCGCTCGCAAGAGCGCGTTCAATGCGCGTGCGCGTGAAGGCGCGCTGATGGTGATCGACGCGTTCAACTACGACGCGCCGAAAACCTCAAAGCTGCAGCAGCTGCTGGCGCGCCTCGAACTCGCGCACCGCAAGGTGCTGATTCTCACGGATGGCGTGAAGCAGAATGTTTTCCTCTCCGGACGAAACATTCCGCTCGCGCACGTGATGCCGTTCAGCGACGTCTCGACGTATCACATCCTCTGGTCGGATGTCGTGCTCGTCGAGTCGAGCGCGTTCGGAGAGGCGATGTCGCCGATGAAAGAGAAGGAGCTCGCCGACGTGAAGGTCGTTCGCTACGTCGAGAGAAAGGCGATGGACGATGGAAGTTCGACGATGGACGATGACAGCACCACCAAATCCAAGACCAAAAAGAAGCGCGCCGTGAAGGCCAAGGCCGCGCCGAAGAAAAAGGCGGCGGCAAAGAAGCCGGCGGCCCACAAGAAGACGGCAGCGAAGACGGCGGCGAAGTCCGCGGCGCACAAGAAAGCACCGGCCAAGAAAGCGGCCCCAAAGAAGAAGGGGAAGTAATCGATGCCGACTCTGCTCAGAACTATCGTGCGGCCGATCGTCACCGAAAAATCCTCGGCGGCGTTTCAGGACCGCGGTGAATACACGTTCGAAGTGCATCCCGAAGCGAACAAGACCGCGATCAAGCAGGCGATCGAGTCGCTCTTCGGTGTGCACGTGACCGGCGTCTGGACGTCGCAGCAGCGCGGGAAACTGCGCCGCGTCGGCGGAAAGGCCGGGCTTCGTCCCCGCTGGAAAAAGGCAATCGTGAAGCTGAAGGACGGCGACACGATCGAGATCTTCGAGGGCGCATAACATGGGAATCCGTCAATTCAAACCGGTGACCAAGAGCTCGCGGTTCCGCTCGGTCTCGGACTTCGATGTCATCACGCGCACCACGCCCGAGAAGTCGCTGCTCGAGCCGCTCAAGAAGAGCGGCGGCCGCGACAACCACGGCCATATCTCGATGCGCCGCCTCGGCGGCGGTCACAAGCGTCAGTATCGCATCATCGATTTCAAGCGCAACAAGTTCGGCATTGTTGGAACGGTGAAGGAAATCGAATACGATCCGAACCGCTCCGCGCGCATTGCTCTCATTGAATACGCCGACGGCGAGAAGCGTTACGTGCTGCACTGCAAGGGACTTTCGCAGGGCGACACGATCGTCTCCGGCCCGGGTTCGGATGTGCGTACGGGCAACGCGATGCCGCTCAAAGAAGTTCCGCTCGGCACCGCAGTGCACAACGTCGAACTGATTCCCGGAAAGGGCGGTCAGATGGCGCGCGCGGCCGGCACGAGCGTGCAGGTCGTCGCGAAAGAAGGCGAGTACGTCACGCTGCGCATGCAGAGCACGGAAATGCGCATGGTGCACGGCAACTGCATGGGGACGATCGGCGAAGTCGGCAACGCGGAGCATGAACTGCTCTCCGCCGGCAAAGCTGGCGCCACGCGCTGGGCCGGACGCCGTCCGAAGGTTCGCGGTGAAGTCATGAACCCGGTCGACCATCCGCACGGCGGTCGTACGCGCGGCGGACGCAATGTCGTCAGCCCGTGGGGCAAGAAGGAAGGCGTCAAGACGCGCGACAAGAAGAAGCCGTCGCAGAGATTGCTCGTGCGCGGCCGTAAGCGCGGCAAAGCCACGCAGTAAAGTTTTTCAAAGCAACATCAAGGATTCGAGACTATGGCAAGAAGCATTCGAAAGGGACCCTTCGTTCAGGACAGCCTGCTGAAGCGCGTGCAGGGGCTGAATTCCCGGAGCGAGAAAAAGGTCGTCAAAACGTGGTCACGCGCGAGCACCGTGCTTCCCGATTTTGTCGGGCACACGTTTGCCGTGCACAACGGGAACAAGTTCATCCCGGTGTACGTGACCGAAAACATGGTTGGCCACAAGCTCGGCGAGTTCGCGCCGACGCGTCTGTTCCGCGGTCATACCGCCGCGGGATCGAAGGCCGCCGCCGACGCGAAGGCAACGGACCAGAAGGCGCGCCCCGGCGCACCCGCTGGCGCCGCAGCCGCAGCGCCCGCAGCAGCGGCGCCCGCCGGCAAGGGAGGCAAGTAAACCATGTCTGAAGCTCGCGCCATTCAGCGCACGGCTCGTCAGTCGCCGTACAAAATGCGCCTGGTCATCGATCAGGTGCGCGGCATGAACTGCAACGAGGCGCTCGCGCTCCTCAAGTTCTCAAAAAAGCACGCGGCGAAGCAGATCGAAAAAGTTCTCAAGAGTGCGATCGCGAACGCGGAGCAGGCGTCGCGCAACTCGAACGAATCGATCGACGTCGACGCGCTGTTCGTGAAGAAGGCCATCGTCAACGAAGGCCCGCCGCTCAAGCGCTTCATGCCCGCCGCGATGGGACGCGCTACACCAATCCGCAAACGCACCAGCCACATCGAGATCATCGTGGGCGAGAAGGAAGGTCGATAATGGGACAGAAAACCAATCCGATCGGTTTCCGCCTCGGCGTCTCCAAGCAGTGGCGCTCGAAGTGGTACGCCAAGCGTGATTTCCCGGCGCTGCTCAAAGAAGACGAGCTCCTCAGGAAGTATCTGAAGGCGCGTCTCGCGAGCGCCGCGATTTCCGACATCACCATCGAACGCAAGCCGGGGAAGGTCGTGGTGACCATCCACACGGGCCGTCCGGGCGTGGTGATCGGCAAGAAGGGCGCAGCTGTCGAAGAACTGAAAAATGAGTTGCAGCAGCTGAGCGGAAAAGAGGTCGGCATCAACGTCGAGGAAATCAAGCGCCCGGAAATCGAAGCGCAGCTCGTCGCCGACAACATTGCGGCGCAACTCGCGCAGCGTATTTCGTTCCGCCGTGCGATGAAGCGCGCCGTACAGAGCGCGATGCGCATGGGCGCCGAAGGAATCAAAGTGAAATGCGGCGGCCGCCTGGGCGGCGCCGAAATCGCGCGCGTCGAGGGTTATCACGAGGGCCGTGTGCCGCTGCACACGCTCCGCGCGAACATCGACTACGCCACGAGCACGGCGAAGACCACCTTCGGCACCATCGGTGTGAAGGTTTGGATCTTCAAGGGTGAAATCGTGGAAGATCGCCGCGGCAAGACGTACTCGACCGACGCGTAAGGGAGACGACTGACACATGCTCGCACCGAAACGCGTAAAGTTTCGCAAAATGTTCAAGGGACGCATGACGGGCCTCGCCACGCGCGGCGCCACCGTCGCGTTCGGCTCGTACGGCCTGCAGGCGCAGGAGCCGGGCTGGGTGACGGCGCGCCAGATCGAAGCGTCGCGCGTGGCGCTGACGCGTCACATCAAGCGCGGCGGAAAAGTCTGGATCCGCATTTTCCCGGACAAGCCGATCACGAAGAAGCCCGCAGAAACCCGCATGGGAAAAGGCAAAGGATCGCCGGAGCTCTGGGTGGCCGTGGTGAAACCCGGCCGGGTGTTGTTTGAAATCGAGGGCGTCACCAAGGAGATCGCCAAGAAGGCGCTCGGTCTCGCGGCGGCGAAGCTCGGAGTGAAGTCGAAGTTCATTGCACGCGAAGAGGCGCACACCGAATGATGAAGCCCGCACAGATTCGTGAGCTGTCGGCTGACGAAATGAAAGCGCGCATCGCGGAACTCGAGGAGGAGCGGTTCCGTCTCCGTTTCCGCAGCGCGACTGAATCGCTCAACGATCCACTGCGTCTGCGTGTGATTCGCAAGGATATCGCGCGGCTCAAGACGATTTTGGTTGAACCCGTGAAACCGTCGAAGCACCCGAAAGACCTGAAGCAGCCGAAACAGCAGACCAAGGCCGGCGCGGCTCGCGCCGGTGGGAGATAGGTATGGCCACAACTGAGAATGCCGGGACGGGCAGTGCAGAACTTCCGGATCGCAATTCGCGCAAATCGCGCACGGGAATCGTCGTGAGCGACAAGATGCAGAAGACGGTCGTCGTCGCGATCGAACGCCGCGTCGCGCACCCGGTGTACGGCAAGATGATCACGCGGACCAAGCGCCTCAAAGCGCACGACGAGCAGAACTCGGCGAAGACCGGTGACACCGTGCGCATCGTCGAAACCCGTCCGCTGTCGAAGGACAAGCGGTGGCGTGTGGTCGAGATCGTCGATCGCGCACGCTAACGCTGGCTAAGAGGATACTCAGATGATTCAGCAGGAATCGATGGTCAAGGTGGCGGACAACTCGGGCGCGAAAACGGCGCTCGTGATCCGCGTGCTTGGCGGAACGCGCCGGCGCTACGCCGGACTCGGCGACGTGGTCATCGTCGCCGTGAAGAACGCGCTCCCCAACGGCCAGGTGAAGAAGTCAGACGTGGCGCGCGCCGTCGTGGTGCGCACCGTGAAGGAAACGCGGCGCAAGGACGGGAGCTATATCCGGTTCGACGAGAACGCCGTGGTCATCATCAACGAAGACGGCGAGCCGAGAGCGACGCGCATTTTCGGGCCGGTGGCCCGCGAGCTGCGCGAGAAGCGCTACATGAAGATCGTCTCGCTGGCGCCGGAGGTTTTGTAACATGCGCGTCAATGTCTATAAGAAGACTCGCGGCAAGCGGAATCGCACGCGGCACGCGATCAACGCCGAGCGTGAGAAACTGCACGTCGTGAAGGGCGACACCGTTCGAGTCGTTCGTGGCGACGACAGGGGGAAGGAAGGGAAGATCATTCGCGTCTACACCAAGACGGGGCGCGTGACGATCGAAGGCATCAACATCGTCAAGAAGCACCGCAAGGCGCGCAAGGCGGAAGAGCAGTCGGGCATCATCGAGATGGCGGCCCCGATGCACGCGTCAAACGTGATGCTGCTGGACCCGAAGTCTGGTGCGCCCACGCGCATTCGCGCGCGGATCGACACCGACGGAACGAAGGAGCGCATCAGTGCGAAGTCGGGCGACGCGATTCAGCGTCCCGGCAAGAACTGAGCGGAGACTGAGCGATGGCTAACGACAAAAACGACAAAAATAAGAAGGACGTCAAGAAAGACGGTCCTCCAAAGGAAAAGAAGGAAAAGAAGAGCGGCGGCGCGAAGCGTCAGAAGGCCGAAGCCGCTCCGGCGAAGGAGCACACGGGTGTCGGCCAGCCGGCGCCCGAGCCGCGCCTTCGCGTCTACTATTCGAAAACGGTGCGCGGCAATCTGGCCAAGCAGTTCGGCCTGAAGAACGTGCATCAGATTCCGAATCTCGAGAAGATCGTGCTGAACGTCGGCATGAGCGAGGCGATCAAGCAGCCGAAGGTTCTCGACGCAGTCGTCGAGGAGCTCGGGATCATCACGGGCCAGCGTCCGACGAAAAAGAAGGCGAAGAAGTCCATCGCCAACTACGGGCTGCGCCAGGGACAGGAGATCGGCGTGGCGGTGACGCTGCGCGGCGCGCGCATGTGGGAGTTTGCCGACCGATTCATTTCGACGGCGATCCCGCGCATTCGCGACTTCCGCGGATTGTCGACGCGCGCGTTTGACGGCCGCGGCAACTACAGCATGGGCGTCAAGGAACAGATGATCTTCCCGGAGATCAACTACGACCAAGTCGAGCAGATCCACGGCATGGACATCACGTTCGTCACCACGACGAACAAAGACGACCAGGCTTTCGCGCTGCTGCGCGAGCTCGGGATGCCGTTCCGCGGTGAAGACAAGCCGATTGTCACTCAGGACAAACAGTAAGACGATCGACGATGGCAGTTGGACGATCGAACGAAACAACATCGACACTACGAGAGACACGATGGCAAAAAAGAGCAGCATCGAAAAAAACGACCGTCGCAAGCGCATGACGGCGCAGTACGCCGCCAAGCGCAAGGCGTTCAAGGCCGTCATGAAGGATCTGAAGTCCACGGACGCGCAGAAGCTTGCGGCGCAGACGGGACTGCAGAAGCTCCCGCGCAACTCGTCACCGCAGCGGGTTCGGAATCGCTGCTCGATGACGGGGAGGGCGCGCGGGTTTGTGGCGACGTTCGGGTTGTCGCGAATCGCGTTCAGAGAGATGGCGTTGAACGGGCTGATTCCGGGAGTTCGAAAAGCTTCTTGGTAATGAAGGGAAGGGCGTAGACGGTTGACGGTGATCGGTTGTCGGTGGTTGGAAGAAGAAGTTCACCTGCCGTTCCGAGCACCGAAAACCGAGAACCGAAGACCGTGAACACTTAGTCGCAACAACTTTCACTCTCGAGAAGTCCGGGCAGGCGAACGGAAACCATCGGGAAACATGGGAAGCACACTATGAGCATGACCGATCCAATCGCCGATATGCTGACGCGCATCCGCAATGCCTGCGGATCGAAGCACCGCCGCGTCGACATGCCTGCATCGAAAATGAAAACCGAAATTGCCCGTCTGCTGAAGGCGAACAACTTCATCACGGATTACAAGACCGTCCCCGCGGCCGATGGACGGCCGTTGCTCCGCGTCGTGCTCAAGTACGCGCAGGGCGGACAGCCGGTCATTCGTGAACTGAAGCGCGTCTCGAGCCCCGGTCTCCGCAAGTACGTCGCGGTCACCGAGATTCCGCGCGTGCGCAACGGCCTTGGCGTCGCGATCCTCAGCACTTCGAAAGGGCTGATGACCGATCGCGAAGCTCGTGCGCAGCGCACGGGCGGCGAACTTCTCGCTCTCGTCTGGTAAGGAGATCGAGACATGTCACGTATTGGAAAGCTTCCGATCTCGATCCCCACGGGCGTCACCGTCACTGTGAAAGGCAGTGAGATCACGGTGAAGGGACCCAAGGGTGAACTTCATCGGAACATGCACTCTGAAATCGGTGTTGCCGTTGACGGCTCCACGATCACCGTCTCGCGTCCGTCCGACGATCCGCGCCACAAGTCGCTGCACGGGCTTTCGCGCACGCTCGTCGCCAACATGGTCGAGGGTGTCACGAAGGGTTACTCGAAGCAGCTGGAGATCACGGGCGTTGGCTACAAGGCCGAAGTGAAAGCGTACGGTCTGCAGCTCGCGCTCGGCTTCTCGCACCAGATCGAGTACAAGGCGCCCAAGGGGATCAAGCTCCTCGCGCCGCAGCCGACGCAGGTTGTGATCGAAGGCGCAGACAAGCAGGTGGTGGGACAGGTGGCCGCGGAAATTCGTTCGCTGCGTCCGCCCGAGCCGTACAAGGGGAAGGGCATCAAGTATGCAGGCGAAGTGATTCGCAGAAAGGCCGGAAAGGCGGGAGGTAAGTAATGCCGGGTCAACGTGTACCAAAGGATCGCGCCGGTCTTCGCACGCGCCGTCACATCCGCGTTCGCGCGAAGGTGAAGGGCACGCTCGAGCGTCCGCGCTTGGTCGTATTCCGCTCCGACAAGCACATCTACGCGCAGTTGGTGAACGACGAAGTGCAACGTACGATCGCGACTGTTTCGGATGCGGGGCTCAGCGGCAAGAAGACCGAGAAATCGGTTGCCGTTGGAAAGAAGATTGCCGAGAAGGCCAAGGCCGCCGGCATCAGCAAGGTCGTGTTCGACCGCGCTGGTTATCAGTATCACGGCCGCGTGAAGGCGGTGGCCGACGGAGCCCGCGAAGGCGGGCTGGAGTTCTAAATGGCAGATAACGAAGAAGCGAACGCGCCGGCGGCTCCGGCAGCACCGGCATCAGCAACGCCGGCTGAGAATACGGAAGCGCGTCCTCGCACGGGTGGTTCTGCCCGTAGCGGCGGCAGCGCGCGCAGCGGTGGCGGCCCGGGTGGCCGTGGTCGCGGCGCGCCTGGCGGCGGACGTGGCGGTCCGGGCGGCGGCGGTGGCCGTGGCGGCCCGGGCGGTGGCGGCGGTGGTCGTGGCGGTCCGGGTGGCGGCGCTGGCGGCCGTGGCGGACCAGGCGGAGGTCGCGGACCGGGTGGTGATCGTGGCGGTCGCGGCGGTCCGGGACAGGATCGCGGTGAAGGCAGCGATCTCGTCGAGAACGTGATTGCGATCAACCGAGTTGCCAAGGTGGTGAAGGGCGGACGCCGCTTCTCGTTCAACGCGCTCGTCGCAGTCGGCGACGGTCAGGGGAAAGTTGGCATCGCTACCGGAAAGGCGAACGAAGTGTCGGAAGCGGTCCGCAAGGCCGTCGACGGCGCGCGCCGCCACATGGTTTCGATTCCGATGACCGGCTCGACCATCCCGCACGAAATCGTCGGTAAGCACGGCGCGGGAAAAGTTCTCATGAAGCCCGCAGCGCCGGGAGCCGGTGTTATTGCCGGCGGCGCGGTGCGCGCCATCATGGAATGCGCCGGCATCACGGACATTCTCACCAAGTCGCTCGGGTCAACCAATCCGCACAACATGGTGCTCGCGGCGATGGAAGGGCTCGCTGCGCTGACCACGGTCGAACAGATCGCACGTGAGCGCGGCGTTGAGCCGAACTCGCTCGGATACCGTTCGCGCGCAAAGTCGAAGGAGGCCGCTCATGCCTAGGACTTTTGTTTGGCATCGCTCGCGTGGTCCGAAGATCACGCTTCCGAACACGCTCACCAAGGGAAAGGTGCTGATCCGTCAGGTAAAAAGCGGACTCGGCCAGACTGCACGCATGAACGCGAATCTTCAGGCCCTCGGCCTCCGTCATCATCAGAGTGAGGTGACGCATCAGGATTCGCCGTCACTGCGCGGCATGATCAAGCGCGTCCGTCACTTGGTCACGGTGACCAAGGTCAAGGAGTAGTCATATTATGTCAGACGAAAAAATCGGACTTCATAACCTCGCGCCGGCCGTCGGTTCGCATCGCAACCGCAAGCGTCTCGGACGCGGCCCGGGTTCGGGCACCGGCAAGACGTCGGGGAAGGGTCACAAGGGTATCAAGGCGCGTTCGGGCCATCACGGCCACGGCGGTAACAAGCCGCACTTCGAAGGTGGTCAGATGCCGCTCACGCGGCGCATCCCGAAGCGCGGCTTCACGAATCCATTCCGTGTGGAGTCGCAGGTCGTGCATCTTCTCGATCTCGCTCTGTTGCCCAAGGGCGCGGAAGTGAATCGTGAGACGCTCGCCGCCGCGGGGCTCATCAGGTCCGCGAAGGGTCACGCGAAGCTGCTCGCCAATGGTGAAATCACGCACGCGGTAACCGTGCGCGGAATCAAGATGAGCGCCACGGCCCGCGAGAAGATCGTGGCAGCCGGCGGTCGCGTCGAGGAGTAGCAATAAGAAATGGCTCAGGCCAACGCAGGTCAGGCGCTTCAAAACATTTATAAGACGCCGGAACTCTGGCAGAAGATCACGTTCACGTTCATCTGCCTGGTGATCTACCGGGTGGGTTCGCACGTCGCCGCTCCTGGCGTCGATGTGCAGGCGATGATCGACTTTTTCCAGTCGCAGAAGGGCGGCGGCGGGTTGCTTGGCCTGTACGATCTGTTCGTGGGCGGCAATCTGTCGCGCGCGACCATCTTCGCGCTCGGCATCATGCCGTACATCTCGGCTTCGATCTTCTCGCAAATCGGCGCGGCGGTCATTCCGCAGCTCGACAAAATGCAGAAGGACGAAGAGGGCCGGAAAAAGATCACGCAGTGGACCCGGTACGCCACCGTGGTGCTCGCGATGGTGCAGGCCTACGGCTTCGCGCTGTTCACGGAGAGCATTCAGGGCGCGGCGGTCACTCCGGGTTTCGGTTTCAAGATGGAGATGACGTTCGTCCTCACGACGGGCGCGATTTTCGTGATGTGGCTCGGCGAGCAGATCACGGAGCGCGGGCTCGGCAACGGCGCGTCGCTCATGATCTTCTTCTCGATCGTGGAGCGATTCTGGCCGGCTATTGGTGATACGTATCGGTTCTACACAACCGGTGCGACGAACCTGATTGGTCTGATTTTTCTCGGCTTCCTGATGCTTGCCGTGGTGGCGGGCGTCGTGACGATCACGATCGCCGCGCGCAGAATCGCCATCCAGATCCCGCAGCGCTCGATGGCACGCGGCAGAATGCGTGAGGCCGCAAAGAACTTCATTCCGCTGCGAATTAATTCTGCAGGCGTGATGCCGATCATTTTCGCATCGTCGCTTATTGTTGTGCCGGGCGCGCTCGCGCAGGTGAGCGGCAATGAGCGGCTGCGTTCGATGGCCGACGCCCTCATGCCGGGCACCTGGCTGTATCTCGTGCTGACGGCCGGACTGATCCTGTTCTTCACGTATTTCTACACGTCGATCATTTTCAACCCGGTCGATCTCGCGGAGAATCTGAAGAAGCAGGGCGGCTTCATTCCCGGCATCAAGCCGGGCGCGAAGACCGCCGAGTATATCGATCACGTCGTGGTGCGGATTACGCTGCCGGGCGCGATTTTTCTGACGGTCATCGCGCTGCTCCCGGTGTGGATCGGCGGATTTATCAATGTGAACTTCCGCTTCGGCGGCACGTCGCTGCTGATCGTGGTCGGCGTCGCGCTCGATACGCTCGCGCAGATGCAGCAGCATCTCTTGCTGCGTAAGTACGACGGCTTCATGAAGAAGGGTCGTGTGCGCTTCCGCGGCCGCCAGCAGGGCGGCTTCTAGTTAGAGCAGCTCACACATGATCGTCGTGCTGCTCGGGCCTCCGGGCGCCGGCAAGGGGACGCAGGGGGAGCGGATCGCCGCTGCCCTCGGCGTCCCCAAGATTTCTACCGGCGATGTCATCCGCGCGGCGATGGCCGCCGGCACGCCGCTCGGCCTCAAGGCCAAGGCTGCGTATGATCGCGGCGATCTCGTATCAGACGACGTCATCATGGGAATTATTCGCGAGACGATCGCGGCGCCGGAGCAGGCGCGCGGCGTGATTCTCGACGGCGTGGTGCGGACGGTGCCGCAGGCCGAGGGGCTGGCCGAGGTATTGAAATCGCTGGGCCGAACGCTCGATGTCGTGATGCTGTTCGAGATTCCCGATGAGATGCTCGTGGCGCGGCTTTCCGCGCGAACGATGTGCAGCGCGTGCCAGATGACGTTCACAGGGCGCGAGCCTGGAGAAGTCCACGCCGACTGCGCGAAGTCGCCCAAGGGCATGCTGACGCGCCGCAAAGACGATGAGCCCGATGCCGTGCGCAACCGGTTGCGCGTGTACCAGGCGCAGACCGCGCCGGTGGTCGCGTGGTACGATTCGCACGGCGCGAACATCGCTCGCGTCGATGCTGTCGGCACAATGGATGAAGTTCTGGTTCGCGCGCGCAAAGCCGTTGGATTGGGCTGATGGTTCAGCTGAAGTCAGCGCGTGAGATCGAGACAATGGCCGCGGGCGGAAAGATTCTCGCCGCGGCGCATCAGGCGGTGCGCGCAGCGGTAAAGCCCGGCGTCACGACCCTGGATCTCGATAAGATCGCCGAGAATTTTATTCGCTCGCACGAGGGCGCCAGCCCAAGTTTTAAGGGGCTGTATGGATTTCCCGCGAGCATCTGCTCCTCTGTGAATGAGGAAATTGTGCATGGAATTCCGTCACCGCGGCGCGTGCTGAAGGAAGGCGATATCATCTCGGTGGACATTGGCGTGTTCTACGGCGGGCTGCATACGGATTCGGCGAACACCTGGCCGGTGGGGAAGATCGACGAGAAAACGGAAAAGCTCCTGCGCGTCACGAAGGATGCGCTCGACGCCGGACTCGCGGCGGCGACGGTCGGGAATCATGTCGGCGATATCGGCAATGCGATTGAAACGGTGGTGCTCCAGGGCGGATTTGCGGTCGTGCGCGAGCTCGTAGGGCACGGCGTCGGGCAGCTGATGCACGAGGAACCGCAGGTGCCGAATCACGGCAAGCCGAAGCGCGGAATGAAGCTCATTGCCGGGCTGACGCTGGCGATCGAGCCGATGGTGAACGCGGGTTCGGCAAACACCCGGACGCTCGGCGACAAATGGACGGTTATCACCGTCGATGGATCGCGCTCGGCTCATTTCGAGCATACTGTTGCCGTGCTTCCCGAAGGACCGCGGGTTTTGACGCGTTGAGTAGCGTCGTAGGTTCTCCGACACAACAGAACCCTTCGATCGAGCCAATCCAATGAAGTGTCTCGCCCTTGCTTTCATCGCCGCAACGCCGCTCGCACTCTCTGCGCAGCAGGCGCGGTTCGATGTCAACGAAGCCACGATTCCGCAGATGCAGGCGGCTCTCGCCGGCGGCCGCACGACGTCGCGGGAACTCGTGCTGCTCTATCTGGCGCGCATCGCGCAGTACGAGCACACACTGAACGCGGTGATCACGGTGAGTCCGACGGCGCTCGCGGAAGCAGACGCGCTGGATCGTGAGCGCGCGGCGGGCCGAGTCCGCGGGCCGCTGCACGGGATTCCGATTGCCCTGAAGGACAACATCCATACGACGAATATGCCGACGACGGGCGGCGCCCTCGCGTTCAAGGGGATGATCCCACCATACGAGGCAACGCTCACGAAAAATTTGAAAGACGCGGGCGCGATCATCATCGCGAAAACGGTGATGACTGAACTCGCGAACTGGGTCGCCGGCGGGCCGACGCCGATGCCGGGGAACTACAGCGCCGTCGGCGGATACGGAATGAATCCCTACGATCCGCGGCAGGACCCGCGGGCGGGATTCAACGACGGGCGTCCAGTGATGGGAACAGGCGGATCGAGTTCGGGAATCGGCACCGCCGCGAGTTTCTGGGCGGGAAATATTGGCACGGAAACGTCCGGATCGGTCTTGAGTCCATCGAATCAGAACATGCTCGTGGGAATTAAGCCGACGGTCGGGCGCATCAGCCGCTACGGAGTCATTCCGATTACGGCGGATCAGGACACGCCGGGGCCGATGACAAAAACCGTCGAGGACGCAGCAATCATGCTCGGCGCGGCAGAAAGCCCTGCGCCCGATCCAAACGATCCGGCCACGCGCACCTGCCCGATTCCGGCGAACCGCGACTACCGGCCTCACCTCAAGCTCGATGGCCTCAAGGGCGCGCGGATCGGTGTTCCGCGCGCGTTCTACTTCGATCCGTTCACGGTGCCGGGAACCACGACTCCACGCGGCGGACTGAACGCCGCGCAGACCGCGTCGATGAACGAGGCAATCGCGGAACTGAAAAAAGCCGGCGCGGTCATCGTCGATCCCGCAAATATTCCGAGCGTCACGACGGCCGACACGCTCAAAAATATTCTGTACTGGAACACCTGCAGCGGCGCTGAGAATCGCAAAGGGCGAAATGCGGCGTGCTCGATTGATTTCAACTACGGCATGAAGCGCGACTTCAACGCGTGGCTCGCGTCGCTCGGCGCGGCGGCGCCCTTCAAGTCGCTCAGCGAACTGCGCTGGTTCAATATCCAAAACCGGGAGCGCGGCGCGATCAAGTACGGGCAATCGCAGCTCGATATTTCTGATGAAATGGATCTCGTCGCCGATAAAGCGAAGTACGACGCGGATCGCGCGAAGGACATCGATCTCGGCGGCCCGCACGGTATCGCCCAGGTGATGAAGGAGCAGAATCTCGACGCGCTCATTTTTCCCGGCGCGAGCGGCGCGGCGATCGCCGCGAAGCCGGGCTACCCGACGATCGTCGTTCCGTGGGGCCGCATTCCGAACGCGCTGAACCCGCCGCTTCCGGCGTCGTTCAACGCCAGGGATGTGCCATACGGATTGAGCTTCACCGGCGTCGCCTGCAGCGAGCCGCGGTTGATCGAGCTGGCGTATTCGTTCGAACAGGCCACCAAGAAGCGGGTGCCGCCGGCGCTCAGGTAGTCACGCAGCGATGCGCGCGACGACGCAATCGACGGCGCAATCGACGGCGCAATCGACGGCGCGCTCAACCGCCGATCGCGCGCTCCACCGCAGAGATCGCATCGATCGCGGCCGATGCGCATTCGTGCACGAGCGCGGCGGCTTCGTCGGCCAGTTTCTTGCCCGTGTGCGGATCGCGCATTGAGGCAACATTGATTCTCACATTGTACACGGCGCCCTTGCAGCTCGCCTCGGCCAGCAGCGCCGCAACGCCCGCGTCGCTGACGGCGTTGCTGTTTCCTTTCTGCGCGCAGATTGCCGCGAGCTGTGCTACCGCGACGCACGCGCGTGCGGTTTCCAATGGAACCTCAGCTGCCTTCACGATTGCCTTTTGAATTGCCGCCTCGCGTGCGGCGGCATCATCCGGCGTTTCCTTCGGCAGCTTGTACGCGCTGCTCACGAGCGCGTACGAATCGGAGTCTTCCTGTACGAGTGCTGCGAGTCTGGCGCCGAGTGATTTTGCTTTCTCGGCGAGCTCCTGCATCTCGGCCTCGACGGCGACGTACTTCTTTCTGCCGATCGTGAGGCCGGCGACCATTTCCGTGAGCGCGGCGCCGAGCGCGCCGGTGTGCGCCGCCACCGACCCGCCGCCTGGGACCGGCGCGCTCGATGCCACGGACGCCACAAATCCGCTGAGCGTCGGGCCGCTGGTCATCGCTTCGCGAACTTTGTGCTCGAGCAGCATCGCGCTGGAAAATCCTTTCAGCTGAATCGAGTGCGCCGCGGTTTCAAAGAGCGCGCGCTCCGGCACGAGGCCGACGATCTCGCTCCACGTCGGGCTCACGCCGCGCACCTCCGCCTGCATTTTCACCGCGTCGTACGCTTTCCAGATTGGCGTCGTGTCGGTATCGGTGAGGTTCATCGAGACCTGCGCCTGGCCGTCCACCTCCAGACCGAGTCCCTTCACGCAGGGGAGACCGCCGCCGCTCGCACGCACGACCTTCGCAACTTCTTTCGCGACGGTGATGTTCGACGCCGGGCCGAGGTACACGTTGTACGCCACAAGAAACGGCCGCGCGCCGATCACCGTTGCGCCGGCGGTTGCATGAATCTTGTTGGGACCGAAATCCGGCGTGCGGTCGGGATTCGTGCCGATTTCTTCGCGCGCTTTTTCAAACTCGCCGCGGCGGACGTCGGCGAGATTTGTCCGGTCGGGGCGCGCGGCGGCCCGCTCGTAGAGGAACACCGGAATGCCGAGTTCGTCGCCGACGCGTTTGCCGAGCGTTTTCGCGAGCGCGACGCAGTCGTCCATCGTCGCGCCTTCGAGCGGAATGAAGGGACAGACGTCGGTGGCGCCGATGCGCGGATGCTCGCCGGTGTGCGTGGTGAGATCGATCAGCTCGCGTGCTTTCGCGATGCCGTTGAACGCCGCCTGCACGGCGCTTCCGGCGGCCGCGACGAAGGTCAGGACCGTGCGGTTGTGCGAGGTGTCGGACGAGACGTCGAGAATCACGACGCCATCGACGGATGCAATTGCATCACGGATGGCGGCAATGACTTCCGGGCGGCGGCCCTCGGAGAAATTCGGAACGCACTCGATCATTTTCATGTTTGCAGATGGCAGATGACGGATGGCAGACGCAGAAAACTAAGCGTTGTTTACTGCACGCAGGAGCCACGCGTGCATCACGGCGCTTCCGGCCACCACGCTCGTTCTCGCGACCGGACACTCAGCGCCCTCAAACGTCGTCACGATCCCACCCGCCTCGCGCACGAGCAGCATTCCCGCGGCGATGTCCCATGGTGAGAGTTTCATCTCCCAGAATCCTTCGAATCGGCCACATGCGACCGACGCAAGATCGAGCGCCGCAGCGCCCGCGCGGCGCACGCCGCTCGCGCCGGCCATCACGCGCGCGAGCTGCTGCGTATACGGCGCAATTTCTTCCTGTCGCACGAAAGGGAACCCGGTTCCGAATAATGCGCGGTTCGGGTTGTCGATCGCAGAGACATGAATCGGAACGCCGTCGAGATATGCGCCGCCGCCGGCGATGGCTGAAAAGCATTCGTTCGATGGCACGTCGATCACCACGCCAGCGGTGAGCACGCCGTTCACGAGCACTCCCACCGATACGGCGTATTCGGGATACCCGTGCAGGAAGTTCGTCGTGCCGTCGAGCGGATCGACAACAAATACGATCCCTTTCGCCTGCAGTTCCGGCGCGAGCGTCGACGCCGTCTCCTCTGCCAGCAGCCGCGCGCCGGGCACCGCGCGCTGCACCACCTGCACGATGACGTGCTCTGCGGCGAGATCGACTTCGCTCACGAAATCGGTCGCGCCTTTTTCCTGCCAGACGATGTCGCGTACCCGCGGCGCGGCGTCGCGAATGACCGCGGCGGCTTCCTGCGCGGCACACAGCGCGACGGCCAGCAGCACGGGTGGCGTTGGCGCGCTCGCGGCAGCCGTTGGCGCTAATGGTTGTTCAGGCACTCGGCACTCCCTACTTTTGGTTACTTTTGGTTCATGGCACGGATCTTCAGCGGCATTCAGCCCTCGGGCGAACTTCACATAGGAAACTACCTCGGGGCGGTAAAAAACTGGGTGGCGCTGCAGCACCAGTTCGAGACCTTCATTTGCGTGGTCAACTATCACGCGATCACCGGCGCGTACGAGCCGGCCGATCTCGCGCGCCGCACGCACGACATGGCGATTGGACTGCTCGCCGCCGGAATCGATCCTGCGAAGGCCACGCTCTTCGTGCAATCGCAAGTGCCCGAACATACGGAGCTCGCGTGGATCTTCAACACGATCACTCCGCTCGGCGAACTCGAGCGGCAGGTTGCGTTCAAGGAGAAGGCCGCCAAGCAGGAGCAGGTGATGGCCGGACTGCTCAACTATCCGGTGCTGCAGGCGGCCGACATTCTGCTGTATCTCGCTGACCTCGTGCCCGTCGGCGAAGATCAGGTGCAGCATCTCGAGCTCTCGCGCGTCGTCGCGCGCAATTGGAATTCGCGCTTCTCCGCCGACGCGCCGTATTTCCCCGAACCGCAGCCGCGCCTCACGCCCACACGCCGCATCGTTGGCCTCGACGGCAACACGAAAATGTCAAAGTCGCTCGGCAATACGATCGGACTGCTCGAGGAGCCGGACGCGATCTGGGAAAAGCTTCGGCCTGCGCCCACAGATCCCGCACGCCAGCGGAAAACGGACAAGGGCGAGCCGGACAAGTGTCCGATCATCTTTCAGCTGCACCGCGCCTTTTCGCCTGAAGCGACGGTCCGCGAAGTTGAGACGAACTGCCGTGAGGCGAAGTGGGGCTGCATCGACTGCAAGAAATCGCTGCTCACGAACATCGTGAGCGAGCTGACGCCGATTCGTGAGCGTGCGAAGGAACTGCAGGCGAATCCCGCTCGCGTCACGGAAGCACTCGAGGCGGGCGCCGCGAAAGCGCGCGTGGTGGCGAAGCAGACGATCACGCGCGTGAAGGAGAAGATGGGTTTGCCGCTCTCTATCGACGGAGCCTAAGGTGATCGTTCCAGCCGCGCAGATGCCTCCGTTTTCCGAGATGGTCACGGCCTTTCGGCTCGACCTTCTCTTGAAGCTGTCGCTCGCGGTGCTGCTCGGCGGGGGCATCGGACTCGAGCGGCAGATCGCAGGCAAGGCGTCCGGCCTGCGCACCAACATCCTGATCTGCCTCGGCTCGGCGTTGATCATGGATCTCTCGATGAATCTCGGAATGAGCTTGGGAGGCGCTCGCGTGGGCGATCCGGGACGCATCGCGGCGCAGGTGGTGACGGGCATCGGATTCATCGGCGCCGGCACGATCATGCAGTCGCGCGGCGCCATCACCGGGCTCACCTCTGCTGCGACGATCTGGATGGTCGCCGCAATCGGACTCACAGTCGGCGCCGGATTTTTTGTGGAGGCGCTCGGCGCGACGGCGATCGCCATGATCGTGCTCACTGGTCTCGGCAAAGTCGAACACAGTCTTCTCCGTATGCAGCGTACGCTCGAGTGCACGATCCGGGTGAAGCCGGGCGTCACGTTCGATTGGCTCAAGACCGCGCTTTTTCAGGATGGACTCAGGGTCGAGAAAGTCGAGAAGTTCGATCATGACGACGATCGTGTGTTCGAACTTGAGCTGAGAGGTCCAGCGCGTCAGTTCGACATTGCGCGCATCGAGCTGCTCGAGCGCGACGAAGTGCTCAACGTGATGTTCGGGTGAGCACGGCGCGGCAACACAAGCTCGTGATTGATCTGCGCTCGCGCTCGCGGGCGTTTTGCATTCCGGATTCGGTCGCGGCACAACTCGTCGCGGCGGCGCCGCTCGATTGGAGCACGCATGTCGTGCAGGCGGATACGGATTCGTCGGGCGACGGCTCACGCTCGCCCAGCGACGAATCCGTTCGCGAGATCGCCGGCGCGGAGATTTATCTGGGATTCGGATTGCCGAAGCCGTTGTGGAGCGCCGCGAGAAATCTGCAGTGGATTCATTCGGCATCGGCCGGCGTGAAGTCGCTGCTATTTGAGGAAATGATCGCGAGCAAAGTCGCCCTCACGAACTCGGCCGGCATCTACGGTGATCCGATCGCTGAACACATTGTCGCCGGTGTCATGTTTTTTCTTCGCGCGTTCGATATCGCGGGAACGTTGCAGCGGCGCTCGGAGTGGGATTCTGCGCTCTTCGGTACCGCGGGTGCGCCCATTCGCGAGGTCAGTGAGTGCCGCGTTCTCATCGTGGGCGTGGGAGGGATCGGCGCGGAGACCGCGCGGAGATTCTCGGCGCTCGGCGCGGTCGTCACGGGCACGCGGCGCAATCCGGCGAAGGGCACGCCGCCCGGCTTCTCTCGGGTCGTCGGGCCTGACGCGCTCGACGCAGAGCTCCCGTTGGCGGACGTGCTCGTCCTGGCGGCACCTCTGACGTCTGATACAGCGATGCTGATGACGGCCGGGCGCCTCAACGCCCTCCCGCGAGGCGCCATTGTGGCGAACGTTGGGCGCGGCGCGCTGGTCGATGAGACGGCGCTGATCGAGGCTCTGACGAATGGCCATTTGAGGGGCGCGGTTCTGGACGTTTTTGCGCAAGAACCGCTGGCGTCCGCTAGTCCGTTGTGGCACCTTCCTCAGGTGTTGCTCACGCCACATATGGCGGGTGTTTCACCGCGGCTATTCTGGGACCGGTTGAGCGCACTTTTTCTGGACAATTTCGCCCGTTATCGCGCCGGCGAGCCGCTGCGCAACCTCGTCAATAAAAAAGCCGGATACTGAATCAGATACTGATTACCGACCATGGAAAAGATCATCAAAGCGGCGGTTGATCGCGGCGCGAGCGACCTGCACATCAAAGCGGGCGACGTGTTCCGTGCGCGCATCGACGGCAAGCTTGTGCCGCTCACCAAGCAGGCGCTGACGCCGGAGCAGACGCGTTCGATCGCGATGAAGTTCATTCCGAACGACGAAGACCGCGCGCGCATCGACAAGATTCAGGACTACGACTGCTCGTGGGGCGCGCAGGGCATCGGCCGTTTCCGCGTGAACATTCTCAAGCAGCGCTCGAGCTTCATGATCGTGATGCGCGTGATTCCGTTCGAGGTGCCGAGCTTCGAAAAACTCACGCTGCCGCCGGTGCTGAAAACCATCGCGGACGCCGAGCGCGGAATGATTCTCGTCACCGGCGTCACCGGCTCGGGAAAATCGAGCACGATGGCGGCGATGATCAACCACATCAACTCCACCAAACACAAGCACGTCGTGACGCTCGAGAATCCGCTCGAGTTTTTGCACCGCGACATTCAGTGCTCGATCACGCAGCGCGAAATCGGCGTCGACACGGAAAGTTTCCGAATGGGACTGCGCGCCGCGCTGCGCCAGGATCCCGACGTGATTCTGATTGGCGAAATGCGCGATTCGGAGACGATTGACACGGCGATGAAAGCGGCGGAGACCGGACACCTGCTCGTTTCCACCGTGCACACGCCGGATGCGCAAAGCACCGTGATGCGCATCCTCGCGATGTTCCCGCCGGAAGAGCAGGATGTGGTGCGCGTGCGTCTCGCAGAATCGCTGCATGCCGTTGTCTCGCAGCGCCTGCTGCCCAGAAAGGACGGCCACGGCCGCGCGGTGGCGTGCGAAGTGATGATCGTCACGCCGACCATCAAGGAGCTGATGCTCGATCGCGATCGCGTTACGGAAATTCGCGATTACATCGCCGAGGGGCGCGAACAGTACGGCATGCAGACGTTCGATCAGCACCTCGGCGATCTCGTATCGAGTGGAGAAGTGGAGTTCGAAGTGGCGCTCGCCGCGGCAACAAAGCCGAGTGATTTCGAGCTGAAGATGCGCACGTTTCGCCGGCGTTCGACGCTCACGCGAAAGGCCATCACGGAGGAGCCGACGATGCCGGGCGTGGTCTCGGGCGCGGCGGTGACGGGCGCACAGCCGGTCGTTCCCGATGCGGCCGCCGGCGCCACAGCAAAGATCAAGACCCCCGAAGCGACGCCCACCATCCAGGGTCTCTCGACCGGATTTGATTTCTAAAGATTCATACAGGAACGTGAAATGAGTTTGCGACTCGATGGTGTGTTTGGGCCGGTGGTGACGACGTTCAAGCGCGATTCAGGCGATATCGATCGCGAGGCCTTTACCAAGAACGCGAAAGCGCACATGGCGGCCGGTCTGCTCGGGCTCGTCGTGTGCGGATCCACCGGCGAGGCGGCGCTGCTGAGCGAGATGGAGCGACTCGAGATTCTCGAGGATGCACGCCGCGCGGTGCCGCCGGGAAAAATGGTGATCATGGGCACCGGCTCGGAGTCCACGCGGCTCACGATCCGCCGCTGCCACGAGGCGCACTCGGTGGGCGCCGACGCGGTGCTGGTCGTCGCGCCGCACTACTACTCGAATGCGATGACCACCGAGGCGCTGCGCGCGCACTACGTGAAGGTCGCGGATGCGAGCCCATTGCCGGTGCTGCTCTACAACATTCCAAAGTACATGCACTTCAAGCTCTCCCCCGAGCTGGTGGCGGATCTCGCGCATCATCAGAACATCGTCGGCATCAAGGACAGCTCTGGTGACCTGGAACTGTTGGCTGGCTACCTGCAGGCGCAGAGCACCTCTTTCTCCGTTCTCACCGGCAACGGCGGCCAGCTGCACCACGCAATAGTGGCCGGCGCACGCGGCGGTATTCTGGCGGTGGCATTGTTCGCAGGTGAACGCTCCGTGGCAATTTTCAACGCGCACAACAAGGGCGATCACGCCAGCGCCGAGGCGATGCAGGCCGAGATGAAGCCACTGGCCGCTGCGATCGTCGCCGAGTTGGGTGTGCCCGGAGTGAAGGCGGCGATGGACGCCATTGGTCTGCACGGCGGACCGGTGCGAGGGCCGCTGATGGATCTCGACGCGGCGGGGCGAGAACGAGTTGCCGGGCTGCTGAGCGGCCTCACCGCAGTGGCGGCGTAAGGCCTCGATGTTCGATTCCAAGACGCATACAATCGTCGTCGTCGGTGCACAGTGGGGCGATGAAGGGAAGGGCAAGCTCGTAGACGTTCTCGCCGAGCGCGCCGATTGGGTCGTGCGCTACCAGGGCGGCGCGAACGCCGGGCACACCGTGCACATCGGCGATCGCTCGACGGTGCTCCATCAGATTCCCAGCGGCATTCTACATCCGGGCGTGCGCTGCGCGATTGGCAATGGCGTGGTGCTCGATCCGGAGACGTTGTTTACCGAAGTGGACGAGCTCGTGCGTGATGGCGTGGATGTTGAGGGCCGTCTGTATTTGAGTGATCGCGCGCACTTGGTGCTCGCATATCACAAGCTCGTCGACAAAGAGAGCGCGGCGAGCAAAGCGATCGGTACGACCGGCCGCGGCATCGGGCCCGCGTATGAGGATAAGGTCGCGCGCCGCGGCGTGCGCGTGCTGGATCTCAGACATCCGAAGCGGCTGTGTGCGCTCGTGGAGCGCGGAACGGAGCACGCCAACCAGCTGCTGGCGAGCACGGGCTCAGCCAAGCGCGCGGAAGTCGAGTACACCATGCACGTGCTCGGCGAACTCGCGCCGCGTTTGCTCGCGATTGCCGATGACGTGGGACTCGCAGTGCATCGCGCGATCAAGAGCGGCGCTTCGGTTCTGCTCGAAGGAGCGCAGGGATCGCTGCTCGATGTTGATCACGGGACATATCCATTCGTGACGTCGAGTTCGACGACTGCGGGCGGAGCGTCGATCGGGGTGGGCATTGGCCCTCGCACAATTGACGCCGCGCTCGGCGTGGTGAAGGCGTACACGACGCGCGTTGGTGCCGGGCCGCTGCCGACGGAGTTCGACGACGTGATGGGCGAGCACATTCGCAAACTCGGAAATGAATTCGGCGCGACAACGGGCCGTCCGCGGCGGTGCGGCTGGTTCGATGCGGTGGTCGTTCGCTACGCGGTGCGCATCAACGGATTGACGTCACTCGCCGTGACGAAGCTCGATGTGCTCGACACACTCGAGAAGGTCGCGATCTGCACGGGCTATGAGTTCAACGGCGATGTGGTTGAAGAATTCCCCGGAGATATTGCCGAGCTCGAAGGCATCAAGCCGCGCTACGAATGGTTTGACGGCTGGAAGAAATCGACAGCCGACGCGCGCAAGCTCGAGGATCTTCCGAAGCAGGCGCGTGCGTATCTCGATCGCGTCGAAGCGCTGGTGGAGTGTCCGATTCAGTATGTCTCGGTCGGAACACGGCGCGACCAGATCATCGGGCTGTGATGATGGAAGTTCGAAGATCGATGATGGAGGGTGAATACCAAACATCCTCGATCTTCCGTCCTCGATCTTCGATCATCCAACGTCGATCTTCGATCATCCAACCTCGATCTTCGATCATCCAACGTCGATCTTCGATCGCCGTTCCGCGTGTCTGATCTCCCAGTCGCTATTGTCGGGGCCGGACCGTGCGGGCTCGCTGCAGCGGTCGCGCTTGAAGAAGCGTCGATTCCTTCGATCGTGTTCGATCGCTCGAGTGTCGTGAGTTCGATCGCGCGGTATCCGACGTATCTCACCTTCTTCTCGTCGCCCGAGCGTCTCGAAATCGGTGACGTTCCATTCAGCTGCGCCGGAGAGAAACCCACGCGCCGCGAGGGGCTCGCGTACTATCGCAGTGTCGTCGACTGGTGGAAACTCAACGTGCGGCAGTACGAGGAAGTGCTTTCGATCGAAAAGAACGACGACGGATTCGCGGTGTGTTCACGCCCGGTGCAGGGGGACGAAACCGTCACGCAGGCCCGGGCCGTCGTCGTCGCGACAGGCTACTTCGCGTCACCCAACATGCTGAACGTGCAGGGGGAGGATCTTCCGCACGTCGCGCACGAGTTTCGCGAGGGGCACGGCGCGTTTCAGCGGCATACGGCAGTCGTCGGCGGCGGGAACTCCGCTGTTGAATGCGCGCTCGAGCTCGCGCGCTGCGAGGCGATCGTCACGCTCGTGCACTTCGAGCCGGAGTTCACCCACGTCATCAAGCCGTGGATTCTTCCCGAGTTCGAAGAAAAAGTCGCCGCCGGAAAAATCGGATTGCGCATGAACTCGCGCGTGACGGCCATCGAGCCGGAGTGGCTGCATCTGAACACTGAAACGGGGCCCGAGGCGATTCTCGCGCAGCATGTCTATCTGCTCACCGGATATACGCCGTCTCCGGGAATTCTCGGTGCGCTCGGAGTTCCGTTCGATGAGACCACGGGAATTCCTGCGCACGATCCGGCGACAATGGAGACACCGATTCCAGGGGTGTTTGTTGCCGGTGTCCTTACATCGGGCAAAAAAGCGAACGGAGTCTTTATCGAGAACGGGCGCGGGCATGGAGCGTTGATTGCCGCGACACTTGCGTGCGAGCGCACTGAGTGAATCATTGGAGCAGAAACATACATAAAGGGGTTGCGCGCTGGTTGTTAGCACTATACATTTATGTAGGTTCGTAGACTCATGCTGGGAGTCGGTAATGCCAACGGATCAAATAGGCGCGGTCCTGAAAAATGCGCGGAACACACTTGGCCTCACGCAAAAAGAACTTGCTCGCAGAGCGAAGGTAAGCGAGCGGCTGTGGGCCGAGGCAGAGCGTGGCGAGCGTCCCAATGTCAGCCTCGAGACAATGCTTCGCATGCTCAGCGAAGTTGGCGTGAGCGTCCGACTCGATAGTCCGACGGGGTCAGTTCATGCACTTCGCGATCCGGGCAATGAGCGGGCGACACGCGCTGCCCGAGCCGCAGTGCGGCGAGCGACGTGGACTGGGCGACAGCTGCGACTTGGCCAAGACGAATCCGATGTTCCTCCGGCGGCGACAGGTGCAAGCGCTCTCGGCGCTGTCGCTCGAGTTTCGGAGTTCGCGTATGCCATCGCACTCGCCAGCCGGCGCCAGCGGCCTTAGGTGCGTAGCCCCGAGGCCGACACTTCAGGAGTTCCTGAAGAATTCCAAGAGTTCATTGCCGAGCTGCATGCCAACAAAGTTGTTTTTATTCTTGTTGGCGGATTCGCCGTTGGTTGGCACGGATTCGTGCGAGCAACGGCAGATATCGACTTTCTCTATGAGCAGTCAACGAGAAACGTCGAACGACTCTGCGATGCGATGACGGCGTTTGGAGCACCTGTCGAATTGATCGATCCAGTGTTCCTGATGTCGGACAATGCGATCACGCAAATAGGGAATGCGCCGCGTCGCATCGACTTGCTGGGTTCGATTGATGGCCTCACGTTCGGCGAAGTTCGCGCCGGCGCTGTGCGCGGGA
Organism: Gemmatimonadales bacterium; assembly: GCA_038205995.1. Classification (GTDB taxonomy): domain Bacteria; phylum Gemmatimonadota; class Gemmatimonadetes; order Gemmatimonadales; family Gemmatimonadaceae; genus Fen-1231. The sequence goes on from JBBRBH010000001.1 coordinate 87,000, forward strand.
CGATTGAGGGGCAGCGCCTGCTGGTTATCGGACTCGACGAGTTGAGGATCAACAAGAAAGCAGCTGGTCGCCCGAAGGACAAACAGGATTTGGCGGGACTGTCGCGCGCTCGGTGAATTGTTGGCACTCACCGAACGGAGGGATTGGTGGCAATGAAGCCTCGCCGCGCTTTCGCAGTGCTCGCGAGTTCCTTGTGACCGCGGTGATCGCCGTTCCGCGCTATCCTCGGGTGCCATCATAAAGGCGCATTTTTGGTGCGTGACAGAAAGTGGTTTCGGAGCTGCCGAACTTTGAGCAGCATGCAACCCGTGCGGCGAAACGTGCCCCACTCACGCTCATCGCATTTCGGCCGTCACCAGATACGAGCCCTAAGCGCGTCCGCTCTCACCATCGGATCCCCCTCCTTGCACCCCCATGCCGCCCTGAACTCCGGCATATTCGAAAACGGTCCATTCACCCGCCAATTCGACGGCGCATGTTCGTTCGAGTTCACCTGCGAGCGCAGCGCCTCATCCCGATACACCTGCCGCCACACCTGCGCCCACCCGAGAAAGAATCTCTGCTCAGGCGTAAATCCGTCGATCTTCGCGCGCGGCGCTGATCCCAGCGCTCGTTCCATCGCCGCATAGGCAACCGTCAGCCCTCCAAAATCCGCGATATTCTCGCCGAGCGTGAGTTTCCCGTTCACGTGCGTCTTGCCGTCAATCACCGTGTAATCGTCGAACTGCTTCACCACCTTGTTCGCCTGCACGTCGTACTTGGCCGCGTCTTCCTTCGTCCACCAATCCTTGAGATTGCCGTCTTTGTCGAACTGCCGGCCCTGGTCGTCAAACCCGTGCGTCATCTCGTGACCGATCACCGCGCCCATCGCGCCGTAGTTCACCGCATCGTCGGCGTCGGGGCTATAAAAAGGCGGCTGCAGAATTCCCGCGGGGAATACGATCTCATTGTTCTGCGGGTTGTAGTACGCGTTCACCGTGGGCGGAGTCATGGCCCACTCGCCTCTATCCACGGGCCGCCCGATCTTCGCCCAGTCGCGCGCTGCAGTCCACTGATCGCTCGCGCGAATATCCGCGAAGTACTGGCCGTTCACGATTTTCAGAGTGGAATAGTCCTTCCACTTGTCGGGAAAGCCGATCTTCTTGGTGAACGCGCTGAGCTTCGCGAGCGCCTGCGCTTTGGTGGGCGCGCTCATCCAGTCGAGATTCTGAATCCGGTCGTGCAGCTCGGTGACGAGATTGCCGACGATCTTCACCGCGCGCGCTTTGGCCTCCGGAGTGAAGTTCTTCTTCACGTATTCCTGGCCGAGCAGCTCGCCGAGCCGATTGTCGGTTTCTGCCGAGCAGCGCTTCCAGCGGGGAAGCATTTCCTTTGCGCCGCTGAAAATGCTGGAGAACGCGAAGTTCTCCTTCACGAACGCGCTCGTGAGCGACGCCGCCGCGCCGTGCACGAGGCGCCAGCGCAGAAACGTCTTCCAGTCGGCGAGCGGAATCGACGTGAACATGTTGTTCACCGCCGCGAAGAACTCCGGCTGGCCCACGTCGATCGCCGAAATCGCCGGCGCATGCTGCGCGGCAAAGAATTCCTTCCACGGAAAACCGGGTGTGACCTTCTCGAGTTCCGCAAACGACATCTTGTGGTAGTTCGTCTGCGGATCGCGCAGTTCCACGCGCGTCTTGGACGCGAGCGCGAACTGCATCTCGACGCGCAGCACGGCAGCGGCATCGGCACCGGCCTGCGGCGTGGTCTCGCCCATCAGCACGAACATCCGCGACATGTGCGCCACGAAACGGTTGCGCGTCTGTTTCGATGTTGAATCGGTCTTGGTGTACCACTCCCGGTCCGGCAACGTGAGTCCGCCCTGGTAGAGGCCGGCAATCACGGACGCGGCGTTCTTTGCATCCTGCGTGGAGCCATCGCCCCACGGCGCGAGGCCGTCGCGACGCTCGAGCTCGCCCATCTTGTGCTTGAGGTCGTCGGCCGATCTGATCGCGGCGATGAGATCAAGCTCAGGCTTCAGAGCGCTGACCCCGATTTTATCGATCGCCGATGTGTCCATGCAGCTCGCGTAGAACGCGCCCACTTTGTAGGCGCCTTCACCCGGGGAGCCTTTGTCGCCTGTCGCAGCGGCCGCGTCCGCGTCCAGAATCTTGTGCAGTTGCGCCTCGTTGCGATCGGCCAGCTCTCTGAATGATCCGAACGACGAATACGCCGGCGGAATCGTGACCCTCTTGAGCCAGCCGCCGTTGGCGAACTGAAAGAAGTCTTTGCACGCCGCGCAGGTCGTGTCGAGGTTCGCGCGGTCGAGCGCGCCCTTCTGACTGGGCCCCTGCGCCCCCACCGAAAGAGCGGTTGCAGCGGCGAGCACGGCGGAAAGAGCGAGCTGCCGAAGAATGGGTCGCATGATTGCCTTCTCTCGGTGGACGTTTGCCTGTCTATAGGTGAAATTATAGCTCAATCCGCCCGTTTTCGATCCCGCCACCCGTCCCTCATGTCTTTCCCCGATGTCATGGAAAAACTCGTGTCGCTCTCCAAGCGGCGCGGGTTCGTTTTTCAGTCTTCCGAGATTTACGGCGGCCTCGGCTCCGTATGGGATTACGGGCCGCTCGGCATCGAGCTCAAACGGAATCTTCAGGAACGCTGGTGGCATGCGATGGTGCGCTCGCGCGATGATATCGAAGGGCTCGATTCGGCGATCCTCATGCATCCGCGCGTATGGGAGGCGAGCGGGCACGTGGGCGGATTTGTTGATCCGCTCGTGGACTGTAAAGCCTGCCAGGGACGCTTTCGCGCCGACAAGCTGCAGGACGCGCAGTGCCTCAAGAAGCCGAGCAAGAAGCCCGGCGAGTTCAGCGAGTGCCAGCTCACCGAGCCGCGGCAGTTCAATTTAATGTTCAAGACGCACATGGGCCCTGTTGAGGACACGTCGGCGGCGATCTATCTCCGTCCCGAAACCGCGCAGGGCTCGTACGTGAACTTCCTGAATGTGCAGCAGGCGTCGCGTCAGAAAGTGCCGTTTGGAATCGCGCAGATAGGCAAGGCGTTTCGCAATGAAATCACGCCGGGGAATTTTATTTTCCGCACGCGCGAGTTCGAGCAGATGGAGATGCAGTTCTTCGTCGAGCCGGGCACCGACATGGACTGGTTCGAGAAGTGGAAGGCGGCGCGGATGGAGTGGCATCGCGGGCTCGGGCTCGACGACGCGCGTCTGCAGTTTCACATTCACGGGCCCGGGGAACTGGCGCACTACGCGCGCGCCGCGTTCGACATCGAATTCGACTTCGGCGGCACGCTCGGCCCGCAGGAAATCGAAGGCATTCACAACCGCGGCGATTTCGACCTCGGCAAGCATCAGGAGTTCTCCGGCAAGCGTCTCGAGTATGTCGATCAGGCCGCCAACAAGCGCTACCTGCCGTTCGTGATTGAAACCGCGTGTGGACCCAATCGGACGCTGCTCGCGCTGCTCGTGAACGCGTATCGCGAAGAAACCGTGGCGGGCGAGGAAGAAGGCCGCGTGGTGATGGGGTTTCATCCCGCGCTCGCGCCGATCAAGGCGGGTGTGTTTCCGCTGACGAAAAAAGACGGACAGCCCGAGATGGCGCACCGCGTGGCCGACGATTTGCGCAAGCGGTTTCCCGTGTTCTACGACGAGGCCGGTGCGATCGGCCGCCGCTATCGCCGTCAGGACGAAGCGGGCACGCCGTTCTGCATCACCGTCGATCCCGATTCGACCAGGAACAACGACGTCACGATTCGTTTCCGCGACGACATGGGTCAGATTCGCGTCGGCGCGTCGCAGGCCGCGGATGTGATCGCGAAATATCTCGCCACAGACATCCCGGACTCCGTCAGCACGAAAGCGGGAGCGGCATGACCGATCGCAGCGCGCTCGACGACGTTCGCGCACGTGGCGAGGCGTTTCTCACGGACGTCTCCCGTGAGTACTACGCGTCACACGCGGGACTGAAATCGTCGGCCGAGCTGCAGCCGATTTATGAGCGGCACCGCGAGGCCTACGGCGACGCGTCGATGGAACTGGCCCTCGATTTGTATCGCGGATCGCCGCCGGGCTCGGAAGACCATCGTTCCGGGCGGATGCTGGTGGAGTGGCTGCTCGAATCGCGAGTGGGACGCGAACTCGCGCCGCTCGAAGAACGCGAGATCGCGTGGGAAGGCGCGGCAATGATTCCGCTCGCCGACGGCGGCGCGGAGCCGTATCGCCGGGCCTCGATCACGATCGCAAACACGCGCGACGCACAGGAGCGGCGCGCGCTCGATACGGCGCGCGCGCAGCTTGTTGAATCCGAGCTGGCACCCATGCGGCAGGAGCGGCTCGCGCGCGAAAAAGAGTTCGTCGAGAAAATATCGATCGCGCCCAGCTATCTCGATTCGTTCGACGCGCTCGCCGGCATGAAGGTGCGCGCACTGCGCGATGACTGCGCCGCCTTTCTTCGCGATACACAGCCGATGTGGAACGACGTGTTCCCCGAATTCCTCAAGCGCGGGCTCGGCATCACGCCGTCGGAAGCCACGCGCGCCGACGCGCTGGCCCTGATGCGCGCGCCGGAGTTCGACGAGAACTTTCCGGCCGAGGCCATGGAGCGCGAAGTGCGCAGGCAGGTGACGGAGATGGGCGCGAGTCCGGACGCGAATGGCCGTGTGCGATACGACACGGGCGATCGCGAGGGAAAACGCGCGCGCGCCTTCTGTGCGCCGGTGAAAATTCCGGACGAGGTCTATCTCGTGCTGCGCCCGCACGGCGGCCAGAACGATTATATGACGCTGCTCCACGAGCTCGGGCACGCGCTGCATTTCGCGAACGCGGATTCCTCGCTCCCGTTCGAATACCGCTGGCTCGGTGACAACTCCGTCACCGAAGGGTACGCCATGCTGTTCGATCATCGGCTGAAAGACCGCGGCTGGCTCGCCCGCTATACGCAGCTCGAGAAAAACGACCTGCCGCGCTACCTCCGCAACGCCGGATTCGAAGAGCTGCACTTCATTCGCCGCTACTGTGCGAAGCTGATATACGAGGTCGAGTTGTATGGCGGCTGCGTCTCGTGGTCGGGACTTCCCGATCTGTACGTGGAAACGCTCAGCGCCGCGACCGGGTTCACATACCAGCGGGCCGATGCGTTCGTAGATGTGGACCCGCGATTCTACTCGGCGCGCTATCTGCGCGCGTGGCAGCTGCAGGCATTGCTCGCAGAATCGCTCGTCGAACGCTTCAACGACGATTGGTGGCGGAATCCGAAGGCGGGGCCGTGGATCGTGCAGGAGCTGTTCTCGCGCGGCCAGCGCGAGCTCGCGGAGGAGCAGGCGGAGCGCGTCGCAGGGAAAACACTGTCGTTCGCGCCGTTGGTCAAATCGATTGAAGGAATGCTGACCTGAGATTCAGAGAGGAGAAACGATGACGACCGTCTATCTCAACGGTGAGTTCGTTCCGAAGGAGCGCGCGATGATTTCGGTGGATGATCGCGGCTTTGTTTTTGGCGACGGGATCTATGAAGTGGTGCGCGTGATCGACGGCCGCATTTTCGAGTGGGGCATGCACGCGGCGAGGCTCGCGCGCGGCCTCGACGGGATTCGCATTGCGTTCGGCGCGGAGAAGATCGCAGGACTGAAGGACGTGTGCGAGCAGCTGGTGCACGACAACGGCATCGCCAGCGGCGAAGCGACCGTGTACATGCAGGTCTCGCGCGGCGCCGCGCCGCGCACCCACTACTTTCCGCCCGCAAATACCCCGCCCACAGTGTACGTCTCTGCTTCACGGTTCACGGTGCCCCAACAGGATCGTGAGCGCGGCGTGGCGGCGATCACCTTTCCTGATTTCCGCTGGCTGCGCTGCGATCTCAAGACGGTGAACCTCCTCGGCGCGGTGCTCGCGCGGCAGGCCGCCACCGAGGCCGGCGCGTACGAGGCGATTCTGCTGCGCGATGGCAATGTGACGGAGGGCGCCGCCACGAACGTGTTTGCGGTGGTCGATGGCACGCTCCGCACGCATCCGCTCGGCAATCTCATTCTGCCCGGAGTCACGCGGCAGGTGGTCGTCGATCTGATCAGCGAAAACGGCCTCGAGCTGGTGCAGAATCCGGTGACCCAGTCGGAGTTGCTCCGGGCGTCCGAACTGTTTCTCGCGGGCACCACCACGGACGTCACGCCCGTGATCTCGCTCGACGGCAAGCCGGTTGGCAATGGAGCGCCGGGTCCGATGACGAGAAAACTGCAGTCGCTGCTCGAGTCGCGGCTGTATGCGGCGGTTTCGTATTCGGCTGCGGGCAGGTAAGTGGCTCCACGCCGCCGCTATGCTGAGAGAAAAACGCGAACGGCGCACGCAGCGCCGGTCGCCGAGCCGCCGGCGCAACGCGAGCTGCTTGCGGTTCGCGAAATCGTTCACGCCTTTCTCCGCGCCGACCGCCCTGAAGATGTTTTTCAATTCGCGCTCGACCGTGTAAGCCCGGTGGTCGGCGCAAGCTTTGCGTCTGTCTATCTCATGGATGGCGCGTCGGAATTGATGCGCCTCGTTGCCGCATACAACTGGCCCGAGCAGCATCGTCCGTGGCTCGGCGAGACTCGCGTGCGAGTGGGATTCGGTCCGAGCGGCGAGGCCGCGAGCGAGCGGCGCGCGATCGAAATTCCCGACGTCTTTGCGGATCCGGATCTCGAAGACTGGCATGATGTCGCCCGCGAGCTGGGCTTCCGCGCGATCGTCGCGCTGCCGCTTCAGACGGCGAGCCGCGTGCTTGGCACGGTGACGCTCTATTTCAGCGATCCGGGTGGGTTCACCGCGGAAAAGCGCGGACTATTGCGCATTGTGGCTGATCAAATGGCCGCGACCGCGGAGAAGGCCGAGCTCATCGACGAACTGCGGCGCACCAACGCCGCACTGGTCGAGGCGAACGCGGAACTGGAACGGCAGTACGTCGCAGTCGTCGAGGCGCGCCGCGTGAAAGACGAGTTTCTCGCGAACGTCTCGTATGAACTGCGCACGCCGCTCACCGCGGTGATGGGCTACCTCTCGATTCTGCGCGAGAAGATCTCGGGCCCGCTCACGGAAGAACAGGGTGAGGAGCTCGGACAGGCGCACGCGGCCAGCGAGCGCCTGCTCGAGCTGATCGACCGGCTGCTGGAGTTCACCGCACTCCGCCGCGGCACGCTCGAAGTGATGATCGAGGAGTTCGATCCGCGCGCCCCGCTCAGGGAAGCGATGCGAGCGACGAAGGGGCTGCCGGAGGGAGTGCAGCTCATCGCCGAAGAGCCGGTCCTCGCGCTGGCGCCAATGCGATCTGACCGCCGCAAAATCACGCGCATCCTCGCTAGCTTACTCTCAAACGCATTCAAGTTCACCGCCGCGGGCGAGGTGCGCGCGTCGGTAAACGTTGCCAACGGCAGGACTGTCTACAGCGTAAGTGATACCGGTATCGGCATCGAGCCCGCGTCGCAACTTTTGGTCTTCGATGAGTTCCGGCAGGTGGATGGAACGGCCACGCGGCGCTACGGCGGCTCGGGACTCGGATTGGCGCTTTCGCGTGGGGTCGCGCGACTCCTCGGCGGAGATATCGAGCTCGTTTCCGCGCCGGGGCAGGGCTCGACCTTTACGCTCAGTCTACCGCTTCTTTTCGCCAAAGAATCAATCTCCGGAGAGCATACGTGAAAAACCAGCAGCGCAATCGGACCCTGCAGACGATCCGCACGACGCTCGCGCCGGCGGAAGTCCTGGCCGCGGCAAAAATCTTTTTTGCGCAGCGCTCGGGGATCTACTCCGCGTTTCCGGAGAAGGTCGGCCCCACGTATCTCACGCTGCGCGGACTCGGCGGCGAAGAGATCGCGATCGGCGTGGCCGCTGCGGAAGGCGGCACGTCGGTCTCAGCCTCGTCGTACATGTTCGATCAACAGATCGCCCGGTTTCTCTCGTCTCTGCCGGTCGCCGCGGAGGCCGTCGCATGAAAGTGCGCGTCCAGTCGTACGAGACGTGGGATCGCGTTTCGCTGGACGCGAATCCGGATTCGCCGGTCGCAACGCTCAAGCGCGACGCCCTCGCTGCATTTGGGCTCGATACATCGCTCGCGGCGGACTACGAGATCAAGCTGATGGGCTTCGAGGTTCGCAACGAGCTCGAAACCGTCGCGGCGAGCGGTGCCACGGACGGCTCGACATATCTCGTCGCGTACCGTCGTCGCAGGGCAGTCCGCTGAGCGCCGCCGTCTCGAAGCCCGTGGGAAGCGACCGCGATGCATTGCTCGCGGCCGCCGCACGGCTGCGCAGTGAAGTCGCCAAGCGCATCGTCGGACAGGGAGATGTACTCGACGAGATCCTGATGGCAATGGTCGCGGGCGGACACGCCCTGCTCGTGGGCGTCCCGGGTCTGGCGAAGACGCTGATGATCCGTTCGGTAGCCGAGGCGATGCATCTCGACTTCCGGCGAATTCAGTTCACGCCCGATCTCGTGCCAAGCGATATCACGGGCACCGAAATTCTCGAGGAAGACACGGCTACGGGCCAGCGCACGTTTCGGTTCGTGCGCGGACCGGTATTCGCAAATATTCTGCTCGCCGACGAAATCAATCGCGCGCCCCCACGGACGCAGGCGGCGCTGCTCGAGGCCATGCAGGAACATCGCGTCACCGTCGCGGGCGAGACGATGTCGCTTCCCGAACCGTTCTTCGTGCTGGCGACGCAGAATCCAATCGAGCAGGAAGGCACGTATCCGCTTCCTGAAGCGCAGCTCGACCGTTTTCTCTTCGACATTCGCATTGGCTATCCGAACGAAGACGAAGAGATTTCGATTCTGCGCGCCACGACCGGAGTCGAGAACGCGCCGCTCACGCCCGTGATCGACGCGACCGAAGCGCGCGCGCTGCAGCGTCTCGCGCGCGAGATTCCCGCCGCCGAGCCGGCGCTGCGGTACGCGGCGGCACTCGCGCGCTCGACGCGGCCCGATTCACCGGACGCAACAGACCTCGTGAAAAAATACGTGCGCTGGGGCGCCGGTCCTCGCGCTGGGCAGGCGCTGATCCTCGGCGCCAAGGCCGCGGCGCTGCTCGCGGGCCGCATGACGGTCGCGCCCGAGGACATTCGCCGCGTGGCGCGCCCGGTGCTGCGGCATCGCGTGCTTCCGAACTTCGCGGCCGAGGCCGAGGGCGTGAACTCCGAGCGCATCGTGGAGGATCTGATCGCGCGCGTGGCTGCGCCGCGCAGCGACCTCCGCCTCTAGCGAAAGCGAAACACGATGGCCGTCGGCCCGTACGGCGCACTGCTCGAGTCCGTGCGCGGCGTAAGGTGGCCCGCGCGACGGCCCGTCGCTGGCGGAGCGCCAGGTGTGCATCCGGCGCGAACGCGTGGAGTCGCCAGCGAATTCGTCGAGTATCGGCCGTATCGTCAGGGCGATGATCCGCGACGGCTCGACTGGAAACTGCTCGCCCGGAGTGATCGCGCGTTCATTCGGCTCGCGCCGGATCGCGCCGTACTCGGCACCCTGATTGCGGTGGACGCATCGGCCTCGATGGCGTTTCCGGTTGAAAGTGTCCGAACCGACGGCGCGCACGCACGGACGAAATGGCGCGCGGCGAAGGACGTCGCGGTCGCGTGCGCCGCGGTTGCGCACGCGGGCGGAGATCCCGTCGGGCTCACGATCGCGGCGCCGAGCGGACTGATTCGTCTCGCGCCACGCACGCGGCGCGGCGTGGTTGCCGAGATCGCGCGCACGCTCGACGCGCATGTGCCGGCTGGAAGCGCGTCGTTGGCGAGCGCGTTCGTGGGCGCGCCCTCACGGGTGTTGCTCGTGACGGATTGCCTCGGCGATCTCGATGGATTGCGCCGCGCGGCGCGCGCGCACGTGGCTGGCGGCGGTGAGGCGCACGTCGCGCACGTGGTATCGCGCTTCGAGCTCGACCCGCCGGCCACGGCGATGCTGGCGACCGATCCCGAGGATCCGTCGCTCGCGCGGCCCCTGACCGCAGATACGCGCGGTGAATATCGCGCCGCGTTCGACGCGTGGCGGGGCGAAGTGGCGCGAGCCTGGCGCGATGACGGCGTCGCGTATCACGAAGTTCTTGATGATGAACCCGCGGATGTACTCGTGCGCCGTGTGGTGGCGCTGCCGGGCTCGAGCGCGGCGCGCGCATGACATTCCTCGCGCCGCTCTGGCTCGCCGCCGCCGCGCTTGCCGTCGCTGGCGTGTTCGCGCTGCACCTGATCACCACGCAGCGTCCGCCGCCGCAGCTGCTGCCCACCGCGCGATTCGTGCCGGCGGGCGACGCGCGGGCGTCGTCGCGGGCGGCCCGCCCGACGGATGTGTTGCTCATGCTGCTGCGCTGCGCCGCGCTCCTGCTGCTCGGTGCGGCGTTCGCGGGGCCCGTGACGCACTCGCGCGGATCATCGCTCGCGAGGGTGCTGGTGGTGGATCGGTCCCGTAGCAGTTCCGTGGACATTCGCGATTCGGCGCAGGTGCTCGCGCGGCAGGGAGACGCGCTGGTGCTCTTCGATTCCTCCGCGCACACGATGATCGATGGCAATGCCGATTCAATCCGCGCGCTCGTTCCCACGCTGGCGCGCGGATCGCTCTCGGCCGGAATGGTCGCGGCCGCGCGCGCCGCCCGCGATCTGGCGCGCGTTGCCGATTCGGTTGAGATCGTGATCGTGTCGCCCGTCACCGCCGATGAACTCGATGCCGCGAGTGCGAGCATCGTCGCGCGCTGGCCGGGGCGCGTGCGGCTGGTGCGCGTGCGCGCCGCGCCCGCGGCATCCGTTAGCGTGAGTCTCGTGAGCGACGATGCGGATGATGCGTTGCGGCCGGCCATCGCGGCGATCAACGCCACACGTCCGCGCGGAGCCGCAACACACGCCGTCCGCGTGCTGCGAAATGCACCGCAGGCCGCGGATTCTGCCGCGGCGCGCGAGGGCGCCGCCGTCGTATTCTGGCCGCGCGTGACAGGGGCCAACGCGCGGGCAGAAGGACTTGCGGCGCGCAACGCGACGCCGGTCGCGACGCTGGTCGCGACGCTCGCTCGCGCGCCGCTCTCCGCCGGCGGCGCGGTGATCGCGCGGTGGGGAGACGGCGCGCGCGCGGCGGCCGAGTGGCCGCTGGGGCGCGGCTGCATTCGCGAGGTGGGCGCGATTCTGCCGCTCGCGGGAGATGTCGCGCTGCAGCCCGCGTTCGTGAGCGTTGCGCGCTCGCTGGTCGGCGCGTGTCAAGGGGCTAACCTGGGCGCGCCGGCGGGCGATTCAACGGTGAAATCGTTCTCGCGTGGCGGCGCCGCCGCGACGGCGGCATCGCTCCACTCAGAGGACGAAAAATCTTCGCTGGCGCCGTGGCTGCTCGCGGCCGCACTGCTCCTGCTCGTATGGGAACTGTTCGCGCGGCGGCGCACGGGCGAGGCGCTCGCGTGACGATTCTTGAGCGGGTCGAGCGAGCGCGGCGCGCGCTGCGGACCGCCGTGATGGCGGCCGCCGCGTTGCGCGGCCTGGCCGCGGCGCTCGCGCTGCTGCTGTTCGCGGCGACGCTCGATGCGTTCGTGTCGCTTCCCACCGGAGCGCGCAGGCTTGTGCCGGTCGTTGCCGCCGCTGTTGCCGTCGCGATCTTCGCGCGGCGTGTGAGGCGTTACGGTATGCGCGCTGATGCCAGGAGTGCGGCGCTGTGGATCGAGTCGCGGTTTCCGTCGCTGCGATACGCGCTCGTGACCGCGGTCGATCCGCGCTACGCCGGACACGTGCCGGAGCTCGAGCGGCAGGCGGCGCAGGTGGAATTCGAGCCGGCGGTGCAGACCGCCTCTCGGCGCGCGGTGAGGACGCCTGCGCTCGCGGTCGCCGTCTTTGCCGGAGTGCTTCTGCTTCTGCCGTCGGGCGCCGTGGCGCGCGTTGTCGCGCCCTCGCCCGGAGACGCGCTGAGCCGCGCGCGGCTCGGCGCGCGCGCGAATCCGCTCGAGGCGGTCGTGGCGCGCGTCACACCGCCCGCCTACGCCGCGCTGCGCGGTGAATCGTTCGACAATCCCGCGTCGGTGCGCGCGCTCGTCGGCAGCGCGATCACGATCGAGGGAAGGACCGGCGACGGCGATGTGACGGCGACGCTTGCGGAGCAGAACTCCACGTCGACTTCGGCTGGCGATCGCTGGCGCGTCACGCTCGTGATGCCCGCGGCGCCGGCGGCGGTACGGCTGCGCGCAGCGTCGCACGAGCGACTCCTCGTGCTGGAGCCTGTGCTTGATTCCGCGCCCGTCGTGCTGCTGACCCTTCCGGCGCGCGATTCGATTTTGAGAAAGGCCACCGGAAAGATCCGGCTCGCCGCGACCGCGACCGACGACTATGGGCTCGCGAGCGGCGGGTTCGAACTGATTGTCAGCTCCGGCAACGGCGAAAACTTCACGTTCAAGACGCACACGATCGGCGCCGCGACGTTCGCATCGCGCGCGGGCGAGCTCGCCACCACGCTTTCGCTCGACTCGCTGGCGCTGCAGCCGGGCGACATGATTCATTTGCGCGCCGTCGCGCGGGATCGCAACAACGTGACCGGCCCCGGCGTTGGCGCATCGGACACGCGCACACTCCGCATCGCGCGCGCCGACGAATACGATTCGGTGGACGTCGATCCCGCGCCGCCGCCGGAAGCGGAGAAGAACGCGCTGAGCCAGCGCATGCTGCTCATGCTCGCGCAGGCGCTAGAGGCGAAGCGCGCAAAGATTTCGCACGCGGTGCTGGTGGGTGAATCACGCAGCATAGCGCTCGATCAGACGCGGCTGCGCAAACGTGTCGGAGAAATTGTCTTCACACGCCTCGGCGAAGACACCGGCGAGGAGGGAAACGCGCTCGAGAAACGTCTCGACCAGCCCGTGAGCATCGATTCCGTTCTCGCCGCCGCAGATCGCGCCGCGAGCGCGGCCACGGGAACTGCGCTCGAGGGCGATCGGGACGAAACGCCGCTCATCGCGACAAACAAGCCGCTGCTTATTGCCTACAATGCGATGTGGAGCGCGAGCAGCGAGCTCGAGATAGGCGAGCCGGGCAAGGCGATTCCGTGGATGAAGAAAGCGCTCGACGCGCTGCAGAGGGCGCGATCGGCGGAGCGAATCTACCTGCGCGGCAAAACACGAGCGGTGGTGGTCGATATCGATCGCGTGCGCTTGCAGGGGAAGGACAAAGGCACGCCGTCTGCCCGTGTTGCCCGGCCGATGGCGGATCCGTCGCGACTGAAGCGCGTCGCGCGCTTTGATGCGGCGCTCCTGCTAATAAAAAGTGCGCCATCCGCGGCGGTCGACTCCCTGCTGATCTTGCGGCTTGATCTTATCGATCGCGACGTGGCGGCGGCGAAGGCTCTCGAGACCGCGGCGAATGCGCTGCGCGGGGGACGCGACGCGCACGCGGCCACCGAGGCGCTCATTCGCGCGCGCCGCGCGCTTGCCACCGAGCCCGCCGCCGCGGCAGCGCTGTCGGCGTGGAGCACGTCGCCGTGAGTGAGGCCATGGGGGATTTCACGTTCTGCACGGTGCAATACGACTCCGGCGACTGGGACTCGGCGCCGCTCGTGCCCGCGAATCTGATCGACTCTGTCGCGCGCTACACGTCCATCAGTGTCACGCCCACGGGTGTGACCGTGCCGCTCGGATCGAGTCAGCTCTTCAAGTATCCGCTCGCGTATCTCACGGGACATCTGCCGGTGCGGTTCTCGGAACTCGAGCGGCGAAACCTGCGCGAATACTGCGACCGCGGAGGCATGCTGTTCGTGGATGACCACAACCACGATATCGACGGCGTCTTTCACAAGAGTGCGACGGAGGAACTCGGGCGCGCCATCGCGCCGTTGAAGGAGCTTCCGAACTCGCACGCCCTGTTCTCATCGTTCTTTACGTTCGACGATGGTCCGCCCGCCACGACGCACGAACTGAACGGGTGGGGCGACAATCTCGTGCACAAGCATTTGCTTGCCGTGCTGCACGGCGACCGCATATCGGTGCTGTACAGCAGCAAGGATTACAGCTCCGAGTGGGGCTATCATCCCGACAACAAGCGTTTTCTTTCCGTCGACAACACGAAGTTCGGCGTCAACATCGTGGTCTATGCGCTCACCCGCTGAACGCGCGCTGCTGTTCGAGCGCGCGGCGCGCGCGGCGGCGTTCGCGCTCGTGGCGTTCGCGTTCTGGCGCATGCTCGGCGGAGCCGCGCCCGGCGGCGCGTCGCGCGTGCAGGCGTCCGCGCTCGCGCGCGATCTCCCGGCGCTCGAAGCGGCGCACACGCCGGCGATTCACGTTGCGGTCGACGGACTTCCCGATCCCGCGGAGCGTGACGCGCTCGCAGCGGTTGCGCACGCCGGAACTCGCGTGACGTGGAACGGCGCCGCCCTGCCGCCGCTGGCAGCCGTCGCCGGCCGCGCGCGCGAGCCCGGCGGTCCTGTGCAAATCGCGATCGCGTCGACCGCCGATGTTTCGCTTGCGGATGGTCTCGCCGCGCTTGATACCGTCCGCGCCGGGAGCGCAGCGCGCGGCGCGACGATCACCATCGGCGCTCCGTCGGGTGCGCTGTCTGCGCGCTCAGGCGGAACGCGGGCCCCCGTGGGTGTGCCGGGCGAGCAGGCGCTGCATCCGGTGCTGGTGCTGGGCCGCGCGGGCTGGGAAGCGAAGTTCGCGGTGGCGGCGCTCGAGGAACAAGGCTGGAGTGTTGAACAGCGCGTCGTGGTCGCGCCCGGCGTGGATGTGCTGCAGGGGAAGAGCGGCGCGATCGACACGAGCCGTTACTCGGCGATCGTCGCACTCGACACCACGCTGGGAACTGCCGGTCCGTCAATTGTGCGTTTCGTGCAAACGGGCGGCGGCCTCGTGCTGCTCGCGGACGCCGCAAACGCCGCGAGCCTGCGCGCGATCGCACCCGCGCGAGTCGGCGCGCGAACACTCGCGAGCGAACGCGCGTTCGATGTCGCCTATCCCGTGAACGCGATGCCGCTGTTTCCGCTCGAGTCGCCGCGCGCCGACGCGGTGCGGCTCAGTCTGCGGGGAACGTCTCTGACGATTGCCGCGCGCAGGGAAGGCGCGGGCCGCGTGTTGCAGGCCGGGTTCGACGAAACATGGCGCTGGCGCATGCAAGGCGGCGCCGACGCCGTCGCCGCCCACCGCGCATGGTGGTCGCGGATGGTTTCGAGCGTCGCCGCGACTCCGCTCATTTCTCTCGACGAGGCCGACGCGCGGCCGAGTGCGGAGTCGGCTCCTCTCGCGCGCTGGATCGACGCGCTCGGCGCCGCGACGGTCGACGTTCCTGCGCGATCGCAGTCCCGGCAGCTGCCGGGATGGCTGCTGCCGGCGCTGATGCTGTGTTTGCTCGCCGAGTGGAGTTCGCGCCGCTGGCGCGGAGCGCTCTGAATCGATGGCAAAAAACGTCGCGCTCGTCTCTAATTAGAGCGTGTCGAAAACCGTTTCTTTTATCTCGCACGCCGATTGCGGGCGTCATGACACGGGATGGGGACATCCCGAGCACGTCGGCAGGCTGCGAGCGATTCCGCGCGCGCTGCGCAACGATTTCGAGCTGTACGAATCACTCGAGCATCTCGAAGGCCGTCACGCGACGGAACATGAGATCGCACTCGCGCACGATCGCCGGTATATCGCAAGCGTCCGCGAGCTCGCGGCGGCAGGCGGGGGAAGGCTCGATGCGGATACCGTCGCCAGCGAAGGATCGTGGGATGCTGGTTCCGCGGGAGCCGGCTGTGTGCTGGATGCGGTAGATCTCGCGCTCGCCGGAACTTCGAAGCGGAGTTTCTGCGCGGTGCGGCCGCCCGGTCATCATGCACTGCACGGGAGCGCGATGGGTTTTTGCCTCTTCGGCAATGTCGCGATCGCCGCGCACTATGCGCGCAAAATCAAGAAGCTCGAGCGCATTTTGATCGTCGACTGGGACGTCCATCACGGCAACGGAACACAGGCGCTGGTGGAGAACGACGAGAATATTCGGTTTGTCTCGATGCACCAATGGCCGTGGTATCCGGGGACGGGCGCGTTCGATGATCGCGGTCCGAAGAATTCCGTGTGGAATGTTCCGCTTGCGGCCGGTCTGCCGCGCGAAAAATATGTGAGCGAATTCCTGAGCGCGGTCGATAACGCGTCGGCAGGATTTACGCCGGATCTCGTCATCATCTCCGCCGGCTTCGATTCGCTCGCGGGAGATCCGCTCGGCGGATTTACACTCGAGCTCGATGATATGGCGCGGCTGACTCGAGAAATGGTTTCCCGGGCAGAGCAGTGGTGCGGCGGGCGAGTGGTGAGTGCGCTCGAGGGAGGGTACGATCCCGCACGCCTCGGCGAGGCGGCTGTGGTCCACATGAAAGCACTGCTCTAGCGGCGAATCACTGCGACGTGCTCGCCGCCACTTGCTCCCCGGACTAACTTTCCATCTTCCCCTACGCGCCGGAGCTAGCAGTTGTTCTGTCCCGACTGCGGAACCTGGAATCGCAACGCCGCCCGCGACTGCACCAAATGCTCGCTGCCGCTGCCGCAAATCCGCGTCGCCGCGGAGGCACCGGATGCGCTCATCACCGCGCTGCGCCAGGCCACGGGAAATCGCTATCGCATCCTCCGCCGCGTCGGCAGCGGCGGCATGGCGGATGTGTACGCCGCCGAGCATGAGCGCCTCGGCCGCCCGCTCGCCGTAAAAGTCGTTCACTCGCATCTGGCGCGCGACGACGAAATGCGCACGCGCTTTCGGCGAGAAGCCGAGGCCTCCAGCCGTCTGATTCATCCGCTGATCTGTACCCCGATCGACTACGGCGAAGTCGGTGAAGTCGTCTATCTCGTCATGCCATTTCTTGGCGGTGGTTGTCTGGCGGACGATCTCACGCGCGATCGCACGATTCCCGCCGAGCGCGTCGCATTTGTTGGCAGCCAGGTCGCGTGCGCGCTCGACTACGCGCACCGGCACGGCGTGATTCATCGCGACGTGAAGCCGGACAACGTGCTGTTCGACGGTGACGGCAACGCGATGCTGACCGATTTCGGCATCGCAACCGCGCATTTTCACGGCCGGCTCACCGCCGGCGGCCGCGCGATGGGCACTCCGCACTACATGGCGCCGGAGCAGGCGATGGGCAAAATGCTCGACGGCCGCTCCGATCTGTACGCGGTGGGCGTGATGCTGTACGAATGTCTCGTCGGCTTCCCGCCGTTCGACGGCGCCGACGGGTATTCGATCGGATATAAACACGTCCACGAGACGCCCGTCGCGCTCCACGACGTCGACTCGAAAATCCCGACTGGCCTCGCTGATATTGCCATGCGCTGCCTCTCGAAAGATCCGCTCGCGCGGTATCAGCGCGGCCGCGATCTCGCCGACGCGCTGCTCGAGTACCTGCACGAATCCAAGGTGCACGCGGCGGAACGCGTTCGCGTGCTGAGCCCGCGCGACAACCCGGCTCTCGAGAGCAAATCGCCGACGGCGTGACGCCGCTATGCGAGTGTGAACGTGTCAGCAGAAACTAAAACACGCCTGGTCGACGTCGCACTGCCGTTGCCGCTCTTCCGCAGCTTCACGTACGCGGTCGAGGGTGAGCCGCGGAATCCGCTCGTTCCCGGCTCGCGCGTGGTCGTCCCCGTGCGCGGAGGGAAGGCCGTCGGGTATTGCCTTGGCGAGAGCGACGGCGTGGCGCTCGGCGCCACGAAACCGAAGGCGATCATCGATGTCCCCGATCCGCTGCCGGCGTACCATCCGGATCTCCTCGCCGTGTGCACGTGGATGTCGGACTACTATGTCTCGCCGCCGGGATTGGTGCTGCGCGCCGCGCTCCCAGCGGCGCTCGGAACGTCGAAGCGCCCCGAGCCTCCCGTGAAGGCGCGTCGCATGCTCGCGCTGCAACAGCATCTCCCGTCGCTCATCGAACGTGACCAAGCGTTCGCGCGCTCACGGCAGCAGCGCGCCCTGTACGAGCTGATCGAATCGCTCGGCGGCCGCGTCTCCGTTGAGCAAGCCGTCGCGACGATTGGCTGCTCTGCGGCGGTGGTGACCGGCCTCGTGAAACGCGGTCTGGCGCGCATTGAAATGGAAACCGTCGAGCGCGATCCGTTTGCCTTGCGTCAGCCGAACGCCGCGCAGCCGCACGATCCCTCCGCCGCGCAGCGCGACGCGATTGCCGCGCTGATTGCGGCGCCGCCGGGAGAAGTCGCGCTGCTGCACGGCATCACCGGCAGTGGAAAAACGCTCGTGTACATCGAGCTGCTCAAGCACGTCGTGCACGTGCAAAAGCGCACCGCAATCGTGCTCGTGCCCGAGATCGCGCTCACGCCGCAGGCCGTCGATCGTTTCCGCGCGGTCTTCGGTTCATCTGTTGCGGTGCTGCATTCCGGCCTCAGCGACGGCGAGCGATACGACGCGTGGCTTGCGCTGCGGAGCGGCGAGCGGCGCATCGCCGTCGGCGCACGCTCCGCCGTGTTCGCGCCGCTCCCGGATCTCGGCGCGATCGTCGTCGACGAAGAGCACGAAGCGAGCTACAAACAGGGCGAGTCGCCGCGATACCACGCGCGCGAAGTCGCGATTGTTCGCGCTCGCGAGGCCGGCGCGGTGTGCGTGCTCGGCAGCGCGACGCCAAGCCTCGAGAGCTGGGAAAACGCGCGACGCGGCAAGTACCGCCTGCTCTCGCTCCCTGCGCGCGTCGGCGGAGGCGCGCTCCCGAACGTCGAGGTCGTCGATCTGCGGGTCAACACGCGCGCGGCGAACGTCACCGCGGCGCAGCGGCAGATTCGCGGCATTCTGAGCGAACCGCTCGAGCACGCGCTCACGGATCGGCTCGCGAAAGGAGAGCAGAGCATTCTGCTGCTCAACCGGCGCGGGTTCGCGAGCTTCGTGCAGTGCAGCGCGTGCGAGTGGGTAGCGGTGTGTCCCGATTGTTCAATCTCGCTCACGCTGCATCGCTCGCCCGAGCGCCTCGTCTGCCATTATTGCCGCCACCAGGAGGGCGCGCACGAGCTCTGCCCGCAGTGTGGCGCACTCACGCTTCGCCAGCGCGGGCTCGGCACGCAACAGGTGGAGAAACTCCTCTCCGAACAGCTGCCCACCGCGCGAATTGCGCGCATGGATGTCGACACGACGAGCGGTAAATGGGCGCACGCCGACATTCTCGATCGAGTCGGCCGCGGAGAAGTGGACGTGCTGCTCGGCACGCAGATGATCGCGAAAGGACTCGATTTTCCGAACGTAACGCTCGTTGGCGTGATCGACGCCGACGTCGGCATCAACCTTCCGGATTTCCGCGCGTCGGAGCGGACGTTCCAATTGCTGAGCCAGGTCGCCGGACGCGCGGGACGCGGGCCGAAAGGCGGTCACGTGATCATCCAGACGCGCGTTCCGACTCACCACGCGGTGCGCTGCGCGCTGACACACGACTATGAGGGCTTCGTGGCCGAGGAGCTTCCTGGGCGCACGGATCCGCCGTACCCGCCCACGGTGCGTCTCGCGAACATCGTCATGAGCGGCCAGAGCGAGCCCGAAACCGTTGAATTCGCGCTAGCGGTCGGCGACTGGTTCGAGCGCTCGCTGGCGCAATTCGGTGACGAGTTGCAGATGATCGGCCCCGCTCCGTGCCCCGTGGAGCGCATCAAACAGCGGTGGCGCTGGCACTTACTCCTCAGGAGCCGCAAGCCCGGCGCGCTCACAAGGGTCGCCCGGCGGTTTCTGACCACCTTCGAAATCCCCTCCCGCGGGGATCTTCGTGTGACGTTTGACAGGGATCCTGTGGTAATGCTGTGAGGGACCCCCAGAGTAGCCTCCCTCTCGACACACGGACCGACTCATGAAACGATCAACGTTCGCCATCGCCTGTGCCGCAATTCTCTCTGCGGCGGCGTGCAGCGGCGGCGGAAGCACCTCGCCCGCAAACAACACCGGCGGCAACAACAACGGGACCACGGGCGGCACCACGCAGGTCCCTGCGAACACCGTCATCGCGACCAGCACCGACGTGTTCAACCCGAGCGCTCTCACGGTGACGAAGGGAACTACGGTCACGTTCACCTTCGAGTCGGTCGTCCACAACGTCGTGTTCACCGCCGTTACCGGCCGGCCCGCCGACATCGGCAACACATCGAACCAGAGTGTTACTCGCACCTTCAGCACTGCGGGAACGTTTCCGTACACCTGCACCATCCACGGTATGCAGGGCTCCATCACCGTCCAGTAGTCGCAGGAGCAGGGAAATAGACTCCGGAAAAAACGGCGGGCGGCAGGCGGCGTCACAAGGGGTGGGGGGCGTCGTCTGTCGTCCGTCGGATTTTCCAGTACATTCCCGCGGTGCGAGATCTCATTCAATCCACGCTTCACCGTCGCTACCATATTGAGCGCGAGCTCGGTAAGGGTGGCATGGGAGCTGTGTATCTCGCGCAGGATCTCCAGCTCCAGCGCCCGGTCGCGATCAAAGTGCTGCCGCCGGAGTTCGCCGTGCGGCCCGAGCTGCGCGAACGCTTCCTTCGCGAGACGCGCGTAGCCGCGGGCTTTTCACATCCGAACATCGTGCCGGTGCATGGCGTTGAGGAGCATCCACAGCTCCTCTGCTTCATCATGGGCTTCATCGAAGGCGAGACGCTCGGCCAGCGGGTTCGCCGCGCGGGACCGCTGGGCGCAAACGAAGCGGTCCGCATGCTGCAGGAAGTCGCATGGGCCCTCTCGTACGCGCACGGGCGCGGTGTGGTCCACCGCGACATCAAGCCCGATAACATTCTGATCGAGCGCGCCACGGGACGCGCGCTCGTCACCGACTTTGGCATCGCGCGCTCGAGCGCGTCGGAGGGCAACAACCTTACCCAAGTCGGAGAAGTCGTCGGCACGCCGCAGTTCATGAGCCCTGAACAGGCCGCGGGCGAAAAACTCGATGGCCGCAGCGACCTCTATTCGCTCGGCGTCGTCGGATTTTTTGCGGTAACGGGGCGGCTGCCATTTGATGCGCCGAGCGCGGGCGCAGTGATGGCGATGCACCTCACGCAGGCACCGCCCCGTGTAATTTCGCTGCGACCCGATCTTCCGCACGCACTCTGCGCCGCGATCGACAAATGTCTCGAGAAAGATCCGGCGAAGCGATTCGAAAACGGCGAAGCGCTCGCCGCGGCGCTCGACACCATGCGCTCGGCGCGCCGCGAAGTCGCGCCCGCAGTACGCATGTTTCAGCTGCAGGCGAATCAGGGCGTGCGCTCGTTCATCCTCGTCATGCTGTTGGGCTCGATGCTCTCCAACGCCGCGAGCAGCGAAGATACAGGTGTCGCGATGATCATCGCCATCACCGGAGTTACCATCTTGTGGGGCATTCTCGCGCAGTTGGTCGGCCGCGCGCGCTACCTGCTCACGCTCGGCTTCACCTTCGAGGAAGTGCGCGATGGGCTCATGGCAATTCTGGATGAGCGACGCGAGGCGCGAGCGCAGGAGCGGGCGAACCCGGCCACACGCACGCGCGAGGACCGCCGTTCGCGACTGATGATCGCGTCGTTTGTTTTGAGTATCGGCGGCACGGTGTTTGTCATGAAATTCATCCGCGTGAAAGTGGCGGAGCACAGCTACCAAACCGGGCTTCTCGGAATCGGCATCCTCGCGGCGAGCGCGGCTTTCTTCGGGCTCGGTATCGCCTTGCTCATGATGAATCAGGCGCGAGCGACGGCGGTCGACGGCCGAATCGTGGGGCTCTGGAGCGGAAGGATCGGACGCACCGTGTTCCGTCTCGCGGGTTGGAGGCTCGATCGAGAAGATACGACCGGGTCGCAGGCGGTCAGCGCCGCGACTTCCGCACCGCTCGCGCTGATTGCCGCGCTGCCGGCCGGAACGCGCAAGGAACTCGGCGACGCGCGCCCTCGCATCGAGCGTCTCGAAAAAATGCTGCACGAGCTCGCGGGCCGTCAGCGCGAAATCGAAGGCGCGCTCGCCGACGCGGGCAGCGCCAGTGCGACGACCGATCCGGGCCTTCGCGTGCGCCGCGACGAACTCGTGAGCGGGCTCTCGACCGCGCGCGATGCAGCAATCACGAAGCGCGAAAAACTTGCGAGTGCGCTCGAAAACGTGCGCCTGCAGCTGCTGCGTGTGAAGAGCGGAATCGGCGGCGCGAGTGATGTTGCCAGCGAGCTGCGCGCCGCGGAAGCATTCGTCGGCGCGTAGAGCGAGAATGAATCCAAACGTCCCCGGCGGCGCGTATTCAAAACAGAGCGGGAGTTCCGGCGGTCCCGATGACGCCGCGCTCCTCGCACGCATGGGAACGGGCGACGAACGCGCGCTCGGAACCTTCTACGATCGATGGGAAGGCGCGGTGCGCGCGATGGTGCTGCGCATCGTACACGAGCAGACCGAGGCGGACGACGTGGTGGAAGAAGTCTTTTGGCAGGCGTGGCGGCAGGCGGCACGGTTCGAGTCTGCGCGCGGGAGCGGCGGCACATGGCTCCTCACGATCGCGAGATCGCGCGCGCTCGACAGGCTGCGCGCGCTGAAGCGGTCGCGCGAAGATGCAAATCTGGACGCAATGGTCGAGGCGGAATCCGGAGCGTTCGAAACGGACACGCCGGATCCCCTCGACGCCGCGATGCTGGCCGAGCGCGCACACATCGTGCGCGAATCACTTTTGACGCTGCCCGCGGAACAGCGTGAGACGCTCGAGATGGCGTATCTGCAGGGGCTGAGCCAGTCGGAAATCGCGGAACGCACGCGAGAGCCGCTCGGCACGGTGAAGACGCGAATGCGACTGGCGATCATGAAGCTGCGCGAACGGCTCGGAGTGTTGCGGGAGGAACCGGCGTGACAGAAAACGGCGGGCAGTTGCAGGATGTGCCCTCTCACGAGGAGCCGGGTGAGGAAATGGCCGCGCTCATTCGCAGCGCGCTCACTTCCGACAACGTGCGCGCGGCAACGCGCGCGCGCTTGCTCGCCCGCGCACGTCCCCAACTGCGCGCCGTTTCGTCGCCGCGGATGCCGCTGAACATCGGGCTGGGCCTCGCACTCGCGGCCTCGATCACCTTCTTGATCATCGGCCAGCGTGAGCGCAATGAACTGAAGGAGACGTTCGCGAAGGCCGAGGTCGGGCGCCTCGCGCGCATCGACTCGCTGCGCACTGCGCTCAGTGAACGCGATAAGTTCGTCGCAGCGCTCACGGGGCCGACGGTCTCTGTGGTGGGCCTCAGTTCCGCCGCAGCGAAATCTCCGCGGGCCCTGATGTTCTGGGAGAAGGCTGCCGATCGCTGGACGTTCATCGCGCACAACCTGCCGCAGCTAAAGGCGGGCCGGACGTACGAGCTCTGGCTGATCACCGACAAACAGAAGATTCCCGCGGGAACGTTCACCGTCTCCGCAGGCGGCGACGCGCTCGTGCAGGCCGTCTATGCCCTGGACCACAACGCGCTCAAGGCCGTCGCCGTGACCGAGGAGCCGGCCGGAGGCGTGCAAGTGCCTACTGGCGCGATAGTGGTCGTCGGAACGGCGGGCACGCAGTAACTTTAGGCGTGCTCAACGAAACCACCGAACGATTCCTCAAGGCGATTCTCGAGCGGATTCCTGCCGGGCGGATCGTCGAGCTGCATCTCTTTCCGGCAATCCGTCAGGGTCCGCTGGAGACCGGCGTTGCGGTCATCGCGGCCGAACCGGCGCCGCCGGCGGACGCGGCGCCTGAACTCGAACTCGCGTCCCCGCCGCCCAATAGCCGTCTCGAGGTGCACACCGCTTGGTACCGTCTCACGCGCAAAGGCGTCGAACGCGGCAAGTGGGAGATCGAGGTCACAACGCAGGCCGATGCTCCGCTCGTCACGGTGGACGCCGTCGTGCGCGGCGTGCAGGAGCGGGCCGGCGAGGCAATTGAGCCGCAGCGTCTCACCGGACGCGAGCTGCTGGCGCTCGTGAACGAGCCGGCGTGGCAGACCAGCCCGTAG
Source organism: Gemmatimonadales bacterium (assembly GCA_038205995.1). Taxonomy (GTDB): domain Bacteria; phylum Gemmatimonadota; class Gemmatimonadetes; order Gemmatimonadales; family Gemmatimonadaceae; genus Fen-1231. The sequence continues at coordinate 110,849 of JBBRBH010000001.1, forward strand.
TTGACCGCTTTCGCGCGTGGATGCGCGAACAGAACATCCCGCTGACGCCGCAGCGCCTTGCCGTCGCGGAACTTCTGCTCGGCTCGGGGCGCTCGTTGTCGGCCGACGAGATCATTGCCGAGCTCGCGGCGGGCGGGGGCAGGGTTGGCACTGCGACAGTCTATCGCACGATCGAGATGCTGACCGAAAGCGGGTTTGTTGAAGAACGAAATCACGGCGAGGGCTTTCGCCGATTCGAAGCGAAACACGACCTGCCGCATCATGAGCAGCTGCTGTGTACCGTCTGCGGGAGCGTGCAGGAGTTTCGCGACGCAGCACTCGGCCGCATGACGCATCGCGTCGCGGAGCAGCATGGGTTCATGCGCGAGCGTCACCGACTGGTGATTTACGGAACGTGCGCCGGATGCCAGCGCGCGGCCGCAGAGAAAGAATCCGCCGCGCAGAGGGCGGAGGCATGAGTGACGTCAGCGGAGGACTCGGATTCCTGATCGCGTTTACGGCGGGATTTCTGAGCTTTCTCTCGCCGTGTGTGCTGCCGCTTATCCCGAGCTATGTGACGTTCATCACCGGGCTCTCGCTCGAGGACGTCACGAAATCGAAGCGCATCGCGCTCGTACATTCGCTCCTGTTCATTCTCGGTTTCACGCTGATCTTTGTCGCGCTCGGCGCGACGGCGACGCGGCTCGGCCAGCTGTTGCTGCACTACCGGTATTGGGTCTCGCGAGTTGGCGGCGCGATGGTGATCGTTTTTGGCCTGTATCTGCTCGGCGTGCTGAACATCGGCGCGTTCATGCGCGAGCGCCGCGTGCACCTCGCGGAGAAGCCGCTCGGATACCTCGGCACGGTGGTCGTCGGCATCGCGTTCGGAGCCGGATGGAGTCCATGCCTCGGGCCGATTCTCGGGGCGATTCTCGCACTCGCCGCCACTGCGCAAGATCTTTCTCGTGGATTACTGCTGTTGCTGTGCTACTCCCTGGGACTCGCGGTGCCGTTCCTCGTGGCGGCGCTCTTTGTGGAACGGTTTCTCGATTTCTTCGCGCGCCACAAAGGGAAAATGATCTGGGTGAACCGATTTGCAGGAGTGCTGCTGATCGGCATCGGTCTGTTGATGGTCACGAATCGGTTCGCGCTGCTGGCGACCAAGCTGCAGCAGTGGACGCCGGGGTTTCTTCTGCGACGGCTCTGACTAGAGGCGGAATCCGAAGCGGACTGGCATGTAGATTCTGTTCTCTGCCGTGCCGAGCATCTTTGCCGCGCCCGCCTCGAGAAACGCGTTCCAGCGAATGATGCGGATGTTCATGCCGACGGCGCCCTGCACCGCAAGATACGAGCGCTGATCGACGACGGTATGGCCGAGCAGCTGTTGCTTCGTGTTTGACTGGTAATATCCGGGGCCTGCGGTCCAATAGAACATCGAACCAAAATCGCCGGCCACGCCGATGGACTGCGAGGAGAAATTCAATATCGATGCGCCGTTTGTGCCCGGAAAGCGCGCGTACGTGACATCGATTCGCAGCGCCAGCGGTCCGATCATCGGATCGGTACGCACCTGGAAACTCACCTCGATCCCGGTGCCCGCCGTCTTCGAGAGATCGCCGGACGGAATAGCCGCGCCGACCGAGAGGCTCGTGCCCTGCGCGCGCGCGCCGTTCGCGGCGAAAACAATGGCGACCCCCAGGAGAGCTATCGAGCTTCGTCGAATCATCGGAACTCCGTGTGCAACCTGGTTGCGGAAGGGGTGGTATAACATTCAGCTTCGATGCGGGCAGGAACTTCACCTGAGGGATATATGCGCTCTACCTACACCAGTAACCTGCGGACGTTTCTCGTGCTGGCGTTGCTCACGGCGGCTGCGGGATGCGGCGACAAAAGCTCGCAACAGACCAACGCTGCGCCCGCGCGCGAAATCCAGCTCGCTCCGAGTGCGGCCGCGCAGCCTCAGCTGAACGATGTGCCAGCTCCCTCGACGGCCGCCGTGGCTCTCGCAGCGAAGAAAATCTCGCCCAAGCCGAGGGAAACCGCGCAGACGCCGAAGGTCCAGCCGCAGCAGGTCCTCGTAACGCGGCTGAATACGCCGGATGGCGTCGCGCCTGCTCCCGCGCCGGAGCCGGATCCAGCGACGATCCCGGTGAGTGCGGGCTCGGCGCCCAGGTCCGGAGCCGGGACGAGCGCTCTCCCAGCGCCGGCGACGGGCGTCGTGGTCGTAGGCACGATGCTCTCCGTGAAGCCGCTCGCGCGAGTCTGCACGAACACGTTCAAGGTCGGCGAGCGTTTCACCTCCACGCTCAGCGAGTCGGTCGGCGGATCGAATGGCGCTGTTATTCCCGCCGGCAGCAGCGTGGTGCTCCGCGTTGACGAAGCGACACGCAGCGAGAACGGGAAAGACAGTCTGCGGCTCTCGTTCAGCGTCGTCTCGCTGCGCATCGGGCAGCAGTCGTACGATGTGCAGGGGCACGTGTCGCAGACAACGCCGCTGGAGAAAGTGCGCGTACAGAGCACCGGGGATCAGGCGAAGAAAGTCGGCACGGGCGCGCTCATCGGCGCGATCGCGGGGCAGTTGCTCGGCAAGAACACAAGGTCGACGGTGATAGGTGGAGCGGTGGGCGCGGCGGCGGGCGCTGCCGTAGCGGCGGGGACGGCGGATTATGACGGGTGCGTGCCAGCAAACTCGAGTTTGACGGTGAGTTTGGATGCGCCGCTTTGGATACGACTGCTGCCGAACTGATATCTTTGTCTCGGCCCCCATGCCGGACAAACTCTTGGCTTCACTTACCGAACGCCGAAATCCGCAAACTGCCGAAATCGATCTGGCCTCCGCGCTGGAGATCGTCGATCTCATAAATGCCGAGGACCGCACCGTCGCAGGCGCGGTGGCGCTCCAGCGAGAGCCGATCGCAGCGGCGCTCACGGCGGCCGAGCAGGTGCTGCGCGCCGGCGGCCGAATCTTCTACGCCGGCGCAGGGACATCCGGCCGCCTCGGCGTGCTCGACGCCAGTGAGGTTCCGCCGACGTTCGGCGCATCGCCCGAGCTCGTGCAGGGCATCATTGCGGGCGGATCCGCCGCGCTCACCAGATCGCAGGAAGGCGCCGAGGACCGTCCTGACGGCGCCCGGGACGATCTCGACAGCGCCGGCGTGCGCGGATCCGATTTCGTGATCGGAATCGCTGCGAGCGGCACCACCCCATACGTGCGCGCCGCGCTCGTGCACGCAAAGAAACTCGGCGCGCGCACCGCGATCATCGCGTGCTCGCCGCCGCCGCCTGATACGCTCGCCGTCTCGGATATCGCGATCGTCGTGCTCACCGGTCCCGAGGTCGTGACCGGCTCAACGCGCATGAAGGCCGGCACCGCGACAAAGCTCGTGCTGAACACGATCACGACCGGCGCGATGATCCGCCTTGGCAAGACGTACGGAAACCTGATGGTGGATTTGCAGGCGACCAACGCGAAACTCCGCGATCGTGCGGAGCGCATCGTGTGCGAAGTGTGCGATGTGGAAGGGCCCGAGGCCCGCGACCTTTTGCGCGCGGCGGACGGCAGCGTGAAACTCGCCATCGTCATGAAGAAGTTGAACGTGGATTCCGACGCCGCGCGCGCAGCGCTCGCGAAAGAGGGCGGCGCGATTCGCAGAGTGGTGAAGGGGCCGCCGCCCCCGGTCGAACCGGCGTGAGCGTTCTCGTGGGATTGATGTCCGGCACGAGCCTCGACGGCATCTCGGCCGCAGTCGTGCGATTTCGCGAGCCCGACGGCGGGGCGGTCAATGTGGAGCTGCTCGCATTCGTCTCGCGGCCCTACGCTGCCGCGCAACGCGATCGTCTTGCCGCGGCGATGGTGGCCGGCTCGCCCGAGGAGTACGCGCGGCTCGATTTCGAACTCGGCGCGTGGCTTGCCGCCGCCGCCGCCGCTGCGATCGGTGAATCCGGAGTGGCTCGCGCGGACATCGCCGCGATCGCGTCGCATGGCCACACCATTTGGCACGATCCGCCTCGTGCAACTTTGCAGATGGGCAACGCGGCGGTGATCGCGGAGCGCACGGGCGTCGCGGTGATTTCCGATTTTCGCTCGCGCGACGTTGCGGCGGGCGGACAGGGCGCCCCGCTCGTGACTATCGCCGACGCCATGCTGTTCAGCGTGGAGGGCGCGTGGCGCGCGCTGTTGAACATCGGCGGCATCGCGAACGTGCAGATCGTTCCGCCGGGCGGCGTGCTCGAGAGCGTGCGAGCGTTCGACACGGGGCCCGGCGTGTGCGTGCTCGATGCGACCGTGCGCGCGCTCGTTCCCTCGCTGACGATGGATCGCGACGGGGCGCTCGCCACGCGCGGCAAGGCGATGGGAATCGTCGTCGAGGAACTGCTGCGAGATCCGTATTTCCACGCACCGCCTCCCAAGAGCACGGGGCGCGAGCTGTTCAATGCGCAGTACGTCTCGCGCCTCGCGCACCGCTGCCGCGCAACGGATTCGGCCTGCTCAATCGAGGACATCGTCGCCACCGCAACGCTGCTCACCGCGCGCAGCATAGCGCTCGCGCTCGCGACATTCGTCGCCGAACCAGTGAGCGAGCTGCTCGTCTCCGGCGGCGGTGCGAATAATCCGGCGCTCATCGCAATGCTGCGCAGCGAACTCGCGCAGTCGGCGCGCGAGCGTGGCGTTTCCGCGCCCGCGATCGTGCCGTTTTCCGATCGCTATTTCGATGGCGATGCGAAAGAATCCGTTGCGTTCGCATTTCTTGGGTGGCTGCATCTCAAGGCGAGGCCCGGAAATGTCCCGAACGCCACGGGAGCGCGCGGCCCGCGCGTACTCGGAACCTTCACGCCGGCGTGACGCTCGCGTCGCTCCTCGTTCCGGCGCTGCGCTGGGATTCCACTGACGGATTTGAACATCAGCGTCCCGCAATCGAAGCGGCGCTCGGCGCGGGTGCTGGAGGATTCGTTTTGTTCGGCGGCTCGCGCGCGGCCGTAACGGAGTTGATTGCGGAACTTCATGAGCGATCGAAAATCCCGCTGCTGATTGCCGCCGAAGTTGAACGTGGCGCGGGGCAGCAGTTCGAAGGATGCGTATCGCTCCCTCCGTTCGGCGCGCTGGGGTTTTTTGAGAATCCGGCGGCCATGCGTCGCGCCGGACTCATCACGGCGCGCGATCTCAAGCGCGCCGGTGCGAACTGGGCGCTCGCTCCCGTGTGCAATCTCGATTTCGCACCCGGCGATCCGGCCATCGGCACGCGCGCAGCAGGTGACGATCCTGCACGCGTTGGCGCGCTGACCGCCGAGTGGATCGACGGATGCCAATCGGAGGGCGTGATGGCGTGCGCAAAACATTTTCCCGGTCAGGATCTCACGCCGTTTCACTCGGGCGTCGACGCCGGCGTCGCGTCGGTGATGACCGCGGCGGCGACCTTCTCGCCGCCGGCGCTCTCGATACTACGCGAACGGATGGAGTTCGACGGGCTCATTGCGGGCGACGCGCCCGGCGCGCATGGCACGATCGCGGCGGGCCCCGAGCACGAGATCGCCGTGCACGCGATCGTCGCCGGCTGCGACGTGCTCCTCACGGCGTCGGATGTCACCGGAGTTACACGTGCGCTCGATACGGCCGCGCAGCGCGGGGCAATCAGCGCTGAGCGTGCGCGCGATGCGCTGCAGCGCCGCGACCGCTGGGCGCTGTGGGCGCGTCCTGGCGCGGGCCGTGAGCCGTCGCTCGACGACGAGATCTGGTCGCGGCAGGTCGCGGATGCGAGCGTGCATCTCGTGCGCGGCGCGATGCCGCGTGTTGGGAGTGCCGTCGAGATTGTTCTGGTCGACGATGATGCCGCAGGAGCTTCGCCCGTTCCGAGCCGAGCCGTATTCGCGGGCGCACTCCGTGAGTTGGAGATTGAAGCGAACGTCCTGGAGGTCGGTTCGGCGGGCACGCGCGTGCCGGTGCTCATCGCCGCCTTTTCCGATCCCGCAGCGGGAAAAAGCGCGCCCGGATTTTCGGGCGAAGCGCGCGATCGCGTGAAACGCGTGCTCGAAGTCTCGCGCGAGCAGAAACGGGACACGCTCGTGGTGCTGTTCTCGCATCCGCGCCATGCGGCGCATTTTCCGGGTGCGCCGAATGTGCTGTGCGCGTGGGGCGGTGAATCGCCGATGCAGGCCGCCGCCGCGCGCGTCATCGCGCGGGCATCGCGCTGACTCGGCGTCCGGCGACTACGCTCAGCGAACGATAGCCGCCGCTTCCGGAGGGAGCTGCTTCACCAGCTTCTCGCTCGGCACCGCATACACAATGCGCCCGTTGCTCTCGGTCTGACCGCCAAAGAGCACTCCAACGACAAAGCCTCTCGAGTCGAACACCGCGCTTCCACTCGAGCCCGGCGCCGCGTACGCATCGAACTGCAGCGTGTCGCTGAGGGTCTTGCTCACTGTGCCGAGTCCAAGCGTGAACTTCGGCTGCAGTGTGTTGATGTTGCCGCCCATTCCGGCTGTGCTCGTGCCCAGCGGATAGCCGAGCAGCGCAACGGGCGAGCCAACATGCACGCCTGATTGCTTCGCGACTCCGGCGACGACTGGATATGTCCCCGGGTCATCGATCTTGATGAACGCGAGTTCGTCTTCTTTGCTCACGTAGACAACGTGTGCGGCTTTCCACGCGCCTTTTGTATTGTCGAAAATCACTTTCACGCGTTTGGCAGGCCGACCCTGCGCGTCCTGCACCACGTGTCGGTTCGTGACGATGAATCCCGACGGCATAACGTTGAAGCCCGATCCGCTCATCACCGATTCGTCCGCTTCTTGCACTGCAATAAACACAATCGCCGGCCCGTTCTTTGCCGCAATCGATTCATAGTTGATCGCACCCGCCGACATGAGCCCGCGCTGACGCTTCTCTGCCAGGTCGAGCCGCGCGCTGAGGTCCTCGACGTGGGCGTCGCCGCCTTTTTCCATCTCGCCCTTGATGCGCGAGCGAATCTGATCGGTTTCTTTTTTCGATGCAGAGAGCGCGGCATCGAGTCCTTCCACTTTCCCGCGCATCGAGCCCACTGTTTTCTCGAACGCCGCGCTCAGCGAGTCGTTGCGCTGCATCAGCGCGTCAACGAGTGCCTGCGCCTTGGCGGAATCGCGATGACCGAACCAGTACGCTCCGCCGGCGGCAACGATCGCCAGGATGCCGACGCCGATGACCATCTTGCGCAGCGACCCGGTTTGTTCCTGCACCGCATCGGCAATGCGCGCAGTGGTATCGCGACGTGGCACCGAGGGCCGCGGCGGTGCGGCGCCCTCGGGAGCCGCCGCAACTGTCGGCTGCACGCCTTCCGGTGGCGGTGCAGTCAGCGCATGAAACTCAACCGCCGGCCCCTCGCGCCCAAACGAAAGCAGGTCGCCGTCAAACAGCGCGCGTTCGCCGGCAATGCGCTGGCCGTTTACAAACGTTCCGTTGGTGCTGTCGAGATCGTGCAGCGTCGCTTTGTCGCCGACGACGCGGATCTCAGCGTGTTTCGACGACGCGTCGGGATCGCGTTCGGGATCGAAGCGCAGATCGTTGAGCGGATGACGGCCGATGCTGATGACCGATTTGTCGAAACTCTCGCGCTGCCCAGCGCGCGAGCCGCTGGTGATGCGCAGTTCTACGCGCATTGTTAGCCGCGGAACTTGAAGTAGAGAAGGACGATGATAACGCCGGCGATCGCGCCGAAAATCAGCCGCAGCACGCTCGTGGGCACTTTCCCTTCCGCCTTCGGCGCGCGCGTTTCGCGCGCAAGCATCGGCGCCGTCGGGCCGGAGGAGTACTGCCGCGCCAGCGCCGGTGATTCAGCGGTGATCGCCTCGGGAGCCATAGCCAGCACCACGCCGAGATCCACCGGCATAGTGGGGCGCTGTTCCGACTGTCCTGTGTACACTTTGTGCCCGACCGGGCCGCCCGCGGAGGCGGCGCTCAGTCCGCCGCCATCGAAGCGCACGGCGATCACGGTGATGTTGTCGGGTCCGCCATTTTCGTTGGCCATGTCGATCAGCTTCTTGCAGACGTCCACGAGATCGCGGTTCGCGCTCACAACGTCCGAGATATCGCCAGTGCGAATTTGGCCCGAGAGGCCGTCGCTGCAGAGCACCAGCACATCGTCCTTGCGCACCTGCTGGCTCGTGAGATCGACCTTCACCACCGGTTCCGGTCCGAGCGCCTGCAGGATGATGTTGCGGCGTTCGCTGACTTCGGCTTCCTCCGCGGTGAGCTCGCCAGCCTCGACGAGTTTCTGCATGAGCGACTGGTCTTTCGTGATCTGCTGCGCGACGCCGTTCCGCACGAGATAGGCGCGGCTGTCGCCGACCTGCGCGAGATACAGCGTGTCGCCGAGGAGTCCGGCGATGGTGGCGGTGGTTCCCATCCCGCGATTCTCGGGATGTTCGGTGGCGTAGCGATGAATGCGCGCGTTGGCCGTTTCTGCGGCGGCCTTGATGGCGCGCGCGAACGTTTCGGAATCGTGCGACTGCGTGTTGCGCCAGCGCGCGTCGAGCTCGGAGAGCACGACTTCGGTGGCCATCGCGCTCGCGATTTCGCCGGCCGCGGCGCCGCCCATGCCGTCGGCGACCATGAAGAGCGAGCCCATCTCGCCGGGATTGTGCGTGCGCACTTCCGGCTGGAGGGTCGCGTTCATGGTGTTGAGATCGGCGACGACGAACGCATCTTCGTTGTGTTCGCGCGTGCGCCCCACGTCGGTTTTGCCGAAGACGTGGACGATAATCTCGCCGGAGTTTGCGGAGCTGTTGGCGGTCACTAGGGCGAGGTTAGACGCGAGGGCTGAGTATTGGACAGTGGAACCTAACGTGGCAGTTGCGGGGAGCGCGAGACGTAGAATTACGACAGTTGGGGCGTTAGGTGATGTGGGTCACTTGCAACTCTTCGCTTTGATCAAGTATCCGGCAGTCTTGACGTGATTCGCATCGAGGTCGTTGGCCGCGACGTCCTTGGCGGAACGGCAGGCCAGCTCATCTTCGTCCTGAATGCCATACGCGAACATCTCGACGAAAATTGCATTACTCCGATCTTGACCCGTGAGTTTCGGAATCAGCTTGTTCATCGCGTCCACTGCGTTCTTCGCGTCGGACTTTGATGCAGCGGTGTCCCTCACGACGGCGAGCCAGTGCGCGATCGAGGCTGATCCTCCATCGGGCACCGTCGCCGGGGTGCCGGCCGGAGGAGTTCCTGCTGGCATCGCCTTGCCAGGTTCCGATTTCGAGAGACTTTTGACGGGAGCAGGGTCGGGTGCGGTCGTCTTTGGATTCGCTGCCGTGCCTGGCGCCTTCGTCGTATCCGTCGACTTCTGAACCTGCGCCGTGCCAGCGGCCGGAGTCGCCGTGTCTGATGATTTTCCCTTGAGCATTACCACGCCAGCCCCAATCGCCGCCAACACCGCGACTGCCGCGATAATCATCCCAACCGGACTCTTCTTCGCCGGCGCAACCGCCACCGGCGCAGGCGCCGCCTCAACCTTCGCCGTAGCGCCACCCTTCGGCGCCATCCGCGTCTTCGGCAAATCCGCCGCCGCGCTCGCGCCAATCACCATCGTCGCGCCCGCCGCCGCCACCGTCGCCGGCATATTCTCCACCGACTTCACCATATCGCGCCCAAAATCAGCAGCCTTCTGATAGCGCTCCTCGAAATCACGTTGCAGAACCTTGTCCATCACCGCCTGCAACTCCGCCGGCCACTCCACATCCGGCTTCATCTCCGCCAACGTCTTCGGCAGATCGGTGAGCCGCATGATCATCGCTTCCTGCGCAGAGTTACTCGGAAACGGCAGCATGCCCGTCAAACAATTGAACGCCACCAGGCCGAGCGAATAAATGTCGCTGCGCCCGTCGAGCTTGTCGCCCGCCAGCTGTTCCGGGCTCATGTACTCCGGCGTACCAACCACCAGGCCTGTTTTCGTCACCTTCTGCGCATCGCTCGAACTCGCCTTCGCAATTCCGAAATCCACGACCTTCACCTGATCGCTGCCATCCCGCCCCTTCGCGATCATGATGTTGTCCGGCTTCAAATCGCGATGCACGATCCCATAGTCGTGCGCAACGCCGAGCGCATCTGCGGCCTGATGAATGATCGCCGCGGCGCGCGGCGCCGCGAGAAATCCATTCTTCTCGATCAAACTCGTGAGCGATTCTCCCTCGATGAACTCCATCGCGAGGTAGATCAACCCCTCCGGTGTCTCCCCAAAATCATAGATGCCGCAAACATTCGGATGGTTGAGCCGGCTCGCATTGGCCGCCTCCCGATTAAATCGCGCGATCGCGTCCGGATCTGAATTCATTCCCGGATTCATCACCTTGAGCGCCGCCTTCCGACCCATCTTCACATGCTCGGCGAGATACACCGTGCCCATGCCGCCTTCGCCGAGCTTCTTGAGAATGTGATAGCGCTCGGCCACGATCGAGCCGAGCAGATCGGCCTGCGCGTTCGCACTGCGCAGCGCCGTACCGTCACGCGGGCAGAACCGCTCGGAAAGCGGATACTCCGTGCCGCACGTCGGACAAACTTTTTGGTCGCTCACACACTCTCCACGCGCAGGGTCTGATCGCCGATCAGGAAACGCTGACCGGCCTTAACCGGCTTCTCGCCTCTGACCGCCACGGCGATGCCGTTGCGGCTTCCGTCGTCGAGCACGATAAACTCGAGATCTTCACTGCGCACTTCCGCGTGCTTGCCGCTCATGGTTTGATCGTACGGAAATACCCAGTCGCCCTGGTCACGGCCGATCTTCACGCTGCGCGCGGGTGAGAGATGCATCGTGTCGCGCGCGCTGCCGTCGGCGCGCAGTTGCGCCAGCACGGCTATGTCAGCACTGGGCGTGAACGAGCCGAGACGGCGCGTTTGATCTGCTTCCGGCGGATGAGGTCCGGGATATCCGAGCCGGCGAAACCGGATCAGCTGCGATCCTACAAGAATCGTGTCGCCGTCCTGCAGGCGATATGGTCCGTCCGTGAATACCCACGTGCCGTTGCGCGAGCCCAGGTCGCGAATGAGCAACATTCCGTCGCGTATCGCGAGCTGCGCGTGCACCGGACTCAGGAAAACATCTTCGGGAAACCGGATGTCGCCATCGTTGCGGCCGAACGTCGCTTCGCCGCGGTCGAGCGTGAACGATTTTTTGACTTCGCCGGCTTCATCGAGGAGCGAGAGCTTTGGGCCGGTGCCGGTTCCGCGCGCGGTGAACGTCGCGGTGCTGCTCCGCTTTGCCGGCTCGCCGCCGTCCAAGCGGCTGCCGCAGTGCGGGCAGAACGGGAGCGATGCATCCGTCTGCTTTCCGCAGCTTGCGCATGCCTTCACAGCCCCTCCCTTTGACTTCGCGACCGACGAGACGCGCGTATCGGGAATTCCCTTGGACGCGGAGCTGCGCGACGAATCCTGTTCGACGGACGCGCCAGAGCCCTTGGCGACGGCAGGCACCGAGATGACCCGGGCGCCTCCTTTCACCATCGGTTTTCCGCAGTCGATGCAGAACTTCGACTGCTCATCATTTTCACGGCCACAGAAGCCGCAGCGATTCACTTGTGGATCTCCGGTTTTATCTCGATCTGTGGCACAGAAAGGTCATTTTGCCCCGAGGGGGGCGAATATAGGCCGGGGTGCGAGTAGCGGCCAGTCGCACCCTCTAATATGGTTGTCGCTTATGCGTTTGACACTGAGCCGGGCTCTATGCGTGCTATTGCTAGCCGGTTGTTCCCGGCCGCCGAGCCCCCAGTCAGCACCGTCTCCAACACCGGCCTCCCCCGCGACGCAACTTGCTCCCACTCCCACTTCGGCGGGCACTGCATCTCCGACTGCCTCGCCGCCGGCCGCCGCGCCCGCGCCAGCTCTCCCGCCGATTCCCATGGTCGACGGCCCCCTCAATCTGCGTGTGGTGTATCCGGAAGCCAATAAGCCACTCGCCGTACGCGACTCGAACTACATCTTCGGTTCAACCGGCACCGGTGCCGCGACGCTCACCATCGATGGAATCGACGTTCCCGTCATGGCAAACGGCGCATTTCTCGCTTGGATTCCCGTGCCGTCAGGCAACAAACCACACTACGAGCTCCACGCCAGCAAAGGCGGCGATGTCGCGAACCTGAGCGTTCCGATCATTCTTCTCCCGCCGTTGCTCGCGATGCTCGACACCGGCGCGCTGATCGTCGACAAGGGAAGCGCGGCGCCCGCTGCGGGACTCTCGCTGCGCGGCGACGAACACGTGCGCGTTTCGATTCGCGCGCCGTCGAACGCGAACGTCGTGCTGCGCACCGCCGACGGCGCATCGCATCCCATGCTGCGCGGCGCTGGTGTCACCTTCAGCACCGAGTCGTACGCGCGCGATCTCGCGAGAGCCGCCACGATCGCCGTGCATCGCGATCGCGATTCGGTGCTCGTGCAAACGGGCGCGATTCGCATTGTTGATGCCGCGCCGCGCCGCTTTGCTGAACTGCTCAATGCGAATGTCGACGCGCGGAGCGACACGGATCAGGTGAGCATTCTGCGCCCGACGCCGGCCGGCACCTACAAATGGTTTCTCTTCCCCGGCACCGTCGTCGAAGTCACCGGGTCGCGCGACAGCACGTACCGCGTGCGGCTCGACGCGCAGCTCGAGGCGTGGGTCGAATCCAAGGGACTCCGTCTGCTCCCCGAGGGCTCGGCCGGCCCGCGGCGCACCGCCACCAATGCGCGCGTCACGGCGTTCGAGCAGTACACCGATGTTCGTATCCCAGTGACGGAGAAGCCCTCGTATCAGGTAGAGGTAGGTGGAACCGCGCTGATTGTTACGCTCTACGCCACCGTCTCTAACATCGACATCGTGAACTTCGCCACGAACGACCCCACCGTTCGCGACGTGACGTGGGAGCAGTCGGCGTCCGATCGTGTGCGCGTGACCGTGCACCTCCGCTCCGCGCCATATGGATGGCTCGCGCTGTGGGACCGCGGCGCATTCGTGCTGCGGGTGCGGCACGCGCCGAGCGTGGATGCCTCGCGCCCGCTCGCGGGACGCGTGATCGCGGTCGATCCCGGACATCCACCCGTTGGCTCCACCGGCCCCACCGGTCTGTACGAAGGCGACGCGGTTCTCGAAGTCGCGCAGCAGCTGCGCGGGATGCTCGAGTCCGCGGGCGCCACCGTTGTCATGACGCGCATGACGCGTGCTGCGGTGCCGCTCGGCAATCGCGCGATCATCGCGCGGCGCGCAAACGCCGATGCATTCGTGAGCGTGCACCTGAACGCGTACGGCGACGGCGTGAATCCCCTGCGCGCGCGCAACGGCACCGGCACCTATTTCTTTTACGATCACGCCGAACCGCTCGCGCGCGCCGTGCAGCGCGGCCTCGTGCGCCAGATGGGACTTCCCGATTTGGGAATCAACTTCGACAATCTTGCCGTCGCGCGCGATTCGTGGATGCCGTCGATTCTTTGCGAAGGCGCGTTCGTGATCGTGCCGGAGCAGGAGGCGGCGCTGCGCGATCCTGCGTTTCAGCGCCGCTATGCCGCCGGAATCGCCGAGGGACTTGCGGACTATTTTCGATCGCTGGCGGTGAAGCCGTGATCCGGCGTCGCGCGAGGGCATGTGCCGCGATCGCGTGTGCAATCGCGGCGGTTGCAATCGCGGTGCGCGCCGGCGCGCAGGTGGCGCCGAACCTCCACTGGGAGACCATCAAGACAGAGCACTTCAATGTGAACTTCGCTCCAGGTCTGGAGCCGGTGGCGCGCCGTGCCGCGGGCAGCATCGAGCGCGCCTACGGGCGGCTCTCGAAAGAACTGCACGAGCCCCGTGGTCCGATCGACCTTACCATCGCCGACAACTACGACGTCTCGAACGGTTATGCGAGTGTATTTCCGTCGAACCGCATAGTGGTGTACGCGCGCCCAACCGTCGACGCGACGTCGCTCAAGTTTCTCGATGACTGGATCGATCTCGTCGTCACGCACGAACTCACGCACATTTTTCATCTCGACAGAACGGGCGGATGGTGGCGCGCCGCGCAGTACGTGTTCGGACGCAACCCGTTCACGTTTCCGAGCCTGCTGACGCCGAGCTGGCTCGATGAAGGGATCGCGGTCTACTACGAATCCCGGTTGACGGGCGCCGGCCGAATCGTCGGCACCGATCACGCGATGATCGCGCGCGCGGCCGCGCTCGAGGGCACGACGCCGAAGCTGCACGGGCTCTCCGCTTCCACGCTTGCCTATCCGCTCGGCCAGACCGCGTACGGCTACGGCTCGCTTCTCGTGGATTACATGGCGCGCCACAACGGGCCCGAGAAAATGCGCGCGTTTGTTGACGTCGAAGCCGGTCGCACGATTCCCTTTCTGCTCGACCGGAACGCGAAAGCCGGATTCGGCGCGTCGTTCAGCGATTCCTGGCGCGAGTGGACGGATTCCATTCGGCGCGACGCGCTGTCGGTCGCGTCGAAGAGTACGCCCTTGCGTACGCCGTTGCGGGAACTCACCGTGCGCGGCTGGACCGCGCAGCGTCTTCGATGGATAGACCCGTCGCACATCATTTACGGCAGCGATGACGGACGCTCGCTCCCCGCTCTGCGAGAAGTCTCAGCGGTGCCGGGCGCGACCGAGAAGCTGAAGCGGCTCGAGACGCGCAACACGCTCGACATCACGTCGCCGCTTTCGGACGGCAGCCGCATCGTGGCGCAAGGCGAGTTCGTGGATCCCTATACGATTCGCAACGATCTTTATCTCGAGCAGGGTGGAACGCGACGCCAGCTGACGCATGGCGCGCGCCTCATGCAGCCCGATGCCTACCTGAGAAACCCGATCACAGCGCAGCGCCCAGGCACCGATATCGTTGCCGTACAAATCACGCCGGGCGCCGATCGCCTCGTGATCGTCCGCCTGAACGGCACCGCCGTGGATATCACGCCGATCACCACCGCGAGCCCCGACACCGTGTGGTCGGAGCCGCGCTGGTCGCACGACGGACTTCACATCGCCGCCACGCGCTGGGTGTTTGGCGGCGAGAGTGAGGTCGTCATTCTCAATACCGTGGGCGCCGTGCAGGCATCGCTCGGCCGCGCGCGCGCGGAAATCAACGCACCGAGCTGGAGCCCGGACGATCGTTCCGTGTATTTCACGAGCGATCGCAACGGCCGCTCAGCGCTCTATCGCGCGACGGTCGCCAGCGGAGCGCTGGCGCGCATCGCGGAATCGTCCACGGGATTGTTCGAGAGCGAGCCGAGTCCGGATGGCACGCAGATCGCGACGCTGCACTACCGGAGCGATGGCTATCATGTGTCGCTCGTGCCGGCAGTTGGCGCGTTCCCCGCCGCCGACTCGATCAGCGTGCTTCCGCCGTCGCGCAACGATCCGCGCGTTTCGAGTTCCGCTGCGGCCAGGCCATACTCGGCCTGGCGTTCGCTGCTGCCGACCTATTGGCTTCCAGCCGTCGGAACCAGCGACGATAAAAGGCCGATGTTCGGCTTCGCGACGAGCGGCGTGGATGTGCTGGCGCGCCATCGCTACGAACTGCAGTTGACGTACGAGCCTCGGCATCAAGAGCCGAACTGGAATTTTGCATATCAGTATGCGGGTCTTGGCAATCCGATTCTCGGCGTCACGACGGAGGAGGATTGGGAGCACGGCACGGTTATCGGCACGAGTGCTTCGGGACAGAAGGTCGCCGCCGGCACCATCGCGCGGAGGAGACGAATCATCGATGTCGCGCTGTCGGTGCTCAGGCCGCGCGTGACCACGAACTCATATTTCACCCTGGGCGTCGAGACGGAGTGGCAGGATTTCCGTACCGAACCGCGCGCGTTGATCGCGAAACTCGACACGGGATTCACCACGGTCTTTTCGTATCCGGCGTTTTTCATCAATGTTGGATGGAGCAACGCGCGGCAGCCGACGCTCGCGATTTCACCGGAGAACGGCGTGCAGTTTGCGGTGAGCGCGAAGCAGCAATGGCTCTCGGATGATCCGACGTTCACGCGCAACACGAGCGTGATCGGCGTTGCGAAGGCGTTCAAGGCGCTCGATCTGCCGGGCTTCGCGCACCATGTGCTCGCGTTCCGGGTGGCGGCCGGATGGGAAGACGAAAAATCACTGAACACGTTTTCCGCCGGCGGCATCAGCGGCACGTCGCTCAACATCGCGCCGGGCGTGACGCTGGGAGATCCGCAGCGCACATTCTTCGCGCGCGGATTTCCCGCGGGCGCGCAGCGGGGCACGCGGGCACTCGGCGCGAATCTGGAGTACCGGCTGCCGATATCGATACCGTCGGCGGGCCTCAAGATGCTGCCGGTGTTTCTGCAGCGCGTGAGCGCGGTGGCGTTCGCCGATGCGGCGAGCGCGTGGTGCCCGTACGGTCTCACGCGTTCGGTGCTGTGCGCGAATGGCACGCCGCACGACTGGATGTCGAGCGTGGGAGCAGAACTTCACATCGACGCGGCGTATGAGTACGATCTGCCGTACAAGTTTCGATTCGGCGTCGCGTCGCCGATCGTGGGAAGAGATTATTTCGGAGGAGGAAACGCGGTGATCTACTTTGCGGTGGGCCTGCCGTTCTGATGATCGATCCGTCGGCGTTCATTCATGAAACGGCAGTCGTGATCGGCGATGTGCACCTCGGCGCACGCTCGAGCATTTGGCCGACGGCGGTTCTGCGCGCCGATCACGATCGCATCGAAATCGGCGAGGACACCAATGTGCAGGACGGCGCCGTGCTGCATTGCGACGAAGGAATTCCGTGCATCGTGGGCAAACGCGTGACGATCGGGCACCGGGCGATCGTGCATGGCGCGCTGGTGCAGGACGACGCGCTGATCGGGATGGGAGCGATCGTTCTGAACAAGGCTGTTGTGGGGAGGGGAAGCCTGATTGGGGCTGGGGCGGTGGTCTCCGAGGGCGTGGTGATTCCGCCTGATTCCCTCGTGCTGGGAGTGCCGGGGAAGGTTGTGAAGACGCTGACTCCGGAAATGCGAGAGCGGATGGCGTCGGGCTATCTCTCATATGTGGGAATGAGTGAGAGACATCGTTCTGGTGAGTTCGCGCGGCACCGCTAGCGCCGTGTCGTTGGCTCCGAGCTGGCAAGCGCAAAGTTCTGCGGCTCAAAGGTAGGAAGGGTTACAGCTGTCTTTTCAGAGTTGGAAGCTCTGTTTTTCGAAGCCAGAAGCTTGAAAAACCGTAGCTCGCAGCTTTCAAAAGTAAGCTTTAACCCATCCTAGCTCTGAGCCGCGGAGCTTTAAGCTTCCCACCTTGAAGCTCCGGCGAGAGATGAGGGGCGAGTCCCCAACTGCCCCTTCCCCCAACCGTTATGTTACGTGAAACCGCTTGTCTCGTCGCAATTGGTCAACGTGAGTCCGAGCAAATCGTGTGTATCCACACGTTCAAAGACTGATCTGTGACTTTGCATTTTCAAGCTATTGCCATTGAACGACTTACAAGGTCATGGCGTAGACCGAAGCGCACCCATAGCTTCATCCCCCTTGGCTCTGGTCCCACCGTTTGTTCGATTTTCGTTTCCCAGCTTTCATAATTCATAAGATCACCTCGTTGGAGAAGTCGGAAATGCCGCTGCCTGCCACCCCCCCAACCACGCCCGCGTCGCTGAATGGCAACGCGCGCACCGTTCTTGAGAAGCGTTATCTGGTCAAGGACAAAACGGGCAAGCCGGTCGAATCTCCCGAGGACATGTTTTGGCGTGTAGCCACCGTGGTGGCCGAGGCCGATCGCAGATACGGCGCGAGCGACGAAGCGGTCGCGGCGACGGCGGCCACTTTCTACGGCCTGATGACCCAGCGCCGGTTCGAGCCCAACTCGCCCACTCTTATGAACGCCGGCCGTCCTTTGGGACAGCTGTCGGCATGCTTCGTGTTGCCCGTTGACGATGCGCTGAGCAACGGGCACGCGGGCATCTACGATACACTGCGCTCAATGGCGCTCATCCATCAGAGTGGCGGCGGAACGGGCTTCTCCTTCTCGCGTCTTCGCGGCAAGGGCTCGATGGTTCGCTCGACGACTGGTGTCGCCAGCGGTCCCGTGAGCTTCATGAAGCTGTACGATGCCAGCACCGACGCCGTTAAGCAGGGCGGGACGCGTCGCGGCGCGAACATGGGCATTCTCCGCGTCGATCACCCGGATATTCTCGAGTTCATCGCCTGCAAAGAAGATCTCACGCAGATCGTGAACTTTAATATTTCCGTCGGCGTCACCGACAAGTTCATGAAGGCGCTCGAGGCCGACGGTGAATACGATCTCGTCGATCCCGTCAGCAAGAAAATCACCGGCCAGATGCGCGCGAAGGACATCTGGGACAAAATGCTCGTTGGCGCGTGGCGCACGGGCGAGCCCGGCGTGTTCTTCATCGACGAAGCGAACCGCTACAATCCGGTTCCGCACCTCGGCGCGTACGAAGCAACCAATCCGTGCGGCGAGCAGCCGCTGCTCCCGTACGACGTGTGCAACCTCGGCTCGATCAACGTCGGCTACTATGTAAAAGATGGCGCTGTCGACTGGGATTCGTTCGCGAAAGACATTCACCTGTCGTCGCACTTCCTCGACAACATCATTGACGTCAACAAGTACCCGCTGCCTGAAATCGACTCGCTCGCAAAGCGCATTCGCCGCATCGGACTTGGCGTGATGGGCTTCGCCGACGCGCTCGTGCGCCTCGGCATTGCGTACGATTCTCCAGAGGGCGTGGAGTTTGGCCGCAAAGTGATGGAGTTCCTCGACGTCGAAGGCAAGAAAGAGAGCGAGCGCCTCGCAACAGATCGCGGCGCGTTCCCCGAGTGGGCGCAGAGCATCTGGGGTCCCGATGCGACGTGCGCGCGCGATGAATCGGGCGCACGGATCCGCCCGATGCAGATGCTGCGCAACTGCAACGTGACGACTGTTGCTCCAACCGGCACGATCTCTATCATCGCGGGCTGCTCGTCCGGTCTCGAGCCGTTGTTCGCGGTTGCGTTCATGCGCAATCAGGCTGGCGTGCGCATGCCGGATGTGAACGAAGATTTCACGGCGATCGCAAAGGCCGAGGGCTGGTATTCCGATGAACTCATGGAGCGCATCGCGAACCAGGGCCATGTGGGCTTCCCCGAAGTGCCCACCAAGTGGCAGCGCGTATTCGTCACGGCCAACGTGATTGCTCCCGAGTGGCACATCAAGATGCAGGCCGCGTTTCAGCAGCATTGCGATTCGGCCATTTCGAAGACCACGAACTTCGCGCACACGGCAACGCAGGAAGATGTGCGCGCGATCTACGAGCTCGCGTTCAAATCGCACTGCAAGGGCGTCACGGTGTATCGCGACGGCTCGCGCGACAATCAGGTGCTCTCCACCGGCGCAACCGAGGGTGCAAAAGCCGAGCGTGAGAAGACCGGCGAGTACCGCGTGGAAGTCGCCGATCTGCACAGCGCGATCACGGAGAAGGACGCCGAAGTCGATCGTCTCAAGAAACTGCTGTTCGATTCCGAAGCGGAAAATCTCCAGCGCCGCCAGAAGCGCGCGCGCCCGGATACGCTACGCTCGACGTCAATCAGAAAGGAAACTCCGCTCGGCGTGATGTTCGTGCACATCACCGAAGACGACAAGGGTCAGCCGTTCGAAGTGTTCATCAATCTCGGCAAGGCCGGCGGCAGCGCGATGGCCGATGCCGAGGCAATCGGGCGCTTGATGTCGCTCGCGCTGCGCTCGGGAATTTCGGTGCAGGCGCTGCATCGCCAGCTGCGCGGAATTTCGTCGGATCGCGCGGTGGGTCTCGGACCGAACAAGGTTATGTCGGTGCCCGATGCAATCGGTTTGGCGCTCGAAGAGTGGATGAAGATGAAGCAGGGGGTACAGCAGGAACTGCTTTCATCGAGTTCAAATATTCAGGCGATCAAGCCCGAAGCGACGATTCGTCCCGAGGCCGTGATGGTTCGGAATACACAGGGCGGAATGGAGCAGGCGGCGCTGTTCGAGGCATCGGGTGGCAGTGAGTCGTTCATTGGAACGTGCCCGGACTGCGGATCGCAGCTCGAGTTCGCTGAGGGGTGTGCGAAGTGTCATGTCTGCGGTTTCAGCGAGTGCGGCTGATCGTCGCCGACTTCTAAAAACGAGGGCCCGCCAAACGATCGGCGGGCCCTCGTTTCTATTACGGCACCAACGTGAAACCAGCGAGCTCGAAGTGCTCGTCCAGCGCGAGCGCCCGCCTGATCTTCCTCGCTCGCATGACCTCAAAGCTCACCGCATCCGCGAGGCTCAGCCGCTGATCGTGGAACCGGCGCAGCCAGCGGTCGATCGCGGCTCGCTCGAGATCCCGGTCCACAAAAACAACTTCATGCGACGCATCCTGGTACACCGAGTCGAAAAAGCGGAGCCCCTCGGCCGGGCCACGATACCGAATCAACAGCGTCTGCATCTCGGCCATCACGAGGTTCGTGGTGACGAGCCGAACGCCTCCGTTGATCCAGCCGGTGTACGCTGCCAATGCCTCCCGATGCGACTCCTCTTTTGAACTGAGCGCCGCGAACCATCCGGAGGTGTCGAGAAAAACGGCGCTCAAGTCCGGCGTTTCGGGCGCGAGCGGTAGCTCTCGGCGAGCACGTCGTCGTGCGCGCGCGCGATGCCGGCCGGCGGTCCATTCGAGGCGAGCTCCTTCAGGAATTTCAACATGGGGCTCGCACCGGCGTGCTCGCGCGCGAAGCTGCGCACGCCGCGGCGAAGCACCTCGGCCTTGGAGAGGCCCGCCGCCGCGGCAACGCGCACCAACAATTCGTTGTCGTCCTGAGCGAGGTAGACTTGTACGGGCTCGCGGACTCTCGAGGGTTTCTCACGTTTCGGCATGCATGCAAAGGTATCGCGAACGTGCATGTAGCACAATACATTCATACATATGAATGCAAAGATAAATTTTGGGTTGATCGGCGCGGGGCGGATCGCGCGGAATCAGATCGGGCCTGCGATCCATCAGGCAACGCACGCGGAGCTCTTCGCGGCGGCGAGTCGCGACCGCAGCCGGGCGGAGGAATTGAAGCCTGCGCGTGTCCACGAGACGTATGATGCGCTGATTCGAGATCCGGAGGTCGCCGCCGTATACGTCTCGACGCACAACGGACTGCACAAGGAACTCTCGATCGCGGCGATGCGGGCGGGCAAGCATGTGCTGTGCGAAAAGCCGCTGGCGATGAATGCGCGCGATTGCGAAGCGATGCTGCGCGTTTCCGAATCGACCGGGATGCTGCTCGCCGAGGCGTTCATGTATCGGCACCATCCGCAGATTGCGCGGGCGCAGGAGCTTGTGCGTGCTGGCGCGATCGGCGAGGTGATGGCCGTCGAGGCATCGTTCCGGTTTCCGCTCGCGAATCCGGACGATGTGCGGATGATCGCGGAGTGGGGCGGGGGATCGCTGCTCGATGTAGGCTGCTACTGCGTGAGCGTGAGCCGGCTCTTTCTCGGCGACTCGCCCCAGCGCATGACGGCGTTCGCGACGTATCATCCCGTGCGCAAGGTCGACACGAGTTTTCAGGGCGTGCTGGAGTTCGGTTCCGGCCGGCACGCGATCCTTTCGTGCGGATTCGACAGCGGGGTGCACGAGAAGCTCGTGCTGAGCGGATCCAACGGAGTGATTGAGCTGAATCACCCGTTCAAGTCGTGGACGGGCAGTCCGACGATCGCGGTTCGCACAAAGGATCGTGAAGAAATCATCTCGTTCGAGCCGGTGAACACGTTTGCGCTCGAGGTGGATGATCTCGCGCGAGCGATTCTTGAGGGCGGCAAGCCGATGGTCTGCGCGGACGACGCTCTGCTGAACATCCGGGTCCTCGACCGGCTCTCCTCGGCAGCCAGGCAAGCTCAAGCGTGACGTGGGCTTCCGCTTCGGGGTACTATATATAGACCGATGTTCAGCGTCCTGATCGCCTCTGGCAAAACGAAAACCCATCGCCCTGTGGCCGGCGCGCTGGGGAGCATGGTGTTGCACGCGAGCCTGCTCTCGGCGGTGCTGCTCGGCGGCAAGCCGGCGGTTCGCGCGGCGACGGAGTTCGAGCAGCGCATCGCGGAATACTTTTTTCCGAAGGATCGCGCGCCGAAGATTGGCGAGGAGTCGCTTGCCTATCTCCGAATTCCCGGCGGCGGCTCAGCCGCGGACGGTTCGCTCGGAGCCGTTGGCGCGGGCAACGATCGCGACGCGGTCACGAAGCCGCGTGATCCGAACCAGCTGCAGTTGCAGATTCCGGAAGCGGGGACGGCTGCCGCGCCGAATGCGATTGCAGATGAGGTGAAGATGGCGGAGTCGATGGGCGCGTTCGCGCTGCTGGATGTCGACAGCGCGGCGGTTCGCGATCCGAACAGCGCGGCACCGGAATATCCGGCGGATATGGAAGAGGCGGGCATCGCCGGACTCGTGAAGGTACGATTCGTGGTGGATTCGACCGGCCGTATTGATATGTCGACGGTGAAAATTCTCAACAAGACGAACGACGCGTTCGCGCGCGCGGTTCTCGGTGCAATGCCGGCGATGCGTTTTCGTCCCGCGCTGATGGGGCAGAACGCAGTGCGTCAGCTGTCGGAGCAGGACTTCCGATTTGCGCTGCGGCCACCAGTTATGTCGCCAGCCAAGAAGGGCAAGCCGCTGGACTGAGCGTCTTCTCCAGCTCCTAGGGCTTTCGGCTGCCGGTCCAGATCGCGATCACACCGCACGCAGTGTCGTTCACCTGCAAACTCGTCGGCGTGTTACCGCCGCGCGTGTAGACCTCGATCGCTGCCACATCGTTCGCATCGACGAGATCGTTGATGTCGATGAGGGGAACCGCAGCCCGCGCTCCGAGCGACATGCCGCCGCTGCCGCCGGTACAGCCGCTGCGCGGGCACTTCTGCACGCCATCCACCACCACGGCCATCGGGCACGTGCCGTTGGTTGACATCGCGGACATCTCACCGCGATTTCCGCGGCGCAGCGCAACACCATTCAGGCCGCTGAGCATATTCGCGATTCGGTCCGGATGCCGGAACTCGAGTTCTTCGGGGCCGATGAACGTCGCCGACAGCAGCCCCTTCTGCTTCATCGTCCAGCGGTCGTAAAACGGCTGGAGATACGCGGGCGCTTTTGCACGCTCCGAAATGCGCACCTCCGCTAGGCCCTGCGCCAGGCGTGGCATGATGACCGTGAGCGTTGCAGACGTGTCGGGGAACTCCAGTTTGCCGAACCATGGCGTGAATCCGATGCGCCGCACATTGACGGTAAACGTCTTCGTCTTGCCGGCGCCGATGCTGATTTCGCCGTTTTCATCGGTGATCTGGCCGACACCGCCTTCGAGCTGCACGAACGCATAGACCACCGGCGTACTGTCGGTCGAGATGACTTTCAGCTTCCGCGACTGCGCCTGCATCGGGCTCGCGAGAACCGCCGCGAGCACGACCATTTTAGGCCACTCCTTGACTGAAACCAGAAAGGGTCGCATAAATCTCCCGCCATTCAACGTGGAGGCACGACGATGTGCCAGCGAAATCCCATCCAGTGCATCATCCCTCCGTACATGACGGAGCACCTGCTGCGCTCGGACGACGCCCAAGTTCGCGCACTTGCCGAAGCGAATCTCGCGGCGGCCGCCACCATGCGCAATGACCGCGCGCGCAATCAAGCCATACCCCAGTTGAGCGCCGCGCGTTCCCCCGCGGGTCGCAAGCATCGGCTGCTCTACGACGCCAAGGGCACGATCAAACTCCCCGGCTCGCTCGTGCGCTCCGAATCCGATGCGCCGTCGCTCGACGACGCGGTGAACGAGGCCTTCGATCATGCCGGCACGACGTACGACTTCTACGACACCGTCTTCAAGCGAAATTCGCTCGACGACAACGGCATGACGCTCATAGGCAGCGTGCACCTCGCCGACGAGGGTGAAAACGGAAAGCCCGTGCCGCTCGACAACGCCTTCTGGAACGGAAAGCAGATGGCGTATGGCGACGGCGACGATCTCATCTTCCAGCGCTTCACGCGCTCGCTGGATGTCGTCGGACACGAACTCACGCACGGCGTGCAGTCGTTCACGAGCAACCTCGAATACCAGGGGCAATCAGGCGCGCTCAACGAGCACTTCGCAGATGTGTTCGGTATTCTCGTGCGTCAATGGAAGAGCGGCGAGGCGGTGCAGGGCGCGACGTGGCTCATCGGCCGCGAGGTTCTCGTGAGCGCGCCCACGCGCCGCGGCATTCGCGACATGGAGCATCCGGGCACCGCGTACATGAACGATCCATACCTCGGCACCGATCCGCAGCCCGCGCACATGAGCAATCTCTACCACGGCGCGAGCGACAACGGCGGCGTGCACATCAACTCGGGCATTCCCAATCGCGCGTTCGCCCTCACCGCGAAATCGCTCGGCGGCAACGCGTGGGAGACGGCGGGGCGCATTTGGTACGATACGCTGCTCAGGATTCCCAAGACGAGCGGGTTTCAGGATTGCGCCGAGCTGTGCGTGCAAAATGCGGCGGCCCACGGCGCGGACGCCGTTGCAGCGGTGCGGCACGCGTGGGAGAATGTGGGCGTCATCGTGAAAAAAGTGCGCGTGCTCGCGTGAAAAGCGACGTCATTGTGCGCGTGCGATTTCTGCAAACGGGCGGATTCGTCGGCGCCGTGCGCGCCGTTGATCTCGAAAGCGCGCGGATGCTGCCGGACGATGTGCGCGAGATGACTGATCTGGTGGACGCCAGCGGCATTGTCGTCTCGGGGGAATATCTCTCGACAGCAAAGCGCGACCTTCGACTATACGAGATACACGTGGACCGTGAAGGCGGCACGATCTCAGTGACGTTCGACGACGAAACCGTGCCGGAGCCGGCGCGGCCACTCGTGAGTTTTCTCCGCAGGAACGCGAAGCCCCGCACTCTGGAGTAAGCCATGAAAATCGTTTGGAGTCTTGTGCTGCTGATCACGATCGGCACGGCGGCGTACGGGCAGAAAAGCGGAGTCGTGATGGTCGCCGGCGATAGTGGTATCAAGAACGGCCGCATGCGGCCACCCACGCCGGAGGAGATGCTGTTTCGCATGCTGACGTTCGATCCCTCGCTCGTCGGATTTGCGAGACGATCCGCGTGGACCGCGAGCGTTGTTCCGGTCGGAGGCTCCAAAGAGGCGCGGCTGCAGGTGAACGTCTGCGATCTGCGGGAAAACTTTTGCAAAGATTCGACGGCGTGGGCCGTGACGCTCGCGGGACCGCTGAATGCAGACGACGCGTTCACGAAACTTGCCGATCTCAACGGACTCGCCGGCTCCGCGCGGATCGAGATGAGTCTCACAACGCCGAGTCGGCCCAACGGATGGTTTGTCGCGTTGAGTGCGGCGTACAGTCAGCCGAGCTTTTCATATCGCGACTCGGCGACGCTCGCCAGACATTCCGTTGATCACAGTGCGTATGCGGCGACGGCCGGAGTGGGGCATCGATGGAGCAGAACAGCGCTGTCCGGCTCGTTCCGCGTCGAGCAGGCGTACAAGTCGCGCGCGTCGCAGAGTATTTGCGCGCCGGCCGCGTTCGGTCCGGTGGGCACCGAAAGCTGTTCAACCGTCGTCCTCGCTCCGCCGTCGAATGCGCCGGCGGCCATCGCGAGTATGACGTTTGCGTGGAGTCTCGATGCGAGCGCAGCAATGCATATCACGCTCTCGCGCGATATCCGAAACTCCGTCACGGGAGTTGACCTGCCTTTGTGGGTCGTCAACGATCCCGCGAAGGGAATCGGCGGCGGGGTTCGTCTGGGCTACACGAGCGATGTGAAGAAGCTGACGGTCGTGTTCTTTGTCAGTACTTTCAAATTGTGACTCTCATTTCTCCCGCAGAAGTCGGAGTGGTGATCATCCACGGCATGGGTGATCCCGAACCACACTTTGCGCAGCCGCTGGTCGACGGACTCAAGCGGCAGCTTGGGCGCGAGGCATCGGCGTTCGCGTTCCAGCCGTGCTTCTGGGCGAATATTCTGCAGCCGAGCCAGGATCGCATCTTTGCGCTGCTCGAGAATGCGTCCGCGCCGATGCGGCTGAATTTTTTGCGAAAGTGGGTCGTCGGCACGCTGGGTGATCCCACCGGATATCTCTCGGGATATGAGCAGGGCGGGGTGCCCGTGCTGCAGACCGTGCATCGGCGGCTCGCGGAATCCCTCGGCGCCGTCGAGCGCGAACTGCGCGACCCTTCCACGGCGCCGCTCATCGTGCTCGCGCATTCGCTCGGCGGCGTGGTAGTCACGAATTACCTCTGGAATCTCGAGCGCGCGGCCGGCGAGGTGGGCGCGTTCTCAGCGGCCGCGACGCCGGAAAAAGAAAGCGCGAAGGCCTCGGCGCGGCGGCCTATTGGCGACACTCCATTTCAGCAGATGCAGACGCTCGCCGGACTCGTCACGTTCGGCTGCAACATCCCGCTCTTTCTGCCGCCGTCCGCGCACTATGAGTGCGTCCGCTTTCCGCGGCCGGCGCTTCCGGCGAATCTCCGCGCGGCGGCGCGCTGGCTCAACGTGTTCGATCCGTACGATATCCTGGGCTATCCGCTCAACGATTTATGGGACGAGCGCCACGGCACGATGATCGACGATGTCACGATGGAAGTCGGCATGCCGGGGATCTCGCTGACACCGCTCTCGCACAACTACTATTGGACCGACGCGGAATTTCAGGCGACGGTCGCGGCGGAGCTCACGCGAGTGCTGGGCGCGGTGCGGGACGGGTGAGGGAGCCGTAGCGCGCTTAGGGTTTCGCCTCGGCGAACTCTACGGCGAGAAAGCGCACCGGAGATGCGGACGCATTGTGGAGTACACATGCGGCCGTGACGACGGCAAACGAATCGCCCGACTTCGGCTGAATCGCGTCGGTTTTGGCGCCCTTGGGATCGCGGCACGTGGTGTGCAGCGTCCCCTGCGCGTTGTCGACTGCGACGAGCACCGGCATGCGATCCTGCTTCTTGAACTCCATCGCAGCGTCGGGCTGAAGAATCAGCATCGTGACACGCGTCTGATCCGTTTCGAACTCCGGTGCAGTGAGCGCGCCGGAAAACTCGGTCTGGGCGCGCTTCGACTCGGCTGCGGGACAATTCATTTTCTGGTCTGGCAGCACCACAACGCACAGGTTCCGCGGGTTCGTCTGCGCGAGAGGAAGCTCGAACGTCACGTTGTAAAAGGTGCTCGGCCCGTCAATCTTCGCGACGTGAGCGAATGCGCCGCGCGTGAAGTGCACGCGGCCGTCGTTCGAGTCAACCTTGGCATCGGGTTTTCCCGGGATTTGATTCTCGAACTCGGCTGGACCAACGCCGACCCAGAAATAATCCACCGCGTGCTCGTGGAGCAGGGTGCTCGTGCCCTTCGGAACTTCCACGCGGAAGACGCGCAGGCGGTCGCTGGTGTACACGAGATGATGGTGCGGCTCACTCGTGATGGGAACGGATTTCTGTGCCTGCGCGGAAGTCGCGCACGCGAGCGCGTACGCGAGGCTGAGCTCGGCGAGAACGATGGATTTCATGACCAACAATAACACTTCAATCCGATCGAAGTGCCCTGTTGGGGTCCACCCGAGCCGCCCGTCGTGCCGGAATCAAACTCGCCACGAGCGTCACGATCAACAGCACCGCTGTCACCGCAGCGAAAATGACCGGATCCCTCGGCGATTCGTCGAACAGCAGCGGTTTGATCCACTTCCCGCTCGCCAGCGCGATCCCCGCGCCGATCAACACTCCAATCGCGCCGAGCTCCATTCCCTCGGTCACGACGAGTTTGATGAGATCACCCATCTGCGCGCCGAGCGCGACGCGGACTCCGAGTTCGTGCGTGCGCTGCGCGACGTTGTATGAAATCACGCTGAACAGACCGATGGCTGCGAGCGCGAGGGCGAGCAGGCCGAACGTGAGAAACATGCTCGCGCCGAGTTCCCACGATTTCGTCTCACCGCCGATGATTTCGCGGAATGGCTTGATCGTGACGTAAGATCCGCCGGGCATCAGTGCCTGAAGGCGCCGCCGAATCGATTCGGAGACCTTCACCGCGTCGCCGCGTGTGCGAATGAACAGGCCACCGTTATCGGGATGGAATTGCGCGATCGACAAATAGTAGTAGTACGCGTCGCCCTCGGCCTCGAGTTTCTGCGCTTTGATATCTTCAGCGATGCCCACGACATACGTGCACGGCATCGTATCGGTGCCCTGCTTGATGCATTGACCGATGGCGTCGGCATTTGGCCAGAGGCGCTTGGCCATTCCCGCGCTGACGACCATCGACGGCGGCGCGCCGGCACGGTCAGCATCGGTGATTCCGCGGCCCCTCAGAATGCGTGTGCCGAGCGTCGAGAAATATTCGGGACTCACTCCGTTGAGATTGAACTGCCCGAGTTTGTGAACGGAATCGATTCCGGCAACGGTGAGCGTGGAACTCCACGAACTCCAAAACGGCACGCCAGTCTGCCTCGATGCGTTCGCAACTTCAGGCAGCGATTTCGCAGTAGCGAGCAGGTTGTCGAGCAGCACCACCGTTTGCGCGCTGTCGAGCTTCGTGCCGCGCATGTTGAGATTCAGCAGAAGAATCGGATCGACGTCATAGCCCATTCGAAGCATGCGCACATTTCCGAGGCTGCGCACGAACAGGCCCGCGCCCACGAGCAGCACCACCGACAATGCGCCCTGCGCAATCAGCAGCCCAATCCGCAGCTTGGACCGGTGATACGTGCCCTCGCGCGCTCCCGATTTGAGATCGCTGGCGAGATTCACGTGCCGGACCTGCATCGCCGGCGCCACGCCGCAGAGCACTCCCGCGATCAGCGCGGCAAGCGCCGCAAAAATAAGCGTGCGTGGATCGCTCACGACGCTTGCTGATTCGGATTTCGGCAGGAACGCGGCCCGCAGGAGCGCCCCGCCTGCTTGGGCAATGATGAGTCCCGCGGCCCCGCCGAGTATGCCGAGCAGAATGCTCTCGGTAAGCAGCTGCGCGAGCAACCGGCGCCGGCTCACGCCGAGCGCGAGTCGTACCGCGATTTCACGGCGGCGGTTCAGCGCGCGCGCGAGCAGAAGGTTCGCAACGTTCGCGCACGCGATCAGCAAAACGATCAGCGCGACTCCGCTGATCCACGTGGCGACTTTCGCGAGCGAACTCTGGTTGGGACCACGCTCCGAGAGAATCGATGCCGCGATGGCATGCGGCTTCACAAGATCGATCGGCGTCATGCCCTTCTGTTCCGCCGCTTGGGCGTTGTAGCCCTTGATATATGCCTGCGTGAGATCGGCGTTGGCTGCCTCGATGCTGACGCCGGGCTTTCGCATCGCCATCGTGTTCGACCAGGTCCAGTTGTACGTGTCCCACCACGTGTGCCCGGCCTGCTTGAAATTCTGTGTGCTCGCGTACGAGCTGATCGGGATGTACGCGACCGGCGGCCGATCGGGCGAGACACCGCCGAAGCCGGGCGGCGCGACACCAATGACATTGTAGACGAGCGATCCAATTCGAAGTGTCGAACCCAACACGTCGCGGCGCCCGCCGAGTACAGTCTGCCAGTACGCGTTGCTCACCACCGCAACGGGCGCGCCCTCCGGAATCGAATCTTCTGCCGACGTGAAGTAGCGGCCGAGCGTGGGATTCGCGTCGAAGAATTCAAAGAATGCCGCGCTTACCGCCCCAACGCGCATCTCGCGCGCGTCGGTGCCTGTTCCGATGGCGAGATCGCGGACGGTGAACTGCGCGATGCGCGAGAACGATTTTGTGTCACGCTTGAAATCGAGGAAGCGCGCGTAGGGGAGGCTGCCTCCTGAGTTCTCCTTTCCGCGAAACGTACTGACCAGATAGAGGCGGTGCGTGAGCGCCGCGTCGCGCAGCATCGGCGGCGGCCGGAAGAGCAGGCGATCGACGATTGAAAACATCGCAGCATTCGCGCCGATTCCCAATCCGAGCGTGATGACCACCGCGAGCGTGAAGCCCTTTTTCGCGCGCAGACCGCGAACAGCGTAGCGCAGGTCCTGAACGAACGACTCCCACCATGGCGCTCTATCGGACTTGCTGCTCGTGGTGCTCTCGTTCATGGCGGTCTCTTAGTGTCGGTGGGCGCTCCAACCATTATTGACACCGCGAGCAGACCGTTGGTTGGCTCTCATCTCTCATATCTCATCCTCGATCCTCGATCCTCATCCTCGATCCTCGATCCTCGATCCTCGATCATCCATCCTCGATCTTCGATCATCCATCCTCTTACCGCTCCAGCACCAGCACCACGAAAGATCCCGGCACCATCTTTGGCCGCGGGCGGGCTCCGCCGACTCCGGCGCCCGACGGCACCTCGTATTTCGCCGCGGCGACATACACTCGATGACTTTTCGGGTCGAGCGCCATCGTCTTTGCGGCCTCGCCGGTGAGCACGTTGGCAACGATCGTCCATTTGTCGGGCGAATCCTCGTGCACCACCGTCAGCGTGCCATCGTTATTCGAGGCGAATGCGAGCTGCGTGGCCGCATCGAACGCGGCCGCGTCGACGCCGCCGCCGATCTTCACCGTCGTCACGAGCGCGCCGCCCTTCGTATCCGAGATCGCCATCCACGTGTTTCGGCAGACGCTGATCAGCCGGTGATGTTCGATGTCGATCGCGAGTCCCGTCGCAGACGCGCACGGCGCCGTGGACCACCGGCGCGTCACGCGCAGAGCCTTCGCGTCTATTTCCACGATCGCGCCCTTGCCCCCGTCATCGACGTTCGCGTAGAGCAATCCGTCGAGCGCGGTCACGCCGAACTCCGGCTTCGCACCCAAATCGATGTTCGTGATCAGTGCGCCGGTATTCGCGTCGATCACCGACGACGAGTGCGCGTCGCCGTTGAAAGTGAAAATGTGTTTCGAGACGGGATCATAGATCACCGCATCGTCGTCATCCGCCGCTTTCGTGCGCGAGATGACCGCGAGCGTCTTGAGTTCGAACATCGTCACGGTGCTGTCGCCGCCGCCCGTCGCGAAGCCGTGGCCCGCGGCGTACGCGAACGCCACGCCGTGCGCGCGGTTCAACCCTTTGATTTCACCGAGCAGCGTTCCTTTTGCCGCGTCGATGACCATCACGCGATCCTCGCGCGCAATGAACAGGCGGTTCGTCGCCGTGTCGAGCGACAGATAGTCCCAGCTTCCCTCGCCGCCCAGCGTGTAGCGCGCCTTGATCGAATAGGACTTCTGTGCCGCGAGCGGTGAAACAACAATGGCCAGTACGGCGAGAATGCGAACGCAGCGATTCATACGGTCTCCTGAGCGGTGGCGGGCATTCTGTAATATGATTGTGTCGCACCCAGACTGAGGCATTCCCGTGAGCACTGCCCGTTATGTGGCTTTCCTTTCGTTCACCGTCGCTCTAGCCGGCGCACAGACGCCGGCTGCTGCGCCGGCTGCGGTGCCGGCTGCCGTGCCGGCTGCGGCGCCTGACCTCGACGCGATCGTCAAGAAGATCGTGGCCCGCGAGCAAGTCGTGGGCGCGTCGGTGCTCGTCGCTCGCGGCGGCAAGATCCTGCTGCATAAAGGCTACGGCTTGGCCGAGCTCTCGCTCCAGGTGCCTGCGAAAGAAGAGACGCTCTACCACGTGGTCGGCCCGATGATGCCGTTCACCGGCGTCGCCGTGATGCAGCTCGTAGAACGCGGGAAGCTCTCGCTCGACGCGGATATTTCCACGCTCGTGCCGTCGTTCCCCATGCAGGGGCATCACGTCAGCGTGCGTCAGCTCCTGAATCACACGTCGGGAATCGTCGACTATCACTACCTTGGCGACGCGATCGACGGCACGAGCCGCACGCCGCGCTCGCTCGACGAAGTGATCGGGCTCTTCGCGAATCGTCCGTGGGTGAACGAACCGGGGAAGGTGTGGGACTGGTCCATCTCCGGATTCGCGCTGCTCGTCTCGATCATCGAACACACGAGCGGCCAAAGTTTCGACGAGTACGTGAAGCAGAACATCTTCGAGCCCGCCGGTCTCAAATCCACGACTCTCTGCGACGACTATTCGCTGACGCGCGGACTCTCTCCCGGATATCGTCGAACACCGACGGGTCATGTGCAGGCCGCCGAGAACGACATGGCGTTCAACGATGACCTGCGCTACTGCAGCACCGTCGGCGATTTGTACGCCGCGTGGCGCGCGGTGCGCGAGCACAAGCTGCTCAAGGCGGAGACGCTCACGCTGATGAGCACCGCCGTTGGCCCGACGCTGAACATGAGTCCGTCCGACCCGGAGATGCATTACGGTCTCGCCCTCACGCTGAATCACGAGGATGCGCACCGCAGCGTAGGCCAGCACGGATCGCTGCTCGGCTATGCCGGCGCGATGTACGAGTTTCCCGATGACAAACTCACCGTCGTCGTGCTCACGAACACGGAGAATCAGAACGCCTACGCGATTGCGCGCGGAGTCGCTCGGGGCATACTCGGCTTGAAGGAACTTCCAACGCCGCCGCCAGCGCCGGCGCCGCGAGTGCTCGCTGATGAATCGGTTTCAACGGCGGAGCGCGCGCAGCTCGCCGGCGAGTTTACGGTGAAGTACGACAAGCTTTCGCCTGATCAGCACGGCTCGTTTCTGCAGTATCGCCGCACGTACAGAATATTCGATGAAAACGGCCGGCTGATGATCGCCGCGCTCGGGCAGGGGGCCGAACGGCTGCTGAAGCAGACGGATGGCACCTTCGCGATGCGCTCCTCACCGCGCACGGTCGTGGCGTTCACACTCGCCAACGGGCGCGCGTCCCGCATCACGATGGATGGCGCGGGGCGCGCAGTGGCCGGAGACCGCGTCACGCCGCGCGACTAGCGGCTCAGCCAGTACGCAAGCTTGACGATAAAAGTATTTTCTGGATGAAGCGCGAACAGGTCTCGGTACTCGGTCGAGACTGACTGGTTCAGGTCGGCCGGGTCCGAACCGTCGCGTCCGTGTGTCCACACGACGAACAACGTGGATCCGGGCCGGTACTCCCAGCGCAGCACGGTGTTGGCGCGCAGCTGACGATAGTCAAATCCCGTCGTCGTGCCCGCGGCCGGCGTGTAGGTCTGGAACCGGTCGGCATACAACGCGGCCCGCGGTGTGGCGCTCAGTTCGCGCACGTTCGAGTACGTGCCGTTGGTCACAAACGGCGCGCCGTAGAACTCCAGCGTCAAGTTCGGCGTCATCGCGTAGCTCAGGCGAGCGGTGAGCGACACGACGCGCTGCTTGAGATGCGCGAAAGTGTAATGCGTCGCGCCGCCGGCCGTGAAGTTCCCGTACCATTGCGAATCGTCCGCGTTGTCGGTGTAGCCCACGCCGAGGCTGCCGACCAGCGCGCTCGAGATCTTGATCTGCGCCGACGGATTCATGTTGAGGGAATGCGACGTTCCCTCGTTCCACGATCCGTAGTTCACGAACACAGAGGGCACGATGGTCATGCGGTCGTCGCCCATGATTCCCGCCCACGGATAAAACGCTCGTGACTGTCGCATCGACGGACCGCCGCGTGAACAGCGGTCGCACTCCGTCTCACCGAAGTTGGCGATGGTCCCGCCGGCGAAAAGGAACCAATTGTTCAGCAGTCCGACGTGCGCGTTGGCATTGACGCCCTGCTGGATTTTCAGCCCGGCGTTCGTCCAGGACGTCCATTCGCTCAGATTCACGTTCAGTGTGCGATACCAGCTTGATGGCTTTTGCCATTCCAGCGAGGTCCATGTGCTCCAGCTTTGCTCGTCCGCTCGCCGCAGATAGCCGAGATCGTTGGGATCGTAGCCGGCGGACTGGCGCTGATAGCTCGTCTGAAATCGCGTGATGCCACCGCCCATCTTTCCAAACAGCAGCTCTTCGGCGTCGCCGTTGAGCGAGGTGAGCGCCGAATCCACGCGCAGCGCGCCGTCGGGGCGCTGGTATTCGTGCACCGAGTTGAGCTGCGTCGAGAGCATCGACTGGCGGCTGCCTGCCAGGTGCGAGCCGGTCAGCGATCCCTTCAGCTCGTAATCGCGGTTATGAAACAGTCTACGGAAATCCACGCCGCCGACGTACGCCTCGCGGCGCAGCAGCGAGTCCGACCAGCTGTCGAGACTGCGATTGACGCCGGTCGCGACCACGCCCAGTGACGCGTTGCCGTTGTCGAAATCCTGCAGCGCGCGCAGCATCGTGTACGAAGTGCGTGGCTCGAGCGTTTGGTGCAGCGGGCCGGTCATGCGATCGGTCAGCGCCTCCAGCACGCCGATCGCGAGACCGCCCGCCGTGCGGCCCGTCAGCTTCGCAGCGCCGGTGATGCTGGTGATACTCGGTGAACTTCCATCGCCGTACAGTCCCGCGAGCTGTGGAGACCGACCGATGCGCCGCGAATAGAACAGCCCCTCGTTGCTGCAGTTGACCACGTTGCAGTTGATGCCGAACTGGTACAGCCCCGCACCCTCTATGAAAAACGGACGTTGCTCCTGAAAATACGATTCGAAGTCGCTGAGATTCAGCACCGACGGATCCGACTGCACCTGACCAAAATCCGGATTGATCGTGGCGTCGAGCGTAACGTTCGACGTCACGCCGTACTTCACGTCGGTGCCCACGGTTCCCGCCGAGAACTGATTCCAGTTCGAGGTCTGCCGCGTGGAGTTCTTTGCGAGCGCATAGGGCGTCACCTCGAGTTCGTGCGGAGTGGGAATGCCCTCGATTCCCGTGAGATCGCCCAGCTGCGACATGAAGCCGTTCCTGCTGTTGAAGAAAACAGGCCAGCCCGTGCGCTCCTTGAAGCGCTCAATGTCGCGCCACACCGCGAAACCAAAGACGTGTTCTCCCGGACCGCCGGGAAACCGGAGCTGCGCGAAGGGGATCCGCCACTCGGCCGTCCAGCCGAGCGAGTCGACGGTGGTCGCGATGTCCCACACGCCGTCCCAGCTGGCGTCCTCGTTGTAATCCGCCGATACCGCGAAGTCACGCTTCACACCGTCCGCATTGACAGCAAACTCGAATCCGCTTCGACGGTCATGGTACGGATCGATCACGACCTTCAGTTGGTCGGCGGAACCGCGCACATCTCGGCGCGAAAGCGCGTGCATGATGCTGTCGGGGTGCGGATCGTACGCGCGCGCCAGCACATATATGTATCGATTGTCGTACACCACTTGGAACGTCGTCCGGAATCGCGGCGGCCCATCTTCTTTGGGCTGGAACTCGCGGAACTCGTCGAAGATCGGCGCCGACTTCCATGCCGGGTCGTCGCCCCTCCCGTTCATTTTCGGCGGCTGCGCCACGCGCACCGCGCGCGCCACGCGCCGGCCGATCTCGGGATCGGATGATTTCGCGGCATTCAACGGAGCGCGCGACTGTGCTGCAGCTGCGGATGCAAACAGCAGCGAGAGAACGACGAGACGCATAAGATCGGATTGACGTGAGGGACTGCACCGTATGAGACAGCCTCACGTGACCAATGGTTGGTCACTCTTCGATCACTACGTGCCGTGTTGCCTAGTGTTTCGGCCGTTCGTCTTTCCCCTTCGCCTCCTTCTCGGCGTCGGTGAGATCCACCGCCATCGGAAAGAACAATGACCGCTGCACTCTCGGATACGGCACGCTCCATCCACGCGCGTCATGCCAGAGTATCCGATTGAGGAGTTCCGTCGGCGCCGCGTCGGGCTCGCGAAAGTTCATGCGGCCCGAGGCGAGTGTCGCGTTGCGCCTGGCAGCCGCGTGGGGCCCGGTGATCGAGCCGACTCGCTTGTTCACCTCATAGAGCGACTGCGCCGGCGTAAGCAAATCGTACGGAGCCAGATTCGGCGATTCGCTCGGCCCGATGAAACTCGCGCGCATATCGGTCGCGACGAGATCGAACATGCTCAGCGCGGGAAGCCCCAGCATCAGCTCAATCGTCTTCACCATGCTCTGTAGACTGTAAAACGTGCTGTCGATCACGCCGCGCCTCGCGAACGGACTCGCGACGAGCGCGACCGTGCGGTGGCCATCGATGTGATCGACACCGTTCTGCGCGTCGTCCTCGACGACGACGATCGCCATCGAATTCCAGAACGATGAATGAGACAACGCCTCGACGATCTGGCCGAGCGCGAGGTCGTTGTCGGCGACGCACGCTTTGGGAGAACACCAGTCCGCGCTCATGCCCTGCGTATGATCGTTCGGAAGATTCATCATCACGAGATTCGGCATCTCGTGCTTTGCTTCCCATTCGCGCAAATGATCCTTCATGACGTCGGCCTTCACGACGTCGGGTATTTCCTCGGTCCACCCCGGATATTCACGCACGAGAATACGATCGAGCGATGGAATGTCCGAGTGTGTGTTGAAGCGTTTGGCGAGTTCGCCGCGGAAAAACGCCGGGTTGTGCGGCTGCGAATCACGATACTGCGCGAGCAGGCGCGTGCGAATCGATGCGTCGTTGCGCGGCGGTACGGGCGCGTACTCGCCGAACACACTGACGGTCCTCCCCTTCGCTTGTGCCGCCTCCCACAAGAATCCGCCCGACGAATAGGCGAGCGCGTCATTTCCCTCTGACGGATAGCTGCGGCCCTCGTACAGCGGCCACATCGGGTATTCCGTTTCGTTCGCCTGCGTCAGCCACTGGTGACCGTCCGCCGAGTTGCCGCCTGTCGCGAAGAAATGATCGAACAGCACGAACTGGCTCGAGAGCGCGTGCGCGTTTGGCGTGACGTCGCGCCCGTACTCGAGCAGAGAACTGTCGCTCGCGCCTTTGCCCATGTCGCCAAGCACCTGATCGTACGTGCGATTTTCACGAATGATGTACACCACGTGCTGTACGAGCGACGGTTCGCCGGGACGCTCTGGCACTGCGCGCGCCGCAATGCCGGCGCGAGGCGTGAGCAAAGGCGCCTCGGGGCCGGTGCGCAGTGCGAGCCGATTGTTCTGCGCGACGGCCGTCGTGAAGCCCGCGAGTTCCGCTTCGCCCGGCACCGGAATCACGCTCACCGAACCGCGCACCGCGTGCACGTAGCGGCCTTCGATACTGCCTGGTCGGCCCGTGCCGGATCCAACGCCGAGCAGGGTGCCGACCGCGAGAGTTTTCCCGTCGGCACTCACGTCGAGCGTCGTCGGATACCAGCCGGTCGGAATGAGGCCGAGCAAACGTGCGGCTCGATTGCCGCTCACATCGTACATCGCAACGGCGTTGGCGCCGCCGAGCGCGACGAACAGCGTGGCGCCGTTTGGCGAGACGGCGATGGCCGTCGGTGCGAGTCCGATTCGGTCGAGTCTGAACGGACGAATCGTGATGGTCGCGATCACTGTATCGGTACGCGTGTCGACGACGCTCACGTCATCACTGTTTCCGTTCGCCACGTACAGACGGGCGCGTCGCTGGTCCCAGGCAATTCCCGTCGGGTGCAGACCGGCCCCAATGGTTTTCGCGACGGTTCCCGAAACGAGATCGACTCTCGAGATCGTTCCGCGCTGCGCCATGCCGCGAGCGTCAACGCGAACCGGCTCTGCGCGCGGATCGCAGCACTGCGCCGCGGCCGACTCGCCGCTCGCCGGCTTGGGGCCGCCGAGGTTCGACACGTACGCAATCGATCCATCGTTCGCGATCGCCACACCGACGGGCAGCACGCCGAGTGCGACGTTTCCGAGAAGCGCGCCGCTCTCGGCGTCGAGAATCGCGAGCGCGTCGTTTGCGGGAAGCGTGACGATCGCCACGCGATGGCCCGATGCATTTTTCGAGCGCGCCGCGGCCGTGCCGCCCGCGAGATAGTCGCCGAGCTCGGCCGAAGAATTCACGACGACCGCGCTGTCGCCGCCATCGTTCGCTCTGCGAGCCGCGGCGTTGCCTTCGTACGAGAAGAGCTGCACCACGGAGCGCGCTCTCGGCAGCGGCGGCCCGCCGGGCGCGCGCTTCCGCGTGAGATCGGCGGGCAGTCTTCCAATCGTCGAGATCAGCGCGCGGCCCGTGACGGGATCAACCGCGACGCCGTACACTCCCGGCCGTCCGTCGAACTTCGCGCTGGCGAGCACGCGATTGTCGCTCCATCCGAGACGATACGCGGCACCCGGCACGGCGACCCAGATTTCGCCCGGTTTCGCGCCGAACTTCACCCCGCCTACTCGCCCCTCGAATACGCTCTGCACTCCGGCCGGCGTCACGCGCTGGCCGGTTGCGATCACGCCGGGATCGGCGACGTCGCGTACGGGCTTCTTCGGCGGCTGCTGGGCGGCCTGAAGGAGAAAGAGCGCGTGGATAAGCATCGAGTAAACTTACGGGTCACTCCCGCGCGTGCCATGCCGTGCCATGCCGTGGCATGCGTGGATCGTCACGAACGTGTTGCCTCCATATGATCGGCGGCGGCCGCCCCGTACTTTCCGAGTCATGAAGCCAATCACGGCCTGTCTCGTCGTGCATCCGCGGTCGGGAATCAATCTGGCAAAGGTGCCAGACGTCGTTGCCGTCTTTGCGGCCGCGGGGTGGACGACCGACGTCGTGATAAAAGCGGAACGTGGACAAACCGTCGAGCTCGCCGCGCGCGCCGCCGACGCGGGATACGATCGCATCGTCGCGTTCGGGGGAGACGGGACGCTGAATCATGTGATCAACGGCGTGCTCGCGATGGCGAACAAACGGAACGCGGTTGTTGGCCTGATTCCTGGCGGCACGGCGAACATATGGGCTGCGGAGGTCGGCATTCCGGCGGATCCAGTGCTCGCGGCGAAATCGCTCGTCGAGAGCGACGTGCGCAGCGTGGATGTCGGCCACGTAGGTGTGGAGTCCGTTACTCTCGGGGCGGAGTCCACCGATTTCGATCGCGACGCGACTTCTGCCGCAGGGCCACGGCGCCACTTTCTCTTGATGGCGGGTCTCGGCGCGGATGCGTCGTTGATGCGGCTCACACCAGCGGCGCTCAAGCACAGGCTTGGCGTGACGGCCGTGGTGCTCACCGCGCTGCGGCACCTCCCGGCTCTGCATCTCTTTCCGCTTGCGATTCGCGCCGAGAACGCGAGCGGTGTGAGCACATTCGAGTGGCAGGGCAGGGCCCTGCAACTCGTGGTGGGCAATACGCGGCTGTACGGCAAGATCGCGATGATGACGCCGGATGCGCAGGTCGATAACGGCGAACTCGATCTCTCGGTGATTACGGCGCGCAGCCGGTTGAGCGCGTTCGCGCAGGTCGTCAACATATTGATGAAAGGCCGGCCCACTCACGCGGACGCGCTCGCCGAGAGCAGCGGCCACTTTCAGGTGAGTGCGCCGGCTTCGGTGGATCTGCAGCTCGATGGCTCGGCCGTGAAACTCCAGAAATATCTCACGCCATCGGCACGCGACGCGCTGGCGCGCGCGGGCGACCCCGCTCGCAGTATCGTTCACTATCGGTTCGATGCGATCCCGGGAGCGCTTCGTATCGCGGTTCCGCGTGAATACGACGGCAGCCTGTTCGCGCGAAAGCGCTGACTCCTATTGACAGTCGATATGAGCGAAGGTAGCGTTCCTATCGAACATCGATAGGGAGGGCACGCATGGCTGCGGCACCGTCGTCGTCGATCCTGCAGGGAACACTCGACCTGCTCATCCTGAAAGCGCTTGCGGTGCAGGAGTATCACGGGCTGGGGGTTGCGCGCCGCGTCGAGCAGATGACGCGCGGTACCTATCGCGCGGGCCCTGGGTCGCTGTTTCCGTCGCTCCATCGCCTCGAACGGGCCGGCGCGGTCGTGTCGTCGTGGGGCGTCTCTGAAAACAACCGTCGCGCGAAGTTCTACCGTATCACGGTGAGCGGGCGCCGTCAGCTTCGCCGCGAGATGGGAGAGTGGAGCCGCCTGGCCGCGACGATGACGCACGCGTTGCACGAGGGCTAGATCGGTGTCGATCCGCTCGCGCATCGTGGGGTTCTCCGCCGACGTATTCCGCCGCGGCGCGCGGGAGCGCGAGCTGAGCGCGGAGTTGCAGAGCTATCTCGAACTGCTCACGGATGAAAAAATGCATCTCGGCCTGACCCCGGCAGCCGCGCGCCGCGCGGCCCTGCTCGAGATCGGCGGTGCGGAACACGCGAAGGAACGCGTGCGCGACGCCCGGTCGACGGCGCTGTTTGAACCGATCGCACGCGATCTGCACATCGCATGGCGTGGACTCCGCAGGCATCCTGGATTTGCCGCCACGGTTATGCTCACGCTGGCACTCGGGATCGGCGGGACGACCGGAATTTTCAGCGTCGTGAACGCGGTCATGTATCGCGAACTCCCCGGGGTGGTGGACCCCGGCCAGCTCGTGACGTTTACGCGCATTCAGCCCACCGGCACGTACGCAAACATGAGTCTTCCGGACTACCGGGATTTTCGGGCAGCCTCGAAGAACTTCAGCTCGGTCGCCGCACACACGCTGTCGAGTATGAGCGTGAGCGTGGCGGGCGCCGCAGCCGAGCGTGTTCGCGGAGATCTCGTCACCGGAAATTATTTCGGCGCGCTCGGTGTGAACCCGGAGACGGGCCGGCTTCTCGGCGAAGCGGATGACACGGCGCCGGGCGCGAGTCCCGTGGTTGTCATCAGTGACGCGTATTGGCGCCGCGCGTTCGGCGCGGACGTGAACGCCGTGGGGGGCACGTTGCGGGTCAACGGATATCCGTTTCGCATCGTCGGCGTTGCGATGCGCGGATTCGGCGGCACCCGCACCGGCTTCAGCACCGAGCTCTGGATGCCCTACGCCATGCAGCGTCAGGCCATGCCCCGCATGTCTGCGGGCGTGCTCGACGATCGGGCCGCGGGATGGATCAACGTATTCGCTCGTCTGCGTCCCTCGGTGTCGATCGAGCAGGCGGAGGCGGAAAACGCGACGATCTCCGCGCAACTCGCGGCGACATACCCGCTGACGAATACGGGCAGGCGGATCGGAGTCGTGCCCGGCGTTGGACTTTCGCCGGACGAGCGCGATGAGGTCAGCGGAGTGCTGCGACTTCTGCTTGGAGCTGTTGTGCTCGTGCTGTTCGTCGCGTGCGCAAACGCCGCGAGCCTTCTCCTCGTGCGGCTCGTCGGGCGCCAGCGTGAAATGGCGACTCGCCTCGCGCTTGGCGCGTCACGAGGCCGGCTGGCGGCACAGTCGCTCCTCGAGGGCGCCGCACTCGCACTTCCCGCTGGCCTGCTCGGGCTCGGCCTTGCGTTCCTGATCGCGCAGCTCGTGAAGGCGGCGGAGCCTCCGGGATCGCTGCTGCACGGGATCGACGCTCCGCTTGACGGCCGCGTGCTAGCATTCGCCTTCGCCGCGTCCATGCTCAGCGGACTGGTCGCGGCAGTACTCCCCGCACTGCACGCCTCGCGCGTGATGCCGATGACCGCAATGAAAGCGGGAGGCCGTGGCTTCGCGCGAGGCCGCTCGGCAGTTCAGGACGGACTCGTCGCGGGGCAAGTCGCTCTCTCATTTCTCGCCCTTGCGACCGCAGCCATGTTTTTCGTCGGGTTTTTCACGCTCGTGAACGCGCCGGCTGGTTTCGAGCAAAAGAATGCGGCCATGGTCTCGGTGGATCTTGCGATGCAAGGCTACCCGGCCGCGCGCGGAGCGGTTTTTCAGGCCGAAGCGCTGCGCGCCGTTCGCGCGATTCCGGGAGTGAGCGCGGCGAGCATCTCCGCGGGCGGCGCGCGTGTTTCCATTTTTCATCCCGGAGAAGAGCCGTCGCCTGAGGTGTTTCATGGGCGCGAGATGGAGCTTGGCACTCGCGTGAGCCTGGGCGTGGTGACCGAAGGATTCTTTGAGACGCTCCGTATTCCGCTCGTGACCGGCCGCGACTTCGCAGCAGCCGACCGCGACGGCGGGCCGCTCGTCGCGATCGTGAATCAGGAACTTGCCAGGCGCATGTGGCCCGGCCAGCCGGCCGTCGGCCAGCGAATCGTGTGGCCGCCCTGGAGCGGCCCGCAGCGCGCGCCGCTGGAGATCATCGGAGTCGTTGCAGACAGCAAAATGGGCTCGCTTATCGAAGCCGTGCCTCCGACGCTGTACGTTCCGCTCGGGCAAAACTATGACGGGCGCAACACGATCTATGTGCACAGCAGCAACCCGGCAAGCGCGCTGAGGGATGTGCAGCGCGCGCTCGCGCGGCTCGATCCTGGACTGCCGACCTATGCGGCCGCGACGATGCCGGAGTATCTCGCGGCCGGGCTTTGGCAGCAGCGCATGGCAGCGCAGTGGATCATTGCATTTGGAGTCACCGCGCTCGTACTGTGCGTGCTCGGATTGTATGGCGTCGTTGCGCACAGTGTCGCGGGCCGCGCCGGCGAACTCAGCGTTCGGCTGGCGCTCGGGGCGACCACCGGCGGTGTCACTCGGCTCGTGCTGCGGGACGGCGTACGCGTTGCGCTCGCCGGACTCGCGATCGGCACCATCGCATTCGCGTTGACGGGACGCGCGACGGCGCGGCTCGTCGATGGGGTGCAGACGGTCGGGCCGGCGGTCCCGGCGCTGCTGGCGCTGATCCTCTCTGCTGTGATGCTCCTCGCCTGCTATCTGCCGGCGCGGCGTGCCGCAAGAATGAATCCGGTGGACGCGTTGCGCGGCGACTGACTGCGTCTACTGCGGCGGAAGTTTCGCCACCGGCCGCCAGAAAATCGGTTTGAGCGGAAGTTTCCGCACGTCGATCACGGCGCCCTCCTTCATGACCATCGCCTGCTTCCGGATGTTGTGAATGTCCGCGAGCGGGTCGGCGGTGAGGAGCACGAGATCGGCGAACTTGCCTGCCTCGATCGTACCGATCTGATCCGTCATGCGCATGGCGATGGCGCCGTTCTTCGTTGCAGCGGTGATCGCCTGCGACGGCGTCATGCCGAGTTCCACGAGACCTTCAATCGACATGAGCGTGCCGATGCCGGGAAAATTGTACTCGGCTTTTGGT
Source organism: Gemmatimonadales bacterium (assembly GCA_038205995.1). Taxonomy (GTDB): domain Bacteria; phylum Gemmatimonadota; class Gemmatimonadetes; order Gemmatimonadales; family Gemmatimonadaceae; genus Fen-1231. The sequence goes on from JBBRBH010000001.1 coordinate 153,549, forward strand.
GCGCGTTCGAATTCCGGCGCTTCGCCGCGATAGTTGTCGGTGGAAGAGGTGGTGACGCAGCCGGCCTTGATGAGCGCCTCGCCGTTGCGGCGCTTGAGCACCGTGCGTTCAATCGTGGAATCGCGTGAGACTTCCGCCGTGGTGCGCGCGCGTTCGGGCCGCTCGAGCGTGATCATCGCCATCGCGCTGTCCACCGAGCTCGCGGGGACGTTCGGGTGCGCGCGGAGCGCTGCGCGCGTGCTGTCGGCCGCCTTGATGGAATCGGTGCGCGTCTTGAGCCGCTTTTGGAGATCGGCCCACGGTTTTCCCGTGATGTTGTTCGCGAGCATTGAGCAGATCACGCCGCGCTTCACCATCAGCGCCATGACATCCGGCGGAATCGGCGCGTCGGTCATTTCCGGATGTTGCACGAGATCGACACCGGCTTCGATCGCGAGGCGAAGGCCTTCGGGCGAGGTCGCGTGTGTTTCGGCGACTTTTCCGCGCTTGTGCACTTCTTCGACGAGCGCTTTTTGCGCGGCCTCCGAAAAACCGAGCATGGCGGGATAAAACGCGTGGCTCGTGCCGCCGTACTTCACGAAGTCGACGCCTTTGTCGAGATATTTATTGATGGCCACGCGCAGCTGGTCGGGCGTCATCCCCATGAGTTCTTCGCCCGCGCCGGCGGCGATCGCATCGTTCATCTGCTCCTGATAGAGCGAGAGATTTACCGGCGGCGTTCCGGTGAACGTGAGTGAGAATGGCCCGCCCCACCCAACGATATTTCCTGCGACGTACATTCGAGCGCCGGGAACCGCGCCGCTGTTGATTTTGTCGCGCGCTTCGATGAGCGGCTTGAGCATGCCGTAGCTGTCGCGCACGGTGGTGATGCCGAACTTCAGCTGCAGCTGCGCGCCTTCGATGGCGATGTCGGTGAAGCGGTCTTCGTATCGCGCCAGAGATTCGAGACGCGAATACAGCGACATGTGAACGTTCGTATCGATGAAGCCGGGGACGAGAAACTTTCCGGCGGCGTCGATGATCCTGGCGCCTTTTGGAATTTTCACATTTTCGCGGGAGCCGACGGCGGTAATGCGCCGGCCGGTTATCAGAACGACTGCATCGCGCAGCGATTGGCCGCCGTTGCCGTCGATTATGGTTGCGCCGACAATCGCAGTGACGGAATCGGCTCTTACCGCCGCGGCGTAGGCGGAGCTGAACGCGAGCAGCGAGAGGGCGAGGAGACGGAAAGCGAAGCGCATACGTTCGGGCTCCAACGTGGAGAGGAGTGAGCCGAGAACGTATGCGCTTCGTGTGCGAACTGCAAAGCGTTCGGTCGTGCTCAGTTCTTTGTGGCTTTGCCCGTCGCGAGATCCAGCGTGTAGCTCACGCTTCCAACCGTCATCGGCACAAACTCCGTACCATTGAACGTGATGATCACATCTCGCGAAATCGCAACGGTCCTGGTACTGTCGCCGCGTGTGATCACGCCGCTGCCCGTCACCACACGATTGACGCTTCCAGAAATCGGATAGGGATTCGCCGAGCGCGGAAGCTGAACGACGATGCCGGAGAACGTCGTGTTGTTGCTCACATCGAACGTGCGCGACGCGACACTGTCGGATCCGTATCCACCACCGGTTCCGCTCGCGGTGCCGTTCCAGGTGCGCGTCGTGTTGTGTCCGAGCAAACCGGTGGCGGTCAGATTGCGAGTGCGTGACACGGTGTCGGCTCCATTGTCGCGGGTTGCCACGCCGACATCGGTTGCCTGCACATTCATCGACGCGGTCGTGGAATCGAAGTGATTCATCTGCACGCCGTTCGCGTCGAAGAACGCGAGGCTGCGTGTGACGGTGAGGCCATGCTCGTTGACGTAGGGTGGGCAGTCGAAGCGGCCGGTAACCGCATTGAGCGTGCATCCGGTTCCCGGAACCTGAGCAGAGGCAGTGCTGATAAGACTGACGTCGGCGGCGGTTGCATCGCCGGCTTCACCAATCATCAAGGAGGCAGTATCGCCAGCGGAGAGCTGCAGCGAGAGTGACCTTGGAGCGGTGGCGGAATCCTTGGCACATGCTGCCATTGCGAAGGCGAGCACGCCGGCGCCGGCGGAGAGAAGAAAACGTTTCATTGGAATGTCCTCGTCTGCTGTATCCAGCGCGTCTGCGTGAGCGGAGTGCTCTCGACTCTGTCGGCGCGCCACAGCAAGGAGACGAAGCCGTTCCAGAAATGTTTAGTGACGCCGCGCACACTTCGTGAAAGACTTTCGCTGCGGCCTCATCCGCTGCATGTTCAGCCATGCTTCCCACTCTGAGAATCGTGGCTTCGGCCATCGCGCTGCTCCTCCCGGCCACTGCGCCGCGCCATCACGGTGCAGGTGCACCGCTCCGGATTCTGTGGATCGGCAACAGCTACACCTATGTGAACGATCTCCCCAAAATTATTTCGCAGCTCGCGGACTCCGCAAAACTCGATCGCCGGCCCGAGATAACGGGCATCCTCAAGGGCGGCGAGACGCTCAAGAGACATTGGGCGAATCCAGCGCTGCAGAAAGCCTTCGAGGAGAAATGGGATATCGTTGTCGTGCAGGAGCAGAGTACGACGCCGATCACCGCCCCCGATTCGCTGCTCAAGTACGGCAAGCTGATCAGCGAGGCGGCGCATAAATCAGGCGCTCGCGTGGTGCTCTATGTCTCCTGGCCGAACAAGACGCGCCTCAGCGCAGAAGACACGATCGTCGCGGCGTATCGCAGGCTGGGCAACGAAGAGCACGCCTCGCTCGCTCTGGCAGGACGCGCGTGGCTCGATGTGCTCTCGAAGGATCCGTCAGCGGAACTCTGGCAGATCGACGGCAGTCATCCGCTGCCGCAGGGATCGTATATCGCGGCGTGCGTCTTCTACGAAGTGTTCTTCGGACAGTCTCCGGTGGGGCTACCCGCGATCGGCGTGACGGCTGTCGAAGCGAAACGCGCGCAGGAATCCGCGCACAAGGTGCTCGCGCTCGGTAAATAGTGTTCTAGGGTGTTTTCTTGCGCGGCGCGTCGAAGTAACGCCACGGTCTGAGCAGCACGATGAACCAGCGGCCAAGCGCCGCGTGAGCTGACGTGATCCAGTTCACGCGAAAGCGCTTGGCCGCGAGTGCGAACGGCCACAGCAGCACGTAGAGCACGCCGAGCAGCAGGAGCACGGGCGGCCACAGCACGACCGCCACCGGAATCAGCACGATCAGCAGCGGCGCCACGAACATGCACGGACCGAAGAGAAGGATCACCTCGGTAATATATTGATGTCAATGGAGTTATGGTACTGCTCATAGTTCGGGACCGGCCGCTGAGGCCTGAGAGCATGAGTGCGAATCGATGCAGGGTGCGGGATTGGAATGCGGGAGGCGGAACGGGCATACATCGGTAGATTTATTTCATGACTACTCCTCGGCCATTGGCCTTAGTAACCGGCGCGTCCAGCGGCATCGGCGCGGATTTGGCACGGGAACTGGCGCGGAATGGGCACGACCTTGTGCTCACGGCGCGACGGGTGGAGCCGATGCGGGCGCTTGCTGCGGAACTCAAAAAACTCGGCGCAGAGAGCACCGTGATCGCGTCCGACCTTAGCAAACCCGGCGCGGCTGCCGAACTCGTATCGCAACTCGACGCGCGCAAACTCACCGTGGATGTTCTCGTTAACAATGCCGGGCTCGGCGCGGGCGGCCCGTTTCACGAATCCGATCCTGCACGCGTTTCCGAGATGCTCTATGTGAATGTCGTCGCGCTCACCGAGCTCACGCGCGCGCTGCTTGCGGGAATGGTGAAACGAAACCGCGGCCGCGTCATGCTGGTGGCATCGACCGCCGGATTTCAGCCCGGCCCATCGATGGCAGTGTACTGCGCGAGCAAGGCATACGTGCTCAGTCTCGGCGAGGCGATCGCGTACGAGCTGCGAGCATCGGCCGTCACGATGACCGTGCTCTGCCCGGGCCCGACGCACACGGGCTTCACCGGTGTCGCAAACACCGGCAGCTCCGCGCTGTTCGATAGTCCGGTGGCTTCGGTGATGACATCAGCCGAGGTTGCGCGGCAGGGATATCGCGCACTGATGGCAGGGCAGAGAGTGCACGTCACCGGCTTCATGAACAAGCTGGTCGCCGCTTCGGGCCGCTTCTCTCCGCATGCGATTTCGCTGCCGGTAACGAACGCCATCTTGAAGCCCGGCGCGTAAGCATCATATATAGAAGGGACAGAAACCTCTCCACGGGTTCTTTTCAGGAGCTTCGCCATGTCGCAGAAACATCCCTCCCGCCGCGATTTCGTAGAGACTGCTGCGAAATCAGCACTCGCCGCCGCATTCGTTCCCGCAGGATTTCCGATGATCGTGCCGCGCCATATACTCGGCGGGCCTGGATACCGGGCGCCGAGCGATATGCTGAACGTCGCGATTGTTGGATTCGGCGGAATGGGTTCGGGGAACGCGGAGGTGCTCGCGCAGACGGAGAATCTCGTCGCGATCTGCGATGTCGATCTCACGTTCTCGAATAGCAACGTCAGCGACAAAGAGAAGAAGCGTGATGGCACGCCGAATCCGACGGGCGTGAAACTCCGCCAGCAGTTCGACAGGGCGACAAAATATCGCGACTTCCGCGAGATGCTCGACAAACAGAAAGACATCGACGCCGTGCTCGTGGCGACGCCCGATCACAACCACGCGATCGTCGCGAAATCGGCGATGCAGCTCGGCAAACACGTGTACGTGCAGAAGCCGCTGACGACGAGCGTGCACGAAGCGCGCGCGCTTGCGCAGATGGCGCGCGACAATCCGAAGCTCGCCACGCAGATGGGAAACCAGGGTCACTCGATCGACGACACGCGCAACATCGTCGAGTGGATTCAAGCGGGCATCATCGGGCCGATTCACGAAGTGCACGTCTGGACCAACCGTCCGATCTGGCCGCAGGGCGTCTCTCGCCCAATTGCTCCGTCGCAGATTCCGCCTGGGCAGGCGCTCACGAACGGATGGAACGCGCGAAACATCAATAACGCCGCCGCGGCTGCGATGTCGTCGGGCGGAACGCCGATGCCCGAGGGAATGCGCTGGGATCTTTATCTGGGCGGCACCGCGGAAGATGTGCCGTGGCATCCGATCTATCATCCGTTCAACTGGCGCGGATGGACCGACTTTGGCGTGGGCGCGCTGGGCGACATGGGCGCGCACCTGATCGACCAGCCGTATTGGGCGCTTGGACTGACGCATCCGCTGAGCATCGAAGCCACGTCAACTCCGTGGGGCACTACGCCGATTCCCGCCGCGCAGCCGGGCGGAAATATGCGCAGCAAGCCCGTGTGTTATCCGCAGGCGATGCTCGTGCACTATGAGTTCGGCGCGCGCGGCAAGCAGCCGCCGGTGAAGTTGAGCTGGTATGACGGCGGACTTCAGCCGCCGCGTCCGGATCTGCTTCCGGACACCGTCGATCTGCTCCGCGAAGGCGGCGTGATCTTCATTGGAGAGAAGGGAATCCTGCTGCACGAGACGTACGGCAAGAACCCGCGCATCTGGCCCGACGCCCTGATGGAGAAAGCAAAGAGCGTTCCGAAAACGCTGCCGCGCATTGTGACATCGCACGAGCTCAACTGGGTTGCCGCGTGCAAGGGCGAGGGAAAGGCGAGCTCACCATTCGAGTACGCAGCCGGTCTCACGGAAACGATGTTGCTCGGGATCGTGGCGCTGCGAGCGGGGCAGGGCAAGAAAATCCTGTACGATGGCGCGGCATCGACTGTCACGAATGTGGCGGCGGTGAATCAGTATCTCACGCGGGACTACCGCAGCGGCTGGGCGGTCTAACGGAACATGACGACAAATCGCCGCGACTTTCTCAAGACCAGTGCCGCCGTTACCGCAGCGAGCCTCGCTGCGCGCAACGGATTCGCGATGCCGGCCGCGCCCGCGCCGATTCCGGCGCCGGGCGCCGATCGCTACGCCGAAGATCTCGCGCTCGAGGCGCTGAACGCCGCGCGCGACGCCGGCGCTTCGTACGCCGACGTGCGCATAGGCCGCTATCACCGCCAGCAGATCAACACGCGCGAACATCAGGTCCAGGGCGTGAACGACAGCGAGTCGTACGGTATTGGCGTGCGAACGATTGTGAATGGATCGTGGGGATTTGCCGCGACGAGCCTGATGACGAAGGACGCGGTGGTGAGAGTCGCACGCGAGGCGGCGCGCCTTTCACGCGCGGCGAAATCCGTGCAGCGCCGGCCGATCGAGCTGGCGCCGTCCGCGCCCGTGAAGGGCACTTGGATGACGCCGGTGATGAAGGATCCGTTCGATGTGCCGATCGAGGAAAAAATCGCGCTGCTCCTGAAGGCCAACGAGAATGCGCTGAAAGTTGGCAAGGTGAAATTCGTCACGTCGGGACTGCAGCTGTTGAAAGAAGTGAAAACCCTGCTCACGACCGAAGGCACGAACATCACGCAGACGTTCATCCGCGTCGGCCCGGATTTCAACGCGACGGCTGTGGGCGATGGCGAATTCCAAAGTTTCGCCGAAGAGCTTTCGCCGCGCGGACAAGGGTGGGAGTACGTGCTCGAAATGGACATGCCCGGCAACGCGGAGAAATGGGCATCGGTCGCGGCGGAAAAGCTGACGGCCAAATCGGTCGAGCCCGGCCGCTATGATCTGATTCTCGAGCCGACGAACATGTGGCTGACCATCCATGAATCAATTGGTCATCCAACAGAGCTCGATCGGGCAATGGGCTACGAAGCCAACTTCGCCGGCACGAGTTTTCTCGCGCCGCCGGAGAAAATGCTCGGCAAGTTCAAGTACGGGCCCGAGTTCTTCAACATTCAGGGCGATCGCACGCAGGAGCACTCGCTCTCGCACTGCATGTGGGACGACGAAGGCGTGCCGGCCGACAAATTTCTCATCGTCGAGAAAGGAATCTTCAAGGAGTATCAAACCACGCGCGAACAGGCGTCCTGGATTGCGCCGATCACAGGCACCAAGCATTCGCACGGCTGCTCGTTTGCCGATTCGTGGTCGAACGTACAGTTCCAGCGCATGCCGAACGTCTCGCTGCTGCCGAATGAGAAGAACACAACAATGGACGAGATCATCGCAGCCACGGACCGCGGCGTGATCATCCGCAATCACGGCTCATGGTCGATCGATCACCAGCGCTACAACTTCCAGTTCTCCGGGCAGGCGTATCACGAGGTGAAGAACGGAAAGATCGTCGGCATGCTGAAGGATGTCGCGTATCAGGCGAGCACGCCGGTGTTCTGGAATTCGATGGACATGCTCGGCGGCAAGGCATCGTACCGCCTCGAGGGCGCGTTCAACGACGGCAAAGGCGAGCCGGTGCAGATCAGTTCGGTCTCGCACGGCTGCCCGCCCGCGCGATTCAAGCAAGTGAATATCGTGAACACCGGGAGGACCGGTTGATGCGCGAACCTCGCTCGCTTTTCAATCCCGCTCCCGCTGACGAGCCCTTTCTTTCATCGGCCGATGCGAAAGCGCTCATCACCAAAGTGCTCTCGTATGCAACCGCCGACGAAGTGCGCGTGCTTGTGAATAGCGGCTGGGCAGGCAACACGCGCTTCGCGCGCGGAGAAATCACGACATCAGGCGGCATTACAGATACCACCGTGACGGTCATCGCGACCGTCGGAAAACGGCGCGCGTCCACGACGACCAACATTCTCGAGAACGACGCGCTGAAGCGCAGCGTCGAACTCGCCGAGCGGCTGGCGAAGCTGTCGCCCGAGAATCCGGAGCTGATGCCGGAGCTTGGTCCGCAGAAGTACATCCCGGTCGAGGGTTTCGTTCAGCGCACCGCGGATCTCTCGCCTGAGCCGCGCGCGGCCGCCGTGAAAAAGGTGTTTGACTCGATTAACGAACAGGGGAGGAGCCTCGGCGAACTCAACGTAGCAGGATTCCTGAGCGTGAATGCCGGCGCCTTTGCGGTCGGAAATAACAAAGGCCTCTTCGCGTACCATCGCTCGACCGCGGTCGATCTCGGGACGACGGCGCGCACACCCGACGCCACGGGATCCGGCTGGGCCGAGAGCGGCTCGCGCGATTGGGCGAACATTGATCCGGCCGCGCTCGGCAGGCGTGCCGCGCAGAAGGCCATCAGCTCGCACGCTCCAACCGCTATCGAACCGGGTCTCTATTCGGTTGTGCTCGAGCCGGCGGCGGTGGGACAGCTCGTGCCCGCACTGATTGGCTCGATGGATGCGCGCAGTGCGGATGAAGGGCGCAGTCCGTTCTCGAAAAAGGGCGGCGGCACGAAGCTCGGCGAGAAGATCGTGGACGAGCGAGTGACGATGTATTCGGATCCCGCAGATCCGGACCTGCTTTCACAGCCGTTCGACGGCGAGGGACTGCCGGCCGGCCGAAAAGTGTGGATCGAGAACGGTGTCTTGAAGACGCTGAACTATTCGAGGTTTTGGGCGCAGAAGCAGGGCATGCAAGCTGTGGGCGGCGGCGGGTTCGGTGGTGGGCTCAAGATGAATGGCGGCACCAAGAGCACCGCCGATCTCATTGCCGGTTGCGAACGCGGGCTGCTCGTCACGCACTTTTTTTACGTGAACTTCCTCGACCCGCGCACCGTGATGATGACGGGCCTCACACGCGACGGACTCTGGCTGATCGAAAAAGGAAAAGTCACGCGGCCGGTGCGGAATTTCCGCTGGATGGAGAGTCCGCTGTTCATGCTCAACAAGATCGAGGAGATGGGAAAACCCGAACACGTCGGAGTCGGCCTCGTGTTGCCGGCGCTGCGAGTGAAGGATTTCAACATGGCATCCTTGTCCGACGCGATTTAGTGTCGCGCGAGCGCTGCGTTAGCGCTTGTCGAGTTCGCGGTACCACGCGGCGAACGCGCGTTCGAAGAAAACTTTGTTGAAAAGGGTCCACTCCCCGAGTGAAGCCGGCAGCGAATAGTTCGCTCCGGCTTCAGCGGCGGTCTGGCCCCTATCGTGCGAGCGCTTGGCCTCCGCGCCGAGTTCATCGATCATCGCCACATAACGGTCGAACTCCGCCTCTTTCGCGAGCGCGCCGTGCCCCGGCACATAGATCGTCGACTTCGAGCGCCGCAACGCCCGCGCCGATATTGCCAGCTGAGTTGGCACAGCATCCACATAGTTCGGCACCATCCCATTCCACACGAGATCGCCGCAAAACATCACGCTCGGATCGGCCACTTCGAGTGAGACGTCGCTCGCGGTGTGCCCATTGCGGGGCGTGACGCGAACCGTGCGGCCGCCGAGATCGATCTCCGTCACGCGATCGCCGCTCAGCATCACGACATCGTTCAGCGCCGCGGAGCGCGATGGATCTGCCGGCAGATTTTTCTCCAGAATCTGCGTGCGAGTCAAATCCGTCGACCGCACGACGAGCTGCTGCCCCTCGCGCACATAGCCAGCCACGCCGTTTGCGTGATCCGAGTGGTAGTGCGTGAGTGCCACGTGCGTCGGCCAGCGCCCGGTGAGTTCCTTCGATTTGTTCGCGAGCCACTCCGCGCCGGCCGGCAGATTGAATCCCTCAATCGCCAGGATGCCGCTGCGCCCGACGATGATCCCGCCGTTCGAAAGCGTGGTGCGGTCGCCGCCGAGCGGCGTGGAGATCATCGCAAAGATTCCGTCAGCTACCTTCTCGAGATTTCCAAACGGCTCGCGCGCGACGATCGCCCCGAGCGGAACGTTTGCCCACGCCGTGCGCAGCACCGCCGGCATGAACGCCGATGCCAGCGCAATGTGCGCGGCGCACGATGTTGACGTCGCGAGAAAATCCCGGCGCGTGATCTGTGTCATGGTCTGCCCGGTTCAGGAAGGCTGGGTGGAATGCGACGCGGCGAGGAGGCGATGAATCTTCAGCTGCTGCACGATGCCGCCGCTCTCGAGAATGCGCAGCATCACTTCCGGAATAGGCTCGGCCGCAATCGTGAGCTCTTTGGTGAAATTCACGACCACCGGTGTCGATCCGTCGAGCCGCACGGAAAGTGTGTCGCCCTCCTCGAACTTCGACGTATCGCACTGCACCGGAACCAAGCCGTTGTTGATGGCGTTTCGAAAAAACGTGCGCGAGAAACTCTGCGCGATGACCGCTTTGATACCGGCCGCGAGGATTACCGTAACGGCGACTTCCATGGCCGATCCGCAGCCGAAGTTCTTGCCGGCAACGATGATATCGCCCGGCTGCACCGAGGCCGCGAATCCCGCATCGACGTGCTCGAGCAGCCACTGTTTGAGCACATGCTCGTCGATGGTATCGCGCTTGCGCGCTGACGAAATGATGTAATCGGTATTGATATTGTCGCCGAGGCGGCGTGCACGCCCTTCGAGTGCGATCATCGCGCGGCGCGCTCCGCTCGCGGATCGGTGATGCGTCCTGTTGCGGCTGCGGCGCCGCACGCGGCCGGCGACGCGAGATAGATCGCCGCCGTCGCGTTCCCCATCCGCGCCTTGAAGTTCCGGTTCGCCGTGGAGAGCACATTCATACCGTCGGCGGGAATCACGCCGCTCGTGCCGCAGCACGCGCCGCAGCCGGTTTCGGTGATGATCGCGCCGAGCGTCTCGAACCGTTCGAGCGTTCCATCTGCGCGAAGTTTGTCCGCAACTTCGCGCGAGGCCGGGGTCACGACGAGCTGCACTCCCTCGGCGATGGCGCCGCCCGCGCGATTGAGTGCGGCGAGCGCTTCGTGAAAATCGCGCACCCGGCCGCCGGTGCACGTGCCCAGAAACACCATGTGCACCTGCGTGCCGGCCGCCTGCTCGATCGGCACGACGTTGTCCGGCGCGTGCGGCAGCGAGACGCGCGGCGAGAGTCGCGAGATATCGAGCGTGATCTCGCGCGAGTATTTCGCGTTGACGTCGGCCGTGACGGGCGCGTCGAGTCCAACTTTTCGTCCCCTGAGATATTCGGTCGTGGCCGCGTCCGCCGGAAAAATCGCCGCCTTGGCGTCCATCTCCACGCCGAGGTTGGCGATCACCATGCGATCTTCGAGCGTGAACGATGGCAGCGCCGAGCCGTGGAACTCCAGGGTTTGATAATGCGCGCCATCGGCGCCAATCATGTGAACGAGCGCGAGCGCGACATCCTTGGCGCTCAGATATGCGGTGCGCGTGCCCGTGAGCGTGACCTTGATCGAGTGCGGCACGCGCAGCCAGACCTGGCCGGTGATCATCGCCGCCGCCAGATCCGACGAGCCCACACCGGTCGCGAAGAGATTCAGCGCGCCCGCCGTCACCGTGTGGCTGTCCGCTCCAATCACGAGCGAACCGGGGAGCGCGCCGCCGCGCTCGGCGAGCAATTGAAAACTGATTCCCTCACCAACGTCGCAGAGATCGGCGCCGTGACGCTTTGCGAACGCGCGAACTTTCTCGTGGAACGCCGCCGTCTCTGGTGATGCTGCCGGAGAGTAGTGGTCGAAGGCAAAAAGCACGCGAGATGGATTGAAGAGCCGCTCGCCGCCCATCTTCTCGAAGTAGTCGATCGCCATCGGGCTCGAGGCATCGGTGCCGAGTACGCGGTCCACGTTACAGATCACGTACTCGCCGGCGTGCACCTCGCGCCCGGCTTTCACCGAGAGGATCTTCTCACTTATGGTGCGCGCGCTCACGCGGCCCGCTCTCTTCGCGCGGAAGCGGCGTAGATCTCGCTGTGCGAAATCCAGGCCGCACCCACGAGATTCGCAAACGTATTCACCATCGAGCGCACCATGTCGAGCGGCCGGTCCACCGCAACGACGAGCGCGATGGCTGCCTCCGCGTGCGAACCAAGTCCAATCGCGTTGAGCACGATCAGCGTTGTCACGAGTGAGCTTCCCGGCACGCCAGCGCCGGAAAATGCCGCCACTGTTGAGACGAGCACAATCGTGATCATGATGCCGGGTCCGAGGGCCACGCCGTACAAATGTGCGATGAACACGGCGGTTACGGCCTTGTACACCGCCGCGCCGTTCTTGTTGAGCGTCACGCCGATCGGAAGAACGAAGCTCGCGATTTCGTTCGAAATGTTGAGCCGGTCGCGCGCGGCCTCGATGCTGACCGGCAGCGCGACGCTGGATGATGCCGTGGAAAATGCGAGCATCAGCACGTCGCCGATGTTTCTGAGAAACTCCCCGACGCGGCGACGCGCTCCGAAACGCAGTGCAGGCAGAAGCACCGCCACCACGTGCACCGTAATCGCGAGAATGAAGACGGCGCAATAGAGCAGCAGGCTGCGCAGCAAGTCGAGGCCTGATTTCGCCACCGTTGCGGCGATCAGCAGAAATACCGCCGGCGGCGCGAGATGCATCAGCCACCGAATGACAACCATCGACAGCTGGTTCACGCCGTCGAGGAACGTCATCACCGCGCGCTTTCCCTCGCTGTGCAGCGACGTGGCCGCCGCGCCAAAGACACAGACGGCAACGATGAGCGGCAACAGCTCGCCCTGCGCGGCGGCAGCGAACGGATTCGACGGGATTATTGCGAGGAGCGTTTGCGCGAGCGTCGGCGAAATCATCTGACCGACGGCGCTGCCGTGCTGTTCGAATTGCGTCGTGAGCGACTCGCGAGTTGCTGTGTCGAGCCCACTCCCGAGTTGCGCGATCAACGCGGTCACGAGGCCGATCGTCGCGGCGATCACCGTCGAGCCCGCGAACCAGGCGAGTGTTTTGCCGCCGATCCGTCCGAGCCGGCGCACATCGGCAAGGCTCGCGACGCCGAGAAAGAGACTCGCGACGACGAGCGGCACGATCGTCATCGAGAGGAGCCTGATGAACGCCGTGCCGAGCGGCTCGAGCGCGAGCACCGCGCCGTTCAACGATGCGAAATCCGGAATGCGCGCCGCAAAACCGACAGCGATGCCGGCCGCGAGTCCGAGCAGAATCCTGGTCTGCAGTTTCATTGCGCCACGCGAAGTTCAGCGAGTGTGTCGGCAAGCGCGGCGAGCGTGAGCTCAACATCGGCCACGCGAATGTCGCCCATGTGGCCGATGCGGAACGAGTGCTCTTTGAAGTTACCGAGTCCTCCTGCGGTGAGAATTCCGCGCGCTTTCACTCCGTCGCGAATCGCATTCGCCGAGAGCCGCTCGGGGACTGCGATAGCCGTAAGCGTCGAAGCGAACGTGCCAAGCCCGGGGCACTGCAGCGTGAGCCCGAGGTCCGCCACTCCGCGCGTGGCGCGCTCTGCCATCTCTGAATGCCGCGTATAAACGCGGTCGAGACCTTCCTCGTGCATCTGGCGCAGCGCTTCGGCCACTTGCAGCACGATGTGCACCGGCGGCGTGCCCGGCGTCTCGGGACGTGCTTTGCTCACTTCGGTTCGAATCGAATCGAAATCGAAATAGTTGCGCGGCAGCGTCGCGGATGTCGCCGCCGTCCACGCGCGATCGCTCACCGCCGCGAACGAAAGTCCGGGGCTCGACATCAGGCATTTCTGGCTCGCAGTCGCCGCGAAGTCGATGTCCCACTCGTCGAATGCAAACGGCATTCCGCCGATCGACGAGACGCCATCGACCATGACCAGCGCGCTCGCCCGATTCGCGCGAACAGCTTTGGCCACCGCGGCGACGTCGTTCTGCACACCGGTCGACGTATCCGAATACGTGAACGTCACCGCGCGCGCTCGCGGATGCGCCTCGAGCGCGCGCGCGACCTCGGCAGGGTCAACGGCGTGCGTCCAGTCCGTACAGATTCGCTGCACGGCAATGCCGTACGACTCCGCAAGCCCCGCCCACATCTCACCGAACTTTCCGTTGCAGCAAGCGATGATTTCGTCGCCCGCCGAAAAAAAATTGCAAATCGCCGCCTCCAGCGCGCCGCGGCCGGTCGTATGAACGGGGAGAATCGTGCCGCGCGTTCCGAACACCGGTCCGATCAACTCGAGCAGCGTTGCGAGTTCGGCGGAAAACTCCGCCGTGCGGTGATGAATCATCGGGCGCGCGCCCGCGCGCAGCACACGGTCGGGAACACGCGTGGGACCCGGCGTCATGAGCAGCAGCGGCTGGCTCACTCGATCACGCCCTTCTTCCTGAGCGTCTCGTCGATCTCCGCTTTGAACAATCCGCCCGCTTTGATTTCGGCAATTCGTTTCTGCTCGCGCTCCATCAGTTTCGCGACGAGCTCGAGGACCTCTGCGGCGTTCGCGCGCGGCACCACGGCGATTCCGTCTTCATCGCCCACGACGATGTCGCCGGGCATCACGACCGTGCCGCCGCAGCTGATCGGGACGTTGATCTCGCCCGGGCCATCTTTGTCACAGCTTCCCGGACAGACCGCGCGGCTGAACGCCGGCATGCCAAGCCGGGTGATTCCGTCCACGTCGCGAATCGCGCCGTCGACGACAATGCCGCCGAGCTTCGCGGCGGAGGCGGTGTGGCACATGAGCTCGCCGAACACCGCGCTCGTGGTGTTGCCGCAGGTGCTCACGACAACCACATCGCCGGGTGCCGCGACCTGCAGCGCCTTGTGCATCATCAAGTTGTCAGCGGGGCGGCACTGGACGGTGACCGCGAGTCCGCAGAGCGGAAGGCCGCTGCGAGACCGCATGCCCGCATCCATGAAACCAAACCGTCCCATCGCGTCGGCCAGGTTCGAGCTCGCGAGTCCGTGAAACCGCTCGAGGAGTTCGCTGCTGATGCGTGGCGGGGAGGGAAGCACTCTGAAACCGAGCGAACCGGCAGGCGACATCTGAAAGTTTCTCCTGAGGAAAACACGCAAGAGTCAGAAGAAAAGTTACGGCGCGCGTGACGCGGCGGATACTGCACGCCGCGTCACGCGTGTGTGTGCGGCTTATCTCCGCCGAGTCACGTCGCCCGCGGCATCACCGACGGCGCGGGACCTGCGAATCCCTTTACACCGTGCGGTTTGTACGGTGCCTCGAGTGCGCGGCACTCATCGGCCGAGAGGTTAAGGCTCAGTGATTTCAGCGCTGTTTCGAGATGTGTGATCTTCGTCGCCCCTATGATGGGCGCTGCGACACCCGGACGGGCGAGCAGCCACGCCATCGCAACTTCCGCCATTGAGACCCCGCGCGATTGGGCGACTTTCTCTACGGCATCAACGACATCCCAGTCGCTCGGCGAGTCGTAGAGCGAATCCGTGTACTTATCGTTGTCGGCGCGCGCCGTTCCCGCGCTCGCGATGACGGAATCGGCCGGACGTTTCCGCGCGAGCAGCCCGCGCGCGAGCGGACTCCACGGCACGAGACCGACGCCCGCGTCGACGCAGAGCGGAATCATTTCGCGCTCTTCCTCGCGGTACATGAGGTTGTAGTGATTCTGCATGCCGACGAATTTCGCCCAGCCGTTTCGTTCGGATGTCGAGAGCGCTTTCGCCAGCTGCCACGCGGGGCCCGAACTCGCGCCCAAGTAGCGCACTTTTCCCCAGCGCACGAGATCGTTGAGCGCTTCGAGCGTTTCGTCAATCGGTGTTTTGTCGTCGAAGCGATGGATCCAGTAGAGATCGATGACGTCGACGCCGAGGCGTTTGAGGCTGGCTTCGCATGCTTGCACGACGTGCTTGCGATTGAGGCCGCCCATGTTGGGGCCGGCGGTCATGGGGAAATTCAACTTTGTGGCGAGGACTATTTCTTCGCGGTTCGCGTATTCCTTGAGCGCGCGGCCGGTGACTTCCTCGCTCGCGCCGAGCGAGTACATATCGGCGGTGTCGAAAAAGTTGATGCCGGCTTCGACTGCTTTGCGGAAGAAGGGTTTGGCTTCGGGTTCGTCGAGCACCCAGGGTCGCCACTTGGAGGTGCCGAAGGACATGCACCCCAGAGCGAGTCGAGAGACGGTGAGGCCGGTGCGGCCTAGCTGTGCGTATTCCATAGAGGGATATTAGTGCCCACTTAGCAGTTTCGCCCCTTGCAAGAACACCGGAGAATTTGCATGCGCCGCATCCCAATGATTTCGCGACTCGCGACTGCGCTGTCGCTGCTGATGGTCCTCCTCGCGCCGTTTTCAAGCGCGCGCGCACAAGCACTCAAAGTTCTCAATCTCCCCGACTACGGACGTTGGAACCGCATCACCTCCACCGGCCTTTCGCCCGACGGCAAATGGATGAGCTACGCGTACCAGCCGAACGAAGGTGACGCGACGCTGTTTCTGAAGCAGCTCGACGGCGACAAACTGTTCACGATTCCGATCGGATCTGCGCCGGCGCCAGCGGGCGGCGGTGGCGGTGGCGGCGGCGGTGCTGGCGGCGCGGTGTTTTCCGATGACTCGCGCTGGGTCGGCTACTATGTGAATCCGCCCGATGCGACCGGAGGCCGTGGCGGTCGCGCTGGCGGCGGCGGTGGTGGAGGAGGCCGCGGCGGCGCGCCAGCGGGAGGCGCGGCGCCCGCGCGTGCGGTGCGCCGCTTTGAGATGCTCGATCTCACGAACGGCGAAAAATTCGCTGTCCCCAACGGAGCTTCGTTCAAATTCGCGAAGGGATCCGCATGGCTTGCGATCCGCATCAACAAGACGCCAGCGGACACCGCGTTCAAAGGCGCGGATCTCGTGCTGCGCGATCTGCGTGGCGCGATGACGCGCAACGTCGGCAACGTGAACCTGTACGACTTCGACGACTCGGGCCACTTGCTCGCGTACACCGTCGATGCCGCCGGCCACCTCGGCAACGGCATCTACCTGCAAAATCTCACCAGTGGCGACACGCGCGAACTCAACAGCTCGACGCTCGAGTACGACCAGCTCGTCTGGAGCGGCGAAGGCAGCAATCTTGCCGTGCTCCGCGGTGAAAAATCGAAAGAGATGAAACAGCGCGAAAACGCGCTCCTGGCGTGGACCAATGCGGGCACGGCGGGCGCGAGGGCCATGACCCTCGATCCGTCGAAGGACGCGTCGTTCCCGAAAGGAATGGTGGTGAGCGAATACACGGCACCGCGCTGGAGCAAAGACGGCTCGCGCATTTTCATCGGCGTGAAGGAACAGGAAGCTGAAGTCACCGCCGCCGATTCGAGCAAGGCGAACGTCGATGTCTGGCATTGGAAGGACCCACAGCCGCAATCACAGCAAATTGTTCGCGTGCAGCAGGAGCGCCGTGCGACACTGCCGGCCGCATGGATTGTCTCTTCTCAGAAGGTTGTCTCGCTCGGCGACGACAACATGCGTTCGGCTAATCCAACGCCCAATGGCAAATGGGCGATCGGCAACGATGACGCGCCGTATCGTGGCACCGTCGAGTGGGGCGCAAGCAAGAGCGATCACTTTCGAATCAATACCGAAACCGGCGAGCGCACGCCCATCGAGAAATCGCTCTCGCGCACGATGGGAACGTCGCCCGACAGCAAATGGTTCTTGTATCTGAAAGACAAAAAGGTGAAAGCGTTCAATGTGGAGACTGGAAAAACCGTCGACGTCGAAGCGCCTGCAGCCATCAAGACATTCGTGAACGACGATGACGATCATCCATACGAGAAGCCGGTATGGGGCGTCGGCGGTTGGAGCAAGGACGGTGGTTCCGTTCTGCTCTACGACAAGTTCGATGTGTGGCAACTCTCGCTCACCGGCGGCAAGGCGGTGAACCTAACGAACGGCATCGGCAAGGCGCAGCAGATTCAGTTTCGCGTCGTGCGACTCGGCGCGGGCGGCGGCCGCGGTGGGCGCGGCGGCGGTGGTGGCAGAGGAGGCGCCGCAGGTGACGACGAAGGGATTGATTTGTCGAAACCCGTGCTGCTCTCCGCCTATGGCGATCGCACGAAGAAGAGCGGCTACTGGCAGGGGACCGCTGGTCAGGACCCCAAGCCGCTGATTTGGGCCGACAAGGAAATCACCGGCGTGCAGAAAGCCGAGAACGCGGATCGCGTGATGTTCACGCAGCAGACGTTCAGCGAGTTCCCGGATTATTGGGTGAGCGACGCGACGTTCAACGCGCCGAAAAAAATCACCGACGCGAATCCTATCATCAAGGAATACGCATGGGGCTCGAAAGTTCTCATTGACTATACCAACAAAAAAGGACAAAAACTGCAGGGGACGCTCACGCTTCCCGCGGGATACCAGCCCGGCAAGAAGTATCCGATGCTCGTGTTCTTCTACGAGATCATGTCCAACACGCATCACACGTTCTCGATGCCGGCCTTCGACGATCGACCGCAAATGTCGACGTATGCGAGCAACGGCTATCTCATGTTCCAGCCCGATGTCGTGTATGAGATCGGCAAACCGGGAAGCTCAGCTGTCGATTGTGTGACGAGCGCCGTGAAGAAAGTGATCGACCTCGGTTACGCAGATCCGAAGCACATCGGGTTGCAGGGACACAGCTGGGGCGGATACCAGTCGAGCTACATCGTCACGCAGACGGATATGTTCGCCGCCGTTGTGACCGGCGCGCCGCCCACAAATCTGATTTCATTCTACGATGAGCTTTACAAACAAACCGGCACGGTGCAGCAGGGAATCATGGAAGTGGGTCAGGTGCGCATGGGTGCGAACGTCACGCCGTGGACCGCGCACGATCTCTACGAGCAGCAGTCGCCCGTGTTCAACGTTCAGAAAATCAAAACGCCGTTCATGATTCTGCAGGGCACCGCCGACGGCGCGGTGGACTGGGATCAGGGGCTCGAGTTCTTCAACGCGGCGCGGCGCAACGGCAAAGAAGTCATTTTCCTCTCGTATCCAAATGAACCGCATCATCTGGCTGTGAAGGAAAACCAGAAGGATTTCCAGATCCGCATGAAACAGTTCTTCGACCACTATCTCATGGACGCGCCGGCTCCGAAGTGGATGACCGACGGCGTTCCGCAAACGAAAAAGGGAGGACCGATCAAGTGAAGAGAATTATTCTTGGCGCCGCGGCCATTGCGCTTTCGGCGACAGCTGCGATTGCCCAGCAAGCTCCACTGAACGCGAATCAACAGCTTGCCCACGACGTGTACAAAGAACTGATCGAGACGAACAGCTCGACCATGACGATGGGCTCGACGATTGCGGCGGAAGAAATGCACAAGCGCTATCTCGACGCCGGATTTCCGGAGAAGGATATTTTTCTCGGCGGCGTGCAGCCGAACAAGTTCAACATCGTCCTGCGCTATCACGGAAAGGGCGGCGCCACCGGGCCGAAGCCGCTGCTGTTGCTCGCCCATCTCGACGTCGTCGAAGCGCTCAAAACTGATTGGTCGCCCGATATCGACCCGTTCAAGTTCATGGAGCGCGACGGCTATTACTACGGCCGCGGAACGTCGGACGACAAAGCGATGGCCGCGATTTTTGTCGCGAACATCATTCGCCTTAAGAAGGAAGGCTACGTTCCCGATCGTGACATCATCGTCGCACTCACGACGGATGAAGAGGGCGGCTGTTGCAACGGCGCGCGCTGGCTCGTGCAGAATCATCGCGACCTCGTCGACGCGGCGTACGTGCTGAACGAGGGCGGCGGCGGATCGCTGCGCGACGGGAAGCCGCTGCTGAACGCGGTGCAAGCTACAGAGAAAGTCTTCGGTATGTTCACCGTGACCGCAAAGAATCGCGGCGGACATTCGTCCGTGCCGCGTCCCGACAATGCGATCTACGAACTCGCGGAAGGACTCGTGAAGTTTTCGCACTTCGCGTTCCCGGTGCAGTTCAACGACGTGACGCGCCCGTTCTTCGAGAAAACCGCTTCGATCGAAGCGTCGGAGACCGGCGCAGCAATGAAGGCGCTCCTGAAAAATCCGAACGATGCCGCGGCCTCGGCAATCGTCTCGAAAGATCCGCGCTACAACTCGATGCTGCGGACGACCTGCGTCGCCACCATGCTGACGGGCGGGCACGCTGCGAACGCGCTGCCACAGACGGCGACGGCTTCGATCAACTGCAGGATGTTGCCGAACACCGATCCCGCCGACGTGCGCGCGGGCATCGTGAAGGCGCTCGCTGATACCGGCCTCACGGTGAGTCCGGCACAGGCCGCTCGTCCATCGGCTCCGTCGCCGTTGCTCCCCGAAGTGATGAGCAACATCGAAGCGATCACGAAGTCGATGTTCGGCAACGCACCCGTGATTCCCGTAATGGGAACCGGCGCGACCGACTCGCAGGCGTGGCGCACGATCGGCGTGCCAGCGTACGGCGTGTCTGGAATCATGGGTGATCCAGAGGACATTCGCGCGCACGGCCGAGATGAGCGCATTCTGATCAAGAGTTTCTACGACGGGCAGGAGTTCTTGTATCGCCTCACCAAGGCGCTCACTTCGACTCGCACCGTCCCGTAAAATCTCGCATGACAATAGGATGACAGCTCAACACTTCTATAAATGCTATCGTAGTGATTCGATGTTTCCCGGCAGCGATTCCCCCATCGCGTACAAGGCGAAAGAAAAAATGCAACGCAATAATATCCTCTCTGTATTGAGCGGCGCGGCTCTCGTTCTTTCCGCAGCGTCCGCCCACGCACAAACCGTCGACTCGGCGTCGATCGCCGCAATGAAGTGGCGCCAACTCGGCCCGGCAAACTTCGAAGGCCGCTCATCCGACGTCGTCGGAATTCCGAGCCCTTCAAAGACGCTCTTCGTTGCCACCGCTGGCGGCGGCATCTGGAAGTCGCAGAACAACGGCATCACGTGGCGGCCAGTGTTTGACGACAAGCGCGTGATCTCGATGGGCATGCTCGCCATCGCGCCCTCCGACACCATGCAGGTGTGGGCCGGCACCGGCGAGCCGAACTCGCGCAACACGATCGAAGCGGGTGCCGGCATCTACAAGTCAGTGGACGGCGGCATCACGTGGAAGTTCATGGGCCTCGAAAAAACGCAGCACATCGGGCGCATCATCGTGAACCCGCGCGATCCGAACACGGTCTATGTTGCCGCGCTCGGCGCCGCGTGGAAATCGAGCCCCGATCGCGGTCTCTACAAGACGACTGACGGCGGCGCGACCTGGAAAAACATGAAGTTCATCTCCGACAAAGCGGGCTTCGTTGACGTCGCGTTCGATCCGCGCGATCCGAACGTGCTGTATGCCGCGTCGTGGGAGCGCCTCCGCACGCCGTACTCGCTCAAGAGCGGTGGCCCCGGCTCAGGTTTCTGGAAGTCGACGGACGCCGGCGCTACGTGGACCGAACAGAAGGGCGGCGGATTCCCAGAGGGTGAAAAGGGCCGCATTGGCATCGCAGTTTCGCTGAGCGATCCGAATTACATCTATCTTGAAGTCGAAGCAGCCGCTCCGCAGAAGGGCGGCGGATATATCCCGAGCCGCAATCCCGAAGGAACCGGCCTGTATCGTTCAACGGACGCGGGACAAACGTGGGAGCGCCGGAATACGCAGGATACGCGCCCCTTCTACTACTCGCAGGTCCGCGTCGATCCGAAGAACCGCGAGCGCGTGTATTTCTCGTCGACGCAGATCCAGGTTTCCGACGACGGCGGCAAGACCGCTCGCCCCGCGGCGCAGCAGGTGCACGTCGACGACCACGGCTTGTGGATCGATCCGAACGATCCGGAGCGCTGGGTCCTCGCGAACGATGGCGGCGTCTCGATAACGTTCGACAAGGGCGGAAATTTTATTCAGACGACGAATCTGCCCGTCGGACAGTTCTACGAGATCTCGTACGACATGGCGGTTCCGTACAACGTGTGCTCCGGCGCGCAGGACAACGGCGCATGGTGCGGGCCGAGCCGCAGAAAGGCTGGCGGCACCCCGAACGCGTATTGGTACACGATCTCCGGCGGCGATGGTTTCTACACGGCGCAGGATCCAACCGACCCGAACATCGTCTACGGCGAATCGCAGGGCGGCAACGCGTCGCGCCTGAATCTCAAGACGGGCGAGCGAATGAATTTCGCGAAGCCGTCGTGGCAGGAGCGCTACAAGTGGTGGGAAGATTCCATCGCAGTCGTGCGCGGTGATCCGCTCAAGGCTGAAACCAAGCCGATGACGGCGCAGCTGAACGCGCTGCGCGTGCAGCAGAAACAGGACTCCGTTGATCTCTCGCTGCGCTTCAACTGGAACGCGCCGTATTTCCTCTCGCCTCACAATCCGGCGGTGATCTACTTCGCTGGCAACCGCGTGCTGAAGTCGTCAAAGCGCGGTGAAGATTTCCATCTCATCTCGCCGGATCTCTCCAAAAAGCAATGGGCAAAAATAGACACCTCGGTCACCTGGACCGGCGGCATTACGATCGACGCGACGGGCGCAGAAACCTTCGGCACGATCGTGGCGCTGATGGAATCGTATGTAAAGCCGGGCCTTCTGATTGCAGGCACCGATGACGGCAACGTGTGGAAGTCGCCGAACGACGGCGGGACGTGGGAAAATCTCACGGCGCATTTCCCGGGTCTGCCCGTGGATTCGTGGGTCTCGCGCGTTGAGCCCTCGCACTTCGACACGCTCACATTTTACGTGACGTTCGAAGACCACCGCGTGAATGATTTCACGCCGTATGTGTACGCCACGAACGACGGCGGAAAAACCTTCCGCTCGATCGCGAACGATCTTCCGAAAGACGGCGTCGCTGATTTCGTCCACGTGATTCGCGAAGATCCGTTCAATCGCGATCTGCTCTACGTGGGAACATCGCTCAGCGTGTATGCCTCGATCGATCGTGGCGCGCACTGGTCGAAGTTCGCTTCGAATCTGCCGTCGGTTGCCGTGTACGACCTCAAGATTCATCCGCGCGATCATGAGCTGATGGCTGCGACCCACGGACGCAGCCTGTGGGCGGTGGACGTCGCTCCGCTCGAGCAAATGAATGCAAAGACGCTCTCGGCGGCTGCGGCGCTCTTTGAGCCGAAGACCGCGCTGCAGTACGGCGAAGGTCCGACGCTTGGCGCACAGGGCAACGGAAATGCACAGCAGTATTTCTCGGTGCCGAGCCCGACGTATGGCGCGGAGATTTCGTATCACCTCGCGACGGCGGCGAGCGGCAACGTTCGCTTGTTTGTGAGCGATGCGCGCGGCGACACGCTCGCCACGCTCACCGGTCCGGGGTCGGTCGGCACGCACACCGTGTATTGGAATTTCCAGGGCGCGCGTCGTGTAGTGACCGTGATGGAACCACTCTCCCCGTCGGAGCGTCGCGACAGCATTCTGAAAACTGTGCGCGCGCCGATGGTTCTCGATTCACTCCAGAAAGTTGGTTTTGACACAGTCGCCATCGCGCGCGTACGCACGCTGCTCGCGCCGGCTGCAGCACCGGCCGCGTTCGGCGGACGCGGCGGCGGCGGCGGCGGTGGACGCGGCGGTGCCGAGAACTGCGATCATCCGCTCACGATGTGGGAGACGTTCTGCCCGCGTCCGGGTGAAGGCGCCGCCGGCGGTGGCGGCGGCGGCGGATTCGGTCGTGGTGGTGCAGCAGAGACGGCCAACGTCATCAAGATTTACGGCATCATCGGCCTCAAGGCGCCGGCCGGCGGCGGGCGCGGCGGTGGCGGTGGACGCGGCGGCGCAGGTGCCGGCCGCGGCTCGGTTGTCGCGAGCTCCGGTGAGTATCTCGTCACGATGTCGGTCGGCGGGCAGAGCTACAAGCAGGTGCTCAAGGTTGAGCGCGTGTCTGGAACGGATGATTCTGGCAACAATTTCGGTTTGACGGGAAAGGAAAACCGGCAGCCATAGTTTTTTGCCGCTGGGAAGGAACGGGGAGCGGCTTGGCCGCTCCCCGTTTCTTTTAAGGGAGGAGCGAAGGAGTATGAGGCGGAGTGGCGGGTT
>JBBRBH010000002.1:0-135499 GCA_038205995.1 Gemmatimonadales bacterium
GGCAGCGCCGCAACGGAGACGTCGAAGCCGACGTTCGCGGTGCTGCTCGTGAGCCGCAGGTCGCCCTTGAAGTGCGAGGGCGGCGTGCTGTCGCCGTCGCGATGCGTAATGTCGGCGGCATGGAATCTCACGTCCGTCCAGATCGAATCGAGCGTCGCCTCGCCGGAAAGAATTCCGTTGAGCCGCGGGAATCCGGGACTCAGAAACTGTGCCGTCCGCAAATCGAACCGCGTCAGATTCAGGTGGAATCCGTGGAACTTCGCGTTGGCAGGCGAGAGCATGTCCAGCTCGCCGCTTCCGTCGAATACCGTCGTCGCGCCCGGCACATTGCGGTCGTCGTACGTGAGCCTCACCGCGTCCACCATCAGGTGATTGATCGGTCCGCCGCGGGCGACGAGTGTGCCGGTGAACGCGCCATGCCAGGGCTGCGGAAACGGACCGCCGTTCATCCCCTCGAAGAACGCAAAGTCGAGCGGCTCGAGCTTCAGGTTCATGTCCCTCACAACCAGCACCGGTCCGCCCACCGAGAACGTCATCGCGCCCAGCATGTGCGATGCCGTCGTGCGGAGATTCATATTCGTGATGACGTAGTTCATCACGCGCTCATCGCGGTCGGTCTTGACGTGGAGATCCATCGATCCGCCGCCGGTCCGCGGGATCGCCGGCGCGATCCACGTGAGATCGCTGAGCCCGACCGTATCGCTGTGAATGCGCAGGTCCCAGTGCAGCGACTGCTTGCTGCCCCAGTCGAGCCGGCCCACGACTCTCGCCACGGAAGAGGGGAGCTCCAGTCGCGCGATGTCCAGGTAGATCGAATCACCGCGCCAGGTCACGTGACCGCGCATGTTGCGGATGTTGAACGGCGGCGACGACTCCTTGATGTCGAAGCGGGCGAGGTCGAACTGGCGGCCCGCCCGCAGCGGATCGCGGAAGCGGATGTTCGTGAACGTCCAGTTTCCCTCGGTCCAGTGCATCGTCTGCTGGAAGCGGCGCACGCCCTTCACCATCACCGCGCGCACATCCTGATCCTTGGCCGCGAGCGCGCGAACGATCGCGCTGTCGCGGTGTGTGCCCTTCAGCGAATCGTTCGGCGTCCACGGCTGCGTGAGCTGAAGATTCAGGTCGCGCACCCGCACGTTGCGAAACAGGACGTACGCACCCCACGCGCTGCGCGTCGGCGGCGGTGAACTGGGCGACGGCTGCTTGGACGGCGGAAAGACTTTGTCGAGATTCCAGACTCCGTCGAAGTTGTGCCGAATATTGATGAACGGATGCTGCAGATCCACCGAGCGCAGGAGAATGCGGCCGTCAATGAGATCGCGCGGATCGTATGTGACGTGCAGTGGCCCCGTCGCGATGAACATCGAGTCGTCCGGATCCACGATGGAGATGGAGTCGATCGCGAAGTCCGTGAGAAAGGAACCGGACATTTTCCCGAGATAGAGCTTCCCCTTCACGCCGCGCGTCGCCTGTGCCGTGATCTGCCGGCGAATCCAGTCGCGGCCGCCCTCGCTCTGCGTCGCCATCACGATGCCGCCGACGACGCCCGCGCCGATCAACATCATCACGATCGCGCTGAGCAGCACGACAAGCTGGCGGCGGCCCATCGCCTAGAACGCCTCGCCGAGCGTGAGCACGAACGCGAACCGCCGCCACCACGTCATTTGCAGCGGCGGCCGATACGACACGGGGCACGTGCCCGGTGCCTGCGTGACGACGCCATCCACCGACGTCACTCCAAGCGTGTTCTTTGGGCTCACGCAATAGAGGGCGCCGCCCGACTTGACCGGCGCGTCGAAATACGCCGCTCCCACCGGCTGCTGATACGGGTTGTACGCGAAATCCACGCGCAGCACCCCGATCTGCGACTTGACGCGAAAGCCGAATCCCGGCGTGAGTTTGAGCGCGCCGGCGCCAATGCTCTCGCCGGCGTTCCCGATATTCCAGACGGAGCCGGCGTCGAGAAAGAGCGCCCACTGGAGAAGGTCCGGAAGAATCGGACTGCGAATGCGCGCCTCGAGCATCCCCACAGCGAGCGCGTTGCCGCCCGTGGGAATCGTCCGCTGCCCGCCGATCGAGCTGGTTGCGCGAAAAAACACGGTGTCGCCGGGCACGATGTTCGCCACGTGCGCGCCGGCCGCGTTGACGGTGTCGAACTTCAGCGGGATATAGACCGCGGGCCCAAGCTCGTTCTGCTGAAATCCACGCACGGTCGTCTGCCCGCCCGCGAACAGCCGCTCTTGCTGCGGAATGAACGCGCCGGAATTCGAGAATCCGAAGTTCGATCCGAGCACCGCGCCAAGCCGCACGCGCGCCGCGAGCACGACGTCGGTGCCGACCGGCACGTACCACGAGCCGTCCACCAGAATCTTGTGGAAATGCAGCGACGGGTCCGACCCCGTGTATGCGCCCGCCGTCCGGAACTCCGCGCGCAGCACCGTGCCGCGGGTCGGCGTTACCGGGTTGTCGCTCGCGTCGTTCGTGACGGAGAAACTCGCGACGGCGAGCCGCTGCAGACGCTGCACCGCTTGGCGATCTGCAGGCTCACACGCGTTAAACACGGCGCAGAGCAAGGCTGGCTGCGCCTCGGTGCGCCCGTATTCGATCGAGTACGAGAACGCCTCCACCGTGCGGCCGGCCGGCCGCGCGAACGTCATGTTTCCTCCGACCGGTGTCGTGCGCAGATAGGCGTCGAACTCCGAGCGGCGCTCGCTGTAGAGCGAAAACGTCGGCACGATCCCCTTGAATATCGCGGGCTGCGTGGCCGTCGCACCGATGAAATAATTGAGATCCTTGCTGTACAAATCGCTGCGCGCAATCGGGCAGAGCGACTCGAGTCCCGCGAGCGGACGGCCCACGCCGATCTTCGACAGCTGCCCGCGCACGTCGAGCCGCGTGGTGCTGCCATACACGCTGTACGCGGTGAAGTTCGCCTTGGTGCGGAAGCAGTCGAGCGTGCCGTAGCCCACACCCGCTCTCGCGTCTCGCATGAACCCTTCGCCGAGCTGCAGCGCCACGGGCACCGCCGTTGCGCCCGGCGGCCGCGCCGTGTCCGGGGTGACCTTCACGCTCGTGAACGCCTCGGTCTGGTACAGCGCCCGCTGTGCGCGCTGCAGCTCCGCCTCCGAGTAGAGATCGCCGGCGTTGAGCGACGCGATATGGCGAATCGCCTTGTCGCTCACGTGCCGCGTCGCGCCCTCGCGCGGCTGCACCTTGATGGAAATTTCGCCGAACTTCATCCGCGAGCCCGGCGTCACGTCGAAGGTGACGCTCGCGCGGCGCACGGCTTTCCGTGTATCGGATCCGACGAGCACTTCTGCATCCGGATATCCGCCATCGTGCAGGCGTTGCGTCATCTGCAGGCGCGCCGTGTCGATCGCGTATTTGTCGAAGGGCTTCCCCACTTTGATCGACAGACCGGCCATGATCCGCGCGCGCTCCGCCACGGATTCCAGGCCCGTGATCGACAGCGAATCCACGAGCGTTGGCTCGCCCTCTTTGATCGCGAAGCGCACTTCGATCTTGCCCGACCCCATCGACGTGATGATCGTGTCGACCGTGACCGACGTGTAGCCGTGATTGTGGTAAAACAGAATCAGCCGCACGCGGTCGAGCGGAAATGCCTGGCGGTCGATGCAGCGCCGAGTGCCCCAGAATCCGCCGATGTAGCGCAGATGGCGCCGCGCCCACGTCGACTCGTCGGTGATGATGCCGTCGGCGAGCACGCTGCTCCCGAACGCGCGATTCCCCGTGAACGTCAGCCGCAGAACTTCGAGATCGCCGGGATCGCTGCACGAAAGATTTTGCGCGCGAACCGGTCGCGCGCTGACCGCGAGAAGGATGGCCATCACCAGGCCCCAGCCGCCGCAGCGGCCGCGTCCCGTCATCAATCGTCCCTCTGTCCGAAAATGGCGAGATTCGACGAGTGTCCCGGATTCACTTTCTTCTCGGGATATACGAGGTGCACGGCCTGATTCACCGCCGCGGCGGCTTCGCCGAATCCGGTGGCGATCAACTTCAGTTTTCCAGGATACGCTGTGATGTCGCCCGCCGCGTACACGCCCGCGCGGCCGGTTTCCATCTGCGAGTTCACAACGATCTCGTCGTTCTCCACGCTCAGTCCCCACGACGCGAGCGGACCGATGTCGCTGACGAATCCGAGCATCGGCAGCACCGCGTCAGCCGCAACGCGCCTGGTTGTCTTCGCCTTGATGTCCTTGAGATCGAGCGCGACGATCTTCCCGTTCTCGTGAATCACATCGTGCAGCTCGTGGAACGGATGCAGCGCCGTCTCGCCCGCCGCCGCCGCCGCGTGCACCTGCGCCACGGTCGATGCGTGCGCGCGGTACCGATCGCTCCGGTGCACGAGCGTCACGCTCTGCGCGCGGCCGCGCAGCTGATGCGCCCAGTCGAACGCCGAGTCACCGCCGCCAATAATCACCACGTGCTGCCCCGCGAACTGCGCCGGATCCACCACGCGATCGTGAATGCCTTTGCCGTACCACGGAGCCGCTGCCGCCTGCGGAAGCCGGCGCGGCTCGAACGCGCCGATCCCGCCGGCGACGACAATAGCGCGCGACGGAAAAGAGTCGGTCTCGGTGATCAGCGTGAAATGCCCGTCCGATTCTTCCAGCGAAACGACGCGCTGGTTGCAGTGGATCGGCTCCTTGAACTGGCCGGCCTGCTCCACGAGCGAGCGGACGAGGTCCTTGGCGAGTATCTTCGGGAGACCGCCGACGTCGAAGATATATTTTTCAGGGTACAACGCGGTCAGCTGTCCGCCCGGTTCCGACAACGCGTCGACAATCTGTGCAGATGCGCCACGCATGCCGGCGTAGAACAGGGCGAACAGGCCGGTCGGCCCTGCCCCGATAATGGTGATGTCGCGAATCCCGTGCTTCATGCGCGAAAGTTCGCCGCCGTGA
Source organism: Gemmatimonadales bacterium (assembly GCA_038205995.1). Classification (GTDB taxonomy): domain Bacteria; phylum Gemmatimonadota; class Gemmatimonadetes; order Gemmatimonadales; family Gemmatimonadaceae; genus Fen-1231. The sequence continues at coordinate 4,926 of JBBRBH010000002.1, forward strand.
GAGGGGGAATCAACCTGTTGGAGAAACGAAAGATGGCGATTCGCGACGCATTGCTTCCTGAGTTCGACGCTGAAATGGCGAGTACGCGCCGAATGCTCGAGCGGGTCCCCGAGGCACAGCTCGCGTTTAAGCCGCATCCCAAGTCGCCATCGCTCGAATGGCTCGCGTGGCATGTCGCGGATATTCCGGGATGGGTTGCCGAAACGGTGAACAAGAACGAGCTCGATTTCGCTCCTCCCGGAGCGCCAAAATCGGCGCCGCCAACCGTCGAATCGCGCGAACTGCTCCTCGCCTCGTTCGACAAGAAAGTCGCCGAAGCACACGCCGCGATCGCTGGCGCCACCGACGAACACCTCGCCGGCGACTGGACTCTCAAAATGGGAAGCCGGGTGTTTTTCACGAAGCCGCGCGCCGAGGTGCTGCGCAGCTTCGCGATGAACCACCTCATCCACCATCGCGCGCAGCTCGGCGTCTACCTCCGCCTCCTCGATGTTCCAGTCCCCGGCATGTACGGCCCGACCGCCGACGACAAGGCAAGCTGAGAAGATGACCGATCCCGTACGCACCATCGAATACCGCGGACAGTTCCGCCTGCTGCGCCGCATCGCGACCGGCGGCATGGCGACCGTGTTCGAAGCCGAGCAGATCGGCGATCGCGGCTTCACCAAGCGCGTCGCGCTCAAGGTGATTCACGACAAATATTCGGCGCAGCCGGAGTGGCTCCAGCTGTTCATCGACGAGGCAAAACTCTCCGCCAACCTCGTGCACGGAAACATCGTGCAGATCTACCAGTTCGAGGAAGTCGACGGGCAGTTCTTCATGGCGATGGAGTACATCCGCGGCGTCACGCTGCGCGCGCTGATCGATCACCATCGCGCGATCGGCGAACCGATGCCGCCGCCGCTCGCGGCCTACATCGTGAGCCGCGTGTGCCGCGCGCTCGATTACGCGCACAACTTCAGCGACGATGCCGGGCAGCGGATGCACATCGTCCACCGCGACGTCTCGCCGGGCAACGTGCTGCTCACGTGGGACGGCCAGGTGAAGCTGGCTGACTTTGGCATCGCGAAAGCGCGTTCGATGAAGGATCCGGCGGAGGAGCGGCGCATCACGATCGGGAAAAAGCACTACATGAGCCCCCAGCAGATCGTGGGCGACAACGTCGACTGGCGCACCGATATTTTTTCCACCGGTGTCGTGCTCTTCGAGCTTCTCGCGCTGCAGCAGCTCTTCCGCGAGCAGGAGACCGAGGCCGCGATGGATGAAGTCGTGATCGCCCCCTCGCCCGACCTGCGCGGCCGGCTGCCGGGCATGGATCAGGCGCTCACCGGATTGCTCTCGCTGGCGATCGCGAAGGACGCGATGGTCCGTCCGAACGCCGCGATGTTCGGTCTCGCGCTCGACGAATGGTGCGCCAAGCAAAAGGCGCCGGGCTCGCCAGAGCGTTTGCAGACACATCTCGCCAAGCAGTTCCCGACGTCGTACAAGCCGCCGAGCACCACGCCGCGCCGCGACCCCGCGCAGCCTCAGGCGCAAAAAGACAAATCGTTCTTCTCCAAAGTGTTTGGCGGGTAACAGATCATGGCGACCAAGATCTACACGAAGACCGGCGACGATGGCCGCACCGGATTGTTCGGCGGCGGGCGCGTCGAGAAGGATCACGTTCGCGTCCAGGCGTACGGCGAGGTCGACGAACTGAACGCGGTCATCGGCGCGGCGCGCGCGGTCGAGATGATGCCCCGCGTGGACGAGATCCTCGCCCCGATTCAGCGCGACCTGTTCGCGATCGGCGCACTGCTCGCGACGCCGCATCCCGAGAAACACAAGGAACAGCTCGAGAAGGCGCGCCTCTCCGACAAGCGCATCGCGCAGCTCGAGCAGGCGATCGACGACGGCGAAGAGGAACTCGAGCCGCTCAAAGCGTTCATCATGCCGGGCGGAACGTCGAAAGCGTCCGCACTGCACGTCGCCCGCACCGTGTGCCGCCGCGCAGAGCGCGCGGTGATCACGCTGCAGCGCACCGATTCGGTGCCGCAAATCGTCGTCGTCTATCTCAACCGGCTCTCCGATCTGCTGTTCGTGCTCGCGCGCGTCGCCAACCGCCGCGCTGGTGCGGGCGAAGTGACGTGGTAGCGCTGTGATAGCGCTGTGGTAGCGCTGGAGCTCAGCGCGCTGAACGAGCTGCGTGATCCAAAAGTCATCGTTCGCGCGGGCTGCCTCGACGGTTGCGGCGAGGAGATTCGCGCCGCGTTCCAAGGCCGCCGCATTGCCATCATCAGCGATGCGAACGTCGCTCCCCTCTACGCCACACGCGTGATTGCGGCGTGCTCGCCCGCGACCGTCGACCTCTTCACGATCCCGGCCGGCGAGGCAAGTAAAACGCGTGAGCAGTGGTCGCGCCTCACCGACGAAATGCTCGACGCGGGGTTCGGCCGCGACTCAGCCGTCGTAGCCCTCGGCGGCGGCGTGGTCGGCGATCTCGCCGGATTCGTCGCCGCGACGTACATGCGCGGCATTCCGTTCGCGCAGCTGCCGACCTCGCTGCTCGCCATGATCGACGCCTCGGTCGGCGGCAAAACCGGCGTGGATACGCGCGCCGGAAAGAATCTCGTTGGCGCCTTTCACAACCCGGCGCTGGTTCTCGTCGATCCCGCGGCGCTCGCCACACTTCCGCCCGCGCACATGCGCAATGGCCTCGCAGAGGCGATCAAGCATGGCGTCATCGGAAGCCCGGATTTTTTCGAATGGCTTCGCGAAAACGTGGCCGCGCTGCTGCAGCCCGGCGGCCCGCCCGCCGGGCTTGCCGATGTGTTCGTGCGCCGCAACATCATCATGAAACTCGGAATAGTTAAACTCGACGAGCGCGAGAACGGAATTCGAAAGACGCTGAACTTCGGCCACACGATCGGCCACGCCGTCGAATCGCTGAGCGGATACACACTGCTCCACGGCGAATGCGTCGCGATCGGAATGGTCGTCGAATCGCGCATCGCCGCGCGCCTCGGAATCGCAGATGCATCGCTCACGAGCACGGTCGCGCAGCTCATCCGCGCCTGCGGACTTCCAACTGCCGTGCCCGAATCGATCGCCGCCGACGCTGTGCTCTCCGCAACGCGCAGCGACAAGAAAGCGCGCGCCGGTGACGTCGAATACGCGCTCCCGATGAGGCTCGGCAAGATGGCCGGCGCGAATCAGGGATTCGGGATTCCCGTGGCCGATTCGATCGTTTTGGAAGCGCTCGGACAGAGTCATTCAACTTTGTGATGCCCGTGCAAATCGTTGATTTTCAACGATATCGCACTCCGAAAGACCCCTAACGATTGGATGGCACACGATTTGGGTGTTGACCGCCGCGTGTACCTCTAGATATCCTGACCGTCCCTGCGACTCGCACGAAAGAATGAGTTTCTTGCTAGTCCGGGTCTACTGCTCTGTAGTCACTACCCAACGCCGCACCGGGGTGTGTATGCAGCATGCGACTGAGTCGAGATCGAAAGGTTTTTTTCGTAGCTCCCCCTCCACGGCGTTCGACCAGTACCTCCAGGACATTCAAAAGCTTCCGCTGATCACGGATCCGGCCGAGGAACGACGTCTCGCAAGGCTCGCGCAGAAAGGCGACGAAGCGGCAGCCGAGCGGCTCGTCACGGCGAATCTCCGCTTCGTCATTTCCTACGTAAAAAAATATCAGGGCCACGGGCTCGATCTCTCCGAGCTCGTCGCGATCGGCAACGAAGGACTGCTCAAAGCCGTCCGCAAGTTCGATCCCGATCAAGGCGTAAAATTTATTTCGTACGCCGTGTGGTGGGTGCGCCAGGCAGTCCTCAAGGCGCTCGCCGAGCAGACCCGCTCCGTGCGAATCCCGCTCAATCAGAACTCACAGCTCATCCGTCTCTCCCGCGCAGAAACAGTTCTTGCGCAGGTCCTGAAGCGTGATCCAACGGATCATGAAATCGGCCGTCTCCTCGAAGAGACTCCCGAGCAGGTCCGCTCCTCGAAACAGATGTCGGCCACCGAGCTTTCGCTCGACGCGCCGATCGATCGCAGTGACCGCGAGGCCTGCACGCTCGGCGAGCGTTTCGCCGGCGGCGACGGCGCGGAGATCGAAGAGACCACCGATTTCAAACTCATGCGCGAATGCATCGACCGCGTGTTCAAGAATTATTTGACGCCGCGCGAGCGCAAAATTCTCCACCTGTATTACGGGCTGGATGAAGGCGCCGAGGCGATGACGCTCGAGAAGATCGGCGCGCTCATGGGCGTGACGCGCGAACGCATTCGGCAGATCCGCGAGCGCGCGTTCGAGAAGCTGCGCGAGTCGCCCGAGGGGCGTTCGCTCAACGGGTTCTGGGCCGTGACCTGATTTAGATCCCCACCCGCTAGCCATCCCGGAGTGGCCGGCGTGATTGGAACGAAGGGCCGAGTCGAGAAATCGATTCGGCCCTTCTTGCATACCGAACTACCGGTCCAGCGTGCGGGAAAGCGGCGGACAGATTTGAGGGGGAGATTTCGAATCGATCCGGAGTGCGGGATTGGGGTTCGGAGTGCGGGAGCTCCGCATCCCGCACCCCAATCCCGCACTCCGCACCGCTTCGAAATCTCATCCCTCAAATCTGCTTTCGCTTAGATTGCGGAGTGTCCGACCTCGCCGCCGAACTCGTTCAAATCGTAGGCGCGCGCCACGTCCTCCAGCGCGCGACTGAACTTCTCGTCTACGAAAACGACGCCCTCCCCGGCTATCACAAACGTCCGCGCCTCGCCGTTTTTCCCGGCACACGCGACGAAACCATCGACGTCGTCCGCGCGCTGCACCGCGCCCGCGCGCCCTACGTTCCGCGCGGCGCAGGCACCGGTCTCTCGGGCGGCGCGCTCGCCGACGACGTCGTTCTCCTCGGCATGCAGCGCCTCCGAAAAATTATTTCAGTCGACCCCGCCACGCGCTCAGCGGTCGTCGAGCCCGGCGTCGTCAACGCGAATCTCACGAAAGCTGCAGCGCCGTTCGGCATGCACTACGCACCGGATCCCTCGAGCCAGAGCGCGTGCACCATCGGCGGAAACGTCGCTGAAAACGCGGGCGGTCCCCACTGCCTGAAGTACGGCGTGACCCTCAACCACGTGCGTGCCGCGACCGTCGTGCTGCCCGGCGGCGACGTCGTCACACTGGAACATCCACACGAAGATCACACCGGCTACGACCTGCTCGGCGCGTATGTCGGTTCCGAAGGCTGCTTCGGCGTGACGCTCGATGTCACCGTGCAACTCACGCCCAATCCCGAGGGCATCACCACGATGCTCGCGGATTTCACGTCGATCGACGACGCCGCGCGCGCCACGAGCGCGATCGTCGCCGCGGGAATTCTTCCGGCCGCGCTCGAGCTGATGGATCACGGCACGATCGAAGTCGTCGAGGCTTCGATCTACGCCGCGGGCTATCCGCGAGACGCGGCCGCGGTGCTGCTCATCGAAGTCGACGGCGCGCTCGCCGGTCTCGACGACGACGTCGCCGCCGTGCAGCGTCTCTGCCGCGAGTGCGGCGCGCGCGAGATCCGCACGGCGAGCGACGCCGCCGAGCGCGCGCGCATCTGGCAGGGCCGCAAGAAAGCGTTCGGCGCGATGGGGCGGATGGCGCCGCACCTCGCGGTGCAGGACGCGGTCGTGCCGCGCACCAAGCTCGCGCCGATCCTCGCTCGCATCGCCGAGATCGGCGCGAAGCACCGGATTCAGATCTGCAACGTCTTTCACGCGGGCGACGGCAACCTGCACCCGAACGTTCCGTACAACGGCAACGATCCCGACGAGACCGCGCGCGTCGAAGCGACGATGCGCGAAATAATGGAAACGTGCATCGCCGAGGGCGGCACGATCACGGGCGAGCACGGCGTCGGACTCGACAAACTCCGCTACATGGAATCGCTCTTCCCTGCCGACTCGCTCGACGCCATGTGCCGGCTTCGCAGCGCGTTCGATCCCGAGCGGCGCGCGAATCCCGGCAAGGTTGTTCCGGCGCACAGCTGCCGCGAGTGGCTCGCCGCCAGCAGCAGCCTCGCTGCGCGCGCATGACGCAAACGGCGCTGAGACCCGCGACGGTCGCCGAGCTGGGTGCTATCCTCCGCGACGCGCACGACCGCCACGCGCCGCTGCGGATCATCGGGCGCGGCACGTGGAAGGGCCGCGCTGCATCGGTCACGCGCGACGCGGCCGATCTCGAACTGAGCGCCCTCAGCGGAATCATCGAGTACGTGCCGGGCGATCTTGTCCTCACCGCGCGCGCAGCAACGACCATCGCCGAAATCGAAGCCGCCACCGCGCCGCACAATCAGTGGTGCCCGCTCATGCCGTGGGGCGGCGACCGCGGGACACTCGGCGCGACGCTCGCGACGGCAACGAGCGGCCCGTGCGCCCAGTCGCTCGGCACTCCGCGCGATCTCGCCCTCGGAGTGGAGTTCGTCGACGGCACCGGCGCGACCGTGCGCGCGGGCGGTCGCGTCGTGAAAAACGTCGCGGGGTTTGATCTCACGCGGCTGATGGTTGGATCGTGGGGCTCGCTCGGCGCGATCACCGAGGTCAGCGTGCGGCTGCGCGCGCGTCCCGCGACCGACGAGACATGGAGCGTCGCGCTCGGTGTGGATGCGAGCGCGCGCCTGGAGACATTTTTGCGCGGCCCGCTCGCACCGCTGGCGTGCGAGCAGATGGATGGACGAACAGCGATTCGCATCGGCGGCAACGGCGCGTTCGTCGCCGCGTCGCGCGTCTGCGTGAAGTCGCTCGGCGACGCCCGGCTTGTCGATTCCGCCATGTGGACCGCCCTTCGCGAACGGGATCCCAAGCCGCGCGCCCCTCTCACGGCGAACGCGATTGCCGATCCCCTCTCCGCGCGGGTGAAAAAGCAGTTCGACCCGCGGCACATTCTGAACCCCGGAATCATGGGTGAACCTCGGGGAGAGCCTCGCGCATGAGCGACGCGCTCCCGCTCCCCGGCTCCGAACTCTGCGTGCACTGCGGCTTCTGCCTGCAGGCGTGCCCGACATACCTCGCGCTCGACGACGAGAATGATTCTCCGCGTGGCCGGATCGTTCTCATGAAGTCGATAGCGGAGGGCATGCTCTCCCTCGACGATCCCGACGCGCAACTGCACCTCGACCAGTGCCTCGGCTGCCGCGCCTGCGAAACCGCATGTCCGTCCGGCGTGCCGTATGGCGAGCTGCTCGAGCTCACGCGCGAACGCCTCACGGCTCATCGGTCGCTGTCAACGGTCGCGCGACTGATGCTCTTCGTGTTCTCGAGTGGGCCGCTGCTCAAGATTACGATGTGGAAGTCGCGTGTTTTTCGCGCCACAGGAATCCCTGCGCTTCTTTCCAGGCTGCCCGGAAGAATCGGATTCGCAATGGCGATGCTCGCGTCCACGCGCCGGCGCGCAAGCGAAAAATCGCGAACGTACACTCCGCGTGGTGACGGCTCGCGCGCGAAAGTCGCGACGCTCGACGGCTGCGTGATGGAAGGCCTGTTCGCTCCGGTCAACCGGGCAACCGAGCGCACGCTCGTCGAGAACGGCTACGCGCTCGTGAGCGCGCACGGGCAGCGGTGCTGCGGCGCGCTCCACGCGCATGCGGGCGACGCGCCAACGGCGAGAGATCTCGCGCGCGCGAACATCGCCGCGTTCGAGCAGAGCGGCGCCGAGTTCATCGCCGTGAACTCCGCCGGGTGCGGCGCAGCGATGAAGGAGTACGCGCACCTGCTCGCCGGCGACGCGGCGTGGGGCGAACGGGCGCGTGCATGCAGCGCGAAGGTTCGCGACGTGAGCGAACTGCTCGCCGCCGCCGGTCCGGTCACAGGCGGAGCGCTCGCGGTGCGCGTGGCGTACGATCCGCCGTGCCATCTGCTGCACGGGCAGCGCGTGTCCTCTCCGCCGCTGGCGGTGCTCGCCGCGATTCCGTCGCTGCAGCTGCTCCCGCTCGCCGCCAGTGAGCAATGCTGCGGAAGCGCCGGCATCTACAATCTGGTTGAACCGGAAATTTCAAATCTCGTGCTTGAGCCGAAGCTCGCGAACATCGCCGCATCAGGCGCAGACATCGTCGCGACAGGAAACCCGGGATGTCTCATGCAGATCGGCGCGGGGCTCCTTCGCGCAGGTCAAGTGGCGCAAACCCGTCACCCCGTGGAGTTGCTCGATGCGTCGTACGCTCAACGCTAGACGCGCCGAGTATATATAGAGGAAATGACCGCTCCAATAATTTTTCTCGAATTCGACGATGTCCTGGCCGAGACGCGGGGGCCGCGCCTCGCCGCGCTCCGTGCCGCGCTCGCCGCCGAGGACGTTTCGTTCTCGGATGATACGTTCGAGCGCTCGTGCACCGGGGTGTCGTTCGCCGCCGCGGCACGCAACGCACTCCGTTCCGCCGGAGCCGTCGGCAGCCGCGCTGATGAGACCACGATCGAACTCGCCGCCCTGCGCGCCGGCCGCTCGTTTGGCGAGTCCGTCGCACGCGGTGTGCCACTCGCGCGCGGCGCGGCGGAGTTTGTGCGTTCGTGCGCTGGAAAGGCGCGGATTGGCATCGTCACGCGAGCGCCGCGCCGCGACGTCGACCTCGTGCTCTCATTTTCCGGTCTGGCTGATGCGTTCGAGTTCGTGATCGCCGCGGAGGACTATACGGGTCCGGAACCAGCGAGCGAGCCGTACGACGCGGCGATCGGACGGATGGCGTACGGGCAGGCCGTGACGATCGGTGAAGGGGTCGCGCTCATCGCGTCACTCAACTCCGTCGCCGCCGCGCGCGCGGCTCGGCTCCACCCGATAGTCGTCGGGCCGGTTTCGTCCTCACTCGCGTTCGCCGGCGACGGATATCTCAGCTCGCTCGAGGGCGCCACGGTTCGCGATGTGCTGCGCCTCGCGCTGGGCGCGAACGCGCGATGACCGCGTCTCAATCGGCGTCGGTCGCTCCGGGTTTCGAGAACGCCGCGCTGTTCTCCTCGGTGGACGAGGAGTATTCCGCGCTTCGAAGTGGCGCTGGTCTCGTGGATCGCAGCGCGCGGCTTCGGATGCTCGTCGGCGGATCGCAAGCGGTGGAAACCATGACCGGTCTGCTCACCAGCGATGTTGGCGCGCTGAAGCCCGGCATGGGACAGTATGCCGCGGCACTCACGGCGAAAGGTAAAGTCATCGCCGACGTGAGGCTCTTCGCGCGCGGCGACGATCTGCTGATCGATACGTCCGCCGCAGCCGCGCCCGGATTCACCGCGATGATCCGCAAGTTCGTGAACCCCCGGCTCGCGCGTTACGCCGACGTCAGCACGGTGCTTCGCTCCATCGGCGTATTCGGGCCGCGCGCGCATCACGTGCTCGCGAACGTGCTGCACGCCGAGGGCGCAGTGGCGGCTGCGGTGACGGCGCTGCGCGGTCTCGCCGACTATCACCATCTCGCATTCAACTTCGCCGGCGCCAATTTGTTCATTGCGCGCGTACCGGATCTGGGCGGCGAGGGGTACGACATCTTCGTGCCCGTCGAGATTGCCGAGTTGCTCTGGTCGAACCTCGCGCGTGCCGCGGCCAAACCGGTCGGCCGCGATGCGACAGAGATCGCGCGCGTCGAAGCGGGTCGCCCGCTCTGGGGGCTCGATATGGACGACAACACACTCGCGCAGGAAGCGAACTTCGATGCGCTCGAGGGGATCAGCTACACGAAGGGTTGCTACACCGGGCAGGAGACCGTGGCACGCGTGCATTTCCGCGGGCACGTGAACCGTCATCTTCGAGGCGTGCAGAGCGCAGCGCCGATTCCAGCGGGAGCGGAATTGTTCGACGCCGAGAAATCGAACGGGCATATGAAGAGCAGCGTTGTCTCACCGAGATGCGGCCCAATCGGACTTGCGATGCTGCGCCGGGAAGTTGAGACCGGCGCGGAGCTGATCGCGCGCTGGGACGGCGGCGAAGCGAGTGCGCGCGTACGCGAACTGCCGTTCGATTAATCCGTCACCACACACCGAAAACTGCAATCGAAAAAAGAAAGGGCGCGACCCCGAAGGTCGCGCCCTTTTGCTGTCCGAGCGGGCCGTGCTTACGGCTTCTTGGTCTTCGCGACCGAATCGACCTTCGTCGTCGTGGTCGTCGTCGTGGTCTTCTTGGTCGTCGAGTCCGTCTGCTTCATGGCGGTGTCGGTGGACGCTGCGGCGACGGGCGCGGCGGCGGGTGCTGCTGCCGGCGCGGCTTCCTTCGTGTCGCTCGACGAGCAGGCCGTGAGCACGAGTGCAGCGGCGACGAATGCAAGCTTCTTCATGGAAATCTCCTTACGAGTACTTGGATAGGCGCAATCGAGACTGCGCCTTATACGCAGTCCTCGGACAGCGGCGAAAGTTATTGATTTTCAGGGGTATGGTCAAGGCCAACGCCCTCGTCCCGGAGAGCATTAGATTAGGGATCAATGACATCCGTCATCCGAGGCGCGTGCCCGCACGACTGCCCTGACACCTGCGCCACCCTCGTAACCGTCGAAGAGGGCCGCGCAACGCGCATTCAGGGCGATCCCGAACATCCGTTCACAAACGGCTTCCTCTGCGCGAAGGTCAATCGCTACCTCGAGCGCACCTACCATCGCGACCGACTGACGACGCCGCTCCGCCGCGTCGGACCCAAGGGAAGCGGAACGTTCGAGCCCGCCACCTGGGACGAAGCCCTCACCGACATCGCTGCACGGCTGAATGCCATCGCGAAATCGAGCGACGGACCGCAGTCGATTCTTCCGTACTCGTACGCGGGCACCATGGGCCTCATTCAAGGCTCGTCGATGGACCGCCGATTCTTCCACCTGCTCGGCGCATCAAAGCTCGACCGGACGATCTGCTCGATGGCCGGCACTATGGGCATGCGCATGACGATCGGCGCAAATATTGGCGCGGACGGCGAGGGAATTCCGCAAAGCGATCTCGTGCTGCTGTGGGGAACGAACACGCTCACCGCGAATCCGCACCTCTGGCCGTTCGTGCTGGAGGCCAAGGGAAAAGGCGCGCGGGTCATCGCCATCGATCCGATTCGCACACGCACGGCCGATCAGTGCGACGAGTGGATCGGTATTCGCCCCGGCACCGATGCGGCGCTCGCGCTCGGCATGATGAACGTGATCTTCGCCGAAGGAATGCAGGACGACGATTACATCGCGAGGTACACACTCGGCGGCAGCGAACTGCGCGAGCGCGCCAGGGAATATCCGCCGTCGCGCGTCGCGCAGATCACGGGCGTCTCCGAGGAGCGCATCGTCGCGCTCGCCCGCGAATACGGGCGTGCGAAGGCTGCGTTCCTCCGCGTCAACTACGGACTGCAGCGTCACGCCGGCGGCGGCATGGCGGTGCGCACCATCGCGTGTCTTCCCGCGGTGACGGGCCACTGGCGCCGCGCGGGCGGCGGCGTGCAGCTCTCGACGAGCGCAAGTTTTCAATTCAACAAGTCAGCCCTCGAGCGGCCCGATTTGTCGCCGCCCGTCCGCCTGATCAACATGATCCGGCTCGGCGACGCATTGACGAAACACGACGCGGGCGTCGGCGGTCCGCCGGTGAAAGCGCTCGTCGTCTACAACTCGAACCCCGCCGCGGTCGCGCCCGACAGCAACGAAGTGCTGCGCGGCCTCGCCCGCGAAGATCTGTTCACCGTCGTGCTCGAACACTTTCAGACCGACACCGCCGACTGGGCCGACTGGGTGCTGCCCGCCACGACGCAGCTCGAACACTGGGACATTCATCTCGCGTATGGACACTTCTATGTGACGCTGAACACGCCCGCAATCGAGCCGCTCGGAGAAGCGAAGCCCAACAGCGAAATCTTCCGGCTGCTCGCCGCGCGGATGGGAATGGATCACGCGGCGTTGAAAGACGACGACGTCACGATGATCCGCCAATCGCTCGAGACGACGAACGAGACCATGAAGGGCGTCACGTTCGACTCGCTCATGCACAGCGGATGGGCCCGGCTCAACGTGAAGGCGCCGCACGTGCCGTTTGCCGAAGGCGGCTTCCCGACGCCGAGCGGAAAATGCGAATTCGTTTCCGCACGAATGGCGGAGATGGGGCTCGATCCGCTGCCCGCGTTCACCGCGCCGTACGAATTCCCGGAAAACGTGCCGGCGTTAGCCGCGCGTTTTCCGCTCACGCTGATTTCTTCGCCGCGCCATCAGTTCCTGAACTCGACGTTCGTGAACGTCGATTCCCTCCGCCGCAACGCCGAGCCGGAAATCCTGATGCACACCAACGACGCGGCTCGGCGCGGCATCGCCGCAGGCACACGCGTCGTCATAGAGAACGACCGCGGGCACTTCACCGCGGTGGCGAAGATCGGCGACAGCATTCGCGAAGGCGTGGTGTGGGCGCCCTCCATCTGGTGGCAGCGGCTCACGGACGACCACGCAAACGCCAACGCGACCACGAGCCAGCGTGAGACCGACATGGGACACGGCCCGGTGTTCTACGACAATCTTGTCGAGGTCGCCGCCGCCGACTGACCACGGCTACATTCAAGCCATCCCCCACCGGTTCACGCATAGTGGCACAGCTTCCGCAAACTCTCGGCGCGCTCAAGCGCTCTCCGTTCGCCGCCCCCGAGCGCCAGCACCGCTCGGTGAAGGACGAGATCAGAAAGAACCTGCTGACTCGGATTGCAGCGGGCGGCCCGCTGTTCGAGGGCGTGCTCGGATACGACGAAACGGTCATGCCGCAGATCGCGAACGCCCTGCTCTCGCGGCACAACTTCATCCTGCTGGGCCTCCGCGGACAGGCGAAGTCGCGCATTCTCCGCTCGCTGACCACACTGCTCGACGACGCGATGCCGATCGTGGCCGGAAGCGAGATCAACGACTCTCCGTTCCATCCGATTTCGAAGTATTCGCGTGTGCTGATCGAGAGCGCCGGAGACGACACGCCCGTCGCGTGGGTCGATCGTGACCAGCGGTTCGTGGAAAAACTCGCAACACCGGACGTCACGGTCGCCGATCTCATCGGCGATCTCGATCCGATCAAGGCCGCGCGCGGCGGCCACGTGCTCTCCGACGAGCTCACGATTCACTACGGCATGCTGCCGCGCGCCAATCGCGGCATTTTCGCTCTGAACGAACTGCCCGATCTCGCCGGAAAAGTTCAGGTCGGCCTGTTCAACATCATGCAGGAAGGCGACGTCCAGATCAAAGGCTATCCGGTGCGCCTCGAGCTCGACGTGCTGCTCTGCTTCACGGCGAATCCCGAGGACTATACGGCCCGCGGCAAGATCATCACGCCGCTCAAGGACCGCATCGGCAGCGAGATCATCACGCACTATCCCGAGGCGGTCGAGCTCGGCGTCGCCATCACGAAGCAGGAAGCGTGGACCGAGCGCGGAGCGAAGCCGGCGCGAATTCCGCCGCTGCTCGCCGAACTCGTCGAGCGCATCGCGTTCGAAGCGCGCACCGACAAGCGCATCGATCGCCGGTCCGGGGTATCGCAGCGTCTGCCGATCAGCGTGCTCGAGAATGTCGTTTCGAACGCCGAGCGCCGGGCGCTGAGAGCAAATGAAAAGGACGTCGTTCCTCGTCTTGCCGACGTGTACGCAGCGCTTCCGGCGATCACCGGCAAAATCGAACTCGAGTACGAAGGAGAGCTCGTGGGCGGCGCGGCGATCGCGCGCGAACTCATTCGCCGGGCTGCAGATGCCACACTCAAGGCCCACGCGCCGCACGCCGACACCGACGAAATCGTGATGTGGTTCGACAGCGGCGCTGCGCTGCAGGTGACCGAGGAAGCCTCGGCAGGCACGCTGCGCGCGGCATTCGAGACGGTCCCGGGATTGATCGCGCTGGTGATCGAACATGATCTCGCGCCAGACCGCGATGACGCGCTGATTGCCGGCGCGTGCGAACTCGTGCTCGAGGCGCTCGTCGCCCGCCGCAAGATTTCGCGGAACGACGCCGGTTCGTATGCGCGCGCCGCGCGTGACGAGCCGCGCCGGCGCAGGAGCGGCGGCGAAGAACCGATGGGCGGCATGTCGGCCTAGTATTCGCCAACCGTGAACATCCCGAAGCTGGGTATCCGTGCGCGCCTTACGCTGCTTACACTCGCGCTGCTCACGCCGATGGTGGCGATCGCCGTGTGGCACTTCGCTTCGGAGCGCGCGGACGCGCGCAGCGGCGCGGTGCAGCGCACCGAGGAAGTTGCGCGGCTGATCGCCGCGCGCGCCGATGAAAATGTCAGGCGCACCGAGGTGATATTGGAGGCGGCCTCGCTCCTCGTGCACGTGGATCCGCCGGACATCCACTACAACGACAGCGTGCTCACCGCGCTCAACCGTCGCACGCAGGGCACGCTCGGATCGCTGCAGGTGCAGCAGGTTGACGGCGGAAACATCGGATCCAACAGCGGCTCGCCCACGGCGAACCGCTCGTTCAGCATCGCCGACCGGCGCTACTACAGCGAGGCGCTGCGCACCGGAACATTTGCCGTCGGCGAGCCGATTCGCGCGCGGCCCGATTCGTCGCAGTGGATCGTCGGATTCGCGCTTCCGGTGCGCGGACGTTCCGGAAAATTCGCGGCGGTCGTGTTCGCCACGTACTGGCTCGATTCGCTGCGTTACGTCACGGACGCCGGCACGCTTCCGCCGGGATCCGTTGTCACCGTGGTGGACCAAGGCGGCCGCATCGTCTTCCGCTCTGTAGAGTCCAAACGGTTCGTAGGACAGGACGAGAGCGCGCTTCCCAGCTTCAAGCAGATGCTCATGGGTCCGAGAGGCACCCAGGCGAGCGTGAGTGAGCTCGACGGCATTGAGCGCGTGCGTGCCTGGGAGCGCGTCGAGCACGCGCCTTGGATCATCGCCGTCGGTATCGCGACGAGCGAAGTGAATCTGCAGCAGGCCGCGCGATCAAAAAGCGAACTCATTGCCGTTGTCCTTACGGTTGTCGTCGCCCTGCTAATCGCGGCGCTTGTCGCCGGCCGCATCAGCCGGCCAGTGCTCGCGCTCACGGCCGACGCGAAGGCCATCGCGGGAGGCGATCTCACGCGGCGCGCCACTCCCACCGGCACGCGCGAGATCGGAACGCTGGCCACTGCATTCAATCAGATGGCCGAGACCATCGACTCGCAAACGATGGCGCTCACGGAGAACGAACGCCGGTATCGGCTCGTGTTCGAAGCGAATCCGCTGCCGATGTGGATCTGGGAATTCGAGACCCGCCGCTTTCGCGCGGTGAACGACGCGGCAATTCAGCGCTTCGGCTACTCGCTCGAGGAGTTTCTCGAGATGACGGCGCATCAGGTGCGCCCCACCGACGAGGTCCAGCACTTCGAGGATCTCATCGCCGGTCCGATCAAGCGCCGCACCGACACGGGCATCTGGACCTACAAGGTGCGCAGCGGAGAAACTTTTCAGGCCGAGATCCACGCGTCGCCCATCGTTTGGAGCGGCGTCGACGCGTACCTCGTCGTGATTCACGATGTCTCCGAACGCCACCGCGCCGAGGCCGCGCTCGCCAGCTCGCAGGCGCAGTTGCGGCAGATGCAAAAAATCGAAGCGGTCGGCAGTCTCGCCGCGGGAATCGCGCACGACTTCAACAACCTGCTCACCGCAATCCTCGGTTCCATCGACCTCGCGATCTCCTCGCTCCCCGAGGAGCACGAGGCCACCGAGGAGCTCAAGCACGCGCGCGGCTCCGCTATGCGCGCCACCGATCTCACCAAACGCCTGCTGACCTTCTCGCGGCAGAAAGTCTCCACGCCGATGCTCATCGACGTGCGCGACGTCGTGCGCGGCATGCAGCCGCTGCTCGCGCGAACGCTCGGCGAGCACATCAAGCTCGAACTGCGCCTCGACCGGGCCCCGTGCACCGTGCTCGCAGATCCGAGCCAACTCGAACAGATACTGCTGAATCTCCTCGTGAACGCGCGCGACGCGATGCCGAGTGGCGGCTCTGCCATCGTGAGCGTCGCGCCGGTTGCCGCCGACTCAGCCCCGAGCGGCCTACCGGCGCTGCGCTCGATTCTTCTTTCCGTGACGGACAACGGTGTGGGAATGGACAGCGCAACCGTCGAGCGTGCATTCGAACCGTTCTTCACCACGAAAGAACGCGGCAAGGGAACCGGTCTCGGTCTCTCGATGGTCTTCAGCATCGTGCAAGCCGCGGGTGGAATGGTGAAGCTCCAGTCGCGCCCGGATGAGGGCACGACGATTCGCATCTATCTGCCGTTCAGCGCTGGAGTTCCCTCGCCACGTCTCTCTCCCGCGCGCGGAACAGTTTCAATTGGCGGAGGCGAGTCCATTCTGCTCGTTGAGGACGACGACGCCGTGCGCCGCGTGACCTCACGCATGCTCGAAGGCATGGGCTTCCGCGTCATTGCCGCCGCCGGTCCGCGCCAGGCGCTGGACCTCGCTCGCGATCATATCGGCACGATCGACGTGCTCCTTTCCGACGTCATCATGCCCGGCATTAACGGACGCGAGATGGCCGAGGCGCTCCGCAAGCTCCGGCCATCCGTAAAGGTCGTCTTCGTCTCCGGCTACACGGACGACGTTGCACTGCTGCAGCAGTTACGCGCGCAAACGCTCTTTTTCCTGCAGAAACCGTTCTCTGCTCACGCGCTCGGTCAGATGATTCGCTCAGCGCTCGACTCACCTCTAGATTAAATCAACGGAGGTTCTGCCATGACCCTGGGCGATTTTCTCAAGAAACAGTTCATCGACGTCATCCAGTGGACGGAGGACGGCGAAGGCGTGCTCGCCTATCGGTATCCCATGCAAGACATGGAGATCCAGAACGGTGGCCAGCTCACGGTGCGCGAATCGCAGATGGCGCTCTTCGTGAATGAAGGCGAAATCGCAGACGAGTTCAGCCCCGGCCTGTACACGCTCAACACGCGCACGCTCCCGCTGCTGACGAACCTGCGGAACTGGGACAAGGCGTTCAAGTCGCCGTTCAAATCGGATGTGTACTTCTTCTCGGTGCGCATCCAAACGGATCAGAAGTGGGGAACGCAGCAGCCGATCACGATTCGTGATAAAGACTTCGGGATGGTCCGCCTGCGCGGCTTCGGCATCTACTCGTATCATCTCCACGAACCGCAGACTTTTCACAAGAAAGTGAGCGGCACGCGCGACATCTATACCAGGGATGATCTCGAAGGACAGCTGCGCAACACGATCCTCGCGCGCTTTGCCGACGCGTTCGCCACGAGCGGCGTTCCCTTCCTCGACATGGCCGCGAACCAGGCGCTGCTCGCAGACAAGATGAAGCAGGTGCTCACGCCGTCGTTCGCCGAGTTCGGACTCGTGCTCGATACGTTCGCCGTCGAGAACCTCTCGCTCCCTGACGAACTGCAGAAGCGTCTCGACGAGCGCATCGGTATGAACATGGTCGGGAACATGCAGCAGTACACGGCCTTTCAGGTGGCGCAGTCCATTCCGATCGCCGCGGCGAATGAAGGCGGAGGCGGCGCGGGGCTCGGAGCCGGGCTTGGCGCGGGCATGGCAATGGGTAAGGCGATGGCCGATGCGGTCAGCGGCGCGTCCGGCGGACCAGCCGCACCCGCATCGGAGACCAAGTTCTGCACGTCGTGCGGAAAGCCGATCGCGAAGGCTTCGAAGTTCTGCCCCGAGTGCGGCGCGGCGCAGGTATAGCCGGTGCGCGCCGAGGGGCGGGAGTGGATCGTCGACGCAACGGGATGCGACGCGGCCTCACTGGCTGATCTCGCGGTGTTGCGTTCACTCCTCGATCGCGTGATCGAAGAGCTCTCGCTGCGTCAGGTTGGCGATTCGCTCTGGCACGTGTTTCCCGCGCCCGGCGGAATCACGGGACTGTGCCTGCTCGCAGAATCGCACCTCACCGTGCACACTTTTCCCGAGCACGGCTCGCTCTGCATGAACGTGTTCTGCTGTACGCCGCGCCCGGAATGGGATTTTGCGGCGCGTCTTCGCGAGGCGGTCGGCGCGGAGCATGTGAATGTGCGGTCGGTAAGTCGTTCGTACATCGGCGCGGCGGTCGCGGTTCCGTCGCAAAGCGCATGACGATACTCGCCGCGAACTGCCCGGGCTGCGGCGCGAAAATCGAGTTCCGCTGGTCGAGCGCCGTGCAGACCACCTGCCCGTTCTGCAAGGCGATTCTCGTGCGTCACGACGTGGATCTCGAGAAAGTCGGAGTGGTCGGCGATTTTCCCGCGGATAACTCGCCGATTCAGCTCGGCACAACCGGCACGTACGCCAAGCGTCCGTTCACGGTCGTCGGGCGCATTCTATATGAGTACGAGCGCGGCGGCTGGAACGAATGGCATCTCCGGCTCGCCGATTCGGCGAGCGCGTGGCTGAGCGACGCGATGTCCGAGTATGCCGTCTCGCAGGCGGTCACGGCGCCGGATCTTCCCGCATCCGCTAGCGTGCACACTGGCGAGCGACACAAATGGGAAGGACGCGACTACATCGCCTCCACGCTCACGAGCGCGCATTATCGCGGCGTGGAAGGCGAGTTGCCGTTCGAAACGTGGAACCGCCGCGATGCGACTTTCATTGACTTCGATTCGAACGACGATCACTTCGCGACGCTCGACTACAGTGATGACACGCCGGTGCTCTATCTCGGATCGTACGTCGAGTTCAGCGACCTGCGCATGAACAACCTGCGCCAGATCGAGGGCTGGTGACCGCGCCCGACGTGAAGGCCCTCACGTGTCCGGCCTGTGGCGCGGCCATCACGCTCCGCACCGGCGCGCAGGCGCTCACCGTGGTGTGCGACAGCTGTCACGCCGTGCTCGACGCGAAGGATTCGAATCTTTCCATCCTCCAGAAATTCGGAGTGAAGCTGCACTGGACGCCCGCCATTCCACTCGGAACGAAAGGCGATCTGAAAGGCGAGAAGTTCATGGCGATCGGTTTTCAGGTGCGCTCGATCACCGCCGACGGCGAGAAGTACAGCTGGCGCGAGTACACGCTCTGGAATCCGTATCAGGGCTACCGCTATCTGTCCGAGTACGACGGCCACTGGAACGACATCGTCGTGGCCAAGTCGCCGCCGACGCCGGTGCCCGGGTCGGATCCGCCGGTGGTCGAGTTTCACGGCGAGGTCTTCAAGCACTTTCAGACGGCCGAAGCGACGACCGATTTTATTCTCGGCGAGTTCCCGTGGCAGGTGAAGGTCGGCGACAAAGTGCAGACGAATGACTACGTCTCGCCGCCGCACATGCTCTCGTCGGAAGTGACGAAGGAAGAGACCACGTGGTCGATCGGCACGTACTCGTCGCCGCAGTTCATCTGGAACGCGTTCTCGCTTCCCGGCGAGCCGCCGAGCCCGCAAGGCGTGTTCGAGAACCAGCCCGACGACTACGGGCCGCGCGCGAGCGCACTCGCCAAGGTTTTCGCGTTGTTCGCGGCGCTGCTGATTGTGTTCTTCATCGCGCGGCAGGTGACCGCGTTGCGTGCGCCGATCTTCCACCAGTCGTACGCATTCAAGAGTCCCACCAGCGACACGTCGGCATTCGTCACGCCCGTATTCCCGATCACCGGACACACCTCGAACGTCGAGGTGACGATCAGCGCGAACGTCGCCAATTCGTGGGCCTACTTCAATGTCTCGCTGATCAACGATCAAACGGGAAAGGCGATCGACTTCGGACGGGAAGTCGGCTACTACTACGGCAGCGACAGCGATGGGCCGTGGAGCGAGGGAAGCACGGAAGATGTGTCCTACGTTCCGGCCGTGCCACCAGGGAATTATTTCCTGCGCGTGCAGCCGGAGGGCCCGGTGAGTTTCTCAACAACGAATTATTCGATCGCCCTGCGCCGCGACGTGCCGCGCTTGGCGTGGTTCCTTATCGCCTTCGTCCTGCTCGCGGCCGTGCCGATGTTCATGCAGTTTCGCGAGATGATGTTCGAGAGCATGCGCTGGAAGGAGAGCGATCATCCCATGGGCAAGACAAGCTCCGGCACCGACGATGGAGACAGCAGCGATGACTCGTAAGTACGCCGTGTTTGGTGTCGTCGTGCTGCTCCTGCTCGCGGCCGCGGAACTGCGCGGCTGGAGTCTCGACTCCACGAGTGAAACGTTGAACGTCCCTCACACCGTGCGCGACAACCCCGGCTCCTACCGGCCGGCATATCTCTACACCGGCTCGGGCCGCTATCTCAGAGGAAAGTGAAATGACACACGATGCGTTTACGAATCTGGTTTCGAACATCATTGCGGCCGCGATATTCTCTGCGATCGGAATCGTCCTGTTCATCGTCGCGTTCATGATCTTCGACAAGATCACGCCGGGCTCGCTCTGGAAAGAGCTCATCGAGGACAAGAACGAGGCGCTCGGCAACCTGATGGGCGCGGTGGCGATCGCGCTGGCGATCATCATCGCCGCGTCCGTGCACTAGTTCATCTTGAACGCCGCGCTCCTTGTCTCGGTCTTCCTGATTGCGTCAGCCGGGCTCATCTACGAGCTCGTCGCCAGTTCGCTCGCGAGCTACCTGATTGGCGACAGTGTTTTCCAGTTCTCGACCGTCATCGGCACGTACCTGTTCGCGATGGGCGTCGGGAGCTGGCTCTCACGCTATCTGAATCGCGGGCTCGTCGCGCGGTTCATCGGCATCGAACTCCTGGTCGCGCTCGTCGGCGGATTTTCGTCGATGGCGCTCATGCTCGCGTTCGCGTACACGAGCGGCTTCCGTCTCGCGCTGTACGTGCTGGTGATCATGGTCGGCGTACTCGTCGGCCTCGAGATCCCCCTCTTGATGCGCATCCTGCGCGACCGCTTCGCGTTCAAAGATGTCATCTCGAACGTGCTCACGTTCGACTACCTCGGCGCGCTCGTCGCCTCGCTCGCCTTTCCGATTATCCTCGTGCCGAAAGTCGGGCTCGTGCGATCTTCGCTGCTGTTCGGAATCGTCAACGCCCTCGTGGCGCTCTGGACGAGCTATCTCTTTGCGGCGCACCTGGGCCAGCGAAAGCTGCTCCGGGTCGCGTCGGCTGCGACGCTCCTGCTGCTCGGCGCCGGCATGATGGGCGCCCACAAGATCACCGGGCTTGCCGAGGACAATATCTATTCGGATGAAGTGATTTTTTCCCGCGACACACGCTACCAGCACATGGTGCTCACCGCGTGGAAGGACGACCTGCGGCTGTATCTCAACTCGCACCTGCAGTTCAGCTCGCGCGACGAGTACCGGTATCATGAGGCGCTGGTGCATCCGGGGCTCGCGTCACTCCCGATGGCGAAACACGTGCTCGTGCTCGGCGGCGGAGATGGCCTCGCCGTGCGTGAGATCCTCAAGTATCCCGGCGTCACCAGCGTGACGCTGGTGGATCTCGATCCGGAGATGACGAGGCTGTTCTCGACGCAGCCCAAGCTCGTCGAGCTGAATGGAGGATCACTCACCTCGCCGCGCGTGCATGTGGTGAACGCGGACGCATTTGTGTGGCTCGATCAAAACCACGAGATGTACGATTTCATCGTCGTCGATTTTCCGGACCCGAACAACTACGGCGTGGGCAAGCTGTATACGACCGCGTTTTACAGACTGATGGCACATCATCTGGCGGAGAATGGGCTCGCGGTCGTGCAGAGCACGTCACCGCTGTTCGCGAGAATGTCCTTCTGGTCCATCGCGCAGACACTCGGCAGCGCAGGGTTCAAGACATCGCCGTACCATATCTACGTTCCGTCGTTCGGCGAGTGGGGGTTTGTGATCGCCGGCCGCCGCGAGTATGTGCCGCCGGCGACTCTCCCGGCAGGACTCCGTTTTGTGAGCGTATCCGAAATTCCGCATTTCTTTTCGTTCTCCACGGACATGCAACCCGTGGCGGTGGAGACGAATCAGCTGAACAACCAGGTGCTCGTGCGCTACTACGAGCGGGAGTTCGAGGCGATCAACCGGTGACACTGTCGCGGCGCGAATTTCTCGGCGTCGTCGGCGCGGCCGGTCTCGTTGGCGCTCCATCGCTCATCGGCCTTCCGCGCAAGACCGATCGCGCGATCACAGGTGAGTTTGCCGACGACGGCATGGCCACCGGTCACGCCCTCCGCAGCGGATCGTTCACCGCGAAACCTTCACGTGTCGTCCGCGTTCCCGTCGTGATCGTCGGCGGCGGAATCGCAGGTTTATCGGCCGCGTGGGAACTCGAGCGCCGCGGCATGCGCGATTTCGTAGTGCTCGAACTCTTGAAAACCGCTGGCGGCAACGCGCGCGCCGGCCGCAACAGCGTCAGTGAATACCCGTGGGCCGCGCACTATCTCCCCGTGCCCGGCCCCAAGTCCACGCTGCTGCGCGAATTGCTCGCCGAACTCGGCGTCCTCCACGCCGACGGCAGCTGGGACGAACGGGCACTCTGCTTTTCGCCGCAGGAGCGGCACTATCGATTTGGCGAATGGCACGGAGGCCTCGAGCCGGACTATGCGCTGACGGCGCGCGAGCGCGACGAGTTTCGCGCGTTCGAGTCGCTGATGGACCAGCACCGCGCGAGCGGACAGTTCACAATCCCGCTCGAAGCCGGTATGCGGCCGGGTTCGCCGCTCGATCGCGTGAGCTTTGCACAGTGGCTGCGCGACTCGGGCTTCCGCTCGGAAACACTGAAGTGGTACGCCGATTACGCATGCCGCGATGATTTCGGCGCGCTGTCGAGCGAGACATCGGCATGGGCGGGCGTGCACTACTTCGCATCGCGGCAGAAGGAGGATCCCGGTCCGCTCACGTGGCCGGCCGGCAATGGGTGGATCGTCCAGCAGCTCACGAAGAAATTCGGCGCGAACGTACGAACGAACTCGCCGGTCGCGCGGATCGAAAAGGACGGCAACGGCTGGAAGGTGACCACGCCGGATACCACGTATCGCTGTGACTCCGTGATCTACTCGGCGCCGCGGCACATCGCGCCGCACGTGATTCACGAACTCGCGGGACAGAAAACCGATTTTGTATATTCGCCGTGGCTGACCGCCAACCTCACGCTGGATCGCAAGCCAAAGAACGTGGGCGTCGAGACCGCGTGGGATAACGTGATCTACGGATCGCCGGCGCTCGGATACGTGGTCGCGACCCATCAGTCGCTGGCGACACACGAAGAGAAATCCGTCTGGACATTCTACTGGGCGCTCGCGCACGAATCGCCGTCGAGCGCCCGCACACGACTCGCAAACGACAGCTGGCTCACGTGGCGCGATCGCATTCTCGGCGATCTCGCCCTCGCGCATCCGGATATTCGCGACTGCGTGTCGCGCGTCGATATCATGCGGCACGGTCACGCGATGATTCGGCCGACGGTTGGATTTCTATCCGAGCACGAGCGCCTGCGCCCGCCCTCGCTCCCCGGCCTTCACTTCGCGCACTCGGACGCGAGCGGCATTTCAATTTTCGAGGAAGCGCAGTACCAAGGGGTCAAAGCGGCGCGCGAGGTTCTCACAAGGAACAGGTAACCAGCAGCCAGAAACTTTTCCGCTCGCAAGTTACAGTTACGCCCGCCTCAGCTCCCCATACCTCCGAAATGCCCAAATGGTGAAAATCACCATCGGCGCCGCCATCCCTCCGATCGTCCACGCGGACCCAACGTACGACGCAATCCACCCGCCGACGTACGATCCCACCGGGTTCAGCCCGATGTACACCATCACGTAGATCGACATCACGCGCCCCCGCAGCTCATTTGGAACGCGCTGCTGCAGAAGCGTGTTGATGAGCGCGTTGTTCGTAATCACCGCGATCCCCACGAGAAAAAGCAGCGAGCCCGATAGGATTTCGTTCTGCGAAAACGAAAACGCGAGTATCGCCGAGCCGAGCCCGATCGAACTCACCGTGAGCGTCGCGCCCCGCTTTAGTTTCGCCCCTTGCGACGCAATCACCAGGGCGCCGAGCATCGCGCCGACTCCATAGCACGTCATCAGCAGGCCGTAGCCCGAGACATCCAGGTGCAGCACGTCGCGCGCGACAACCGGCAGCAGCGTGAGGATCGGTACGCTGAGCACCGAGAACACCGCGACGATCCGCATCAGGATCCACATGATGCGATCGTTGCGAACGTACGTGAGTGCCTCGCGCATTCCCGCGAACGCCGACGGGTGCTTCACCGCGTCCAGCTCGGCCGAGCGAGGAGGCAGGTGTATCATCGCCAGGCCGATCAGCACCGCGAGGTAACTCAGCGCGTTGAATCCGAAGCACCACGAGATGCCGAGCGACGCGATCACGATTGCCGCGATGGTCGGGCCCAGCACGCGCGCAAGATTGAACCCGCCCGAGTTCAGCGCAATCGCGTCGAGGAGATCCTCTTTCACAACAAGATCGATGATCAGCGACTGCCGCGCCGGAATCTCGACGGCGCTCAGCACGCCGCCCGCGAGCACGAGGCCGAGCAGCCAGTGGATCGTCATGTGCCCCGACCACGCGAACCACCAGAGCACCGATGCCTCGACGAGCATCAGCGTTTGCGCGATGCGAACGATTCGAAGTTTGTCGGTCCGGTCCGCGAGCACGCCCGCGGGGAGCGAGAACAGCAGGATCGGTATCGACCCGGCGGCCGCCACAAGGCCGACCATGTACGCGCTGTTCGTCAGCTCGAGTGCCAGCCACCCCGTCGCGATCGACTGCATCCACGTGCCGACCAGCGAGATGGTCTGGCCGAACCAGAAGAGCCTGAAGTTCCGATGCCGCGCGAGGGTACGAAATGGATTTGCAGAGCGCGCGACGGTGGCCATTGTAACGAAAGATAATCGAGGCGGGCGCAGAATGACTCGCGTGTTCCCGCGCCAAGCCGCGGAAAGTTGGTTATCCTATAAGGGCGATGCGCTCCCATACGTATACCAAGTTCAGCCCAGCGATGGCCGATGCCGTCGATCTGCAGGGTCTGCTCGACAACCTCGCTGATTTTCTGCTCCAGTCGGGATTTGCCGGCGGCTCGCATTTCCATCCGTTCTGGGGCGAAACCGGCGACGACGCCGACCACTCACTCGACGCACTCAAGCAGGCGATCCTCGACGCGCTGATCAAGAGTGGCCAGTTCACTCCCGAGATGCTCGACGCCCTCCGCGGCGACGGCGACGATCTCTCCGAGGAAAAACTCGCCGAGATGCTCGACAACATCGTGAAGCGCCTGATGGAGGAGGGATATCTCAACCTCGATCAGCCGCCCGAAATGCCCGCCGGCCATCAGAACGTCACCGGCCCCGGCGGGCTCGCGCAGGCCGCCGCGCGCGACGTGCAGTTCAATCTCACAGACAAAGGCGTCGACTTTCTCGGCTACAAGGCGCTGCGCGGCATTCTCTCGTCGCTCGGCAAGGCGAACTTCGGCTCGCACGATACCGCGTATCTCGCAACAGGCATCGAGTCCGACGGCTGGAGCAAGCCATACGAATTCGGCGACGTGCTGAATCTCGACGTGAACGAGACGCTCAAGAACGCGCTGGCGAGAAACGGAAATCTCGATGTCCCTATCGATCTCGATTACAGCGATCTCATGGTGCGCCAGTCGGAATACCGTTCGAGCTGCGCCACGGTTCTGATGCTCGACTGCTCGCACTCGATGGTGCTCTATGGCGAAGACCGCTTCACGCCGGCCAAGAAAGTCGCGCTCGCGCTGACGCATTTGATTCGCACGCAGTTTCCCGGCGATACACTGAAGGTCGTGCTCTTTCACGATTCAGCGGAGGAGATCCCGCTCGCCGCGCTAGCCGGCGCGCAGGTGGGCCCGTATCACACGAACACTGCGGAAGGGCTCAAGCTCGCCAAGCGTCTGCTGCTGGCGCAGAAGAAGGACATGCGCCAGATCGTGATGATCACCGACGGAAAGCCGAGCGCGCTGACGATGCCCGACGGCCGCATCTATAAGAACTCGATGGGCCTCGACGCGCACGTGCTGCAGGAAACATTGAAGGAAGTGACCGACTGCCGCCGCTCCGGGATCATGATCAACACCTTCATGCTCGCCCGCGACCGCGCGCTGGTGGAATTCGTGAAGATGGTCTCGAGCATCACACGCGGCCGCGCGTACTTCACGAACACGATGACGCTTGGACAGTTCATTCTGATGGACTTCCTGAAGCGCAAAACCAAAACCGTTTCCTAGCCAACACGCGAGAACGCTGAATTGTTTTTGAGTGCACTCTCGGCCGCGGTCCTCGGATTTCTTCTCGGCCTGAAGCATGCGACGGACGCGGATCACGTCGTCGCGATCACCACGATCGTCACTCGCGAGAAAAGTTTCCGGAGAGCCGCGTGGATCGGCGGGCTCTGGGGAATCGGCCATTCGCTGACGGTTTTTCTCGTGGGCGGAGCACTGGTGGTTTTTCGGATCGCGATGCCTCCGCGCGTTGGACTCGCTCTGGAGTTCGGCGTCGCGCTGATGCTCATCATGCTCGGCTTCAACACCCTGCGGCCGGGAGCCGCGGTTCCGCACACGCACGAGAGACCACAGAAGTTCAACGGGATCCGGCCGATTGCGATCGGCATTGTGCACGGGCTCGCCGGATCAGCCGCCGCGGCACTGCTTGTTCTCGCCGCGATTCCAGAAACGGGCCTCGCGCTCTTCTATCTGTTCATCTTCGGAGTTGGGACGATCGCCGGGATGACGCTGATTACGGCGCTGCTCGCGGTTCCGTCGGTCTATGCGGCGGATCGGGTGATGCGCTTGCAGACTGGAATCAGATTCGCGGCCGGAGCACTGAGTGTCGCATTCGGAATTTTCGTCGCGCGAGAAATCATTGTGAACGGCGGACTGTTCTCGGCTGTCCCGAACTGGGTCCCGAAGTAAGACTCAGGGTACGCGCCACTTTCCGGTATCGAGCCAGTGCGGCCGCGGCGCAGGCCGAGATACGCAAACGCTCCCATCCAGCGCGTACACGCCAACAAAATCCATCTGCTTTTTGGCAGCCGTGATCATCGCCGAGAGTGCGGCCACAATGACGGCCGAACCCTCGAGCAAGAGGCTCGGACTTATATGAGTGAATGTGCCTGCGAAAGTGCCCACTCAGAAAGATAGTCGGGCTGGCGGGGTCGCACACTCGGGCGATAGCCAACACGGCATGAGCATACCATCTTGGAATTGACGCACAACTGGAGTTGCTCTTTCCGACTCACGGTCTCCGCTCAGTGCTGCTCATCGACGACGAACCCGCCGTGCTCGCGGCGGTCGCGCAGATCTTCGCGCGTCGTGGCTGGAGGGTCACGACCGAGACCAACTCGCGCGCGGCAATCGAGGTCTACGAGCGCGAGCGGCCGGATGTAGTTATGCTCGACGTGGAGATGCCCGATCTGAACGGCTTGCAACTGCTGGAGATCCTCCGTTCGCGGGACGAAGATGCAACGATCGTGATGCTCTCCGGCAAGAGCGACATCGCTACGGCGGTGAAGGCGCTGCAAGCGGGCGCGGAAAACTTTGTCGACAAGCCGCTGCGCCCCCAGCATCTCGACGCCGTTATCGAACTGGCCTATGAGAAGTCCGTCATGCGACGGCGCTTGCGTGCGCACGCGGAACTGCAGAATCGCAACTCAAGCCTCGCGAGTCTCGGCGATTCCGCGGCCATGCGCGAAGTCGCCGAGCAGATCGAGCTGCTCGCAGAAGGCAACGCGCCGATCTTGCTTAAGGGAGACACGGGCACCGGCAAGGGTTGGATCTCCAGGCTGATCCACGCGGCGTCGCCGCGCCGCGCCGCGCCATTTGTTTCGGTCAACTGCGCAGGTCTTTCAGCGACATTTCTAGATTCGGAATTGTTCGGCCATGAGCGTGGCGCCTTCACCGATGCGAAATCTCAGAAGGAAGGACTCTTTGAACTCGCGAGCGGCGGCACGCTTTTGCTGGACGAGATCGGCGATCTCGCGCCGGAACTGCAGCCAAAACTCCTCACGGTGCTCGAGACCCAGCGATTCAGGCGCCTCGGCGGCACACGCGAGATTCAGGTCGATGTTCGTCTGATCGCGGCCACGCACGTGGATCTCGCACACGCCGTGAAGGTTGGACGTTTTCGGGAGGATCTCTTCTATAGAATAGCAGCGCTCCCCATTCGGGTGCCCTCGCTGCGTGAACGCGGGCGCGAGGACATCGCCGACCTGACGCTCACGCTGATGGCCGAACTGCGCCGCCAGCTGGGCCGTGGACCGGCGACGATTTCACCGGAGGCGCTCGCGCGCATCGTTCGATACGAATGGCCCGGGAATGTTCGCGAGCTGCGCAACGTACTCGAGCGAGCGCTGCTGCTCGGCGCGCGATCGGGGCAGTTGTTGCCGGAACACCTGCCGCTCGAGCTCACGACGGTCGAGGGCGGGCCTGAGTCCTTCTCAGACGACTACTCGCTCGCGGCGAACGAGCGGCGGCATATCGAACGTGTTCTCTCGATCGCGAAGGGAAATCGCGCCGCCGCGGCAAAGATGCTCGGCATGGCCCGCCAGACGCTCTACAATCGTCTCGAGGAGTACGGAATAAGCGGCGAGTAGCCGGTGTCTTGGTGTCCATTCGGTGGACGAAGTCCATCGTTTGGACATACGTGGACCTCGATATTCAACAACCCGCAACGCGCTAAGCGCTTGCTGTGCGGCAACCTGTGCCGCATTTGGCCTTCTGGCACGGTTCGCGCATTGAGAGAGAGCATGGCGCCACTCTCCCCACTGAGGAACCGAACAGTGCTCAAGACCATCTGTGTGGTTGAAGACAACGCGGATAACCGCATGTTGGTCCACGCCCTTCTCGACGATCAGTACCTGGTCGTCGAGTACTGCGACGGTCCCTCCGCACTAGCCGGATTGAAGATCGTTCGGCCCGACCTGATTCTGTTGGATATTTCATTGCCTGAAATGGATGGGCTCGAAGTCCTTCGTCGCATTCGCGATGACGAGCTGCTCAGCGAACTGCCAGTCATCGCTCTGACTGCGCACGCGATGGCAGGCGACCGGGCGAGACTCCTCTCCGCCGGCTTCGACGAATACGTGACCAAGCCTATCGCGGATGAAAGTCTCCTGCTGGGCGCGATCGATCGCTGCCTCGCTGCCTGAACCATTTATATCGCCACCTGCACCGGTTCATCAAATGCAAATGCAAATGTCACACTCGTACAACGTCTGGCTGGTCTGCGTTTCGTTAGTGATCGCGATGCTGGCCGCGTTCTCGGCGCTCGATCTCACCGGCCGCGTGAACGCCGCGCGAGGACGGATTCGGGCGCTGTGGATCGGCGGCGGCGCGATCGCCATGGGTTTCGGGATCTGGAGCATGCACTTCATCGCGATGCTCGCCTTCTCCCTACCCGTTGAGATTCACTATAACGCGCCGTTGGTGGTGCTCTCGCTGCTGGTCGCGATCGGCGCATCGGGCTTCGCGCTCTGGACGGCGTCGCACAGGAGTGTTGGACAGGCACGCCTCGGCGCTGCTGCTGTCGCGATGGGGATTGCCATTGCCGGCATGCATTACATCGGGATGGCGGCGATGGAGGTCAACGCGAAACTGACATGGGATTGGCAGATCTGGTGGCTGTCGATCGGTGTCGCGCTCGCCGTTTCCTATGTCGCACTCAATCTGTTCATCATACTTGGCGGCGACGACTTTTCGCACGTTCGCTGGTTTCGCGGCATCGCGGCCGTAGTCATGGGCATCGCCGTCGTCGCAATGCACTACACCGGAATGGCGGCCGTAGGCTTTTCGGCGGCCAACACGATCGTGCCAGCGACCAGCGGCGGACTCGGGGCGACAAACCTCGCCGTCGCGATCGCGCTGGCGTTTCTCGTGATTGCGGGTATCTCGCTCGTGGCGGCGATGCTCGATCGCGTACTCGCCGCGCGGCGCATGGAGGCCGAGTTGATGGCGGCGAAGGACGCCGCGGAGCGCACCAACCGTGCCAAGAGCGAGTTCCTCTCGAATATGAGTCACGAACTCCGCACTCCGCTCAACTCAGTGATTGGGTTCGCCAACATCTTGCTCAAGAACAAGACGAAATCACTCGGCGAGCAGGATCTTGCATATCTCGATCGCATTGTGGCGAACGGGAAACATCTGCTCGGTCTCATCAACGGCATTCTCGATCTTTCGAAGATCGAGGCGGGGCGCATCGAACTCGAGATCACATCTGCCGACGTGTGTGCGCTGGTGCGCGAGACCGTGCTCGAACTCGAGGGACAAGTCGCTGGCCGCCCTGTGACGCTGGCCGCCGTTGTGCCCGAAGGCGTGTGCATGCTCGACGCGGATCATACGAAGCTCAAGCAGATCCTCATCAATCTCATTGGAAATGCACTCAAGTTCACGCAGCATGGCTCCGTGACCGTGCGCGTCGTGAAGGACCAGCTGACCGGGCGGCCGGCGTGCATCGACATCATCGATACTGGAATCGGAATTCCGGCGAGCCGTCTCGACGCCGTCTTTGACGCGTTCCAGCAGGCTGACACCGGTACGTCCCGCCAGTTCGGGGGTACCGGCCTGGGTCTGACGATCACGCGGTCGCTCGCGCAGTTGATGAGCTTCGATGTGAAGGTCACGAGTGAGCCCGGAGTCGGTTCGACTTTCAGCATCGTGATTGGGGATCAGTCAGTCGACCGCAACACGGCGAGTTCGGCGCTGCGGCTCGGCGCGGCGATCGATGCATCCGTCGAAGTCGCGCAGCCTGCCGGCGAGGTTGGAGCGCGTCGACGCGCGCTCACCCTCGTGATCGACGACGATGCCGACTCGCGGTCGTTGCTGGGCGTTCATTTTCGTTCACTCGGATGCGACGTCGTGATGGCCGCGAGCGCGAACGAGGGGATCGCGCTCGCCAGGAAACTCAAGCCGGATCTCATCACGCTCGACGTCATGATGCCGAGACGGACTGGCGTCGAGGCGCTGCACGACTTCAAGACGGATCCGACGCTCAGCCAAATCCCGGTCGTGCTGGTGAGCGCCGTCGCGACGGAGCATCGCGGACGCGTGTTCGGGGTTGCCGACTGCCTCGACAAGCCCGTGACGAGCGAACAGCTCGCCGCGGTGCTCGAACGGAATGTTCCGAAGGATGGTTTTGCGATGCTCGGTGCCGACGCTTCCGCGAACGAGGTAACGCAATGATCCGGGTCGAGAAGGAACTCAGCGTCACACGTCCCGCAGCAACTCTCGCCGAACGCGTCTCCATCAGTCTCCGCGTGACCGCCGCGGACTTCAGCACCGCGAATCCGCTTGCCCTGCGGCTCATTCCGGAGAAGCTCGCGCGCCGGCTACAGGTCTATCCGCTGACGGAAAGCGATCGAGAGATCGTCGTCGCAACCGCGAATCCTGATGATATGGACATGGAGCAGGCAGTGGGGTTTGCGTCGGGACGCCGCGTGGTACTGCGCTTCGCGCCGCCAGCGGCGATCGCCGAGGCCATCGACGCAGGATACTCGCCGCAGGACGCGGTCACGGCAGCGCCGGAGATATCCGACACCGAGTTGGCCGAGACCGTGCGCATGCTCGAGACGCTGGATCCGGAAGCGATCACCGAGGAAGACGTGCAGGCCGGTCCGGTGGTGAAGCTCACGTCGCTGATCCTGCGGAACGCGGTCGTAACGGGCGCGAGTGACATCCATATCGAGCCCGGCTCGAAGCGCGGCGGCGTGCGTTTTCGCATTGACGGCGTGATGCGCACGCACATGCAGCTCGAGAGTCGATCGCTCAATCGTATCGTGTCGCGCATCAAAGTTCTCAGCAAGATGGACATCAGCGACCGGATGCGTCCGCAGGATGGGCGCGCGCGAGTGGAAGTGAACGGAAAGGCGTACGACTTGCGGGTCTCGACGGTCCCGACTCGCGAGGCGGAAAAGGTCGTTATTCGAGTGCTCCGGCCGGACAATACGCGCGGACTCGACGAGTGCGGGCTCAAAGGGCAGGAGCTAGCGCGGATGCGCCAGTTGCTCTCACTGCGAGACGGCATCGTGATCGTAACCGGCCCGACAGGCTCGGGAAAGACCACGACGCTCTACTCGGCCATCAAGGAGATCGCGAGCGAGGACGTGAACGTCATGACGGTCGAGGATCCGATCGAATACGAACTTCCCGGCATCACGCAGATGCAGGTCGAGACGAAGCGCAACGTCACGTTCGCCTCGGCGCTGCGCGCGATCCTTCGGCAGGACCCCGATGTCATTTTTGTCGGTGAGATTCGCGATACGGAAACGGCGCAGGTTGCGGCACAGGCCGCGCTGACTGGACACCTTGTGCTTGCGACGCTGCACACGAACGACGCCATGAGCTCCGTCGCGCGCTTGATCGA
Organism: Gemmatimonadales bacterium; assembly: GCA_038205995.1. Classification (GTDB taxonomy): domain Bacteria; phylum Gemmatimonadota; class Gemmatimonadetes; order Gemmatimonadales; family Gemmatimonadaceae; genus Fen-1231. The sequence goes on from JBBRBH010000002.1 coordinate 37,065, forward strand.
CCTCGGACTCGATCGTGCAACCATTGCATCGTCGTTGCGCGGCGCGGTTGCGCAGCGCCTCGTGCGACGGGTGTGCACGGAGTGCGGCGGTCCGGGCTGCAAAGCGTGCGGGCAGACCGGCTACAAAGGACGGCTTCCAATCAACGAAGTCGCCATCATGACACCCGCGATCACGAGGCTCATCGCGCGTGGAGCAACGGCGGCCGAGTTGCAGGCCGCGGCAGTTTCGTATGGCATGCGGGTGCTGCGCGATGTTGCGCGCGAGCGTGTGAGTGAGGGGCTCACAACCATAACGGAAATCGAACGCGTGCTCGGCGACTCGGGCGAGAAGGACTCGCCCGATCCAGCCGAACAGCCGGTGCCCGCGACGGCGTTGAAGCGCGTTCTCGTCGTAGATGATGATCAGATGATCCGTCACCTGGCAGTTGCCGCTCTGACCGGCGCCGGTTTCGCTGCCGAGGAGGAGACGGACGGTGCGCCCGTGCTGAAACGTCTCGCAGCCGGAGAAAAGTGGGACCTGGTGGTGACCGACTTGCACATGGATGTCGTGGGAGGCGTCGAGCTGCTCAGCGCGATCCGCGGGGCGGCGGCGACCGCCGGTATGCCGGTGATCGTCCTGACCGGTTCGGCCGAGCAGGACACCGAAGTGGCGCTGATCGAGGCGGGCGCAGACGACTACATCAGGAAACCGATCGATCCACCGCGTTTTCTGGCGCGTGTGAAAGCAGCGCTCCGGCGCGCAGGAGGATGAGAATCTCATGGAGAATTCAATGACGGACTCGGCCGCTGAAACACTCGACCGCAGCGCACTCGATCGATTGGTACGTTTTGGCGGTAGCAAGCTCCTGACGGATATGATCCGGATATTTCTCACCGATGCGCCGGTCAGAATCGCCGCAGCGCGGGTGGGAGCGAGCGCGGGGGACGCAGCAGCGGTGTGCCGGGCGCTGCACGCGCTCAAGTCGAGCGCTGGCCAGCTGGGTGCGCATGTCATGATGGCCCGTTGCGAAACGGGCGAAAGGCTTGCGAGCCTGGGCGACAGGGCTGCGCTGCATGACGCCGTCGCTGACGTCGAAATCGCGTTCGCGGCGGCGCGCTCGCGGCTGGAAGGTAACGTTGCCGCTCTGTCGTCTGCGCTGACCACTTCGATCGCGGTGGACCCGACTGCCGGCAGAGCGGAACGGAGTGGCAATGTTGCGCGATAGAGTTCCGCGCGGCGATGGGCGCTCGTGGCGATTGGTCCGCCGGGAACGAGCCGCGCTGACCATGCTGGCCATGCTGGCCATGCTGGCAGGGCTGGCCGCCTGCCACTCGCACGATCCCGTGCGAATCGGTGTGGTCGTGAGCGGCGCGGCGGTCGCCGGCGCGCAGCTGGCACAGGCAGAAATTAACGCCAGCGGCGGTATTCGCTCCCGTGCTCTGGAGCTGCGCATCATGAGCACGGGAGGCTCAATCACCGCCCGCCCCGCGCTCGCGAGCGCCGAGAGCCTCGCCAGTGATCCGCGTGTCATTGGGGTCGTCGGTCACTCCAATAGCAGCGCGAGTCTATCGGCGTCGCAGATCTACAACGATCACGAAGTGGTGCAGATCGCTCCGACAAGTTCCGCGCCGCTGCTCAGCCATGTCGGCCGCTTCACATTCCGTCTGGTTCCGAGCGACGTCAATCAGGCGCGCTTTCTCGCTGACGAGATCGTGTCGCGCGGCGCACTGCCTCGCGTCGCATTGTTCTTCGTGAATGACGACTACGGTCATGCGCTGCACCAGGAGCTGCGCGAGCAGCTGCGGCGCCGGGCGGTCCAGATCGTCTACGATATGCCATTCGCGGAAGAATTACCTCTGCCGAACGCACGCGGTGCTGCCCGGGCCATCGTCGAGTCCGCGCCTGACCTTTTGATCTGGCTCGGACGCGCCCCGCAGTTGCTTCAGCTCATTCCGGAACTTCGGAAGCATCTTCCGGCGATTCCGATTCTTGCAAGCGACGGGATCGACAGCGAGAAGACTGAACGCAACGGCGATGGTGTGCTCACCGGAGTCCGCTATGTGTGTTTCTTCAACATTTCCAGCGATCGCAAGGAGTTGGCCGACCTCCGAAAACATTTCGAGGCGCGCTCAACCGCGAAGCTCTCCGTCGAAGCCGCGCTCGGGTATGACGCTACCATGATTCTTGCTACCGCCGCCCGCGAGGTCGGTCCTCATCGCGCTGCGATCCGGGATTATCTCGCGACGCTTGGCCACTCGCGTCCGCCGTATGCCGGAGCGAGTGGCCTAATCGAGTTTGACGCGTCCGGTGATGCGCCGGCGAACTATTGTATCAACGAGATTACGGCAACCGGGCTGCGAGCGATTGCGCCCGCACACGCACGATGAACCGGATGCGACGTCAGCCGCGCTCGTTGCGCACTGTCCTTGTAATGGGTGCGGGCGCGGTCTCGGTCGTTGCGATCGCGTTGACGGTCGGCACGCTGTGGCTCTTTGCCTCGCTGCGACGCGACTTCGAACGGGAGTTGCAGGCCAGTTTCGACGAACAGCATTCCGCCGATGAGATCGTGAGCGCCGTCTACGGGCAGATCGTTGCCTCGTATCGCCAACTGCAGGCGCCGAGCGACGCGAATCTCGCACGCTTCGATTCGCTCGGAGAGACCGCCTACGCACGGGTAAGTCTGTATCTGGTACAGAGCATGTCGCTCGAGTCGCGCCTGCAAGTGGAGGCGGTCAAGGAGATGCATCAGACGCTTGAGGTGCAGGCACGTTCCGCGTTCGAGCTCCATCGAAGAGGTGAGCTGGACGCATCGCATGCCCGCGTGGCTGAGCTCGAAGGCCGCGCAACGCAGCTGCAACGCGAGATGGAGAGCTTTGTGTCGTTGCGTGATCACGAGCGTCACGAGGTTCGCGAGCAGCAGGTTCTACGAGCCCAGCGACTCCTGGTCGCCATGGCTGTGCTTGTGGTCTTGCTCGCCGCAAGCATCGTGATCCTGGTGCGAACGGTGCGCAGAAGAGTGGTCGTGCCGCTGAGGCAGTTCTCGAACGCTGCGGCGCGACTCGGAGCCGGCGATTTCACTGCGCGCATTCCAGATCAGCGAACGGCGGAACTCCAGACCGTGGCACGACGCTTCAACGAGATGGCCCAGCGCATCCGCGACTCGCGAACGCTCGAAGATCAACTGCGGCAGGCGCAGAAGATGGAAGCCGTGGGGCAGCTCGCCAGCGGCGTGGCGCATGACTTCAACAACCTCCTCACGGTGATTGGCGCGCACGCCGAATTCCTGAAGCAGCACCCCATGATTCCCGCGGGCGAGGCTCTCGACGATATCGAACAGATCCTCAAATCGTCGGAGCGCGCGGGGCGATTGACCAGCCAGTTGCTCGCGTTCAGCCGCAAGCAGGTCCTGAAAGTCGTACCGCTCGACCTCAACGTCTTGATAAGAGACACTGAGCCGATGCTTCGCCGATTGATTGGCGATCACGTCGCCATTTGCATGCTGGACAGTTCGGCGCCGTCAGTCGCAGTGGCCGACACAGGACAAATGGAGCAGGTGCTGGTCAATCTTGTGGTGAATGCGAGAGATGCCATGCCAAGCGGAGGTGTAGTCACCATCGAAACCGCCAATGTGCGGCTGAAAGGTGCCGCCCCGCGCCGTGGAGAAGGGATCATGCCGAGCGGTGAGTATGTTCGGCTGAGTGTGACGGATACGGGCACTGGAATTCATCCGGACGTCGTGCCGCGCGTGTTTGAGCCGTTCTTCACGACAAAGGAAACAGGCAAAGGCACCGGTCTAGGTCTTGCGACGACGTACGGAATCGTGAAACAATGTGGTGGTTACATCTGGATTGACAGTACCCTCGGCGTCGGAACGACCTTCCGGGTGTACCTGCCACGGGCCGTTGACGCGACGCTCGCCACGCCTCGGACAGCGAGCGCGCCAGTCGAGGTGGGCGGGACTGAGACGATATTGGTCGCAGAGGACGAAGACGCGATTCGCACACTGATTCTGCGAATACTCGAACGGTCCGGATATACCGTGTTGACCTCCCGGCACGGGCGCGACGCACTGCAGGTGGCATCCGACTACTTCGGCACTATCGACCTTGTGCTTACGGATCTCATGATGCCGGAACTTGGAGGGCTTGAACTTGTGCAGCAACTCCGCCGCGCGCGGCCCGAGATTGCCGTCCTGTACATGTCTGGATACACCGATCTCGAAATCCACCGACACGGGGAGCTTCAGGCCGATGTGGGGCTCATGCACAAACCATTCACGCAAGATGGTCTGCTTCACCACGTACGCGAGGCGCTCAACACCCATGAGCCGGCGTGCGTGGGGTAAGCTCCCCTGTTTGCGCCGGGTGCGAGCGAACAACTTATTTTCGGTACGTGCCCCCGTCAAAGCGCATCGATCCCGCCGCGAGTGCCGAGTTCGGCCGCCGCCTGCGCGCGTGGTACCGCCGCAACCACCGCGATCTGCCGTGGAGAAAAACGCGCGATCCCTATCGGGTGCTCGTCTCCGAGCTGATGCTGCAGCAAACGCAAGTCTCGCGCGTTCTCGATTTCTACGCGCGATTCTTGAAGACGTTCCCGACGATCCAGGACCTCGCGCGCGCGAAACCGAAGCGCGTGATGGAATCGTGGGAAGGACTCGGCTACTACGCGCGAGCACGGAACCTTCACAAACTCGCGAGGCACGTGACCAAAGACGGCGCTCATGGCGCCCTGCCCTCTGATCCAACGGAACTCCGCAAACTGCCGGGCATCGGCGCTTACACTGCCGGCGCCGTCGCGAGCTTCGCGTACGAACGCCGCGCCGCTCTGGTGGATACCAACGTCGCACGCGTGCTATCGCGCGTCTTCGCCCCGAAACTGAACCCAAAGCACCCGCGCGATCTCAAGAAAATCTGGGCAATCGCCGAGGCCACGCTCCCGGGCACCGGCAAAGCCGTTTGGACGCAGAACCAGGCGTTGATGGAACTCGGCGCGCTCGTGTGCACCGCCCGAGTGAAGCGCTGTGACGTGTGCCCTCTCTCGCAGATCTGCAAGAGCACCGACCGTTAAATGCAGATGGCGGACAAAGATCGTGTTGATCTATCGTCCGCCATCCGTCATCTACTTCGTAATTTTATGCTTGTAATCGAGGTCAGTTTTATACGGTCTCTCATCGTGCCCCGTATAGATCTGCCGCGGCCGGGCAATCTTCTGCTCTTTATCCAGCAGCATCTCCTCCCACTGTGACAGCCATCCGGCAGTGCGCGCGATCGCAAAGAGCACCGTGAAATAATCCGTCGGGAAGTGCATCGCCCTGTAGATCAGTCCGGTGTAGAAATCCACGTTCGGATACAGCTTGCGCGAGATGAAGTACTCATCGTTCAATGCGATCCGCTCGAGTTCCAGCGCGATCTCCATATCCTTCGACATTCCAGCGACCTTCAGCACGTCGTCGCAGAGTTTCTTCACGATTTTCGCGCGCGGATCGTAGCTCTTGTACACGCGGTGGCCGAAGCCCATGAGCTTCTTCTCGCCTTTTCCGCTCTTCACATCCGCAATAAACGCCGGGATGTTCTTCACATCGCCGATCTCCTGCAGCATGCGCAGGACTGCTTCGTTCGCGCCGCCGTGCAGCGGGCCGTAGAGCGCCGCAATCCCTGCCGCGACCGCCGAGTACGGATCAACCTGCGACGAACCAACCGCGCGCACCGCGTTCGTGCTGCAGTTCTGCTCGTGGTCCGCGTGCAGAATGAACAGAATATCGATGGCGCGTGCGTACGCCGGATGCGCCTCGTACTTCGGCTCCGACATGCGCGCGATCATCGAGAGGAAGTTTTCGGCGTACGGCAGCGAGTTGTCGGGATAAACATACGGCATGCCTTTCACATGCCGGTACGCGAACGCCGCGAGCGTCGGCATCTTCGCAATGAGGCGCACGAACGCGATATCGCGCTCGGTCTCATCATGAATGTTTTTCGCCGTCGGATAGAAGGACGAAAGCGCAGCGACGCCCGCCGTCATCATCGACATCGGATGCGCGTCGTAACGGAATCCTTCCATGAACTGCTTGATGTTCTCGTGGACATACGTGTGGTACGTGATGTCCTGCACCCACTGGTCGTACTCTTTCTGCGTCGGCAACTCGCCGTGACGCAGCAGCCACGCAACTTCGAGGAAGTCCGCCTTTCCCGCGAGCTGGTCGATCGGATATCCGCGATAGCGCAGGATTCCCTTGTCGCCATCGATGAAGGTGATCGCGCTGCGGCACGACGCGGTGTTCATGAACGCCGGGTCGTAGCCCATCATCCCGAAATCGTCGGCGTTGACCTTGATCTGCTTCAGGTCCGACGTGCGGATGGTGTCGTCGGTGATCGGGACCGTGTAGGACTTCCCTGTGCGTGAGTCCTTGATCTCGAGGTGGTCGCCGGGGCCTTTCTCCGAACCTTCTTTCGTACCAAGCATGGGTCGATACCGGGGCAGGGCTAGAGGGGTTTTTCGTTCCGTCCAATCGTTTAAACTAGTCCAAAACATCCGCGAATTGCATCCGGGCGGTAACAACTGCGGCGATTGGCGAGTCGGCACTGGCCAGCAAGTGGCGACCGGCGACTGGAGTTCCAGTTCCCACTTGCCAGTCGCTGGCCAGTGCCGACTCGCCATTCGCCGCAGTTCTATGATAAACCCTTTTGCAACATTGAGGGTCTATACATAGCTATCTATCTGTAGCTACCTTAGCCCGACTATGCCAAAAGCCAAAAACGACATCCTCCAGGGCACCCTCGCCCTCCTCGTCCTAAAAACGCTGGCCTCCCGCGGCAAACTCCACGGGTACGCCATTACCAGTCATATCCAGTCCGCCTCGGCCGAAATCCTGCGCGTGCAAGAAGGGTCACTCTACCCCGCCCTCCACCGCCTCGAGCAGGAAGGCCTGCTCAAAGCCGAGTGGGGCGTGACCGAAAAGAATCGCGAGGCGCGGTTTTATACGCTTACGGCAGCCGGACGAAAGCAGCTCGCGCTCGAACAGCTCAACTGGAGCCGTCTCACTGAGGGCGTCGCGCGCGTCCTCCAGTACGCGTAACCGGAGCACAACAATGGCCTGGTATCATCGGCTCTTCAATCTCGCCCGCTCCGAACAGCACACGCGCGACCTCGATCGCGAGATCGCCCACCACCTCGCAGAACGAAAAGAGGCGCTCATGAACGACGGGATGAACGAGGCCGCCGCTGAGAAACAAGCGCGCCGACAGTTCGGCAACACCACCGAGAAAAAAGAGCAGACGCGTGACGTCGACGTCCTCACATGGCTCGATAGCATGTTCACCGACATTCGGTACGCCGTGCGCGCGCTCGGCAGAAGTCCGGGGTTTGCGATAGTTGCGATCCTTTCGCTCGCACTCGGAATCGGCGCCAATACCGCGATCTTCAGCCTGCTCGATGCGGTGATGCTTAAGTCACTTCCGGTTAGCCACCCGGAGCAGCTGGTCGCCGTCACGATGGGCAAAGGTGATAACGAGTTTACGAACCCGCTGTGGGAACAGATCCGTGAGCATCAGGACATGTTCGCCGGCGCGTTCGCCACAACCGATTCGAAATTCGATCTCACGACGGGCGGACAGGTTCGGCGCGCAAAAGGTGAATACGTCAGCGGCGACTATTTCAATGTCCTCGGCGTTCGCCCCGCTGCCGGCCGTCTGATTGTTCACGCGGACGATGTGCGTGGATGCCGCGCGATTGCTGTATTGAGCAGCGCGTTTTTTATGTCGGAGTTCAACGCTGATCCTGCTGCGATCGGCAAGTCGATCGAACTCAACGGAAGGAAATTCGAGATCATAGGCGTCACCGATCCTGCGTACTTCGGCATGACCGTCGGTTCGGCAACGCAAGTCTACGCCCCTCTCTGCTCGGAGGCGGTGATCGCGGGCAGTGACGCCGATCTCGATCAGCGCCAGCGCTGGTGGCTGACTATTACCGCGCGCGTGCGGCCCGAAGTATCGGCATCGCAACTCACGTCGCGTCTCAAGGCGATCTCGGCTCCGATTTATCTCGCCACCACACCGTCCAATTGGGCGGTGAACGAGCAGACTGAATATCAGAAGGGCGTGCTGCAGTTCGAAGCGCAGCCCGGCGGCTTATCGGATTTGCGGAGTGCATACAAGACCGCGCTATTCACATTGATGGTCGTCGTCGGAGTCGTGCTGCTCATTGCGTGTGGCAACGTCGCAAATCTTTTGCTCGCGCGCGCTCGTGTTCGGCAGCGCGAAGCCGCCGTGCGTCTCGCAGTTGGCGCAGGCCGCGGACGATTGATTCGCCAGTTGCTCACGGAGAGTCTCGTGCTCTCGGCAGTTGGCACGGCCGCCGGCGTCCTCCTCGCGATTTGGGGAACGCGAGTGCTCGTTTCGTTGCTCTCCACGAACCGGAATACCGTGTGGCTCGATCTGACACTCGACGGCCGCGTGCTTGCGTTCACGTCCGCAATCGCCGTGCTCACAGGATTGCTGTTTGGAATTGTGCCCGCGTGGCGATCGGCGAATGTCGATCCGCAGGACGCGATGCGCGGCTCGGGGCGCGGCATTGCCGGCGAACGCAGCCGGTTCTCACTCGTAAAAACACTCGTCGTCGGACAGGTCGCGCTTTCGCTCGTGCTGCTCGTGGCCGCCGGCCTGCTGCTCGGCTCGTTTCAGCGACAGACGTCGATCGATCTCGGCTTCCGCGGTGAAGGCGTGCTGGTTGTGAACGCCGACATTCGCCGCGTGGGACTGGCAGCAGGCGCGCGCGGCGACTACTACCGCGCAATACTCGAACGCCTGCGCCAAGTGCCAGGCGCGCGCAGCGCGAGTTCAGTCGACATCGTTCCGCTGGGGAACGCGCGCTGGAATCAGGATATCATCGTCCAGGGATTCGAATCGAAGAACAAGCGGGACAACATTATCTGGTTCAACGAAATCGGCGCGCATTACTTCGAGACGATCGGAACACCGATGACGGCGGGCCGCGATTTGAGTGCGGCAGATACGCCCAACGCGCCGCGCGTCGCCATCGTGAATGAATCGATGGCAAAGAAATTTTTCCCCGGCAAAGCAGCGGTAGGACAGTTCTTTCAGCTGACCGAAGCCGGGAAGCCTGCCGACATGGTGCAAATCGTCGGCGTTGTGAAGGATTCGAAATACAGTTCCGTAAGAGAAGACCATTCGGAGACCGCGTTCCTTGCTGCGTCGCAGGACTCGGCGCCGCGTCCAAGCACGGGTTTCGTCATTCGGGCCACGGGCTCGCCGGCTGCAATCATTCCAGAAGTAAAATCGGCGCTCAACGGAATCAGCGGGCTGATTGCGTACGACTTCACCACGCTCGACGGCATTGTTGCGACTTCGCTCGCGCGGCCGCGTCTGCTGGCTCGTCTCTCGATTTTCTTTGGCGCGCTCGCACTGACGCTCTCGATCATCGGGCTGTATGGCACGATGAGCTACAGCGTCGAGCGGCGGCGCAATGAAATCGGAATTCGTATCGCACTCGGCGCCGCGCGCACACGGGTGCTTTCGATGGTGCTCCGTGAGGCCGGCTGGATGGTGGCCGGCGGAATCGTCCTCGGCGTCGCGATTGCGGTGGGGGCAACGCGTTGGGTTGCTACACTTCTATATGGAGTAACTCCAACTGACGTTCCGACTTTCGCGATTGCCGGTGCTGCGCTGGCCGTTGTCGCGCTGGCGGCGAGCGCCATTCCCGCGTGGCGGGCGGCGCGGCTCGATCCTATGAAAGCGTTAAGAGAAGAGTAAAAGGCGAATGGCGACTGGGCACTGGCGAGCGAATCGCAACTCGCAAGTTGCAAGTTGCTGGCCAGTTACCCAGTCGCCATTCGCCCAAAGATCTTCGGCAAATTAGTTTATCTTTTTTGAATGCCCAAACACGACGAAACGCTCGATCCGCAAAACTGGGACGAGTTCCGCAAACTCGCGCACAAAATGGTCGATGATTCACTCGACCATCTCATGTCCGTTCGCGATCGTGCACCTTGGACGCCGCTTCCGAACGAGGTCCGTGCGGCGCTCACGACCGAACCGGTCCCGCGCGCACCGCAATCAGCCGAGGGCGCATACGCCGATTTTCTGGCGAACGTTCTGCCGTACACCAACGGCAATCGCCATCCACGGTTCTGGGGATGGATTCAGGGCAACGGCACTCCGCTCGGCATGATGGCTGATATGCTCGCGGCGGGAATGAATCCGCACTGCGCCGGACTCGATCAGTCGTCGAAGCTCGTCGAGCTGCAGGTGATTGCGTGGCTCGCGGAGCTGATGGGATTTCCGAAAGACTCGAGCGGCATTCTCGTGAGTGGCGGCACGATGGCGAACGTGCTGGGACTCGCGGTTGCGCGGAATTCGAGAGCGGGATTCAACGTGCGCGAACTCGGCGTGGCCGCCGCGCCGATGCCGCTCACGGTGTATGCATCCGCGGAGGTGCACAGCTGGGCGCAGAAAGCCGTTGAACTTTTCGGCATGGGAAACGCCTCGCTGCGGCGCGTTCCGGTGAACGACGACTTCACGATTCGGGTCGACGCGCTCGGCCGGATGATCGAGTCGGATCGCCTGGCTGGATGCAGGCCGATCTGCGTGATTGGGACAGCGGGAACGGTGAACAGCGGCGCGACCGACGATCTGCATGCGCTCGCCGACCTCTGCGCGCGCGAGAATCTATGGTTCCACGTCGACGGCGCGTTCGGCGCGCTCGCGCGCCTGGTGCCTGAGCTCGCGCCGGCGCTCAAGGGAATGGAGCGCGCAGATTCGCTCGCGTTCGATCTCCACAAGTGGATGTATCTGCCCTACGAAATCGCGTGCGTGCTCGTGCGCGACCGCGCGGCGCACGAGGCAACGTTTTCGGTGACGCCGAGTTATCTCACCGATGAGGGCCGCGGAGTGATCGCAGGCGGACTGCCGTTTGCGGATCGTGGCGTGGAGCTGACGCGGAGCTTCAAGGCGCTGAAAGTTTGGCTTTCGCTCAAGGCGGAGGGCGTCGACAAGTTTGCGCGTGTTATCGCGCAGAACGTCGAGCAGGCGCGGCGATTCGCCGAGCGCGTGCTGAAAATTCAGAATGTCGTTCTGTGTGCGCCCGTGGCACTGAACATCGTCTGCTTTCGTGTCGCATCGCCCGCACTGGCGCCCGAGCAGCAGGACGCTTTCAATAAGGAATTGTTGCTGAGAATTCAGGAGACGGGGCTCGCCATACCGAGCGGATCGAAGATCGCGGACCGTTACGTGCTTCGCATTGCGTGCTCGAATCATCGCAGCACGTGGAGCGACTTTGAGGAACTTGCCAAGGGAATCGAACGGCTCATTCCCTTGATCGCTATCTAAACGAACGACGGTGGTCGCGACCGCTACTTCTTCGCCGCCTTCAATCCAGCCAGCGCACTGACCGTCACCACCAGCTGCGCCTCGGTCTGCACCTGCTTCACCATCGCAAAGTGATTTCCGTCCGGAAACACATGCCAGTCCTGCGTGCCCGCGTTGTCGTATTTGTCCTCGAACAGCAACTTCCTCGACACGACTGAAAACGTCGGCGTCGTCGTTACCGTCACGGCGACGACGTTCGTGCCATCGCGATAAAGAATCTCTTTTCCGTTCGGATTCCAGAGCGGCTCGTCACCGCCATTCGTCGATACGGCCCACTTGCCGCCCGGACCAGGGAACGGCCGCACATACGCTTCGTACCTTCCCGACTCGTTCGACGCGTACGTGATCCACTTTCCGTCCGGCGAAAGATCAGGCAGCCGCGCCGCGAACTCGGACTCGAACACCCTCGTCACCGTCTTCCCGCCGACTTCCATCCGCAGAATCCCCTGCGTCCCGCCGGCTATCCCGTTCTGGTTGAACACGAGCGTCTTTCCGTCCGGCGTGAAACCATACGGCCACTGCGATCCGGGCGCCTCGTACAACGGTTCCGGCGCGCCACTGCCGTCGGCAGACTGCCACCATAAATCAGACGCCGTACCCGCGGTCTCGGCGCGCGCAAAGGCCACGCGCTTTCCGTCGCGAGTCCACAATGGATCCGAACTCGGCGCGCCAAACGTGAACCGGCTCATCGTTGCCGATCCCCGATCGAGCATCCACAAATCCACAGGATTTCCCGATCCAGCGGTTCCACCCGTGCCGATCTCCACCACCACCCGGCGACCGTCAGGCGACACACGAGGCCTCCGAAAGCCACGCGCCTCCGGAAAGAGCGGAGTCGAAACTCCGCCGCGGTCAACTGAAACGAGCATGGACGCAAACGATGCGAGGTGATGCACGAGCGTGCCGTTCCGCGAGATGGCCCACACTCCGGTGCGGCCGTTCCGCTGCGCCACTCCCTGCACGAGCGCCGCTGGAACGCCTGTGACACGAAGCGTTTTCGCGTCGAACGCTACGCTCAGCACGCTCCCAAGAAGATCGAAATACACAAGGTGCCCGTCGTCCGTATACTGGGGCGACGCTCCGCGTACGGTGAGTTCCGTCAGCTTGCCATCGAGCGTCACCGCACCCATCGGCGCGGCACTGCCCACCCCGGTGCGAGCGTCGGTGCGCGAATACAGCACCGTGCGCCCCCCTGGCATGAACGTCGGTGATCCGTGCGCGATCTCCTTCAACGAATCGATCCGCGTGAGCTGCCGCGGCTCGCCGCCGGAGGCCGGGACGAGCCAGAGGCTGGATGCGCCGCGCCCAGTGGTCCCTCCCCTTCCGAATACGATCTGATCGCCCTCGCCCCATGCGAGCCCGCCGATCGCATTGACTCCTTGGGCAAGCGTCACCGCAGAACCTCCATTGTGCGGCACCTTCATGAGAGTCGTGCCACGAACGAATGCGATCCAGGCACCGTCCGGCGAGTACGCGACCGACGCCGACGCGCTCGCAGTGCCGGCGAGCAATGTGAGCTGTGGATCATCGAGCTTGCGGACGAACAGTCCGATGGAGCGCTGCGACAGCGACCCGACCACCAACTCCGAACCGTCCGGCGAAATGGCGAGCGCTGATCCGGAGGGGCCGAATCCAATCGAACTCGGCAGCGCCACATTGAAGCGCACCACTCGTTCGGTCGCAGGTGAACGAACGGCGAGCGACGCCCAAAGGCCGAAGACCGAAGCGACCGCCGCTATGATCCACGGAAACGCGGCGCGCGCGCGCGCCGCGCCGCGGCTCGATGCGCCCGCATACGCGATGCCGTGCGCGCTCGATGCTGCGCCGCTGGCGCTCGTCGTGCTCGCGAGTGAAGCCGGGTTCTTCAGCGCCGCCGCGAATTCCGCCGCGCTCGCGAAGCGATCGGCGGGAAGTTTCGCGAGCGCCTTGAGCACCGCGGCGTCCACGTGCTCAGGTACGGTGTCGCGGGTCACGCGCGTGCTGTGGGCCCGCTCGGTGAGCACGCGCGCGATGATCGCCTGCGCGGTTTTTCCCGAGTGCGGCGGCTCGCCGGTGAGCATTTCGTAGAGCACCGCGCCGAGCGAGTAGATGTCGCTGCGAGCGTCCACCACGCGATCGCCCGTCGCCTGTTCCGGGCTCATGTACTGCGGAGTGCCGAGCGAGAGTCCGGTCTGCGTGACACGCGCGCCGCCCGCGTTGGACACTGCGAGCGCGATGCCAAAATCGGAAACCACGGGCTCGCCGTGCTGCAGCAAAATATTTTCGGGCTTCAAATCGCGATGGATCACGCCCTGCTTGTGCGCATACTCCAGCGCGCTAGCCACGGCGTATGTAATGCGAAGCGCCTCCTCTATGGGAAGCTGGTGTTGCGCGTCGAGTCTGGCGCGCAGTGATTCGCCTTCGACAAACGGCATGACATAGAAGAGGAGACCGTCCGCCTCGCCCGAATCGAACAGCGGCAGCAGGTGCGGGTGCTGCAAATGCGCGGTGACTTTAATCTCGGACAGGAACCGCTCGACGCCGAGGACCGCGCCGAGTTCGGGGCGGAGAACTTTGAGCGCGACGTGTCGGTCGTGCTTGACGTCGCGCGCGAGAAAAACGGTGGCCATTCCGCCAGCGCCAGCTTCGCGCAAGACGGAGTAGCGCCCGACGAGGGCGGATTGGAGTTTTTCCAGGGCATCCATGCGGGGATGAAACTACCGCCGCGTGGGGCGAATGGCGACTGCGGACCGGCCTCCTACTTCGCCATCTCTACGATCGTTTCCCACTCCTTCGCACGAACCGGCGTCACCGACAACCGTCCAATGCGAACGAGCGCCATATTCGCCAGCGTCTTCTTCGCCTTGATCTCCGGCAGCGTCACCGGCCTCGTGAACTGCGCCACCGCGCGCAAATCAACCGCGAACCACTGTGGATCGTCCTGCTTCGACTCGGCGTCGTAGCCGTAGCTCTTCTTGTCGAACGCGGTCAGATCGGGATAGCCCTCGCGCACAACCTCGGCGATTCCGACGATCACTTGCGGATCCGCCATCGAATGGTAGAAGAAAACCCGGTCGCCGAGTTTCATTCCGTCGCGAAGAAAATTCCGCGCCGCGAAATTCCGCACGCCATCCCAGCGGGTCGTGCAGTTCTGCGCGCGCAGCAAATCGTCGAACGAAAAAACACTCGGCTCCGATTTCACGAGCCAATAGCGCTTCTCGCCTGGCTTTCTGTCGAACCACTCGGCCCACTTCCCCCCAGCGTGCGGCGCCGGAGCTTTCTTCGCCTTGGGCGCTTTTCGGTCCGGCGCAGCTTTCTTGGCCGCCGCCTTCGCCTTAGGAATTTTCATCTTCGATCCTCGATCGTCGATCTTCGATCATCCATCTTCGATCCTCGATCGCCCTATGCGATTCCATTCTTGATCGCCTTCAGCACCGCATCGCCAAACAGATCGATTTCATCGAGCGTTGTGTAGACATTCGGCGTGATCCGAATGCCGCTGAACTCCGCGTGTCCGATTGGCGTCGTGACGATTCTATAGTTGCTGCTCAACCAGCCGCCGAGCTTGCCAAAGTCGAGCCCGTCCACGCTGAACAGGCAAATGGCGCCACTCTGCTCCGGGCCGATTGGCGTGAGGACTTTCACGCGATCGCTCGCGGCGAGCAGACGCTTGGCCCAGCGGTCACGGAGAAAGCGAAGGCGGGCGATTTTTTTATCAGCACCAATGCCGCGATTGAACGCGAGCGCCGTACTCACCGCATTGTAGTTCGCCTGCGGATGCGTGCCGATCTGCTCGAACTTCCTGATGTTCGATTTCAGCGATTCATCTGAGCCGAACATCGACCAGATCTCGGGAATGCGTTCCTTGCGCACGTACAGCATTCCCGTCCCGATCGGCGCCATCGTCCACTTGTGCAGCGAGACGCCGTAGTAGTCGCACTCGAGATCGTCGCGTTTGAACGGAAAGTGGTTGAACGCGTGCGCGCCGTCGACGATCACCTGAATTCCCATCGGACGCGCCATGCGCACGATGTCGCGCACCGGCATGATCTGCCCGGTGAGGTTCGTGATGTGCGTGACTTCGATGACTTTCGTTTTCGGCGTGATCGCTTTGCGGAACTGATCGACGAGATACGCGTCGGACGGCGGCGGCACCTTGAACGAGATCTGTTTGAACACAATTCCCTCGCGCGCGGCACGCTGCTGCCACGACGTGGTCATGCGCGGATAGTTCTGATTCGTGGAGATGACTTCATCGCCGCGCTTGAGATCCATGCCGAAGATCACGATCTCGTTCGCCTCGCTGGCGTTGCGGCAGACCGCGATCTCTTCCATGTCGCAGCCAAAGTCACGGGCGAGATCGCGGCGCGTGGATTCCATCCGCGGCTCGAGCGTTCGCCACATGTTCTCGACCGGGAGTTCATTCACGAAGTGCTGATCGCGAATGAGCTGGTCGAGCACATGCGTCGGGCATGGTGAGATGCCGCCGTTGTTGAGGTTGATCATCGTGCGGTCGATGTCGAACGCGCGCTGGATCTGGCTCCAGTACGGCTCCTCTTCGGCGAGTCTTGCCGCGCTCATGTCGCCGGCGATCGCATTCGCCTTGAACACGTGACCGAACGCATCTCCGCGCATCATCGGGAGTGCAACGCCGGCGCCAGCCATACCGCGGAGGAACGTGCGTCTGTCTGTCATGGTGCAGTCCGGTGAGGGATTCCTGAACTTACGGCGCGCCGGTCGGCTACGGAACTACGATCAGCCCCGCCTCGCCGCCGAACTCGTCGCGCACGTGCGCGGTGCCGGCGGGCGCTTTCCATGGGCCGCCGTTGATTCGCACGGCCACGCGATGGCGGCCGGACATCAGCGCGATCTGCGCCTCCCAGCCGGCGCTCGTCCGAGTCAGCGGCACAGGTTTCCAATCGGAAAACGATCCAGCCACTTCGACGGTCGCGTCATTGTCGGCAGGCACGCGCACCGTGAGCAGGGCGCCGGCGGATTTGGGCTCGACGGTCGCATACGAGCTCGCCCGGGCTTCGGTTGGCGCTCCGGGGTGCGGCGCGAACGACACACGCAGCGTGGCCGACGTGATGCTCACGTCAGGTACGCCGCGTACCGGATCTGCGAGCAGGCGCCCCGTGCCGACCGACAGTGCGAAGCGAGGTGATATCGCCCACGTCGCCGATACGTAGAAGGCGTTTTGGTTTGCGTACGTCGATGCGTTTCCATTGCGCCACGCTTCGGATGCCGCAATCAGCAGCGGACCATGTTCATAGCGGACTTCCGCGACCGCGTCCGTGAGATCGATGGCCGATGCCGTGCTGTCGGCAAATATTCCCGCTGCCTCGAGCAGATTCAAATCGTTCGAGTGAAGTCGTGTGAGGCCCAGCGTCACCTCGAAGTCACCGCGGCGAATCCAGCCGCCGGCCTCGATGGCCGAGGAGTGGCTGCCGACCGCGTCGCGCGACGTTCCTCCGTACGAGCCGCCGGCCCACAATCCGCCTGCGCCAATGAGAAAGCGTTCGCGTGCCGACCCGCTGAAACTGCCGCCTCGCGAAAAAAAACCGGACCCAAACGCGGCTCCGACTATTCCCGCCTCAGTCTGCCACGCGCTGCGCTCGCTCGCGCGAAACGACAGCGCGGCCGTCGCCTGCGCGGCAGAGACGCTGTCGCCCGCGCGGGTGTACGCGGCCGACAAGAGGGTTGCGATGAGCGGTGATGCGTCGCGGAAAACCGCGGAGGCGACGACGGCTCCTTGGGTCGCGGTGCGCCCCGTTTGCTGCACCTGCGCGCCGCCGGCCTCGACCTGCACTGCGCGGGTGGACTGCGCGCCCGCCGCACCGAACGCGGCGAGGAGAACGAGCGCGGAAACGCGCCCGTTCATCTCATGCCTTCAATCGCTTACCGGGGACGTCCATTGGCACCAGACACGGCAGGCGGTGGGGGAAGGAGTGACATGACGCCACGCCCGTGCCTGTCGAGAGCTGCCTCTGGAGTAAGACCAGCGGCGACGTCGCTCTGCACGGACCGATTCAGATCCGTAAGTTGTGCGTTCGTCGCTCCACGCGCCATCAGCTGAAGTATCCATTCTGAAGCTTTTTTCGGGGCACCGTCACGTGCGATGAGTTCCGTCAGCACGCCGAGCTCGACCGCGATGGAGCGGCGGGGCGCGAGGGCACGCATCGCCTTCAGGGTCTTCGGCTCCGCTTTGACGTACAGCGCATCCGCGCCGGCAGAGAGTTCGTCGACTGAAACTGTTGGCGAGAGCAGATCTTTCGCCTGGTGAAGCCGCCTCTGCAGCGCGTCCATCGCCTTCCGAATGCTCGCGGTGCTCGCGTTCTTCGCGACGCCTTCGAGGGCCTTGGACATCAGCGGCTCGACGGGCAGACCGCTCGACCTGGCGAGCGTGAGCTGCTCCATCACGACGGTGCGCGTGGCGTCGTCGCGAATCGCGGAGATGCGTGGTTCCTGAGCGCCGACCGTGGCGCCGAGCAGCGCAATCGCTGCAGTGAATGAGAGCGCTTTTTTTATCATGGCGTATTGACCATCATGACGTTCGCTTCGCCGCCGAAATCGATGTCGCGAGCTTTTGGCGAGCGCGAATCGACGACGAGCTTTCCGTCAACCATAAAGGCGTAAAGGTGGCGGCCCGGCGTGACTTTCACGGTCACGGTCCACGGTCCGTTCGAGCCGTCGCGCGTCATCGGCGACGCCGCGCTGTCCCATCCATTGAAATCGCCGACGATCGAGACATTCTTGGCGCTCGCATTGTTGAGCACCATCGGCATCGGCACTTCGCGAACCGCTTCTGGTGCCGTTGATGCTGAGATCACCGGCACGCTCGCCGAACGTGATGCTTCGAACGTTGCGGGTTCGTCGAGCGTGGTGAGCGCGCGGTTCGTGATGAACCCGAGCGCGAGCCCCGCCGCGAGCAGCATGCCACCCGATGCAAACGACAGCGTGGGCTGGCGCATCCACTCGAGCACGAGCGATACGCGACTCGGCGCGCGAGCCTTCTGCGCGCGCGCGGCCGCAAGAATGTTCGCGACCGCTTTCGCGTTCACCGGCGGCAGCGGCTTCAGAGCCCGCGCCACTCGTTCGATTACATAGTCGTTGTCTTCAATCATGTTGCCGAACCTCTGTCAGTCGCGCACGAAGAGTATCGCACGCTCTTTTAACCCTCATTCGAAGCGCTGAAAGGCGAACGCCAGTCAGTGCCGCTATGTCTTCATACGAAAGATCTTCGACGTGCCGCAGCAGAAACGCTTCTTTCTGTTCTGCCGGGAGTTCATCGAGAACCGCCCGTACCTCTTCGTACCAGTCGGTGCCGAACTCTTCTTCGGGCGAAGCCGCCGTTACCGGAACATCTCCATACTCAATCAGCGCGCGGTGACGGCGTCCTCTTGCCAGCATCGTTCGGCAGCGGTTCGCCAAAATCCGAAACAGCCATGGATCAAAGCGCGCATCTTGTCTGAATCGGGAGAAGCTGTGATGCACTCGCACGAACGCATCCTGCACTGCTTCTTCCGCATCTTGATCGTTCGACAGCATGTTGCGCGCGAAACGCAGGCACCGCGGATAATAGAAGTCCACGATCTCGATGAAGGCTTTCTCTTCACCACGCATCGCCCTGAGAGGCACTGAAGCATCGATTTCGTTCAAGGGCTCACAGATGGATTGAGTTGTCTCCCGCACTCTATATCGCGCTGGAGTCCAACGCTACCGCCGGCCTGCCCACAAACCCTGAACCGTGCTTCATTTACAAGTACCCGGACCAGGGTCCTCGGCGTCACCGGAAACGGGTATTTTTGTCCGGTAAGGGGGCCGGCGAGCACCCCGGTACGGGTTTCCCTGCAGGAGCATGCCCCATGATCAACGCCAGCCACCCCGGCAACAGCCGGAATGTCGAGTCCATCGACCCCTCCACGGGGGAGGTCTGGAAGCGCTTCGGCACCACGTCGGCCGGCGCCGTTTTCACCGCCGTAGCCCGTGCAAAAACCGCCCAGAAGAACTGGGCCAGCGAGCCGGTACGTGCGCGGGTGCAGGTACTGCGTCGGTTTCACGAGTCCCTCTTTCGGCGCCGTCGCGATGTGGCGGAAGTGCTCACTCGGGAGAACGGAAAGCCCATAGCAGAGGCGATCGGATCTGAAATTGCAATCGCGCTCGACTATGCGAACTACTACGCCAGCGAAGCGCCGCGGTTCCTCCGCTCGCCCTGGTTTGGCGCCGGTTCGCTCGCCATGAAGCGGAAACGGGTGCGTATCGAACACGATCCATTTGGCGTGATCGGAGTGATTTCACCGTGGAATTATCCGTTCATGCTTTCGGCGGGAGTAATTATTCCGGCGCTGGTGACTGGAAATGCGGTGTTGCTCAAGCCGTCGGAGTTCACGCCGGAATCGGGCGAGCGTCTGCTTTCCCTTTTCGCGGACGCGGGCCTGCCGGCCGACGTGCTCAGCGTGCTTCAGGGAGACGGATCGACTGGAGCCGCACTCTGTGACGCAGACGTCGACAAGATTTTTTTCACGGGAAGTGTGGCGACGGGAAAACGAGTTGCCATGAAATGCGCGGAGCGATTGATCCCGTGCGGCCTCGAACTCGGCGGCAGCGATGCGGCGATCGTACTCAACGATGCGAACGCGCATCACGCGGCGAGCGGAATTGCGTGGGCGAGATTTTCGAACGCCGGCCAAACATGCGTTGCGCCCAAGCGGATTTATGTGGAGTCGGGGATCTACGAATCGTTCGTCTCCGAAATTGCGATCGCGGTGAAAGCGCTCAAAGTTGGAGCCGGTAACGTGCAGGAAACGGATATCGGGCCGATGATTCGGAGCGAGGCTGTTACCGCGCTCGAGTCGCAGCGCGACGACGCGCTCGCGCGTGGCGCGATAGTTGTCGCTGCCGCCGACGCGCCCGTGAATGCCCTTGGCAAGAATTTCTTTTCCCCGACCGTCCTCGCCAACGTGCCGGCGGATGCGCGCGTGCTGAACGAAGAGACGTTCGGCCCGCTGCTCCCGGTCGTGCGCGTTCGCGATGCCGACGAGGCCATCGCGCTCGCGAACGCGAGTGAATTCGGCTTGTCGGCGAGTATCTGGAGCGGCGATACCGCGCGCGCCGCGCGTCTTGCGCAGCGAATTCAGGCCGGAAGCGTTGCGATCAACGACGCGGTGATCGTCGCCGGGATGGCGGACGTTCCGCACGGGGGTGTCAAACAGAGCGGGATCGGCCGCACGCATGGGCGCGCCGGACTCGAGGAGTGCGTGCGAACGAAAGCGATCGTCGCCGACCGATTCAGTTCGTGGCGGCAGGCGTGGTGGTTCGGCTACTCGGCCGCGCACGAGGAAGGCATCGATGCGTACGTTCGCGTCGCGCACAGCAACAGCCTGTTCGAGAGACTCGCTGCATTGCCGAAGTTCATCACCTTCATCTTCAAACCGCGCCGGCCGCTGTGATTCGATAATGGATGCATTTCTCGCGCTGTACGATTCCGCACTCGTGGCCCTGCGCATGGCGCTGCTCGGCGTCGCGGCAGTGCTGTTTGTAATCGCCGAGCTCGACTCGCTCGTGCGCTCGCGCAAAATCTCGCCGTTTGGCGCAGTTGGCCGGTTCATGCGCAACAGCATCGATCCGCTGCTCAAGCCGGTCGAGCGTCGGGTCGTTCGCGCTGGCGGCATGCCGCAGCAAGCGCCGTGGTGGGCGCTCGGCGCCGTGGTGCTCGCCGGAATCCTGCTGCTCTCGCTGCTCGCTTTTCTGCGCGCGCAAATGGCGTATCTGTATTTTTCTCTCACCGGCGGGCCGGGCGCGATCTACCGGCTGGTGGTCTCGGTCGTGTTCACGGTTCTGCAATTCGCGCTGATCACGCGCGTGATTCTTTCGTGGATCGCCGTGCGGCCGGGCGCGTGGTATTGGCGATGGTCGCATGCACTCACGGAACCGATTCTCAAGCCGCTGAGAAAATTCATTCCGTTAATTGGAATGATGGATATCACGCCGATCGTTGCGTGGTTTCTGCTGCAGGTTTTGCAGGGATTTTTCCTGCGGCTCGGATGAGCGATTTCGACGCACTCAAGATCACTGAGCGCGAGGGTGCGGTGCGATTTGCAGTGCGCGTCCAGCCGCGGTCGAGCCGCACCGGAATTGATGGGATGCGCGGTGATGCAGTGCGAGTGCGCGTGGCTGCACCGCCGGTGGACGGCGCGGCAAACGAGGCGGTGATAGAAGTTCTTGCGGAATCCCTTGGCGTGCCGAAGCGATCTATTGAAATCGTGAGCGGAGCGACATCGCGCAACAAGGTTGTCCAAGTAAGCGGAATGTCGGCCGAGCAACTCCGCTCCCGCATCTCTAGGGAAGCTTCAGGCTAAGACGCTTCAAGCTTAGCGGCTTCGAGCCAGGAAGTTTTCAAGCTATCCGTTCAGAGCTCAAAGCTCCGATTTTCCCAGCTTCATGCATGGAAAAACAGAAAGCTGCGAGCTGTGAAAGAACAGCTTGAACCCTCCCTGGCTTGAAGCCGCTAAGCTTGAAGCGTCTTAGCTTGAAGCCACCTTCTTAAAACTTCATCGAAACCGAGAACCCAGCTCCGGTCCGGTGAGCCATCTCAAAAATCGGCGTGATCACTGGCTGCACGATGACGCTGCGCTGCTCCGCTCGGATCGCCTCGTTGGTCAGCTCGCGATGCCGCACCAGCGACCTGACAGCGAGCGCAACCGCGACGCCACCGATACCCGCGCTGATCAGTCCGGAAGATTTCGGAATTCCCGGTGTTCCGGAGAGCGCGACACCGAGGGTGATCGACGTGAGTCCAGAAGCGATGCCGCTGATGGCTCCGCTCCGCCTGTGTCCATCGGAATTTCCGAACGTGTTCCAGAGCGAACTGCCCACCGATCCGGCGA
Organism: Gemmatimonadales bacterium; assembly: GCA_038205995.1. Taxonomy (GTDB): domain Bacteria; phylum Gemmatimonadota; class Gemmatimonadetes; order Gemmatimonadales; family Gemmatimonadaceae; genus Fen-1231. The sequence goes on from JBBRBH010000002.1 coordinate 59,288, forward strand.
GCGCGAACGGCGTCATGACCAGGTACGCGCCGCGGCGCAGCTCGGCCGAATTGATCATGCTCGACTGGGCGTACACCACCTGAATCCGCGCGGCCTCCGCGAGCGTGAGGCCATTCTCCTTGAGCCACGCGCCGAACGTCGTATCACCCGCGAGCTGGCGCACGCGGACGTTATTGTTACCGCGCGTTACTCGCTCGACGATGTCCTTGCGACCCGTCGAGGTGAGCAAATCACCGACGGCGCAGAGCGCGCCCGTTTTCCGGTCGGTGAAGTACGGAACCGCTTCGCCCGGAAAATCGTAGTTGCGCGGAAACTGCCCGCGGTCGCGGTAGTTCTGCAGACGCGCGATAAGCGCCGCGCGACGTTCTCGCTGCGTTTCGGACAGCGCACTGATATCGCGCCGCGGCAACTCGCGGAGAACGCTGTCGAGATGCGCACGCACCCACTGGTCCTCAAGCGGGCGCGCTGTTGGGTTCGTTGGCAGGCTCCACGCAGAGATGGTAGCGATTGCCACAACAGCGAGAGCGGTGAACACGAACCTGCGGGTCTGACGAGATAGAGCCATGCGATCCCTCGGGAAAAGAATGAGGTACCAGCATGGCCCATCCCGCGCTACTCCGCCAGCGGAGCGAGCCGTTGAGAGTGAAGCGCGCGAGCGCCTTGAGCCCCTACTGCGCGGTGGCCCGTCGGTGCGAGACAACGTACAGCAGCACCGCCGCTGTCACGCCCCACAACCCACTCGCAACAAGCCACCGTCCGATATCCGGACCAGTCGCCGCTCCGACAGCATTCAGTCCGTTCACGTTTCCGGCCAGTGATGCGCCCGCGCCGTAGTAACCTGAGAAGACCTTCAGCATCGACTGCGAGAGCGAACTCGATCCCACCATTCCGAGCAGGATGCTCGTGGCCGCGTACAGAATCGGAACCCCCACGATCCACACCGCCGGGGTTTTTGCGCCGACAGCCGCGGCCGAGGAAAGCGCGTACGCGATCGTTGCCGTGGTGAACGGCACCATCCATTCCCACAGCTCGAGATGCATCACCGGCGGAAATGGCGCGCCGATGACTTGCCTGACGATCTTGTCGACAAGTACCACAGCGAGCAGAAAGACGACCGTGGCGAGCATCATCCACACCCAGCCCGCGAAGACTTTTGTCAGCGCGTGCGCCGAGCGATTGATCGGCATCGCCAAGTGGTACATGCGCTTGCCGGGGCCCTCCTCGTGCCAGATGAGCGCCGGCAACAACAGCGCGAGATAGGTCAGCAACACCGAGGCCTCAGGCGTGTACTCGAAGCTCATAAACCGATGACGGCCGGCCGCGAGATTTGCCTGCTGTTGACTCATCGCCGCTCGAATCACAATGCCGCCATAGAGCGCGAGCGCGGAGATGAGCAGCACGCCGGCGGCGCGTACGCGGAGACCGACGGAGCGGAACTGCTCGAACGCGATGACACTCCATCGCGGAGTTGGATGAAGCGCGGTCGACGTCATGAGGTGACTTCCATGGATTCAAGTGATGCCGTTCCGGCGCGCTCGTTCGCCGGCGCGCGCACTCTCACGTCCCGCGATCCGAGCAGCGCGAGTGCCGCGTCGTTGAGATTCAGCGGGATCACATCGCGAACCGTCGCGCCCGCGAGCGTCAGCTTGCTGGTGATCTCCTCTTCTTTCCCCCATACGATCCAATCGAGATCGCGCGCGGTTGTCGTGCGCCGCACCGAGGCGTCGTCGAGCAGTTTGGGCTCGCTCCAGCCCGCGGGAATCTCCGCGCGGTAGCGCAGAAGTCCCTGCCGCAAGTCGAGGAGCGGCAGCTGCGCGCGAAGTTCTCCGTTCCGCAATACACCGACGTGATCGGCGAACTGCTCGAATTCCGAGACGTGATGCGTGCAGAGCAGAACCGTCGTCGGTGAATCGGAGAGATGATCGATCAGCACGCCGATCGTCTCGTCGCGCATCACGGGATCGAGGCCGTCCGTCGGTTCGTCGAGCACGAGGAGCGGTGGACGATGCGCAAGCGCCATCGCGAGATGCACGCGCCGTCCCTGGCCTTTCGAGAGCGTACCAAGGCGCTGATCGAGCTGGAGATCGAACGCGCTGAACAGACGGCTCGCGTACTCACGGTCCCAGGTCGGGAAATAACTCGCGTGATGTTCGAGCAGGCGGCCGGTGCGCATCCATGCGTAGCCCCAGTCGAGCTGCTCGGGCACGTAGCCGACATTCGCGCGAACCAGCGCGCCGCTGTCCTGCGAATCGAGGCCGAGCACGTTCGCTGTTCCCGAACTCGGACGCACGAGGTCGAGGAGGACTTTGATCGTCGTGCTCTTCCCCGCGCCGTTCGGGCCGACGAGCAAATACACCGCGCCGTGCGGAACTTGCAGCGCAAGATTCGTCAGCGCGGCTACCGTCTTGTACTGCTTCGACAGATTGCGCGTCGAGATCGCGAGCTCCGCCGCCGCGAGATCGGTTGGAAGTGGACCCGGCATGCTGATTCCTATTTGGTGTGAGTGGACGAAGCGGAGCGAATCGCCTGCGCGAGTTCGTCGGGACTGATGCCGTTGCGATGTGCATCGCGAAGCGCGCGCGCCACGACGGCTCGCAGCAGTGCTTTTCGCTGCGTTCCGTTGGCGCTCGCCTTTACCGCGTACGTGCCCTGCCCCCGGCGCACCTCGACGATTCCCTCTCGTTCGAGTTCGCGGTATGCCTGGCTGACCGTGTTGGGATTGATGCGCAGGTCCCCGGCGAGTTTTCGCACCGAGGGAATCGGTTCATCGACCGACAGCGTCCCGAGCACGAGCGCGCGGCGCACTTCGTCCACGATCTGGACGTAGATGGGCCGCGGGTCGTGAACGTCAACGGAGATGAGCATTGATTCTCGTGTAACGGTGTATTAGCTACCCATTACACTAGTACGCATGGCACCAAGCGTCAAGACGCAAAAAGGCCCTGCGCTCCAGATTCGCCTGGAGCGCAGGGCCTTTGTTGCAATCTGCTATCGAAGCGCGGCTAGATCAGAGACCGCGCTCGCCAGCTTCGCGACTTTCATTTTATCCTTCGAGCCCGACGCGTCCTTCTTGAGCGAGCCGCTCAATGCACTCAACGCCGACTTGCGCGCATCGCCCGAGGCCGCTTCGGCCTTCGACAGCTCGGCACGAACCGCCGCGAGGCGGCCAGAGGAGAGTCCGCCGTTCCGCTCCAGCTGATCGGCATAGGCCCTCGCAAGTGCGAATGTCGCCGGCCAAACGAATTTCGGCTGGCCCTGCACATTCAGATAGTCCGCATGCACCGTCTTGGCCGCGTCAATTTCATTCTGCGACATCGCCGGACTCGGGGTCAATTCGAAAATGTCGAGACCACGGGCAATCTCCGAGCTGACCATCACGCCGTTGTACCAGTACACCGACCACGATCCGCCCATCTCCATCTTCGACCCATTTACCGGCCCGCGATCGAAGAACGCGATTTCTTTCGGATGTTTGGCATCAGTCCAGTCGAAAACGGACACGCCGCCCTGATACCAGGCCTGAATCATCACGTCGCGGCCGGGGATCGGGATCAGTGATCCGTTGTGCGCGACGCAGTTCTCTTCCGCCGTCTGCGGAGCCGGCATCTTGTAGTAGCTCTGCATATTCAGCTTGCCGTTCTCGATCGTGAAAATCGCGTCGGCTCCCCACTCCTTCTTGTCGGTCGCGCGGCACTTCGGCGCGCCACCACCGCCCCACTCATCCGAGAACAAAACTTTCGTCGCGTCGTTGTTGAACGTCGCCGAATGCCAGTACGAGAAATTCGAATCGGCCGCCGCGTCAAGACGCATCGGATGCGCCGGATCGCGAATATCGAGCAGCAGGCCGTAGCCGCCACACGCGCCGCCTGCATAACCCGCCGCTGGATACACCGTGATGTCGTGGCACTGGTCCGGTCCCTTCCGCGGACCCGACTGCGGTCCGATCATCGCCTCGACGATCTTCGGAAGATTGCCGCGGAGCTTCGCGCTGTCCGCCGCCGTCGGCGCGCCCGAGCCTCCGCGCAGCTTCACCATGCTGTCGAGCAGCGTCTTCACGAAATTCGACGGAGCAACCATCGACTGGCCCGGGAATTCCAGAATGAATCCGCCGGCTTTGCGCGCGGCTTCCAACTGCTGAATCTCCGTGATCGCCTCACCGTGCGTTGGCGGCGCGGCCAGATCATTGAAAATTCTCGGCGAGCTCACAATCGCCGCCTGCTCCGGATGCGCGAGCGGAACCTTGATCACTTCAATACGAAAGTGAGCGGAGTTCGGATCGGTCTCCACTGCGGCGTTCGAGCAGCCCTGCAGTTCGTCCGCCGCGCGCACACCCGCTGAGCCCGAGATGTAGACGTACACATTGTTCGGGTCCTTCGGATCGACGACGAGCGTGTGGGTGTGCGATCCGCGGCATGTCTGCACGTTGGCGATGTTCTTCGGATGCGCGATATCGGTGATGTCAAAAATGCGCACGCCGCGCAGACGCTCCTTGCTGACCACATCCTTCACGCCCTGCGTGCCGCAGTCGAGACGGCCCGTGCCGGACTCGCTCGAAACAAAGAGCAGATTCTTATAGACCGAAACGTCGCTCTGCGACGCGGGACATACATACGAAGTTCTAATGGTGGGATGCGCCGGATTCGAAATGTCCCACACCTGGAATCCGTTGTAGTTGCCCTGGATCGCGTAGTTGCCGGTGAACGCGAGGTCGGAATTCGTGACACCGAGGAATCCCGCGGGCGGCGGCGTCTCCGAGACGACGCGCATGTTCCACTTCGCCTCGGCGGCATTCATTAAGCCGGCTCGTAGACCAACGCGCGGATCCGGCGACGGGGCGCTCATTGTGATGCCGGTTGGCACCGGCATCGATCCTGGCGAGGTGGAGGCTGCGTTCGTGCAGCCGGCGGCCGCAATCAGCGCGGCGGCGAATAGAGCGTTGTTCCTACCGTGGCGAGTCATGTTTACTTCCCTGGAAGTGAGATGAGCATCCGTGTCATACGTTCAATTTCCGTGGACTGATCGACGTTCACATCGGACGCGAACTTGAACACCGACTCGTCCTGCCCGGCGCCGGGCGATTCAAAGAGCGTCTTCACCATCGCGGTCGCGCCCTTGTGGTGCTGTATCATGAACGTAAGAAAGAGTCGGTCGAACTCGCTGCCGCGCGAGTGATCGAGCTGAGCCATCTGCTCGTCGCTGAGCATACCCGGCATGAGCATCTCCATCTCCATGCCGTTCATCGTCATCTTCATCGGTACAGGCTTCGCTTCCGGTACTGGAAGTTTCCGGTCCCTGAGCCAGTTCTGCATCAGGTTGATCTCATCCGTCTGCGCGTTGATAATCCGCTCGCACAGGATGCTCACGGATTTGTTCGCGCCATGCGTGGGCGCCCACTTTGCCATCACGATCGCCTGCGCGTGATGGCTGATCATTCCGGAAATGAATTCGATATCCGCTTTCGTGAACGGATACCGGCCCGGATACTGTTGGGCATCCGGCGGCACCGCCTGCGCCGCGGCGGCGCTCGTCGCGCCGCTCGCTGCGAGTCCGAAAAGAAGTGCCGCGAAACTTACTGTACGCATGCGCCCTTGGGATCGGGTTTCGGCTTGTCCACCACAACACGATGGTCAAGATTCGCAATTTTCACCGCAGATGCAAATATCAGTCGCGCGATGTCGGCCATGTGCGAGTAATCGATGTATTGAGGCTCGTCAGTGACCATGTGGTAGTCAGCATGCCCGCCCGTCGTCATGAACGCGATCGGAATTCCATAGCGCGCGTACTCATAGTGATCGCTGCGGCAATAAATATTTTGCGGATGGCCGTTCGCGTCCATGCTGTAGTCGAAGTTGAAGTTCAGCTTCGTCTCTTTGTTCACCGTCTCGATGAGATCGCCGAGCTCGGTTGAGTTGCGGCGCGAGCCGACGATCTGCAGATAGCCCGGTCCCCCGTGAATCAGCTGGCCGTCCTTCGTGGCACCCGTGACGTCGGTCGCCGCGCCACGGCCCACCATATCCATGTTGAGTTGCGCAACAATCGACTCGCGCGGAATCGTGGGATGATCGGTGAACCACTGCGATCCCCATAGCCCGGCTTCCTCGCCCGCGTGCCACACAAAAATGATCGAGCGCTTCGGCTTGACTCTGCCGAGCGCGAACTGCTCGGCAATCTCAAGAACGGAAACCGTTCCCGAGCCGTCGTCATCCGCGCCGTTGTTGATCGAGTCGAGGCGCGCCGGCCGAATCTTGCGCACGCTGTCGAGCATCGATTTGATGGTCGCGGCCTCGACCGGCGTCGGCTGACGCGCCCTGCCGTCGGCACCCTGCGGACGCAAAATCGCGTTGAAGATCTTGAGCGAGTCGTGATCGACCGGCTGCGCGCGCGGGCTGATGTGATCGTTGTGCGCGCCGATCGCGACGTACTCGCCCTTGAACCTCGGATCGGAACCGGGAAGAATCGCGACGACGTTGCGGCCCCATTCACTGTGCGGCGTGTCGACGAAGCGAATGTCCGCAGTGACCGTGTTTCCTGTGGCGCCTGGCGCGACGGTTGCGAGCGGCGCGCCGAGGAGTCCCTCGGCGAACTTCGTCGTTGCCGTGAAGCGGGTGACGGCTTCTTCCTCGCTCGCAAAGATGGCCGCCGCGGTCGTCGCGAATCGCAGCTGCGCCGGCGCGAGTTGGTCGCCAGTCACAGTGACGATCGCACCAGCCGCCGTTTCCAGCGCGAGAGAGTTCTTGTACGCCGCGGACTGCACAAACGCGCGCTGATCGAACGGCGTCGGAATCACGAACGGACGAAGGACGAGAATCTTTCCACGCACCGCGTCCACGGTGAGCGTGCTCGTCGAATCGAAACGCGTTCCACCGTAGATCGACTGCATGCCGGTCAACTGCCGCACCTTGCGGCCGCCGGTCGAGGCAATGAAATCAGTGCCCGCATGGAAGGTCGTACCGCTCACCGTCACGGTGGAGCTGGTATCCAGCGCGCGCGTGATGATCGGCAGCGATTGGAAGTAGGTGCCGTTGTCGCCGGCGGGTACCAGCTTGAGGCGGCGCACTTCGCTCTCGATGTAGTTCGTCGCGCGCGTGTTGTTGGGAGTGGCGACAGCGCGGCCGAGCATGGAATCGTCGGCGTAGATGTAGAGGCGTGTCATGAGATCGCCTGCGCTGATCTCGGCTTTCGTAGGGGGACCTGAATACTTGAGCGGAAGTTCTTTGGTGCCTTGCGCCAGCGTTAGAGCTGGAATCGAGGCGATGAGTGCTGCCGTGCGAAAGCTGCGCATTACTTGGTCGCTCCCGGCGCCGGAGCGGAACCGAGTCCGACAGTTTCGCCGCTCGCAAGCACGTGGTCCTTGATCGCGTCGGTGATCGTCGTGATCGATGCGAGCGCCTCCGCCGTGAGCGTGATATCGAGCGCAAAAACCTGGATGTGGTAGCGATGCTTCGGACCTGCGGGAGTGCGCGGTCCGAGGTAGGGCTGGCTCGCGCCGCGATAGTTCGGACCGTACATCGTTCCGGCCGGCGGCGTGGCCATCGCGGCGTCGAGCTTCGTGACGTTCGTCGGAATGTTTAGCATCGTCCAGTGAAGAAATGGCTGGCCGTTCCGCACGCCGTCCGCGTCCTGCATGATGATCGCGTATGACTTCGTGCCGGCCGGGCCCGCGCTCCACTGAAGTCCCGGAAAAACATTTCCCTTGTACTGCGTGTTCTCCATTGGGATATCGCCGCCATTGGTGAACGCGGGAGACGAGACGGTGAGTTTCGCGCCGCCTTTCGCCGGAACGAGAACCGAGGCGAGAAACGCGCCGGCAGCTTCGGTGGGTGCAGGCGGCTGCTGGGCGACGAGCGCGGAGGAGGTGACGAGGCAGGCTACAGCGGCAGCCTTGAGCGATAGTGCGCGATGCATTGTGAATCTTCTCCTTAGGGAACCAGAACTTTGAGCGCAGAGGAACTTCAAAGCTCCGTACCCTGAAAAGCTAGCTTTGAAACTCCATGGCGGGGAGCTTGACTATATCCGTTCATCCGGATATACTGATGAACAGACAACCGATTCCGTGGCGATTTGGAGGCAAATTGCGGCCACGCTAAATATTCAGCTAAAGCGCCAGCCCGGGCCTCCACGTGCCCGGGCTTTTTTATTTTTTTTCTGCCGTCCGCCACCCGCCATCTATATAGATGCCCTTCCAGCTCGCCGTCCCGTTCGAAGTCAGCTTCGAGTTCTTCCCTCCAAAAACACCGGAGATGGAAGAGACGCTGTGGCGTGCGGTGAAACGGCTCGAGCCGCTCGCGCCGCGATTCGTTTCGGTCACATACGGTGCCGGCGGGAGTACGCGCGAACGGACGCACAAAACCGTGCAGCGCATTCTCAATGAGACGTCAATCGTGCCGGCGGCGCATCTCACCTGTGCCGATGCGTCCCGCGACGAAGTGCTCGGCGTCGCGAACGACTACTGGGAAATGGGAGTGCGTCATATCGTCGCGCTGCGTGGCGATCCGCCGTCCGGCATCGCGAAATATGCGCCGCATCCCGACGGGTACGCGTGGGCGTCCGAGCTCGTCGCCGCACTGAAAAAAGAGCACGATTTCGAAGTTTCCGTCGCGACCTTCCCCGAGGGCCATCCCGACTCGCGCTCGCTGGATGCCGAACTCGACAATCTCAAGAGAAAAATCGATGCGGGCGCCACTCGCGCGATCACGCAATTCTTTTTCGACAACTGGACCTATCTCCGGTTCCTGGAGCAAGCGCGCAAAGCAGGCATCACTGTTCCGATCGTGCCCGGCCTGATGCCCGTTACGAACTTCACGCAAATGACGCGCTTCGCCGCCGCAGCAGGCGCGACCGTCCCGCGCTCGATGGCCCCGCTGTTCGACGGACTCGAGAACGATCCCGAAACGAGAAAACTCGTCGCGGTGACTGTGGCCGCCGAACAGTGCCGCCAACTCGCCGACGCCGGCGTAACCGAATTCCACTTCTACACTCTGAACCGCGCCGACCTCTCATACGCCCTCTGCCACATCCTCGGCCTTCGCCCGAGTGTGACCCGCGGCGGAAGACTTTCGGATGCCCTCCGACCACCGACAACCGAAACGAAGTAACCGAAGACCGTGAACTCGCCCTTCGCAGTTTTTTCGCGAGCCTCTCGCAACGAGCTACTAGTTGAAGAGCTCCGCCGCCGCATTTTCATTCTCGACGGCGCCATGGGCACCGAGATCCAAAAACTCAGACTCACCGAACAAGACTTTCGCGGTGAGCGATTCAAAGATTGGCCGAAGGATCTGAGAGGCAACAACGATCTCCTGATTCTGTCGCGCCCCTCGGCCATCGGCGATTTGCACACCGCCTATCTCGACGCCGGCGCCGACATCATCGAGACCAACACGTTCTCCTGCACGCGCATCGGCATGGCCGACTACGGAATGGAGGAGCTCGCCGCCGAACTCAGCGAGGCCGGCGCGCGTCTCGCCCGAACGCGTTGCGATGCCGCAGAGGCAACGGACGGCAGGCCCCGCTACGTCGCCGGCGTGCTCGGCCCCACAAACAGAACCGCCAGCATCTCGCCGAAAGTCGAGGACGCCGGCTTCAGAAATGTTTCGTTCGACGAGCTGGTAGTCGCGTACAAGGAATCCACGCGCGCGTTGCTCAAGGGCGGCGCCGATCTGCTCCTCGTCGAAACGATCTTCGACACGCTCAACGCCAAGGCCGCGCTCTTTGCGATCGAAGAGGCATTCGCTGCAGATGATATCCGCGTGCCGATCATGATCTCGGGCACGATCACCGATCAGTCGGGACGCACGCTCTCCGGTCAAACCACTGAAGCGTTTTTTAATTCCGTCGCGCATGCGCGCCCGATTTCCGTGGGACTCAACTGCGCGCTCGGCGCCAAGGATCTCCGCGCCTACGTGCAGGAACTCTCCCGCGTCGCGCCCTGCTTCATCAGCGTACATCCGAATGCAGGGTTGCCAAATGAGATGGGCGAGTACGATGAAACGCCCGACTACACCTCCGGCATTCTGAAAGAGTTCGCCGAGGCGGGATTTCTCAACATCGTCGGCGGCTGCTGCGGCACTACGCCCGCGCACATCGCGGCGATCGCGCGCGCCGTCGGGAAACTTCCGCCGCGCGTGATTCCCGAGGTGCCGAAACGGCTTCGCCTCTCAGGACTCGAGCCGCTCACGATCGCCCCTGAAACAAACTTCGTAAATATCGGCGAGCGCACCAACGTCACGGGCTCGGCAAAATTCAAGAAGCTCATTCTCTCCGAAGACTACGACGCCGCGCTCGAAGTCGCGCGGCAGCAGGTAGAAGCCGGCGCCGTGATCATCGACATGAACTTCGATGAAGGAATGCTCGACGCCGAAGCGGCGATGAAAAAATTTCTGAACCTCGCCGCCACCGAGCCGAGCATCGCGAAAGTCCCCTTCATGCTCGACTCGTCCAAGTGGCGTGTGATTGAAACGGGGCTCAAGTGCCTGCAGGGAAAAGGCGTCGTGAACTCGATCTCGATGAAAGAGGGCGAAGCTGAGTTCATCCGTCAGGCGACGCTCGTGCGACGCTACGGCGCCGCTGTGATCGTCATGGCGTTCGATGAGCAGGGCCAGGCAGATACCGCTGCGCGCAAAATCTCCATCTGCGAGCGCGCGTACCGGATTCTCACGGAGCAAGTCGGCTTCCCGCCCGAAGATATTATTTTCGATCCGAATATTTTCGCAATCGCAACCGGCATCGAAGAGCACAACAACTACGCCGTCGATTTCATAGAAGCGACGCGGGCAATCAAGGCAACGCTCCCGCACGCAAAAGTGAGCGGGGGCGTGAGCAACGTGTCGTTCTCATTCCGCGGCAACAACGCCGTGCGCGAAGCCATTCACACCGTGTTCCTCTACCACGCCGTTGCGGCGGGGATGGACATGGGCATCGTGAACGCCGGCGCACTGCCGCTGTACTCGGATCTGCCGCCGCATCTGCTCGAGCTGGTCGAGGATGTCGTGCTGAATCGTCGAGCCGACGCGACCGAGCGACTGCTCGAAGTTGCAGACTCCGTAAAAGGCGACGCGGCCAAGCAGGCGACGAATCTTGAGTGGCGCGCCGCACCGGTACACGAGCGTCTCTCGCACGCGCTGGTCCATGGAATAGCGGATTTTGTCGTTGCCGACACTGAAGAAGCGCGGAAACTTGCCGAGCGGCCGATTGAAGTGATCGAAGGCCCGCTGATGGACGGGATGAACATCGTCGGCGACCTCTTTGGCAGCGGCAAAATGTTTTTGCCGCAGGTCGTGAAGAGCGCGCGCGTGATGAAGCGCGCGGTCGCGCATCTCATTCCGTATATCGAGGCGGAGAAAGAAAAAAACGCCGACACGCGCGCGAAGGGAAAAGTCGTGATGGCCACGGTGAAGGGCGACGTGCACGATATTGGCAAGAACATTGTTGGCGTCGTTCTGCAGTGCAACAACTACGACGTCGTCGACCTCGGCGTGATGGTGCCGTGCGCAAAAATTCTCGAGGCGGCGAGGCGCGAGAAGGCCGATATCATCGGGCTCTCGGGTTTGATCACGCCCTCACTCGAAGAGATGGCGTTCGTTGCCGGCGAGATGGAGCGCGAGGGGTTCAAGATCCCGCTGCTCATTGGGGGCGCGACCACCAGCAAGGTGCACACGGCGGTGAAGATCGAGCAGCACTACAGCGGGCCGGTCGTGCATGTGCTCGACGCTTCGCGCGCGGTTGGCGTGGCGAGTTCCCTGCTCTCCGACGAACTGCGCGACAACTTCGTGAAAGAAACGCGCGAAGAGTACGAGGACGTTCGCGTGCGCCGCGCCGAGCGCCGCCGCGAAACCAAGACGCAAACGCTCGAGCAGGCGCGCGCGAACAAGGTGCAGGTCGACTGGAGCACGATCGTTCCGCCCAAGCCGTCCTTTTCAGGTGTCAAACTGTTCGACGAGAATCAATTCCCGCTCGGCGATCTCGTGCCGCGCATCGACTGGACGCCGTTCTTCCAAACGTGGGAGCTCGCCGGACACTATCCGGCGATTCTCGAAGACCCGACCGTCGGCGAGGCCGCGCGCAGCCTGTTCAACGATGCGCAATCAATGCTGCGAAAAATTGTTGAAGACAAGTGGTTCAAGGTCCGAGCTGTGGTCGGCTTCTTCCCCGCAAATTCCAACGGCGCCGAAGACATCAACCTGTGGTCCGACAACGGAAAACCGACAACAGAAAACCGTCCACTCGCAGTTATTCACACGATCCGCCAGCAAATGGTGAAGGCGGACGGCCGCCCGAATGTCGCCCTCGCCGACTTCGTCGCGCCGTGCGACACCGGTCTCACCGACTGGATGGGTCTGTTCGCGGTCACCACCGGCATCGGCGTCGATGAGAAAGTCGCGGAGTTCGAGGCAGACCACGACGACTACAGCTCGATCATGGTGAAGGCGCTCGCCGACCGGCTCGCCGAGGCGCTCGCCGAGCGGCTTCACGAACGAGTTCGTCGCGAATACTGGGGCTACGCGCCCCATGAGCAACTCGACAATACCGCCATCATTCGCGAGCAGTACCAGGGAATCCGGCCCGCGCCGGGCTACCCAGCCTGCCCCGATCACACCGAGAAGAAGACCCTGTTTGAACTACTTCAGGCCACCATGCGGGCGGGGATCGAGCTGACGGAGAGTTATGCCATGTTCCCGACAGCTTCGGTCAGCGGCTACTTCTTCTGGAATCCGCAATCGCAGTACTTCGGAGTGGGCAGGATCGAGCGTGACCAAGTCGAGAATTACGCGTCGCGCAAGGGTATGGATATTAAAGAAACCGAGCGCTGGCTAGCGCCGATCCTTGCCTACGACCGATAATTAGACATGGCAACCGCGACAGTTTCCGCACCAGCAGGCGCACGCCGTGTTCTCATCATCGACGATGAGCCCGCGGTTCTTCGAGTCATCGGACTTTTGCTCGAGCGGCACGGTTTCGCCGTGGCGAGCGCGAGCAACGGGCACGAAGGTCTCGCGCTGCTCGCCGACAAAGGATTCGACGTCGTCCTCTCGGACATCATCATGCCCGGATTGTCGGGTGTCGATTTTCTCAAGGAACTGCGTCAGCACGATCTCGATGTGCCCGTAATTCTCATGACCGCGGGCGCCACACTGGACTCGGCGCTCGACGCGATCGAGTACGGCGCCCAGCAGTATCTGCTCAAGCCCGTCGAACCTGAAGCACTGGTACACTCCGTTGGCCGCGCGGCGGCACTCGGCGAGCTCGCGAGGCTGAAACGCGCGGCGCTCGCCCTGCAGGCCGGCAAGAACATTCCGTACGGCGATCGCGCCACGCTCGAAGCGGTGCTCACGCGCACCTTCGCGACGATCCACGCGGAATTCCAGCCGGTCGTCTCGATGCGCGAGAAGAAAGTGATTGGATACGAAGCGCTGATGCGATGCGACGAGACGCTCTTTGCCTCGTATGCCGCGCTGCTTATTGCCGCCGAGCGAATCGGCTGGCGCAACGCGCTTTCGCGCACGCTTTACCAGAGAATCGCGCAGGACTGCAGCGATCTTCCGGAAGGCGCGCTGCTGTTCGTGAACATCCATCCGCTCGATGCCCAAGAGGCGCTGCTCGCCGGTTCCGGTGCGCCGCTCGAGCCGATCGCGCGCGCGGTGGTGCTCGACGTGAGCGAAAGCGTCGCCGGAGAGCAGCTCGGTGCGCTCGCCGCCGCGCTTCCTGATCTGCGCGGCGCGGGCTTCCGCATTGCGATCGACAACGTCGGAACCGGATCTTCGGGCCTCGACATCTTCAGCAGACTCAATCCTGAATTCGCGAAGCTCGACCGCTCGGTGTACGCCGGCATCGAAAAAGACCCCGGCCGCCAGCGCACGGTGCGCGCGATGTACGCGATGTTCCAGTCACTCGGCGTTCCGTTGATCGCCGAAGCCGTGGAATCCGTGGCCGAGCGCGACGCGCTCGTCGCGGCTGGCGCCGACCTCGCGCAAGGCAATCTGTTCGGCGCTCCATCGAAGAGGTTCGAAACCCCGACGTTCTGAAGGAAGCACGAGAATAGCAATGCCGGAAAAACTGTACGTCCCGCTCAGTGTTCTCAGCGACGAAGAGAGCGCATTTCGCGATGCCGTCGCCTCGTTCGCGAACAACGAGATTCGTCCCCGCGTCAAAGCGATGGAGAAGGCGGCGCAGCTCGCGCCAGACCTGATTCCAAAATATTTCGAGCTCGGCATGATGGGGATCCAGACGCCCGAGAAATACGGCGGCGCCGGCGGTTCGCTCATGATGGTCACACTCGCGGTCGAAGAGATCAGCAAGGTCGACGCCGCCTCGGCGATCGTCGTCGACGTGCAGAATACGCTGGTGCTCTATCCGATTCAGTACTACGGAACGGAGGCGCAGCGCGAGCAGTATCTGCCGCGGCTCTGCACGGACACCGTTGGCGCCTACGCGCTCTCCGAGGCGAGTTCCGGCTCAGACGCGTTCGGCCTGCAGACGCGCGCCGAAAAGAAGGGCGACACGTGGGTTCTCAACGGCCGCAAACTTTGGATCACGAACGGCGCCGAGGCTGGCGTCTTCATTGTGTTCGCGAACGTCGATCAATCAAAGGGATACAAGGGAATCACGGCGTTTATCGTCGAGAAAACTTTTCCCGGCTTCAGCGTCGGCAAGAAGGAGGACAAGCTCGGCATCCGCGCGTCGAGCACGACCGAGGTGATCCTCGACAATGTCGAGGTGCCCGCTGAGAATGTCCTCGGCCCGCTCGGGACCGGCTATAAGATCGCGATGGAGACGCTGAACGAGGGACGCATCGGGATCGGCGCGCAAATGATCGGCAACGCGGAGGGGGCGCTCGCTGCGGCGATCGCGTACGTCAAGGAGCGAAAACAGTTCGGCAAGGAACTCGCGGAGTTCCAGGGAGTGCAGTTCCAGCTTGCGCAGGTTGCGACGGAACTCGAAGCGGCGCGACTCATGGTCTACAACGCGACGCGACTCAAGGAAGGCGGCTACGACATCGCGAAGGAAGCCGCGATGGCGAAGCTGTACGCGTCGCAGGTCTGCGAGCGCGTGACGTCACTCGCGCTGGAAATGTTCGGCGGATACGGATACACGAAGGAGTATCCGGTCGAGAAGTTCTATCGCGATGCGAAGATCGGGAAGATTTACGAGGGGACTTCGAATATGCAGCTGTCCACCATCGCGAAGGCGCTGCTGAAGTGAGTACGCCGGAAGTACTAGCCATTTATTCACCCGATTGAGCTATTGGCTCGCCTGAGAATCGCCCCCTATTTATCAGAAGAGAAGCGGAGCGGAAATCTCTCTTTTATGAAGAGGACCGGCACATGGCGAAGGCAAGCAGAGGCGGACGGATGACAGCAGCCAAGAAGCGCGCCGCAAAGACCAAGGGCGGCAAGGGTCCGGTCAAGAAGCGTCCGGCTGGCGTCAACATCATGAAGACATAAGTACTGCAGCACTGCGAGCCGTTGAGTCAGGTGAGTGGTATCACCAACCCAACGGCGGACAAAAAATCGGGGACGGCCGAGCGCGCTTATCCAGACGTGATTCGCGCAACGCCTCCCCAATTTGTTTTAATCCGCTTTCAGTCGAGCAACAGTATCGTTCCCTCTCCTTCGATCACGATTTCCGACCGCTGATTTTTCGCGACCGTCGTGAGAATCGCACGTTTCTTCTCCGGAAACAATTCGCGAACCTCGACTCGCCAAGTCACGGTATCGCCGAGCTTCACCGGCTGCTTGAACTTGAACGATTGGGCGACCCAGATCGCTCCCGGGCCCGGCAGCTCCATCCCGATCACGGCAGACAGGAACCCTGCGGAAAGCATTCCGTGCGCGATCCGCGTCCCAAACCGCGTGTTCCTCGCCGCCGCCTCGTCCACGTGCACCGGGCTGAAATCCCCGGTCAGTTCGGCATAGCGATTCACGAGATCCTCGGTCATCTCGCGCGAGCGCTCGACTGCCTGCCCAACACTCAAGTCCGAGAATCTCATGGTTATGTCTCCATCACCAGCTTGATGTCCGCGTCGAGCTCACCTGCCGCGTTTTTCCGCGTGAGCCACGAGACGATGAAAAAGACCAGCAGTGAAGAGATCAGCGAGAGCGACGCGACGTCCACGCCGGTCGGCAGTTTGATCAGCTTGAAGTAGCCGAGCGTCCCACCGACCAGCGTGAAGCCGAGGCCGGTGCTGATGGAAGCGATCGCGCCGGCGCGCGTCGCGCCGTCCCAGTTGAGTCCGATCGCGAGTGCTGGAGCGATCGTCGAGGCAAACAGCCCCCAGCCGAAGATTCCGAGAAACGCGACGAGCGTTCCGGACACCTGCGCGACGCCCGCCGCGATGATCGCGAGCACGACCGTCGTGATCCGGCCCCAGCGCAGTTCGTTGTCGAGCTTCTTTCCGAACGCCATCGGAAGATCCAGCGTGAGCGCTGCCGCACCGGCGTTCATGAACGAGTTCACCGTCGCCATGATCGCCGCGGCTACACCGGAAAACACGAGGCCGGCCACGAGCACGGGAGCGGCGTGCAGGAGGAACATCGGCGTCGCCTGATCCGCCTTCGCCAGAGGCTCGAGCGATCCCGCGGTGACGAGTGCCTTTGTGGCGATGCCGATCGCGATGTAGATCAGTTGCGCCGTGATCAGCGCGATCGACATCAGCAGGAGATACCACTTGAGCTGCCGCGGATCCTTCAGCATGTAAAATTTGTGAATCACGTTCGGCTGGCCCATCGACCCGACACTGAACACAAAGAAAAATGAGAGCGCCGTGATCGGCCCCGCGCTTCCCCACGGGCCGAGAAATTTTGCATCCGCATTCATGATCGTCTGCGAGATGTGCGTCATCCCGCCGCCCGCCCGCAGCGCGAACACCACCACCATGATCGAGGAGAGCGCCATCACCGATCCCTGAAAGACATCGGTGTAGATGCCTGCGAGAATTCCGCCCGCCACGGAATAGGCGAGAATGATCGACGTGCCGATCCATATTCCCGCAGTGAGCCCCGTTCCAAAAATTGCGTCGATGACAATTCCCAGCGCGAGCAGATTCGTCGCCATGTAGCCGATGACCGCAATGAGAATTCCCATCGCGGCCAGCCCCTGCGCGGCCGGCGAGCGGTACCGCGCGCCGATCGCCGCGGGGACGGTGAGCAGGCCGCGCGCCTCGCCAAGCAGGCGCAGTTTTTTTGCGAGCACCCATGCGCCGAGCGCGTTCGAGAGCGCGCCAGGCAGAATGATGAACACGCCGGCGAGCCCGATCGTGTACACGAGCCCCGGCCCGCCAACGAACGAGAATCCCGAGAGAGACGCCGCCATCTTCGCAATCGCGAGCGTCCACAGTCCCACGCCTGCGCCCGCCACAAAAAAGTCGCGCTCATTCTTTGTTTTGCGGGTCGCGATGGTCGCGATCACGGCGACGATCGCGAAGTACAGCAGCGCGATCGTCACGATCAGCGGCTGCGTCATCCTCGGCAGCGACGCCTGCAGCAGAAAGATCGATTTCACCGCGGGCCCTCACGCCCCATCGCGGCCTGCGCTTCACGCAAGCGCTTCAGGTCGTCTTCGCTGAGCATCGCCGAATCGAAGGTCAGTGCCCACGCGAGGGGAAAAATCAGAATCGGAACCACGGCGATGCCAAGCAGCACAATCGTCGAGCGCAGCGGGAAGCCGAAAAGCAGAGTGCCGCCCGCGCCTTCATTGGCCGGCAGAGCGAGCGCGACGCAGAAACATCCGGCGCACCAGAGAAACATTCCCGCAAACACCCACCGGAGCACCGGCGTGATGTGGCCGCGGCGTACGGCGCCAAGGGCCATGAGCGACATCAGGGTTCCGCAGGTGCCGACGGCAAGGCACCAGGGGGCCCAGATGGCCGCTGCAAACGAGCCTGCGTAGCCGGCGCCCACGGTGAGGAGCGAGAGCACGACGAGGCGGAGAATCCAGGATTTTAGCACGGGATCAACTTAACGCGGTGCGGGAGCGTTCGTGAAAACGGATTGACGATCAGCCAGTCACGTTTTTACTCGCTGTTCCGCCGCGCCCCACGCCAGCTCCCACTCACAGTAGGCGTCGCCTTCGAGTGCGCACCGCACATGCCGCGTGGAGGGGTGCTCTCCGCCGGCGAGCTCGAGCGCCTTCACCAGACCGCCGGTCTGACGCCGGCAGAACAGTGCCGTGCGCGACTCGAAGCCAACGAGCCTGATCACGGCCCGCCCTGGCGTGTGCTCCACCAGTTCCATGTCGCCGGGATGATAGTACAGGCGAAAGAGCGAGATACTCTGCGTGAGAAACTCGGACGGGTCCTTCTTTCTGAGAATTCCTCCGTACATCTGCGCGCCGCGCAGGCCGATGGAAAACGCGCCGGCGCGTTCCATCCAGCCGGGATCCAGCTCGCCGACGATCGCATCGGCCGCAATCCAGAGTTCCGTGAGCTGCTCGTAGTCCACTTCATCCGTCGCCGATACGTTTTCCGCGATCAATCGCGTCTCCGGACTCACGTCGTGCAGGACGCGCGCGAGCAGCGCCGCGCCATACTCCGCGCGGACGAACTCCACCGTCGTCTGGAACGTCGATCCTTTGGCGTACAATGCGGAACCTCTCATTACGGCCTCGGATGGCTGCGGAAGAACTCAAGAATCATCGCGGTCGCGTCGGGCGCAGATGGATCGGTGTACGTGCCCGCCGCGGACCCTCCTGACCATGCATGCCCCAGACCTTCGACACGCCACGTTTCCGCCAGCACCGTGCCGTTGGAAAGTACGTAGCGCCGACCGGTTAGACGATGGTCGGCAGGATGAAGCTCGACGGCCTTCGGCGGCATCGAGCGCGCCGCAAGCGAGTTCGCGACCACCCACTGGCGCTCGATGAACGGCAAATTCAACACCGAAACGGCAGCGTCCTTCACACCATGGAGCGCCATCACCGGAACAACGCGCGCACGCGCTCCCATCTCATGGAATGCGAGTGCGCCAAGTTCGGCGTCGTCGCGCGGGCCCTTGCTCATCACCAAGAGCGCAGCCGTCACGTCGTTCGCGGCGAGCGCCGGGAGTCCCGAATGCAGCGCGACCGCCGCATAGAGCTCCGGATATTCCGCCGCGAGATTCGCGGCCATCGCCGCACCCGCGGATATCCCGGCGAGAAAAACTCTATGCGGATCGATGCCCTCGTCGCGAGTGATTTGCAGCGAGAGCTCAGCGATGATCGCCGCCTCGCCCGCACCGCGCCGGCTCTGCTCCGGCACATACCAGTTCCAGCATTTGCGTGGATGCGCGGACTCCGGCTGCTCGGGGTACAGCACCACGAACCCATCGCGCGCGGCAGCCTCGTTGAAGCGCGTGCCGCGGGCGATGTCGTCCGCGTCCTGCGTGCAGCCGTGCAGGACCACCACCAGCGTGCGCTGCCCAGCCACGGGCATCGAGGCCGCCGAAGGCCGGAACAGCTTGTACCTGCGCTCGCCGGCGCCGCTCTTGAAAACGCCGGCGAGAAACTCGTCTGCGTTGATATCGGCTAGCGACCGTCCCACCGCACCCCAAGAAACACGAGCGGTCCAATGGCCGGCATGTTCAGCATTTCCTGGTGCGTCTGGCCGAAGCCGCACGACTGATTGACCGCGTACACGGCCGGATTCGCCGCCGCGATTCCCTTTGGCGATGGCGTAGACGTGCCGCCGACGCACGAGAACAGGTTCTGCGCCTGCAGCGTGATGCGTGTTCCCGCGTTCAGCGCGTAGCTCGCGGTGAAATCGAGCGCGCCGAACGACGGGACGATACCCACGTTCACGCCTGACCGAAAACTGTAGCGGTTCACGTAGCGCATCGAGAGACCGGCGTTCGTCTTTGGCATCACGTTCGCCCAGTCCACGCCGAGATTCACTTTCGCCGACGTGCTGTTGATTGCCGTCGCTTCAGCGTTCGTCGAGTTGATCGTGTCGACCTTCAGCAGGCCAATGTTGCCCGACGCCGAAACGTTGTCGCTGAAATAGTACTTGAGGCCCGCGTCGATGCCGGAGATCGTGGCTTCGCCGAGGTTGAAATAGATGAGCGCAACCTGCGGGCCGCCGGCAGGGTCAACGACCTTCGCACCGGTGACGTGGTTGTACGCGTTCGTGCCCGCGAACGGATTCGCAATGACGCTCAGCGGGCTCATGAAGTCCTGATACTTCGTCTGATACGCCGTGATGTCTACGAACAGCGTGTTCTTGATCTCGCCCTTGTAGCCGACTTCCCACGTGTTGTTGGTCTCAGGCTTGATCGCGCCGTAGGAAGCCGTGATCGTGCCGGCCGCGTTCTTTACATCATATCCCTGCGTGTTGCCGAACACGCCGACGAACGGCGCAAAGTTCGGGAAGTAGAAATCCGTCATGAGAATGGTCGGCGACTTGAACGCCTTGCCGTACGTCACGCGGAACGTCTGGTCGCTCACCGGCGAGAACAGGATCGCGGCCTTCGGTGAGAACTGCGATGCGTATTTGTCGGGCTGGTCGTAGCGCGCAGAGAGCACGGTGCGGAACATATCGGACCACGGCGTCTCGATCTGGATGTAACCGCCTTTCTGCTCCGTGAGAATCGCGGTGCCCGTGGCGCGGTCGGTGAGCCACTGCTTGTACGAGCTCACGCGATCCTTCCGATACTGTGCGCCCCAAATGATGTGCGTGTCGTCGAACCACTTCGCGCCCGTCTGTCCGAGCATGCCGAACGAGAAGTTGTTCTGCACCTCTGCGGCCATGATGCGGCCCTCACCCGGAAACGACGACAGCGCCTTTGCCGAGTCTGCCGTGATGGTCGGATGGCTGACCGAGTTCGTGGTGAAGCCGTTCAGCTGGAAGGTGCCGCCGCCGGTCGACGAGTTCTCATACACCTGCGCGAACCAGCGCGCGCCCGTGTACTTCAGCTGCAAATGCTTGTAGCCATAGTTCACGAGCTGGTTGCGGCCGACGTTGGTCTGGCCGATTCCATAACTCGCGCTGGCACCCGCGTCGAGTGAAATCCGCCCGCCGTTCTCGAGATAGTACGCGAGCATGCCGTTGCCACGCACAACTCTCGTGTTGAAGTTCGCCGGCTTTTCCTGCACGCCGGGCAACGGCGCGGCGGCCGTGCTGAGCGGATTCGGATAGAGAGGCGAGTACGAGTAGTCGCTCGCCGACTGATGCTCGCCGTTCACTTTGAATCCCCACTTCCCGTCCTTCGTCACCCCCGCCCAGCGCCCCTGAATGTCGACAAAGCTGCGCGTGCCGCCGGAAAGTTCGAGTGTGTACCCGGGGAACGCCTTCGGATCTTTTGTGGCGAGCGTGATCACGCCGTTCGACGCGTCGGGTCCGTAGAGTGCCGAGCCCGGACCGGTAAGAATTTCGATGCTGGCGATATCAACTTTTGGAATCGTCGTCAGGGTGCCGGCCGGAAGCCCGGCTTCCGGCAGCGTCGCGATGCGCCCGTCTTCCGTCTGCAGCATGCGCGTGTTGAACGACGAGTTGAATCCGCGCGCGTTCACGGCGCTCGCGGTCACGCCAACCTGAATGAAGTCGAGTCCGGGCACCCCCTTCAGTGCGCCCGAAAACGAGTTGCCGACCGTTCCTTCGATCGCCTTCGAATCGATTGTCGTGACCGCCGCCGGAGCGTCGGTGACTTTTTCAACGCGACGTGATGCAGAAACAACAACGCCGCCCAGTTGAACGACGGCGGCCTCGAGTGATGCGCTGAGATTCGCGGTCTGTCCGGCGGAGACGGTCACCGGCATCGTCTTTGCCTTGAACCCGAGGCGATAGACTCTCACCTGATACGTGCCTGCCGGAACGCCGCTGACCGAAAATTTTCCGTCCCTGCCCGACTCGGCGGAGAGCCCGACGGCCGTGACGAGGATTTGCGCGCCGGAGAGCGGATTCTTTGATGCGTCGCTGACCGTGCCGGAAATTCGGCCGGTCTGCGCGAGCGCAAGCGCGGGAATGGCTGCAATCACCGCAGCAACGCGCAGTGCGCGACTAAGGATCGAACGCGACATCTGGAACATCCTCCTCTGAAGGTCTTCTATTTGCAGCGGTGCTATGAGCGAGCGGGCATGTGCGGACCGGTGCTTCCGCGCGCGACGAGCTTCACCGGGAGCAGTTGCGAGGCCGGAGCGAGTGCTCCTTCGGCGTCGATCTGCTTGAGCAACAGGCGAACGGCGCGGGCGCCGAGTTCGCGTTGTGGAACCATGATGGTCGAGAGTTCAGGCGTGACGAGCTGAGCCATCTCGATGTCGTCGCAGCCGAGCAGCGAGAGCTCCGACGGAATGGGTACCCCGGCAAGCGAACACGCTTTGTGCGCACCGAGCGCGATGAGATCGTTCGCGCAAAACACCGCGCTCGGGCGCTGCGGCAGTGCGAGCAGCGCTCGCATTCCCGCGAGTCCGCCAGCGACGGTCGCCGCGGTGCGATGGATCAGCTCGGAGGCGAGCGAGACATCCGCGCCACGCAGAGCCTGAATGAATCCGCGCTCGCGCAAACGGAATGCGGGGATCGAGTCGGCCGGTCCAAGGAATGCGAGACGGCGATGTCCGAGTGAAAGCAGGTGTTCGGCGGCGAGACTTCCCGCTTTCAGCGAGTCCCCCCCAACCGTCGAAAACTTTTCCGACGGCTGATTGATCAGCGCGACGTTCAGTCCGTCGAGTGCTGAAGCGGGAAGCGTCGCCGCCGGTATACCTGCGATGATGACGCCGTCTATCTGTCTGTCGCGCAGCGCTTCGAGATGCTGCACCGCGTCTGCGGCCTTCGATTCGCTGAGCAGAACCGCGTAACCCGCCTGGGCCGCAACTTTTTCGGCTCCGGAGATCATTGCGGCATAGACAGGATTGTCGAATCCGGGGACAATGATTCCAAGCGCGTACGAGCGGCGGCGAACGAGCCCCTGCGCGAGGCGGTTGGGCCGATAGCCGAGCTCTTCCGCGATCTTGAGAACGCGGGCCCGGGTCTCGGGCGCGACGCGCGCTTTTGGATTGCGGGTGAGCACTAGCGAGACCGTTGGTTGTGAGACCCCGGCCCGCTTTGCCACCTCGATAGCTGTGACGCGACTGTTGCTTATACGCATTGGCTACGTGATAATAGGTATTAGCAGTTTCTTGTCAAGAGGAATGTTGCCGGCAGCAAGGTTTCCGGGTGCGCTCCGGCGCCGCAATGAATACACTGGATTCAACCGATGCCTACGCTCAAAATCAACGACGCCGAACTCTTCTATGTGGAGGCGGGAACCGGCGAGCCCGTACTCCTTCTGCATGGACTCGGATCGAGCACGCTCGATTGGGCGCCGCAGATCGAGGCGCTCAAGCGCGACTACCGCGTGATCGCGATCGATGCCCGCGGCAGCGGCCGCTCGCGCGATCTCAAGTCGCCGGGGGGACCCTTCACAGTCAAACAGTTCGCCGCCGATACCGCCGCGGCACTCGACACACTCGGCGCCGCGCCGGCTCACGTGATCGGACTCTCGATGGGCGGGATGACCGCCTTTCAGCTCGCGGTCGATTCGCCGAAATCAGTCCGCACTCTCACGATCGTGAACAGCGGCCCGGAGCTCGTGCCGCGCACGAAGGCAGAGCTCAAGGCATTCCGCATCCGCCGCTTCATTTCGCGATTCCTCGGTCCGAAAGGAATGGGAAAAATGCTGGCAAAGCGGCTCTTTCCCAGACCGGAAGATGAACCCAAGCGGCAGCTCTTTCGCGAGCGCATGGCCGCGAACAACAAGAAGGCGTACATCGCCTCGCAGGAGGCGCTGATCGGCTGGAGCGTGCTCGACCGCATCGATGCGATCACGGCGCCGACGCTCGTGGTCTCGTCCGATCAGGACTACGTGCCGGTGGCGGCAAAAGAGGTGTGGGCCAAGCGAATTCCCGGCGCGCGCGTTGTTGTTGTTCCCGACGCGCGCCATGCGCTGCCGATCGAGTTTCCCGAAAAGCTGAATCCGGTCCTGCTCGAGTTTCTCTCGCAACAGAAGAGCGGCGCCGCTCGCGCGAGCGCGTAGCGAAATGCACCTCGGCACAATCGTCGGGCATCACGCGCGCTACCGGCCCGACCACACCGCGGTCGTTTTCGAGGACCGGCGATTGACCTGGCGCGAGTTCGATCTGCGAGTGAACCGGTGCGCGAACGCGCTGCTCGGGCTCGGACTGGGCAAGGGCGACGCGGTCGCGCTCGTGGTTCCGAATTGCCTCGAACTCATCGAGCTCTACTGGGCCGCCGCGAAAACAGGAATCGTCGTCGTGCCGCTGAGTCCGCTGCTTCGAGGCAGCGGACTGTTTTCATTGCTCCGCGATTCCGGTGCGACGGCGGTCGTTTCCGCCGCAGAAATGCTGCCGGTGCTCGAGGAAATTCGGCCGCAGCTCCCCGGCATTCCGCCAAATCGCTGGATTCTCACGGCTCGTGAGAGCGTCGCGCGAGGCGCCGGATTTGCGAGCTACGCAGCGCTCACCGAGGCGGCGAGCGACGATGCGCCGAGCGCCGAGCTCGACCGCGACGACGTGTACAACATCATCTACAGCAGCGGCACGACAGGTTTGCCGAAGGGAATCGTGCACACGCACGCGATTCGCTCCGTGTACTGCACGACGTTCGCGTCGGCGTTTCGCATGCGGCCCGAGAGCATCGTGATGCACGCCGGCTCGCTGATTTTCAACGGCGCGCTCGTGACGTTTTTTCCCGCGTTCTTCCTCGGAACGAAATACGTCCTGATGAAGAAGTTCGATGCACGGGCCTTTCTGGAAACAATCGAGAGAGAACGCGTTTCGCATGTGATGATGGTCCCGTCACAGATCGCGGCGATTCTCGATGAGCCGACCTGCACACAGGAGACGCTCGCGTCGATCGAGATGCTCTGCTCCGTGGGCGCGCCGCTGCACCGCGAGCACAAAGAGCGGCTGCGCGCGGTGGCGTCGGGCGCGCTCTACGAACTCTACGGCCTGACCGAGGGGCTGATCACGATTCTCGACCGCACCGACTACGAGCGGCATCTCGATTCAGTGGGATGTCCGACGTACTTCAATGAAATTCGAATCGTCGGCGAGAACGGCCGCGACCTTCCGGTTGACGAGGTCGGCGAAATCATTGGACGCGGTCCGATGCTCATGCCGGGATACCACGGGCGACCGGATCTCACGGCGGAAGCGATCGTGGATGGCTGGCTGCACAGCGGAGATCTCGGGTTCATGGATGCGGATGGATTCCTGCATCTCGTCGACCGGAAAAAAGATCTGATTATTTCCGGCGGCGTGAATGTGTATCCGAAGGACATCGAGGAAGTCTTGGTGCAGCACCCAGCCGTGCGAGAGGTTGCCGTGTTCGGCGTTCCGCACGAGAAGTGGGGGGAGGCGCCGGTTGGGGCGGTGATCCTTCGCGATGGATTTTCTGCAAGCGCGGAGGAGCTGCGGCTTTGGGCGAACGCTCGGGTGGACGCGCGGTACCAGCAGCTGTGCGAGGTGAAGGTGTTGCCCGACTTTCCCCGTTCGGCGGCGGGAAAAACACTCAAGCGCGAGCTTCGAGCGCCGTACTGGGAGTCGAGAGGAGCGAAGATCTAAGCGCTTACGGCACCACGCTGGGAACCTTGCTCCCTCCAACAATCGCGTTGAACAACAGTTTAAAGGTGGCCGCCGGCTGCGCCCGGAACGTGATCTCCGGCCCAAACATGTAGACGGTCCCCTGCCCGTATCTCCCCTCCGCCATCGCAACACCGCCGTCGAGATAATTCTGCCCCCACGCCCAGCCGGAGCGCAGTGGCGTTCCGTTCTCGAACCACGCGATCGGCTTCACGCCCTTCGATTCCGCGTCCGGCCCAAGCCGCATGGTCGGGCTGTTGTCGAAGAAAATAATTCCGTGTGATTCCTGTCCGCGTGTTGCATCGAGCGTGGTGTCATACGCCACCTCGAGCAGCGAGCCCGGCACGTAGTACTTCTCCGCCGGAAGCGGCGCGCCCTGTGTTCCGGTGGGCGTGCGCTCCACGAGATGATTCGTAATCGGGAATCCGAACTGCTGCGCGATGTTGATCGACGACGGGCCGATCGCGACGATCCGCCCGCCCTGCTGCACGAACTCCTTCAGCTTCGGCAGCGTGCGATCGACCGACACATTCCCAATCCACGCGCGGAACTCCGCCGGAATCGCCGTCGTGTCCTGCTGTCCGCCGCGTCCACCACCGCCGCCGCCACGACCGCCGCGGCCACCACCGGCCGCCGCCGGAATCGAGTTCTCCGGAAAAATCAGCACGTCGAATTTCGAGCGCAGATTTCCGGCGTCGAGCTCCTGCGGGTACACCACGCGGAACGGCAGCTCGTACTGCTCCATCAGCCAGCGCATCTGTCCGCTCGGCATCGACCCGCCGAAGCGATCCCACAACCCAATCCGCAGCGCAGGAAGTTTCTCGCCTGCCGACGCGATATCGGCCGAAGACTCAAACGTCACGCCGATTTCCTTCGCCGCCTTTTGCACGACGGGAGTGCTCTTGGCGTTCGCCGGGATGTACAGCGTGCCGGCAGGATACATCTTGCCGCCAACCAGCGCGTTCTTCTGCAAGCGGTATACATCCGCGCCCGCCGACCAGAGCCGGCTGAGCGCATGATACGAATCGTTCACTTTCGGCGAGAGCGTCCAGCCGGCGCCGGTCGTCGCAACGATCGTCGCCGTCGGTTTGATGCGATCCTTGAGCGGATCGAGCTTCACGAACGGCCCGTCGAAACCGTCGAGAATGCGGTCGAACTTCACGCCCATCTGCAGCGCGAGCGTCCAGCCGGCGTTGTCGTACGGACGCGTCGGCGGAGCTCCGGGATATTTGAAATCGTTCGGATGATCCTGCGGCTCGAACATATCGAGCACGTCGGCGCGAAACGCCTGCGCGCTCTTCACTACGTAAGAACCGGCTGGATAATTCTTGCCCGCCACCGTGAACGCCGCACTCGCGCGATGCACGATCAAACCGACCTTCTGCAGTGCGACGAGGAATTTCTCGGCCGTGAGAAAATCCGGCTGATTCGCCGACATGATATAGCCGCGAGGCATACGGGCTTCCGGCTTGCGGAACTCCGCGTAGAGAGCTGCCGGCGCACTTCCGCCGCCGAACGCCGCCGCGACATCCGGGTTCACATCGCCTGCGGCGCCCGCTGCGCCGCCACGGCCGCCGCGTCCACCAGCACCCGCAGCAGCACGCTCGGCAGCCGCCTTCGCCTCCACGTCGGCGAGCACCTTCGGCGTGGTGATCCAGTTGTCCTCGCTGCCCCACTGAATCTCGTCGCGGCCCATCTTATAGAAGTTGTACAGCCAGAATTCCCGGTTCCGCTGCAGCAGGTCGAGCAGCGCGCGATTCGCCGTCACCGAGTAGTCGATCGACTGCCGGAAATGCCATTCCTGCAGCGGCGCGAGCGGCAACACTTCGTCGGCGAATCTCAGCATGCGTTCGGGCACGAACGGCACGGTCATCGGCGTCGGATTGCCGATCGACTCCGTGAGAATGCCGACCATGTTGTGGAAGTACGCTTCGGTGCGGAGTCCGCCGTTCCACCAGGTGGAGTACGACGAGAGCGAGCGATCGACCACGCCCGGCTTATTCTCAAAAACCATGCGTGATTTGATCGCGGCGCCGACAATATCCAGGCCGGTGATCATCGCCGGATGGAAGAAATAATTTGCCGGATCGCGGAACGGCGGCGCGAACATCACCGCGCCGGCCGGACCGGTCTGATGGTGGTTATACACGATCTGCGGATACCACTCGAGGTACATCCGCTGATTCATGTTCGTCGTTTCGTTCTGATTCGACATGTAGAAATCGCGATTGTCGTCGTGCCCGATGTACTTCTGATAGAGGCGCGGGACATTCATGTTCTTCTTTTTCGGATCCGGCTCCTTGTTGTACCAGTCGGCAATCAACTCCATGCCGTCGGGGTTCGCGTGCACGAACACGATGATGACGTCCTTCAGGATCCGCATCGTCTCTTCATCGTTCATCGAAAGGAACTGGTAGTTGGTCTCGATGAGCTGGTTGGCGCCGAGGACTTCGCTCGCGTGCAGGCCGCCGTCGATCCACATCACGGCCTTCCCTTCCTTCGCGAGCGCCTTCGCCTCGGCATCGCTGATCTCGGCGTACGCGAGCTTCCGAACGATGTCCTTATAGTGCGCGAGGTTCTTGATGTTTTCGGGGCTCGAGACGACCATGCTGAGCTGAGGCCGTCCTTCGGCGCTCATGCCGATCGTGTCGAGGTGCGCGCGCGGCGACTGCCTGGCGATCTTCTGCCAGTAGGCCAGAAACTGCGTGTAGTTCGGAAGCCAGTAGTCGTCACCGATATTGTGGCCGAAGAATTCTTTCGGCGAGGTGACCTGTGCGCTGGCGAGCCGCGGCACGAACGCAACGAACAGCAGCGCGAGCGGTACGAGCGCTGCGAGCGCTGCGAGGCGATGGACAAGTTTTTGGCGCATATGGGGGACTCCGAGGAGCGCTGCGAAGAGAAAAGAAGAGGATCTTTCGACCGGTGCGGATACCGTGTTAAAAACGCCGTCCGAAAGTTCAGCGTTGATATTACCGAACTCCGCTACGGCTTGCTTGCCGCAGACGTCGTTCCCTTGAGAATTCCGTCCCGAATTTTCTTGGCCTTCTCCGTCGCCGCGGGATCCGGCTCGACTTTCCGTTCCGTCATCACCGACATCTTCACGATCGCGTTGACGCTCATCGCCTTCCCGCCGCGCATCACTCCCAGCGGAAGCGACGCGCCCTCCTGCTTCGCGTACTTGGTCCGCCACGATTCCCACGCCGGATTGGTCGTCGCGATTCCGCCGATCGAGGTGATCACATCGCCTGGTTTGATGCCCGCAACCGCCGCGACTCCAGTCGGATCGGTCAGCACCACGAGAAGTCCCGCCGAATCCACCTGCGTGCTCACGCCGAGCCTGGGCTCGCGAATCGTGTCGGTCCGCACTCGCCAGCCCGCTTTGGGCAGCCACTGATTCCATGCGAACTCGTCGCGCCCATCCACGAACTTCGTGTTGAAATCCTTGAAGCTCGCGCCCTTGGCGGCCTTTGAAACCGCTGCCCACCATTCGCCCGGCGTGAATCCTTTTCCATTTTTGTAATCGGCGCTGTAGAGCGAGCGCATCACATCGTCCAGGCTCTGCGCGTTGTCGCTCGCATCGCGAATCATGATATCGAGCGCCAGTCCCGCGAGTGAACCCTTGTCGTAGTAGATGTCGCCGTTTCCGTCGGACATGTGGATCCACGTTTGCAGCGAGGCATCGGTGAGCGCGATGGGGCCGGCCGCGTCGGTGTGCGACATCTTTTTCTCGACTGCCGCGAGAAATCCGGCGGAAGCAATCACTCCGCCGCGCACCAGCGCGAGATCGGCGTAGTAGTCCGTGATCCCTTCGCTCACCCAGAGCCACTGCGTGGGTTGCATCGACTCGTAGCGATACGGATACATGTCGGCCGGGCGCAGCCGCTTCACATTCCACGAGTGAAAGATTTCGTGCGCGTACACCGACGGCACGAAATCCTCGTTGAGATACTCGCTGCCGATCACGCCGACGTTCGAGTTCTCGTGCTCGAGCGCGCTCATGCCGCCAAATCCGGAATCGGCGATCTGCATGATGTCGTAGCGCAGCCATGGGCGGGCGGCAAACACTTTGACTTCGGACGGAATCGCCTTCGCCATTTGGTCGAGCAGGCGCGCGCGCTGCGCCGGTTTCATGACACCCGCGGGATACGATGACAGACGCATCCACACGCCGGCTACCTGCGCGCTGTCGAGATCGAACTTCCCGACGAAGAACGGATGGTCCACCAGCTCGTGATAGTTCGGCGCGCTGAATGCGCGCGCGCCGGACTGATTCATGCCTGTGATGATGCGCCAGTTCGGTTCGGTCTGAATCGTGACGGTCGCGGGGAAATCGAAGCTGCGCCCCTCGGGATACATAAAAAGGTTCGTGCCGTTGAACAGCAAAAACTCTTCGCGAGCCCAACTCGCCGCGTTGTCGAGCGAATCTGCCTTGTAGTGGAACTCCACCGAGACGGGGCCGCCGTTCTCCGTGTTGATGCGCCAGGTTGAGGGCGTGGCCTTGTCCCACGTGAGCTGCCTGCCGCGCGAAGTCGCGGCGAACTTCGTCACGTTCCGCGCGTAGTTGGCGATCTCATAGTCGCCCGGGGTCCACACGGGCAGCGACAGCAGCACGGGATCTCTTCCACTCGCGTTGAACGTCATCTGCACATTCACGCCGCGCTCAATCCCCTGCAGCGCGCCAAAGGTCACGGTGTAGTGCACATCCGAGATTGCTGCGGAGCGGGCGGGAAGCGCCTGCGCGCCCAGCGCGAGCGGCAAAAAGGAAAGAAGCGCGGTTCTCGAGAGCTGCACGGTTTCTCCTGTCGTTGTTCTGCATTCATGAAAAGCTTTCCGCGGGTTCTCGCGGAAAGTCCTTTTTCTTTCCCTTTGAACTAACCCGCCGCCCGGCGGACGCGCATATTTGCGCTATGAGCACACACCAGCCGTACGTACCCGCCGAGAAATCTCTCACCGAGTTCACGTTCGGGGCAGTCGTCCTCGGTTGTATTCTCGGTTTGATCTTCGCCGCGTCGTCCGTGTATCTGGCGTTGAAGGTCGGATTGACCGTCAGCGCGTCGATTCCGATTGCGGTGCTCTCGATCACGATCTTCCGCGCGATCACCCGCGCGATGGGCAACACCGAGCCGCAGATCCTGCGCAACAACATCGTGCAGACCACAGGCTCGGCCGGCGAATCCGTCGCCGCCGGTGTCGTCTTCACGCTTCCCGCGCTCCTGCTGCTCGGGTACGCTCTGCCGTGGTCCAAAGTCGCCGCGATCGCGATCGTCGGCGGATTGCTCGGCGTGCTGCTGATGATTCCGCTGCGCCGCTCGCTGATCGTGAAAGAGCACGACACCCTGAAGTATCCCGAGGGAACCGCGTGCGCCGAAGTGCTGATCGTCGGCGAGGAACGCGGCGTGCAGGCGCGCACCGTGTTCATGGGATTCGGACTCGGCGCGCTGTACAAGTTCCTGAACGGCGGTGTGCACCTCTGGGCCGAAGTGCCCGCCAAGATTTTTCAGCGGATGCTCCCGGGCGGAAAAACCGAACTCGTGGGTGAGATGCGCGCCGAGATCAGTCCGGAGCTGACCGGCGTCGGATACATCATCGGGCCGCGGGTCGGCGGCTATTTGTTTGCGGGCGGAGTGCTTTCGTTCTTCGTGCTGATCCCCGCCATCAAGCTGTTCGGCGCGGGGCTTACGGCGCCGATTTTTCCGGCGACCGCGCTGATCAGTGCGATGTCGCCGATGCAGGTGCGTTCGAACTACGTCTTTTATATCGGCGCGGGTGCGGTCACTGCGGCGGGGCTCATTTCACTCGGCCGCGCGATGCCGATGATTTGGCAGGCGATGGTCGCGGGATTCAGCGACATTCGCGGCGCGGCAGGCGGCCCATCAATCGCGCGCACCGAGCGTGAGATTCCGATGATCTATGTGGTCGGCGGAGTCTTGGCGCTGGTTGTCGCGATGGTGACGCTGCCGCAGATCGGCATCAATCTGCCGGGCGCGATCCTCGCCGTCGTGTTCGCGTTTCTGTTCGTTTCGGTCTCGAGCCGCATCTGTGGACAAATCGGTGCGTCGTCCAATCCGGTGTCCGGCATGACCGTGGCGGCCGTGCTGATGACGTCGCTGATTTTCCTCGCCGTGGGATGGACCGGAATCGAACATCGGGTGCTCGCGCTCTCGATCGGAGGCGTGGTCTGCATTGCGGCGGCGGTCGGCGCCGCCACATCACAGGACCTGAAAACAGGCTACCTCGTTGGCGCCACACCCATGCGCCAGCAGGTCGCGCTGCTGTTCGGCGTGACGACCTCCGCGATCATGATCGGCGGAATGATCGCTTTCCTCAACAACGCAAAGACGACGATCGTCGCGCGCGACTATCCGGGCGTGCAAGTCGGAAATCTCGAGACCGGCTCGATGGCGATCGCCGGCACGACGTACAAAATCGGACATCTGTTCGAACGCACCGGAGACGCGCCCGCCGGCCGCTATTTGGTGAGCGACGCCGGGAAGATTTCCTATTTCGTGGATCCCGGAATCGGCGGCCGCGAGGACACCGATTACAGCGGCCGCCACGTCGAGAAACTCGATTCTCCCAAGGCGCAGATCATGGCGCTCGTGGTTGACGGAATCCTGACGCAGAAACTTCCGTGGGGCCTTATTCTCATCGGCGCTTTCATCGCCGTGGTGATGGAGCTGCTCGGGCTTCCCTCGCTCGCCGTCGCGGTGGGGACGTATCTGCCGATTTCTACTTCGGCGACGATTTTCATGGGCGGCATTGTGCGCTGGCTGGTGGAGCGCGCCGGCTCGAAAGGGAAGAACGTCGACACGGGCGACTCGGGCCCCGGCGTGCTCTTCTCCTCGGGTTTGATCGCAGGCGGCGCGATTCTCGGCGTAGGCATCGCCGCGCTGCAGGCGCTCCGGAAAGACGACATCATCAACGTTTCGCACTGGATGGGCAACGGCGTGACGTCGGTCACGGAGAACCCCATCGTCGCGGTCGCAATGTACGTGCTTCTCCTGGCCGTGCCCCTCTATCGCGTCGCGAGGCGCGAATCACGCTGAACCGCACATGACCGCACCATCACTCGCACGCGTTCGCGCGGCGCAGTCCCGCCGCCTTCACCTCATCATGCGCGACGGTACGATGATCGAAGGGAATGTCCTCATCGGCGAGGATCAGGCGCTCGTTCCGTATCTCAACAGCCGCCGCGGCGGCTGGATGAATCTCACGCGCGCGCGCCGGCCAAAACTGGGTGAAGCGCCGGGCCACATCATCGTGCAGTCGGAACACATCATTATTGCGTCGGCGCCGGACCATGATGTGCAGATCGCGATCGCGCCCTCGGGCGGAATCGAGGAACGCCCTGTCGAAGTCGTGCTCCTTGGCGGAAAGACGGTCCATGGACTCGTCGCGGCCGCCGACAAGCAGCGTCTGAGCGACTATATCGGCGCGCAGGCCGGCCGCTTCATGGGATTGCAGCGTGCGACGCTCGTTCCCGATGGCCGCGTGCTCGGCGACCTCGCGCTTCACACCGGCGCGATAGAAATTCTGAAGGATCTGCGCGACACCGCGCCGATCGACGAGGGCGCCTCCCTGGTGGAGCCGATCGCGTAACTTCAGCCGGTGTTTCCACTCTTGCTCGAAATCAAAATGAGATCGTTCACACGCACCGCGCCGTTCGGGCTCGCCATTCTTGCCGCGACCTCCCTCGTTCCGGTCGCGCACGCGCAACTGCGTCCGATCGAGCAGGGCAACAGGGATCCCGCGATCAAATACGAGATCTCGTTTCCGAACATCGTGCATCACGAGGCGGAGGTGAAGGCGACGTTCACGGCGGTGCCGCCGGGTGTACTGCACTCGCGGATGGCGCGCAGTTCTACAGGGCGCTACGCCTTGCACGAGTTTTCAAAAAATGTTTACTCGCTCAAGGCCGTGGACTCGAAAGGAAAAGAGCTCACCGTCACGCGACCCGATCCGTACGGATGGGATGTTGCAGGCCACGATGGAACGGTGACGATCACATACACGCTCTTCGCCGATCGCGCCGACGGCACGTATCCCGGTTTCGACGCGGCGCAGGCGCATATCCAGCCGCAAGGCACGTTTCTCTATGCGCGCGGACTCGAGCAGCGAAAAGTCAGCGTGACGATCCACCGCCCGAATCCGGCGTGGACGATCGCGACGCAGCTGGTGCCGACGGCTGATCCGGAGGCATTCACGGGCCCCAGCATGCAGTATCTGTTTGATTCGCCAACGCATGTGGGCGCGATTCAGTGGCGCGAGTGGACGGAGACGCAGGGCGGAAAAACTTTGAAGTTCCGCGCGGCGGTGGACGATCCGTCGCCGTCCGCGACTATCGATCAATACGCCGCGGGCGCGCAGAAAATCGCGAGAGAAGCGGCGGCGGTATACGGCGAGTTTCCTTCGTTCGATTATGGCACGTACACGTTTGTCGCCTGCTATCGTCCGAGTTGCAGCGGCGACGGCATGGAGCATCGCAACTCGACGAGCGTGACCGGCGGCGGCAGTATGGGCACGAGTCCCGCGCGCGAACTCGGGACGGTCGCGCACGAATTTTTCCATGCATGGAATGTGAAGCGCATTCGTCCGGCTGGCCTCGAACCGTTCGACTATGATCGCGTGAATTTTTCCGACGCACTGTGGATCGCCGAAGGGTTCACGCAGTACTACGGACCGCTGCTCGAAGCACGCGCGGGTGTCACGCAGGCGAATCAGTTCATCCGCGGACTCGGCGGCACGGTGAACGCCCTGACAAACGCGCCGGGCCGCAAATATTTCGGACCGATCGGGATGAGCCAGCAGGCGGCGTTCACCGATGCCGCGGTCTCGATTGACCAGCAGAATCGCAGCAACATTTTCATTTCGTACTACACGTACGGCGCGGGCGTGGCGCTCGCGATTGATCTCTCGCTGCGGTCACGGGGACCGCACACGCTCGACGATTTCATGCGCGAGATGTGGAAGGCGCACGGGAAGCCGGAAGTTCCATACACGCTGGAGAATGCGCGGCATGCTCTGATCGTCGCGTCGGGAGATTCGGCGTGGGCGATGGATTTCTGGGCGCGATACATCGCGGGGCACGAGCTGCCGGATTATCCGAAGCTGCTCGCGAGCGCTGGGCTTCTCGTTCGGAAGTCGGCGCCGAATGCGGCGTGGATCGGAGATGTTCAGTTCTCGCGTGCGGGTGCGAATCCGAATGCGGCGGCGCGGACGATCAGCGGACCGACGCTCGTGGGATCGCCGGTGTACGACGCCGGGCTTGAGCGCGGCGACAGGATCATCTCGGTGGACGGAAAAGACGTGAGCGCGGAGACCGACTTTCGGGCAGCGATCGCGGCGCACAAGCCGGGAGACAAAGTGAACATCGCGTTTGAGGGGCGAGCGGGGAGGCGCGAGGCGATGGTTTCGATTTTAGAAAATCCTGCCGTGCAGGTGGTGGCATTTGAGGAT
This sequence comes from Gemmatimonadales bacterium, assembly GCA_038205995.1. Lineage (GTDB taxonomy): Bacteria > Gemmatimonadota > Gemmatimonadetes > Gemmatimonadales > Gemmatimonadaceae > Fen-1231. The sequence continues at coordinate 94,280 of JBBRBH010000002.1, forward strand.
GCGGGAATGACGGCGACTGATGCGCAGCTGGCGTTTCGAGCGAAATGGCTGAGCACGCGAGTGCAATAGTCAGTTGGCTCAAAGTTGGACGGCTCACAGTTCTGCGGCTCACGGCTCGGATGGGTCACCGCTATTTTTTCATAGCGACGAGCCGCGTCCTTCGAAGATTTGAACTTTGAAATGCCTGGCTATGAGTTGCGAACAGAAAAGCTTAGACCGATCCGAGCAGTGAGCCGCAGAGCTTTGCGCCATCCAACTTTGAGCCAACTGACTTTTAAATTTCCTTATTCCTAATTCCATCATGCGCTCTGCTGCATTCGCAATTCTCGTTGGCGCCACCTCGCTCTTCGCCCAGACTCCCCAGGCGCCCGCCGACCTCATCGTCACGAACGCGCGGATCTACACGGTCGATGACTCGCATCCATTCGTAGAGGCCTTCGCGATCCGCGGCGAGCGTATCGCCTTCGTCGGCGATGCGCGCGGTGCCCTCGCCCTCAAAGGACCCAACACCCGAGTCCTCGATCTCGGCGGCCGGACGGTGATCCCGGGCATGACCGATGCACACGGCCATGTCTCCGGACTCGGCTCCGCGCTCGCGATCGTCGATCTCACCGGAGCGTCGAGCTACGACGAGATCATCGCCCGCGTCGCCGCAAAAGCCAGAACGGTCGCGGCCGGAGTGTGGGTCACCGGCCGCGGCTGGGATCAAAACCGCTGGGCCGACACGAGATTCCCCTCGCACGAAAAACTTTCGGCCGCGGTTCCGAACAATCCGGTGTTGCTCGAGCGGGTTGATGGACACGCGAATCTCGCGAACAAGAAAGCGCTGGAGCTCGCATCTATCACGGCGGCAACGAAAGATCCCACCGGCGGCCGCATCGAGCATCTCGCAGACGGCAGTCCGAGCGGAGTGTTCGTCGACAATGCGCAGCCGCTCATGCAGCGCGTCGTCCCCGCCCCGTCGCACGACGAGCTCAAGCGCGAAGTCATGAATGCGATCGCCGACACGCACCGCTGGGGCCTCACCGGCGTGCACGATGCCGGCGAGCCGCAGGAAGTGCTCGACATTTACGAGGAGCTCGGAAAGGCGGGACAGATCAACTCGCGCCTCTACGCGATGATCGGCGATGACGATGCCGCGATCGCAAAAGCGTTTGCGCGCGGACCGCAGAGCGCGCTCTATGGCGGCACGCTCTGGATTCGCAGCATCAAACTCTACGCCGACGGCGCGATGGGCTCGCGCGGCGCCGCGCTGCTCGAACCGTACAGCGACGACGCCAACAACATCGGGCTGCTGAAATCCACACAGGCGCATCTCACCGACGTCGCAACGCGCGCGCTGAAAAACGGATTCCAGGTGTGCACGCACGCAATCGGCGATCGCGGCAATCGCGTGGCGCTCGACGCGTACGAAGCAGCGCTGTCGGCAGTGCCCGTCGCGGATCACCGCTTCCGTGTGGAGCACGCGCAGAATCTTCACTATCAGGACATTCCGCGCTTCGCCAAACTCGGCGTCATTCCCTCGATGCAATCGAGCCACCAAACCAGCGATATGTACTGGGTGGGCACGCGGCTCGGGGCGTCGCGGCTCGTCGAGGCGTATCCATGGCGCTCCCTGCTCAATACCGGGGTGATCATTCCGAATGGAAGCGATTTTCCGGTGGAGCAAGTGAACCCGCTGATCTCGTTCCACGCCGCGGTGTCCCGGCAGGACGCAAATAATTATCCGCCCAACGGCTGGATGCCCGAGCAAATCATGTCGCGCGAGGAAGCGCTCAAGTCGATGACGATCTGGCCCGCGTTCGCCGCGTTCCAGGAGCGCGACCTCGGATCGCTCACACCTGGCAAATACGCGGACTTCGTCGTGCTCGATCAGGACATCATGCGCGCGCCGGTGCAAACCATCCTCGCCACGCGCGTGCTCTCGACGTGGGTCGGCGGCAAAGCGGTGTACGAGGCGAAGTAGAAATTTCCAGGAATTTCCAGGAATTTACCCGTGCGCGTCGTTACGCTGCTGCCGTCCGCGACTGAGATCGTCGCCGCGCTGGGCGGAGTCGGCTCGCTCGTCGGTGTCACGCATGCGTGTGATCATCCGGCGGAAATCGGCTCGCGGGCTCGCGTGACGTCGAGCATCGTCGATGGCGCGGGCTAACCGGGTGCGGTCGATGCGCAGGTTCGAGCACTCGCGCACGAGGGCACACCGCTCTACGCGCTGAACGAGCCGCTCATCCGGCAGCTGCGCCCCGATCTGATCTTCACGCAAGCGCTGTGCGACGTGTGCGCGGTGATGGAATCCGATGTGCGCGCGCTCGCGTCGCGTCTATCGCCCGAGCCGCGCGTGGTTTCGCTCTCGGCGACGACGCTCGATGGCGTATTCGACGATATTGCGCGCGCCGCCACGGCGATGCATCTCGAGGACGAAGGCGAGGAGCTGCTCGCCGGCATGCGCGCGCGACTGTCGACCGTACACGAAACGCTCAAGGCGGCGCGCGCGCCGCGTCCGCGCGTCGCGATGATCGAGTGGACGGATCCGATCTTCGCGGGCGGTCACTGGGTCCCCGAGATGATTCGCCGCGCGGGCGGAGTCGATGTGCTCGCGAAGCCGGGCGATCACTCGAAAGTCGTCGCCGCTGCCGAAGTCGCGGCCGCAAACCCCGAGATCGTGATCGTTGCGCCGTGCGGGTACGGACTCGAGCGCGCCGGGCAGGAAGCACGCCGCCTGCTGGGCCAGCCGGAGTGGAAGCTCGCCGGGGCTCCGCACGTGTGGGCCCTCGACGGAAATTCGTTGACGAGCCGGCCCGGCCCGCGTCTCGTGGATGGAATCGAAGTGATGGCGCGGCTTTTCAACCCCGCGCTCTTCTCCGCGATCGACTCGAGTTTCGCGGCGCGCATCATCTAACCCTCAACGGAACATCAGCTCGTCATCCACATCCGCGCCGCCACGAACAGCAGCAGCACCGCCATCGCCTTTCGCAGCACCGATTCACTGAGCGATTGCGCGATCATCGCGCCGCCGAATGCGCCGGCGAGCATGCCGAGTCCGATCCAGAGCGCCGCGCGCACATCGAGATTTCCGTTGCGCCAATAGGCGTACACGCCGAGCGCGCCCACGGGCAGCAGCAGCGCGCCGAGCGACGTTCCCACCGCGGTTCGCTGGCTCATCTTCGCGAAAAAGATCATCGCGGGAACGATCACGAGCCCGCCGCCTACTCCGAATATTCCGGAGAATACTCCGGCGATCAAGCCGGTCACGATGTAGAGCATCAGCACTGGATTGGCCCTCGTGGATGAGTTCGCAGCGCGCGGGCCGGCGCGAATCTCAGGCCGCCGTTCCGCGCAGCAGCAGGAGCGTCCTCGCCACCGCCTCCTTCACATCTTTGTCTTTGTCGTTCGCCAGACTCTGCAGCGCGGTCATCGCGCCGGGCGTGCGCGCCTCGCCGAGCGCGTTCACGGCCGCAATCCGTAGTCCGCTGTTCTTCCGCGTCGCGAACAATCCGCTCGCGGCCTCGGCAGCCTTCGCGAGTTTTTGTACGGCTTCTGGTGTGGCGACGCGGCCGAGCGCGCCGAGAATCGCGTACTGCACTTCCTGTTCGTGTTCGCGGTCGATCGCCTTTGCGAGCATGGAGCCGGCGCGTCCGGTTTTGCGCAGCGCGAGTCCCGCGACGGCCTCGAGCCTCACAACAGGAGACGCATCCACGACGGCGCGGGCGACCGCGTCGAGCGTAAACGACGATTCGATGCGCGACAACGCGCGCGTTACCGCGCGGCGGATGCGTTCATCATCGTGCCGCAGCAACTCCGCCAGGGGACGCGCAGCGTCCTCCGCCCCAATTTCACCCAGGAACTCCGCGGCCTGCCGTACGATGTGCCAGCGCGAATCCGACAGCATCTGCACGAGCGCCTCGCGCGCCATCGTGAGCCGGAAGAGCACATCGCGGTAGACATGCCGTTCGGCGAGGCTGCGCGCGCCGCTGAACTGATCCACAACCGCATCCACGCCGTCTTGTCCAGACCGTTGCAGGATGCGCTCTGTGCGCGACGCGGTCTGCGGCATCGTCATCAGCAGCTGCGCAATGGGCCGCAGGACGGTCGGCTTCGTGAGGCGCCGCACGGCCATGAGGTACACGCGACGGATGTCAGGGTCTGCGCTCGCGTTCTCGCGATCGAGAATCGCGGAAAAAATCGCGGCCACGTCGCCGGTGCGTCCCTCGCGGCTCGCCTGCTCCGCCGCAACCGAGAGTTCGTCGATGATCCCCTGCGCTGTGTGCGCGTCCATCGATTCGGTGAGACGCGTCAGCAGCTTGGGGACGCGCGCCTGTCCCTCGTCCGGCTTCGCCTCAGCCGCCGAGAGCGTCTCCGTCGTGCGCATCGGCGCCGGCTGCGTGGCGGCGGAGCGCTTCACGCGCACGGTGTTGCCTGTGAGATCCGAAAGTCTCTGCGCGAAGTCGGCCGCGTCGGAGGTCGACGTCGCCTCCACCGCGAGCAGCCGCGCCAGCGCGAGCAACTCGGCGGGCACCGCGCTCTGGTCGATTTCGATTTCTTCGATCGTGTGCGCCGCGAGACGGCCGGCGAGTTCCTGCACGCCGGTGAGCGCCTGCGGCATCACGAGGCCGTTTACGGCGAGCCGCCCCTCGTTGTTGCCGAGGCGCACCGACGACTCTTTCGAGACCGTAACGACGGCACGCAGCGCTGCCTTTTGCTCGTCCACCTGCTGTCCTTCGTGGACAAGCAGCCAGACGAGACGGGCGAAGTAGCGGGCGAGGGTGAGTGAATTGTCCATGCGGCTGGTGCCGTCAGAGGCGTAGCTCTAACATACGCCCTATCACTGAGACCCACTACACCCCGCCAAAAAACATTCCAGCGCCGCGCGAGTCCGGTTTCACCCGGACGACCGGCGCCCCGCTGTACTGGTGCGCGTACGGTTCGCCGGGCGCGCCGCGGCTGCTTGTGCTGCACGGCGGGCCGGGTGCCGATCACGCATATCTGCTGCCGCAAATGCTCGATCTTGCGCGAGACTTCGAGCTGGTTTTTTACGATCAGCGCGGCGGCGGACGGTCGAAGGAAAATATTCCGACCATCGTGACGTGGAAGACGCACGTGCGCGATCTCGCGAACGTCATCGCCGAGTTATCACTCGATCCGCTCACCATCGTCGGCTACTCGTGGGGTGGACTCCTCGCGCTGCTATACGCCCGGGAAGCGGCTCGTGGAAACGTTTCGCCGCCGCCCGCGCGCCTCGCGCTGATCGACCCGGCTCCGATCACGAGCGCGTTTCGCGCGCAGTTCGAAGCTGAATTCGCGCGCCGTCAGCAAGGCCCCGCAATTCAGCAGATGCGAAGCGCACTGGCCGCGTCCGGGTTGAAGGAGAGCGATCCCACCGCGTACCGGCAGCGCGCGTTCGAACTGAGCGTCGCCGGTTATTTCGCCGATCCGAGTCGCGCCACCGATCTCACGCCCTTCAGAGTCACGGGCCGCGTGCAGCAGTCGGTCTGGGACAGCCTCGGTACGTTCGATTTGTCGGCGGACCTCACCGAACTGCGCTGCCCCACGGTTATTGTTCACGGTCGTCAGGATCCGATCCCAATTGCGAGTTCCGAAGCGATAGCGAAGGCCACGAGCGCAGTGCTTTTGCCGCTGGATGACTGTGGTCACGTACCGTATGTTGAACAACCCGAAAAGTTGTTCAGTGCTCTTCGAGATTTTCTGTAGTTCCAGCATCCCGAATCCTCTTCTGCAACCTGCAACGCAGTCCTGATGTCGACTTACGACGAAATAACTCAACCGCACATCGCGACGATCGAATCAGACGGACGACGCTACAACGTGTCGTGCCGCGTCGGATTCGACGGCGTCGAGTATGTGGGCCGCCTGTGGTTTGCGGACGAGTCGTGGGATGATCTCGGATTGCCCGACCGCGGCGCACTGCCGGGCCGAACCAAGGAAGAAGTGCTCGTGCAGGCCAAGCGCCTCACGACGGACGAGCTCATCAAGCGCCATCGCCGCGCGATCTCGGAAAAACGCCGCTTTCACGGTCTGCGCAAAGCCACAGACGAAATCCTTGCGAAGATCCGCTATCTCAATCAGGTCGCAATCTCCATGCGCGCGGGACTGCTCGACGTCGAAGGCGCCGCGCAGGAAATCGATCTCACGGAGAAACAGCTCCACGCGCTGATCGATCGGCTCTCACAGTTCGCCGGCGTCGAGGACTGACCCGCTCTCTGAAAAGCGCAAGAGAAGCCGAGCTCAAGAAACGGGCGCGCTCGGTTGAGCGCCTGCTTCGCAAAGAATATCCGGACGCGAAGTGCGAACTCGACTATCGCAGCGCGTTCGAACTCACCGCTGCCACAATTCTCAGCGCGCAGTGCACCGACAAGCGCGTCAATCTGACGACGCCCGCGCTCTTCGCGCGGTATCCGAACGCCGCCGCGCTCGCGGCAGCCGATCAGACGGAAGTCGAAGCACTCATCAAGAGCACCGGCTTCTTTCGCAACAAGGCGAAAAGCCTGATCGGCATGGCGAAGGCGCTCGTGGCCAATCACGCCGGCGAAGTGCCGCGCACGATGGAAGACCTTGTCGTGCTTCCGGGAGTCGGACGAAAAACCGCCAACGTGGTTCTCGGCAATGCATTCGGAATCAACGATGGCGTGGTCGTCGATACTCACGTGGCCCGTTTGAGCAAACGACTCAAGCTCACCCGCCAGACCGACCCCGTGAAAATCGAACAGGCGTTGATGCCGCTCTTCCCGCGCGCCTCGTGGACGCTGCTCTCCCACCTGCTCATCTGGCACGGCCGCCGCGTGTGCGATGCGAAAAAGCCGCGCTGCGCCGATTGCGTGCTCCGGCGCATCTGTCCCTCCGCAGCGTGACCCGATAGAATTGGAGCCTATGCCAAAGACCGCAACGTTCGAAACCAACCTCGGCAAGATCGTCGCCGAGCTGTACGACACCGACGCACCGGCGACCGTCGCCAACTTCGAGAAACTCGCGAACTCCGGATTTTACGATGGAGTGAAGTTCCATCGCGTGATCGCGGATTTCGTTGTGCAGGGCGGCGATCCGCTCTCGCGCGATCTCCCCGCGGGCGATCGGCGCGTCGGCACGGGCGGCCCGGGGTGGATGATCAAGTGCGAGACCAACGGCAACCCGCGCACGCACGCGATCGGCTCGCTCAGCATGGCGCACGCCGGAAAAGACACCGGTGGCAGCCAGTTCTTCATGGTGCTCAGCGAGTCGAACACCAAGCATTTGAACGGGGTGCACACCGTGTTCGGTCAGATCACCGAAGGGCTCGATGTCATGAAGAAGATCAAGCAGAACGATTCGATGACCACCGTTCGCGTATCATAGCGCCAGCCCAAACAAAACAGGCCAACCCATGTCGCATCCGGCACACGAATCCGATCGCGCCGCCGCTTATCGCGGACTCATCTTTGGCGCCATCGTGATCGGCATTCTGCTCGTCACGATCGTGAAGCTCACGAACTCGATGTACAAGGGAGCTTGACGCCTTACTGACTAGTCGGTAAGTTACGGTAACACTCAATCGGCGAGCTCCTGCTCGCCTTTTGACTCTCCTTTTCTTGACTGACCGTTCAGTCATATAGAAATGACCGTAACTCAACCTCACGTAAACGATCCGCGCTGGCGCCGGTTGCCAGAAGAGCGACCGCAACAGATTCTCGACGCGGCGCTGAGCGTGTTCGCCGAACACGGAATTGCCGAAGCGCGGCTCGAAGAGATCGCCGCGCGCGCCGGTGTCTCGAAGGGCACCATCTATCTCTACTTCCCGAGCAAAGAAGAGCTCTTCCGCGAAGTCGTGCGACAGCGAGTCGGCCCGCTCATCGAGAATGCGGACAAATCGATCTCGTCGGAACTCTCCGCAGTGGAGCAGCTGAAGAGCTACCTCAAGCATCAATGGGAGTGCCTCGGACTGGCAGACTCCGAGGGGTGGCTCCGGCTGGTGCTATTCGAACTGCACAAATATCCGGATCTCGCGCAGTTCCACTACGACGAGATCGTCACGCGTTCCAACAAGATCCTTTCCGACATCATCGGACGTGGAATCTCGACGGGCGAATTCCGCGACGTGGATCCGCAGACTGCCGCGAAAATGATCAAAGCCCTGATCCTGATGCACGTGATCTGGACCGGCGCGCGCGCACCCGCTCCCGTTGCTCACAGACCCGAGGTGAAGAACGTGCTTCGCAACGTCACCGATTTCGTCCTTCACGCCCTCCGGCCGGCCGCCACGGCATTGCTGATCGTGTTCGCGCTCTTCGCGCGGCAGGCCAGCGCGCAGGAGCCGGTCGTCCTCACTCTTGGTGGCGCCGCGCGTCTCGCCGCCGACAAAAGCGCGGCGCCCGAGGCCGCGCGGCTTCGTACCGCGCAAGCGGAAGCGCGAGTGCGCCAGTCGAAGGCGGCGTTCCTCCCGAACCTCCACGGCGATGCGACCGAAAGCGAGCGCACCTTCAACAGCGCGAGTTTCGGCTTGAACTTCGCCGATCCGCTGACGGGAAAGTCCCTCTTCGATCCGAACGGCCAGGACGTTGGCCCGGTGAAGACGTTCGACTTTCGCGCCACGATTACGCAGAGCATTTACGATCCGGCTTCGTTCGCGCGGCTGAAAGCGGCGCGCGCGAGTTCCGCCTCGTTCAGCGACGAGGCGGCCGCGCAATCGCAAATGGCCGCGGGAACTGCCGCGGCGGTGTACGTGCGCGTGCTCAAGGCAGACGCGCAGCTCGCCGCGCGCATCGCCGATTCGACACTCGCCGAGGAGCTGCTTGGCATCGCCCGTGACCAGCTCACGGCCGGCGTCGGCATAGCGCTCGATGTGACCCGCGCGCAAGCACAGCTCGCCGCGAATCGCGCGCAGCTTATTGCGGCGCGCAACGAACGCAATCGCGCGCGCCTCGAGTTGCACCGCGCGCTCGGACTGCCGCTGACCGCGCCGATCACTATTGCGGACTCGCTGACCGGCCCGCTGGCGAACGACGTACTCCCGACCGCGCTGGACGCCACCAGCAAGGCGATGCATTCGCGCGCCGATTTGCGCGCCGCAGACGGGCAGATTGCCGCGGCGCAGCGCCAGGTGGAATCGATCAAATCGGAACGGCTCCCTTCCCTCGCCGCGTTTCTTGACGACGGTCCCACGAGCAAGAGCCTCGGTCATCTCATGCCCACGTACGATTGGGGCATTCGCGTCACCGTACCGATTTTCGACGGCTTCCGCCGCGAAGGACGCATGCAGGAACAGCAGGCCGCGATTCAGGAACTCGGCGTGCGCAAACGCGATCTCACCGATCAAGCCGCGATCGACGTGAGCGGCGCGCTGCTCGATCTCAATAGCGCGCGCGAGGAACTCGCCGCCACAGAGGAGCATTTGCGCCTCTCCGAGCAGGAACTCGCGCAGTCGCGCGACCGCTTCCGCTCGGGCGTGACCGGCAACGCCGAAGTCGTCACCGCTTCGCTCAATCTCAACGCCGCCCGCACGCAGGTCGTCGATGCGCGCGCCGCATTTCAGTCGGCCCGCGTCGCGCTCGCGAGAGCACAGGGCATCGTTACCGAATTGCCGTAACCAAATCGACAAACTCATCACCCGACCGAACTTCCGTAATCACGAACTACAAAACACCAACGCTCGAGAAATAATTCCCATGGCCAGCACAGCAGCTCCCACGCGTGATTCCTACGCGACAACAGTTCCGCCTGAGAAAAAGCGCAGCCCGGTTCTTCTGATTCTCATCATCGTCGCGCTCATCGGCATTGGCTGGGCGGCGAAAACGATCATGTACAATCAGGGTCACGTGACCACCGACAATGCGCAGGTGGACGGGTCGATCGTCCCCGTGCTCGCGAAGGTCGGCGGCTTTGTGAAATCGCTCGGCGTTGCCGAGAACGATCATGTGAAACTCGGCCAATCGATCGTGCAGATCGACAGCGCCGAGTATGCCGTGCGGCTCGCGCAGTCCGAGGCGGAGCTCGCCGCGGCCGCGTACGTCTCCGGCACGGGCGGAATCGACGGCCAGGCCGACGCGCAGATCCGCAGCGCGACCAGCCAGGGACAGGTCGTGCAGGCGCAAATTCAATCGGCACAGGCCGCGCTGACCAAGGCCACGGCCGATCTTGCCCGCTACAAGGATCTCGCGGCCAAGCAGATCGTCTCGAAGCTTCAACTCGACGCCGCGCAGTCCGCGTTTGATATGGCAACCGCAAATCTTGCGGCGGCGCAGCGGCAGGCGACGGGCGCTGAAGCGCAGCTCTCCAACGCGCAAATTGCCGGCAAGTTTGCCAACGCCCGCTACGCGAGCGCGAAAGCATCGCGCGACAATGCGGCGCTTCAGCTCTCATACACGAAAGTTTCCTCCCCGGTGTCGGGTGTGGTGAGCCGCAAGCAGATCGAAGTTGGCCAGCTCGTGCAGGCGGGGCAGCCGCTGCTCACGCTCGTGTCTGATTCGGCGGTGTGGGTCACCGCGAACTTCAAAGAGACTCAGCTCGCGGACATTCGCGTGGGGCAGGTTGTCGAGATCGAAGTCGATTCGTATCCCGGCTGCACCGCCGAAGGGAAAGTCGAGAGCTTCAGCGCCGCGACCGGCGCCAAGTTCGCGCTCCTCCCGCCCGACAACTCCACCGGCAACTTCACGAAAGTCGTGCAGCGCGTGCCGGTTCGCATTCAGATCACGAAGGGGTGCGGCGCCGACAAACCGCTCAGGCCCGGCATGTCCGTCACCGCGCACATCACGACCAAGTAGGCACCGCCAGCATGATGATGACGCAGGCGGCTGCGGCCGCCGACGATAAATACAAATACAAGTATCTGATCGGCATCGCGGTCACGATGGCCGCGATGCTCGAACTGATTGATACGTCGATCGTGAACGTCGCGATTCCCCACATGATGGGAAATCTCGGCGCCACGCTCGACGAGATCTCGTGGGTCTCCACGGGATACATCATCGCGAACGTCATCGTGATCCCGATGTCGGGCTGGCTCTCGGCGTACTTCGGCCGGAACAGGTATCTCACGGGATCGATCGCGCTGTTCGTGCTCGCGTCCTTTTTCTGCGGCGCCTCGCGCTCGCTCGGCGCGCTCGTGTTCTGGCGCATCGTGCAGGGCGTCGGCGGCGGCGCGCTGCTTTCCACCGCGCAGTCGACGCTGTGGGAAGCATTTCCGCCCGCGGAAGTCGCGATCGGGCAGGCGATGTTCGGCGTCGGCATCATGGTGGGACCCACGCTCGGGCCAACGCTCGGCGGCTTCATTGTCGACAACTGGGAATGGCCGTGGATTTTTTACATCAACCTTCCGCTGGGCCTGATCGCCGGCTTATTGGTGTGGCGTTACGTGCGCGACGCCGAACATCAAGAGCGGGCGACGACGATTGACTGGCTCGGCATCGGCCTGCTCACGACCGGAGTCGGCGCCCTGCAGTGGATGCTCGAGCGCGGCGAGCGGTACGATTGGTTCGAATCGCAATTCGTGACGACGCTCGCGGTGATCTCCGGCGTCTCGTTCGTGCTGCTGGTCTGGCGCGAGCTCACCGCGAAAGAACCGATCATTAATTTCCGCGTGCTCAAGAGCCGTCAGCTCGCGACGGGCGTCGCGATGGCGGGTCTGCTCGGCTTCGCGCTGTTTGGTTCGGTGTTCGTGCTGCCGATCTTCTTGCAGGGTCTGCACGGTTTCACCGCGAACCAGACCGGCCTGGTTATTCTGCCCGGCGCGATTTCTTCAGCGCTGACAATGGCGATTCTCGGCCGGTTCGCGTCAAAGCTCGACGCGCGACCGCTCATCGCTATCGGCGTGCTCGGCTTTCTCTGGTGTATGTGGAGTCTGTCGCGGCTGACGATCGACGCCGGCGCCAGCGATCTGTTCTGGCCGCTCGTCGTCCGCGGCATCTCGCTCGGAATCATCTTCATTCCGCTGACGAGCGCCTCGATGGCGGAGCTCAATCCGTGGGAGATTCCGCAGGGCACCGGCATGTTCAACCTCACGCGCCAGCTCGGCGGATCGCTCGGCATCGCGATCGTCGCCACGATGATTAAGCGCTTCACGTTCCAGGCGAAGAGCCAGCTCACGCAGCATGTGGTGACTGTCGGATCGGATGCCCAGGCACGACTCGAGCTGATCAGCAACGGAATGGTCGCGCGCGGGATGAATCCGGCAGTTTCGCACCAGCAGGCGCTCATGGTGATGGACCGGATGATCACGGCGCAGGCGAGCGTGCTGGCCTTCTCGCGGATTTACCTGATCAGCGGCGCCGTCCTCTGCTGCGCCATCCCGCTGATGCTATTCTGGCGCCACGGAAAGGGACGGGCCGCGGTCCAAGCACACTAGCCACCAGAGTGGTAATTTCAATCCGGTAACCGTCCCGCCGGTCTTCAAACAGAACACGCCAACATGTCCGGAGGTAATTTCGTCATGCGAAGCCGCATCGTTGTTCTCGCACTCGTTTCCTGCCTGCCCGCGTTCGCCTTCGCCCAGAAACCGAAGGCCGACGACGCGACTCCGGCCTCATCGGGTTCTGGCGGCTCCGGAATGAAGAGTCCGTCGTCGCGAGATCTGGGCGACATGAATCCCGCGGCGTTTCTCATCGACAAGCGGAAGAAACTCGCGCTGGCGGACTCGACGGTGAACCAGCTGAAGACCCTCCAGAAGACGATCAGCGACCGATATGCGGCGTTCAACTTGAGCTACGATTCCACGCGCAAATGGACGATGCCGCTTTCGAGCAGCAGCTCCTCCGCTGCCACGGCCGGCCTGCACGGTGGCTCGGGAGATTCCAAGCTCACGTCCGTCGGAGCCTCGCCCGCCGAGCAGGCCAAGATGCAATCGTCCGTGCGCGATCTGCGCGCGATGATGGCTGACTATCGTGGCCGCCGCAAAGCCGATGTTGCCGACGCGTTGGCCGTGATTCCCGAGGCGCAGAAGAAGGCCGCGACGGACATGTTGATCGGCCAGGACAGCGACGTCGAAAAACTTCTCCGCGGGAAATAGGCGAATCGCCGACTCTTCGCTCCCGACGCGCGAATCCGCTCTTGCTCTGATGGAGGAGTGGACACCGAGCGACTCGCTCCGCAAGCACATGCTGGCGGTGGAGGGCGCGATGCGCGCGTATGCGGCGCAGTTCAACGCGGATGTGGAGCGGTGGGGTCTGGCGGGGTTGATGCACGACTTCGACTACGAGCGTTATCCCAACAACGCGCATGCAGCGGACGCAGAGCATCCCGCGGAGGGCGTGCGCACGCTCCGTGCGCTGGGATATCCGGAAGACGTTCTGCACGCGATTCTCGGTCATGCCGATTACTCGGGCGTTCCGCGTGACACGGAGATGTCCAAGACGCTTTACGCGGTGGACGAGCTCGCTGGTCTCTGCACCGCGTGCGCGCTGGTGCGGCCCTCCCGCAGCGTGAACGATCTCGAGCCCTCATCGGTCAAGAAGAAGATGAAGGACAAGGCTTTCGCTCGCGGCGTGAACCGCGACGACGTCATCCGTGGTGCCGCGGAGCTTGGCGTCGACCTCGATGCGCACATCACGCTCGTGATCCGCAGCATGCGGGGCCGCGCGGATTTGCTGGGGCTGGGCGGCAGCGCCGCCCTGTGAGCCTTGTCACAAGTACAGCGCCCCAAGGACCAACGTTCGGGTCCGGCGCCCCGTATTTGGGATGCACGCACAATGGCTGAACGTCCGGCTGACGAGCGTGCGCTGGTGCTCGCGGCGCAGAAGGGAGAACGCGAAGCGTTTTCCGAGCTGGTGCGCACGCACGAACGACGCGCGTACGCAGTGGCCCGTGCCATTGTGGTGAATCACGAAGATGCCGAAGACGCGGTGCAGGAAGCATTTCTGCATGCCTACCGCGCGCTGCATCGGTTCTTGCCGGATCAGGCGTTTGGCGCGTGGCTGCACCGGATCGTCGCGAATGCGGCGCTGGACATCACGCGGCGCCGCAAGGTACGCGATGCTGATGAACTGCCGGAGACCGTCGCCTCACCGTTTAAAGATCCAGCGGAATCGAGCGAACTCCGTCGAAGGCTGATAGATGCGTTGGATTCGCTGCCCGCGCGGCAGCGCGCAGTGATCGTGTTGCACGACGTTGAGGGTTACAAGCATGCGGAGATCGGCGTGACACTCGGAATTCCCGAGGGAACCGCGCGATCGGATTTGCACTACGCGAGATCGCATCTGCGCGAAGTGCTCGGCTCAGTACGGAGTGAATTATGACGACAGAATTTCGCGGACCAGAGCTGGTTCGAGATGACGACCTCACGCGCGAACTGCGCACCATTTATGCGGCGCCGTCCAGCGCCGCGTGGTGGGCCGGTCTCGAAGCGCGAATCAACGCGCGCATCGACGCGGCCGTGCAGACCGATGAATGGTGGACGGTGCCGGACAAGTGGCTGCGCGTCGGACTGATCGCGGCCGGCTTCGCGGTGATCGTCGCGGGCGCGCTCGTCATGCGCGCGCAAGCGCTGGAAACGCAGATGGCGTACCAGACCGTTGTGAGTCCGGAAAGCATCGATCTTCTCGAAGTGGCGGAGCGCGGCAAGCTCACCGAGCAGCAGGCGACGCTTCGCGTGCTCACGGGCCGCCGCTAACCGCAGGATTCGATGACACGCAGCAAGAGCGTCGCGCTCGCGTTCTATTTGGTGGCCGCGCTTGCGGGCGCCGCCGTTGGCGTATCGGTGGACCGGCTGATGGTCCACTCGCAGCCGCGCTGGTACGACCGCCGCGAGATGCGTTCGCGGTTTTTTGACGCGCTGCATTTGACGCCGGGCCAGCGCGACTCGGCGAGCGCAATTTTTGAGGAGCGCAATCGCAGGGATTCGATTCTCACCGCGCCGGTCCGCTCTGCGATGGACTCGGCGAACGCAGTGCTGACTCAGAGGCTGACGCAGTTGCTGACGCCCGAGCAGAAAACCATTTACGACCAGATGCAGCGCGGACCTGCGCCGAAAACGGAGAAGAAATGAAGTCTTGGTTTATTCGGGGTGCCTTTGCACTCGCAATCGTACCCACGCTCGCAGCCGCTCAGATGAGCGGTGAGAATGCGCGTCCCATCACGCTCGACGAGGCCGTCAGGCTTGCCGTGCAGAACTCGCCGACGACGGTGATAGCTCGGAACGCGGAACGCACGAGCGAAGCGAGCATCACCGCCTCGAAAGCGCGCTTTCTTCCGAACCTCACGGCCTCGTACGGCGCCACGAATCAAGGCGGCACGCAGTTCATTGGCGGAGTGCCGGTTCCGATCTCGGGCCTTCCCTGGACCTATCGGCGCTCTCTGAGCTCGAGCGTGACGCTGTTCGACGGCGGCGCAAACTTGTACAACTACAAGCTCGCCGGCGCGAATCTCGATGCCGCCGTCGCCTCCGACGTTTCTGCGCGCTATGGCATTGCATTGAACGTGAAGCAGCAGTACTTCGCGGTGCTCGCGGCCCGGGAGCAGCTCGCAGCGGCCCGCCGCAGTCTGGAAGAAGCGAACCAGCAGCTGGCCGTCTTTGTCGCGAAGATGCTTGCGGGCGCAGCGACTCGTGCCGACTCGCTTACGGGCGCGCTGCAGGTTGGCAACGCGCAGTTCGCGATGCTCACCGCGCAGAATCTTCTCGTGAACGGAAATGCGGCCCTGACGAGGCTCGTCGCGTCGCAGGTGACCGTGACCGCGACCGCCTCGGATACCTCTGACATCGGTGCGATCAGCGTTGACGAGGGTTCGCTCACGAAGATGGCGCTCGAAGGACCCACAGTGCGCGCATTGACCGCCTCCTTGATGGCCAGCAGGGCGTCGCATCGGGTCGCTACCGGAACGTACTGGCCGTCGCTGACCGCGAGCGGCTCATACGGCCAGAACCCGAAAGCGACGCAGGGTTTCCTGTTCGGCGGCGGACCCACGTCGACGAGCACGAGTTTCGGCTTCACCTTCGGCTACACGATTTTCAACAACTATCAGCGCGAACAGACGCTCATCATCGCTCGCGTCAGTGAAGACAACGCCGAGGCCAACCTGCGCGACGCAAAGTTCGTCGCTCAGCAAAACCTCACGTCGTACCTGGTGAACTATCAGACGGCGCAGCAGACGATCGCGCTGCAGCTCTTGCAGATCACGGCGGCGACTGAAAACCTCCGCGTTTCACAGCAGAAGTACAATCTCGGCACTGCGCTTCAGCTGGAAGTCACGACCGCGCAGGCGACGCTCGACAATGCGCGCTTTCAGCTGATCCAGGCGCGGCTCAACGCTCGCACCGCTAAGGCAAACATCGAGGCCCTCATCGGCCGCGATCTGAAGTAGATCGAACGCTCAGACGTCATTCATTCACCGACCTAAAATCTCCATCCGGAGTTTGCTGTGAACCGCAATATCCTTTTCGTCGCACTCATCGCCGCCGGCGGCTGCTCCGGTACCGCTGTCAAAGCAGTGCCGATTCAGACGGCCACTATTCAGCGCCGCGACATCATCGTCACCGCTGAGGCCACCGGCGTCATCGAACCGATCAACGTCGTCGAGGTGAAATCGAAGACGGCATCGGGTCAGGTGATCGCGATGCCGATCGACATCGGCTTCTTCATCAAGCCGGGTGACCTGATCGTGCAGATCGACACGACGATCCTGCACCAGCAGCTCATTCAGGCGACCGCCGATAACGCATCGGCCGACGCGAATCTGACGGTCTCAAAGGCGCAACTGGCGCGTCAGCAGGATCTTTTCAAGCAACACATCATCACGCTCGACATTCTCGAGGGCGCGCTGACTTCGAATGCGAGTGCGACCGCGCTGGCGACGAGACAGCGAGCGAGCCTCGACCTCGCCAAGCAGTCGCTCATCGACGCGAGAGTCACGGCGACGGTCGTCGGCACGATCCTCACGAAGCCCGTTTCGATCGGACAGGTCATTCAGGCCGGCGGCGGATCAGTGAGCGGCGGAACGGTCATCGCGACGATGGCGGATCTCACCAAAGTTCGCGCTCGCGCGCTCGTGGCCGAGACGGACATCGGAATGGTGAAGCCGGGACAGGTTACGAACGTCACGGTGGATGCGTTCCCGGATCATCCGTTCGTCGGCAGGGTCGATCACATCGAACCGTCGGCCACCGTTCAGCAGAACGTGACGATGTTCGCGACGCTGATTGCGATGGACAACAGCGACGGCCTTCTTCAGCCCGGCATGAACGGCGAAGTCTCGATCGTCGCGGATACGCGTCTCGACGTGATCGCGGTTCCGAACGATGCGATTCGCTCGCCGCGTGAAGCCGCACAGGCGGCGGCGCTGCTCGGACTGAACCCCGACACCGTGAAGGCGCAAATGAAAGCTTCGGGCGGCGGCGGTGGCGGCGGACAGGGTCAGGGCGGAAACGGCCAGAAGGGCGGCCGCGGCGGCCCTGGCGGCGGACGCCAGATTCAGATCAGCAGCGGTGAACTTGCCGTGGACTTCCTCGAGCAGGGCGGCGGTCAGGGTGGTGGCGGTCAGGGCGGTGGCGGTCGCGGTCCGCGCGTTCAGGTCACCGATGAAGAGTGCAAGGCGATCGACGCGACGATGAAGAAAAAGCCGGCCGGCGCGAAGAAAATCGACGATCTCCGCACGAAGATGCGCGATCCCGGCGCCGACCGGCAGAAGATGATGGTGGACATGAAGGCCGCGTACGACGCAGTCGGCGTTGATATGCAGAAGGGCGGCGCCTGCGCTCGTCGCAGCGGTGGCGGCGGCGGTGGTGGTGGTGGTGGTGGTGGTGGTGGTGGTGGTGGTGGTGGTGGTGGTGGTGGCGGTGGCGGCGGTGGCGGCGGTGCGAACGCTGGTGGCGGCGGCCGCGGCGGCAATCGCGCTGGCGGTCAGGGCGGTGGTGGCGGTGGCGGTGCATCCGGATTCGGCCAGGGTAACGGCCGCAGCCGCCCGCGCACCGGTCTGGTTTTCATTCAACGCGGCACCACGTGGGAAGCCAAGACAGTCCGACTCGGCGTGGCGAACTATGACTACACCGAAGTCACGGACGATGGACTGAAAGAGGGTGACAAGGTCGCCATGCTGAGCGCCGCGGCACTGCAGGCCAAGCGTCAAGCGCAAAACGATCAGATGAAGGGCATGGCCAGCCCGCTCGGCGGCGCAGGCGGCGCAGGTGGCGGCGGACGCGGACCGGGCGGACCGGGACGAGGGAACTAGTTCCATGTTGATCGCCGAAACCGTACTCGTTGCGCTCGGCGCTCTCCGCGCGAACAAACTGCGGTCGCTGCTGACGATGCTCGGCATCGTCATCGGCGTCGCGGCGGTGATCGCGGTGGTCGCACTCGGCCGTGGCGCACAAAAGCAGGTGAACGACAAAATCGCCGCGCTCGGCACGACGCTCCTTACGGTCAACCCGGGCCAGGCGCGCACGGCCGGCGTGCAGGTCGGCTCCGGCACGGCCAAGCTCACGATGGACGATGCTGACGCACTGAAAAACCGCGGCGAAAAAATCGCGGCCGTGCAGCCGGAAATGTCGGGCAATCTTCAGGTCGCCTATCTCAACAAAAACACGAGCACGTCGATCGTCGGCGTAACCTCCAACTATCCGGCGGTTCGCAAATACGAAATGGAGGTCGGACGGTTTTTCTCGAACACAGAAGACCTCACGCGCCAGCGCGTCGCGGTAGTCGGTCACACGGTGCTCGACAACCTGAACATTCAGGCGCCCGAAGCGGTCCTCGGCGAAAATATTCGCATTCGCAGCATCCAGTTCACCGTGGTCGGAGTGTTCAAGTCGAAAGGGCAGACGAGCTCGTTCTCGAATCCGGACGATCAGATCTTCATTCCGATCAACACCGCGCGCTTTCGCGTGCTCGGCAACAACCGGATCCGCTCCATCAGCATCCTGTCGCCGTCGGAAGACGAGATTCCCGAGGCAATGGCCGACATCGAGAAGATTCTGCGTCGCGAGCACCACCTGCGTCCCGGGCAGGTTGACGATTTCCAGATCCGCAACGCGTCGGACTTCCTCGCCACGCTCGGCGAAACCACGGCCGTCTTCGGCTTGTTGCTCGCCGGCATCGCGGCCGTTTCGCTGCTCGTCGGAGGAATCGGCATCATGAACATCATGCTCGTGTCGGTCACCGAGCGCACGCGTGAGATCGGCGTTCGCAAGGCGCTCGGCGCGACGAAGCTCAATATCCTTTTCCAGTTCTTGATTGAGGCTGTCGTGCTCTGTCTGCTCGGCGGCGCGCTCGGCATTCTGGTGGGATGGGGCGCCGCATACGGTTTCCATCGCTTCGCTGGATGGAACACGGAAGTCGGCCTCTCGTCGGTTGTTGTCGCATTCGCGTTCTCCGCGTTCGTCGGAGTGGTCTTCGGAGTGTATCCCGCCCGCCGCGCCGCGGCGCTCGATCCGATTACCGCGCTGCGCTACGAGTAGTTCGGAGTAGTTCGGAGTAGTTCGACAAAGATTTCAGCCGCAGCGAGGCGAAGGACGCCTCGCTGCGGCTGTTTTTTTATGTCGCTCGACTTCCGCGGGAGGCTGAATCGGCCGGTGAATCTTGCAAAGTCGCCCTTGCGTCGTACACCGATACTACTTACGATATATCGTAAGTAGTATCAACGCTATATCTATTCGGAGGTGTTCCTATGTTTCGACGTGACTGTGGGCCGCGCGATCGCGAGGGAGCTGGACGTGGATGGGATTGGCGTGCCGATCCGAACTTCGGCGCGTTTTTCAATTTCGGCGGCGGCCATCGCCGCGGCGGCCCGTGGCGCGGCGGCCGAATGTTCGAGCAGGGCGGATTGAAGTTCGTGATCCTCCGCCTGCTCGATGAAAAGCCGCGGCACGGCTACGACATCATCAAAGAGCTCGAAGAGCGGTCAAGCGGCCGCTACACGCCCAGCCCGGGCACCGTGTATCCAACGCTGACGATGCTCGAGGAAATGGGGTTTGCGACCGGGACAGTCGAGGAAGGCGGCAAGAAGGTGTACTCCATCACCGACGCTGGCCGCCAGCATCTCGCCGAGAATAAGGGGACGGTGGACGAGGTCATCGACCGGCTGGCGCAGGTTGGTGCGTCGATATTCGGCGAACAAATGCGGCCGGCGCACGAGGCGATGGCCGCACTTGGACGGAGTTATATGCACGTCACGATGCATCGGACGGCGGACGCGGCGTATACGACGAAAGTGGTGGAGATTCTGCGGAAGGCCGCGAGCGAGCTAGACTCGCTGGTTACACCAAAGTAGTTGGCTCAGAGTTCCGGCTATCGGCTTTAGCAGCTCACAGTTTGGGAGTGTTACGGCTCGAGTTCATAGCTTGAAGTGTCGCGGCTCAAGCTCAGGGATTGGAGTTTCAAGGCTCGAGTTCGTAGCTGTGTACACGCGCCATGAACACGACCTCTGACACTCCCAAACTGTGAGCCGCTAAGCCGAAAGCTGGAACTCTGAGCTAAATAATTACTCCACGGATTGCCCTCGCCCGGATCATCGGCATCTGCGTTCGCACCCGTTCGATGGTCGAGCGCATTTCATCCATCGCTCTGGGCAACTCGCGGTTCAGTTCCATTCGCATCTCCGGCATCGCGGCCTGAATCTCAGCGCGAACACGCGGACCAATATCGCGCAGTGATTCGAGAGATCCGCGCAGCCCGTCGAAATTCAGCTCCGCATCACCGCCGTCGCCGCCGAAAACGCGAACTCGCGCGCGCGGCGGCATCGGCGCCATCGGTGGCATCGGAGACATCGGAGACATCGGAGACATCGGAGACATCGGCATCATTGGTGTCATCGGTGCCATCGCCGGCATCGGAATACGCGGCATCGAGAACACCGCGCTGGCACCGTCGCTGTTGGAGAACGAGAAACCATTTCGCTCGAGATCCTTCGCTCGGCCGAGCGTGACCTTCACCGTGCGGGTTCTGCCGCCCTCGACGACTCCAAGGTCAACCGTCTGACCCGGCTTCAGTTTTCGAATTTCCCGCTGCAAACGCTGCACTCGCGCGCTCGCCACCGACCACTCGCCCACATCTTCCTTCGGTGTGCGCAGATCGATGCCGTTGATGCTCGCGATGCGATCGCCCTCGTTGATTCCGGCTTTGTCGGCCGGTCCGTTGTCGGTCACGCCCTGGACGAAAATTCCAAGCGTGTCGCGCTTGCTGCCACTCGAGCCAAGGGAGAGTCCGAGCGCAGGGCGCTCCTCGTCGGCCTGACGCGAGATGCGCGCGGGCGAAAGATCGTCGGCCGCGACCGTCTTCGCCTTCACGGTCTTGTGCTTGCCATCGACCAGGAGATCGAGCGTGACTTCGTCGCCCGCTTTGAGTTTTCGCATTTCACGAATCAGCCTATTGGTCATCGTGCCGGACATATCCGGCTCGCCGGCGTCCTCTCGCGAAAGCTTGAGGCTGACGCCGTTGACCGATGTGATGCGGTTCCCTTCCTCGAGTCCAGCTTTCTCCGCGGGACTTCCCGGAGTGACCGATTCAATAAGAAGGCCGAGCGTGTCGCGCTTGCCGCTCGAACCGGTGGTGACGCCTAGCATGGCGCGGTCGCCGTCATCACCACTGTTGTTCAGCTGTCCGATTCGTATTCGCGGCGCGGTGCCGGCGCGAACGGTCTGCGCCTGTGCCAGCGGTGCCACCGCGGCGGCGAGAATGAAGAGCGGAATGATCTTGCGGTGCATAGGAACCTCGTGAGTTTGGCGGTGCACATGGTGAGTCACCGCCTGTGATCGAAATGGTTTCCAGCGGCCCTTCGCGCCATATTTCCGTCATGACCGCCCCTGCCGCGCAGCCGGACCTCCACACGTTCCAGCATCACTGGCAGGACGAGGCGGACGCCGCGTTCCTGTACCGCGTGCTGGCATCCGTCGAACCGGACGCCGCCAAGCGCGATGTATATCAGCGTCTCGCAGAGGTGGAGGACCGGCACGTCACAATTTGGGAGGACGTGATCAGGAAGGGCGGCGGCCAGGTCGGGAAGTTCACTCCGGCCGGCCGCACGCGGATTCTCGCGTGGCTCGGCCGTCGTTTCGGGCCAACGTTCCTCCTGCCGATGTTGCTCGCCGAGGAGGGACGCGAGGTGAAGAGCTACCTCGATCTGCATCGCGAGACGCCGAAGGGCGCCTCGGGCGGAGAGGAAGCGCTGCTGCTCGCGCGCGAATCGAAGGAGCACGCGGGAGAGATTGCGAAACTCGCGGGGCGCGGCGGCGAACCGTGGCACTCCACAGGCGCGGGTGGATTGCTGCGCAATGTGATTTACGGATTCAACGACGGTCTCACGGCGAACTTCGGTCTGGTAGCCGGCGTGATCGGCGCCACTGCGGCGGCGCAGGAACATGCGATTATCGTCGCGGGCGTCGCCGGATTAATTGCCGACGCGCTGTCGATGGGCGCGAGCGGCTATCTGGCCGCAAAGAGTGAGCAGGAAGTGTACGCGCACGAAATCTCGATGGAAAAAGAAGAAATCGCGCTGATGCCGGAAGTGGAGCGCGACGAACTCGCGCTGATTTACGAAGCGAAGGGAATGCATCGCGATTCGGCGTACGCGCTCGCAACGGAAGTGATGGGCGATCCGGAGCGGATGCTGAAAGAGCAGGTACAGGAGGAGCTGAAGATCGGCGGGCACGAGGAATCGCCGCTGCGCGAAGGGTGGATTACCGGCGCGGCAACGGCGGTGGGCGCGCTGATCCCGGTGTTTCCGTTTTTTATCTGGCATGGGACGACGGCGATCTGGCTTTCATTTGCGATCGCCATGTCGAGCCACTTCTTGGTGGGAGCTGCGAGAAGTGTGTTCACCGGGCGGAGCGTGTTTCGCTCGGGGCTCGATATGTTCGTGGTCGGCGTGGGCGTGGCGGCGGTGGGGTACTACGTCGGGGAGTGGGTCGCGCGGATGATCGCCTAACGACAACCGAAGGCGTCAGTCGTCCGGGCTCAGGAAAGACGAGGCATCAACAGAAGTGCGACGGGACCGGTCTTAGCCTGACCGGTCCCGTCATTTTTTCTCGATGTCTCGAATACTGAATCCTGATGACTGAAGCCTTTCGTTACTCAGCGCTCAAAGCTCAGAGCCTCCATCCCTATTTTTTTTCTAAATCCCGAATCCAAATATTCCGAAACCGCACCGGATGCTCATGATCCTGCAGACCTAAAGGCAACCGATCCGGCCCCGCCTCGTATGGTGGCCGCCGCATATTCGCCGTCGGCCCGACGAGCTCGACATTGTCCTGCACCAGCACGCCGTTGTGAAACACGGTGAACCGCGCGGGCTTCGTCACCTTCCCGGCAGCGTCGAATCGCGGACGACGAAAAACGATATCGTAACTCTGCCACTCGCCGGGCTTTCGGCTCACGTTCACGAGTGGCGGATATTGCCCGTAGATCGACGCGGCCTGGCCGTCGGTATACGTGACGTTGTCGTATGAATCGAGGACCTGCACCTCGAATTTCCCCATGAGAAAGACGCCGCTGTTGCCGCGGTCCTGATCTTTTCCCTTCGGCGGATTCGGAGACATCCACTCGACGTGAACCTGTGCATCGCCGAAACCGTCTCGCGTTTGAATCCCGCCCGTTCCCGGCGCGACTTCCATCGCGCCGCCGGCGATCAGTTTCCATTTCGCGGGGCCGCCTTTGCCATCTTCCCACTTGGCCAGGGAAGTTCCGTCAAAGAGCACGATTGCGTCGGCCGGCGGAGGACCAGGAAGCGCGGGCGCGCCCGGGGTGACAATCGGAGCAGCGGGGCGTTCGCGAGAATGCTGAGGCCAGTCGCCAATGGTTTGCTGCGCAAATGCCGCGGAAGACAGCAGTGCGCTCGCGGTCAGCATCAGACTCTTGTTCATCGCGCGCTCCTCGAAACTAGAGAACTAGAGAACTACGTTGAGCAATCTCTTCGGTACGAAAATAATTTTCTTCGGCGTCCCCACCATGAATTTCGCGATCGCCGGATCCGCCATCGCGGCCGCCATCACGTCACTCTCGACTGCGCCCGGTGGAACCGAAACAGTCCCGCGAGTCTTTCCTCCCACCTGCACCGCGATCGTCACCGTCTCCTGACTCGCGAGCGAAACATCATACGGCGGCCACCCGGCCTCGAAGATGCTCGTCTGGTGGCCGAGCATCTCCCACAGCTCTTCGGCAATGTGCGGCGCGAACGGCGAGACCAGCTGAACTAGCGGGAGAACCTCCGCGCGGTGCGCCTGCCGCTCGCCGCGGCGAACCGTATTCAGGCACTCCATCATCGCCGCGATCGCCGTGTTGTACGAGAGTTTGGGAATATCCTCGCCAACTTTGCGAATCGTCTGGTGCAGCTTCCTCAGCACCTCCCGATCCGGTTCGCCGCTCGTCGTTGAATCGCGCACGGAGATCCAGAGCCGGTTCAGAAAACTCTTCACGCCGCTGATCCCGCCGTCGCGGAAATCGCCGCCCTCCTCGAACGGGCCGAGGAACATCAAGTATGTGCGGAACGTATCCGCGCCCCACGACTCGAAGTATTCGTCGGGATTCACCACGTTGCCTTTCGACTTCGACATCTTCGCGCCTTCGCGAATGATCATCCCGTGCGCGCGGAACTTCGTGAACGGTTCGTCGAACCCCACGTGGCCAGCGTCGTGCAGCACCATGGTGAGAAAGCGCGAATACAAAAGATGCAGCACGGCGTGCTCGTTCCCGCCGATGTACGAGCTCACCGGCAGCCACTTTTGCGTGATCGTCGAATCGAACGGCACGTCGTCGCGGCCGACGCTCGGATAGCGCAGGAAATACCATCCGCTGTCGAGGAACGTGTCGCTCACGTCTGTTTCGCGCCGTGCGGCCGCGCCGCACGCTGGACACGGCACCCGCGACCACTCTTCGTGGCGCGCGAGCGGCGAAACTCCCGAATCGTCCGGCTTGAAATCCTGAATGTTCGGCAGCAGCACCGGCAAATCCTTCTCCGGCACCGGCACCGTGCCGCACGCGTCGCAATAGATCACGGGAATCGGCGGTCCCCAGTAGCGCTGACGCGAGATGCACCAATCATGCAAGCGATAGTTCACCACCGATTCCGCCGCGTGCTTGCGCGCGAGCCACTCGGTGATCTGCAGCTTCGCTTCGCCAACCAGAAGACCGTTGAACTGCTCGCTGTTGCAGAGCCGCCCATCGCCATCGTCGACGAATGCCGCCTGGAGCGGCGTGCGAGCGGTGTCGCCGCCGCCGATCACCACGCGCTCGATCGGCAGCGCGAACTTCGTCGCGAATTCAAAATCGCGCTCGTCGTGACCGGGGACTGCCATAATCGCACCCGTGCCGTACTCCATCAGCACGTAGTCCGCCGTCCACACGGGAATCAGCTCGCCCGTGGCTGGATTCACCGCGTACGATCCGGTGAACACACCCGTCTTCTCTTTGTTCGTCTTCCGCGCGATCAAATCCTGCTTCGAGGCCTGCGTGCGGTACGCGCTGACCTCGTCGCGCTGTTCGAAGGAGGTGATGGCGTCGAGCAGCGGATGCTCGGGCGCGAGCACCACGTACGTCGCGCCGAAAATCGTGTCGGGGCGCGTGGTGAACACGCGAATCTCGCGCGATCCGGTTGCGACCTCAGACGTCACGTGCACGGCGGCGCTCCCCGCGTCCTCGAGCGGATTCAGCACGCGGAATCGGATCTGCGCACCCTCTGACTTGCCTATCCAGGCGCGCTGCGCCGTGGTCGTCGTCTTCGACCAGTCCAGACCATCCAGATTATTCAGCAGCCGCTCGGCGTAATCCGTGATGCGAAAGAACCACTGCTCAAGCAGGCGCTGCTCGACCAGCGCGCCGCACCGCTCGCACCGCCCGTTCTCGACCTGCTCGTTGGCGAGCACGGTTTTGTCGTTTGGACACCAGTTGACCGCGGCCTTCTTTTTGAACGCGAGTCCGCGTTTGAGCAACTGTAGGAAGACCCACTGTGTCCACTTGTAATAGGAGGGATGTGTTGTATCGACGGTCCTCGACCAGTCGATCATCAATCCCGCCCTTTGGAGCTGCCGCGTGAAATTCGCGATGTTCGCGGGTATCAACTCCATCGGGTGCACGCCGACCTTCAGCGCATAATTTTCCGAGTGAATACCAAAGGCATCAAACCCCATCGGCTGGAAGACGTCTAATCCTTGTAGCCGCTGGAACCGCGCGAAGATATCATTCCCAGTGAAGGCGAAGAGATTGCCCACATGCAGTCCCTCCGCCGAGGGATACGGGAACATCATCAGCGCGTAGTAGGGACGGCTGGCGCCGTCGATGTCGGCGCGGTTGGAGGCGCGATCCGCCCACCGCTCGCGCCATTTGCGCTCGACGGCGCGCGGATCGTACGCGGCCGGTTCTACAAAACCCTCCGGTGCGACCGGGGTGTTTTCCGGAACAGAATCAGTCATCTATTCGGTGGCGGTGATGGGCGAGACGCTTCAGAGCAATCTAGCCGCGAGGGCGGGACGAACAAGCGCACAGCGCCTCGCCGAGGTGGGCGATTCGCGTTCGCATCTCATCGATCGCGTAACAACCTTCCTCGGATCGATCGGCGTCATTTCGTTCGTCGCCCTTCTCGTATGGGGCCGGGAAACGCTCAGCCGATCGCTGGCGTCCGGTGCCGGATGGCTGCTGTTGTCGTTGGGAGTCGCACTCGCCGTCGCTTCGGCCGCGCTCACGATCCGCTATCTGATCTCCCCAATCGTCGGCTCACAACTCCGCGACCTCGCCGAAGTCGCCGAGTCCGTCGCCGCCGGAAACCTCACGAAAACACCCGATGCCGCGAAGCATGGCGGCGACATGGGCCGCTTGGCGCGCGCGATGGTCCTGATGACCTACGAGCTGCGCGATCTTTCCGCTCTGCTCAACTCCACGTCGGCGGAAACGTCCGGTCTCTCGGCAGAGATTACGCACGGCACCGAGCACATGGCGCACGCGGCGTCCGGAATCGCCGACACCGCGTCGACACTCAGCGAGCAGGCGCAGGCCATGGCCGGCACGATTAAATTTCTCACGGGCGAAACCGCGCGGCTCAACGAGCACGCGCGCACGGTGGCGGCCGGCGCCAAGGATGGCATCGCGCGCAATGCCTCGCTGCGCGCGCTCGCCTCGGAGAATCACGAACGTCTCGACGAAAGCTCGCGTCGCCTCGAATCGCTCGCGAACGATGTGCGCGAGAGCGCGGGCGCAACCGAGTCGCTCGCCCGCGCCACCGATCAGGTGCGCCAGTTCGTGACGCTTGTGCAGAAAATCGCGCGCCAGTCGAAACTCCTCGCGCTGAACGCGGCGATGGAGGCGGCTCGCGCCGGCGAGCAGGGCGAAGGATTCGCCGTCGTCGCGAACGAGGTGCGCCGGCTCGCCGCAACGGCCGCCGAAGCGGCCGAACATACCGACGCGCTCATGAAGGAGGTGCTCGGCAACATGGAGGCGGCGCGCGAATCGAGCGCGCGCGCCTTGGCGGCAGTCGAGAGCGTGCACACGGCCACCGAACACGGCCGCGCGAGCTTTACGGAGGTCGAGACCGGCGTGGCCGAAGCCGAACAATGGACGACATCGATTGCGGAATCGGCGAGTGTCGGCAGCGCGCTCGCTGGTGAACTGACGCACCAGCTCGACTCGCTCACCGCGGGCACGCAATCGTTCGCGAACGCGATGCAGGACGTCGCGGCCGCGAGTCAGGAACAGAGCGCGAGCACCGAACAAATCGCGGCGGCCGCCGCGCATCTCACCCAGGCGGCTGAACGTGTGGCGACGGCTTCTCGTCAATTTAGAGTATGACCTCCGACACCTCCGGCCCCTTCGACGCCAAACTGCGCGACGCGTTCGAGTCCCAGTACATCCTCGAGCGCGAGCTGACCGGCGGCGGGATGAGCCGCGTCTTTCTCGCGACGGAACGCGCGCTCAACCGGCAGGTCGTCATCAAGGTGCTGCCGCCGGAACTCGCGGCGGGCGTGAACCGCGAACGGTTCCGCCGCGAGATTCAGCTCGCGGCGCAGCTGCAGCATCCGCACATCGTGCCGTTGTATGCGGCGGGCGAGCACGGCGACCTGCTCTACTACACGATGCCCTTCATCGAGGGCGAATCACTGAAGCAGGCGATCGTCGAACACGGCACGAAAGAAAAAAACACGCCGTTCACGATGAGAGATGTCGTCCGAATTCTTCACGATGTCTCCGACGCGCTCGCCTACGCCCACGCGCGCGGCGTGATTCACCGCGACATCAAACCGGGCAATGTGCTGCGCAGCGGATCGCACGCCGTCGTCACGGATTTCGGCGTGGCGAAAGCCATCTCGGCGTCGATGCCGGCCGTCGGAATGACGACGAGCGGCATGGCGATCGGCACGCCGGCATACATGGCGCCGGAGCAACTGGCCGGCGATCCCGCCGCCGACCATAGAGTTGACATCTACGCGGTGGGATTGCTCGCGTACGAGTTGCTGTCGGGAGAGGCGCCGTTCAACGAGACATCGCCGCAGGCGACGCTCGCGGCGCAGATGACGCGGGATCCTGTCGCGGTGGAGCGCAAACGTCCGGACGTACCGCCCGCGCTCGCCGCGCTCGTGACGCGCTGTCTTCAAAAGATGCCGGAAAAGCGGCCGCAAACCGCCAACGAGCTCGTGGTTGAACTCGATGCGATGAACATTGGGTCCGGGGATTTCGTGCCATCCGCGACGCGCCGCAGAATCAAGGCGTCGATGGCGACGCTCGTCGGCGTCGGCGCGGTCACCGCGTTCGTGCTGATCGCCGGCGCGGTCGTGCTCTCGAGCAAAGGCCAGTCCGGCGACGCAAAGGAGAAGCCGGCGCCAAAAAGCAGCGCGGATTCGGTTGCGGCCGCGAATGCCGCGGCCACCAAAGCCGCTGATGCTCAGGCGTTGCAGCGCCAGCAGATCGATTCGATCGTTCGCGCGGTGGAGCAACAGATGGCCAAGAAGGCAGAGTCAAAGCCAGCTGCGCCCGCGGCGCCAGTCACGCCGGCGGTCGACAGCGCAATGATCGCGCAGATCCGTGCCGAGGCGATCAAGGACGTTCTCGACTCGCTGCAAAAGATGCGGCCTCCGGAGCAGCAGCGCGGGACGAGAAGCACTCAGACGCAGCTGCTCGGCGGACGCGGCGGAAACGCATTCTCGGGAATGACGCGCGCGCAGATCGACTCACTCGTGCGCTCGGCGCCGAGCATGGTTGAACTCGCGAATCGATTCCCGGGCGGTGGCCCGAGCGCGCCCAACGCCGGCATTCCGTATCCGGCGATCGGCACCCCAGAGCGCACCGCGTACGATGAACGCGCGGCCAACATGGGGCCGCCGCGAAGAATCGTGATCGCCGATCCGCCGGCGGACCGTCAGCGCCCGGAGCTGCAGCTCTCAGGCATCGTGCTCATGGATTCGCTGCGAAGGAAACTGACTCCGGTCGCGCGGTACGTGATCGTGAATCACGACTCCGTCAACGCCATGCTGCAGAAAACCCGCGGCCGCGATTCGGTGATGCACGCGCTCGGCGCCGAAGTGAACGCGTCCATCCGGCCGCTTCCCTCGCGAAGCAAGGATTCCGTGAGTTGGATGATGACGCTCTACGATCCGTCGTCCAAATCGCGCACGCAGGTGATCACCGTTGGACCCATGCCGGTTGCGGCCTCAGCGGCGATCGCCGATTCCCTCTCGAAGATGGCTATCCGCGCGCTGTGGCAGCTGGACCACCAGCCACGTCGCGCAGATGTTGCACCGAAACCGGATCACCCATAGCAATCAGGTGGCTGCCGGGCTTCACGCGAGTCGTGGCCGCGGGGTTGAACAGGTAGTCGCCGTCACCGGTGCGCACGGCGAGAAGCAACAAGCCGGTGCCGTACTCGTGAAGTTTCATCGAGCCTATTTCAGCGCCTGAGAGCGAGCTTCCTTCGCCCACGAGCACATCCTCGAGGCGCAGATTTCGATTGGTGTCGCGCAGCATCTGATCGAGAAAGCTCACGACACTCGGACGCACCAGCTCGCTCGCGAGCCGCATGCCGCCGATCTGTGCCGGTGAGACGACGCCGTCCGCGCCAGCCGCCTTGAGTCTGGCCGCAGCCTTTTCCGTGGTGGCGCGCGCGATCACTCGAATTTTTGGATTGAGCTGCCGCGAAAGTACGGTGGTCACGAGCGCGTTTTTGTCGTCGTCGGTGCAGACCACGATGCCGGCGGCGCGCTGGATGCCCGCGCGAGTGAGGGTCTCGTCGTCAGAACTGTCGCCGTGCAGCACGGCAATATCCGGAAACATTCGCACGATCTCATCGATGTGCTGATGATTGTGTTCGATCGCGACGCAGGTCCGCTGCGTGCTGGTCAGCTCGCGCAGCACCGACGTGCCGGTCTGGCCTGCTCCGCAGACGATAAAGTGGCCCTGCATGGAGTCGATTCGTTTCTGCATGCGGCGTCTCCTGAAACCCTGCGTCAGATCGCCCTCGACGATGAAGGCGGTGATCATGGACAGTGTGTACACGGCGGCGGTCGCGCCGAAGAGCAGGAGCAGGGTGGTGAAAATTTCGCCGGCCAGCGACGTGGTCGGCACCACCTCGCGCAATCCGGTGGTGGTGAGCAGGATCGTCGTCATGTAGATGGCGTCGAGCCAGCCATGCTCCGGCGCGCCGATGATGCGATAGCCGACCACGCCGACAATGAAAACGCCCAACAGCAGCAGCGCCGCGATGGCCACGCGGCGCTGGAGTGACGTCAGTTCACCTTCGTCGCGCGAGCTCAAGGTATTTTTTATTTCGCGCGATCAGGACTTGTTCGGATTTTCTGACGCCTTGAAGAGGTATGCGCAGTCCTCGAGGCGCGGCCCCTTCTCGTCGCACACGGCAAACTTCGTTCCCTCGTACGCCGCGGCGCCGGCATAGCGGCCGTCCTTGGTGATGGCGTAGAAGGTGAGGCCGAACCTCGGACGGCCGTTTTCGGCGAGCAGACGTTTCTCCGAGTGCGCGATCACGCGTTCCATCGTTTTCATGAGCGCTGCCTGAGGAGTCATTCCCTGGCGCATGAACTCAACTGCCAGGAACGCGCCGCACACCATGATGTTCGACTCGCCGCGCCCGGTTGAACCCGCGGCGCCGACCGAGTTATCCGTGTACTGGCCTGCGCCGATGATCGGCGAGTCGCCAATCCGGCCGGGAAGCTTCCAGGAGATTCCGCTCGTGGTGGTTACGGAGCTCACATCTCCGGTCGCACTCACCGCGTTCATGTTGATCGTGCCGTGCGTGTAGTTCGTTTCGCCGTCCCAGTCCATCTCGGGCTGCTCCTTTTTGTTGCCCTTGGCGGCGTTCCATTTGATCCAGTCGGCTTTCGCCTTGGCGCTGGTCCACGGTTCGTATTTGCGGGTGGCCTTCCACTTTTCCCAGTCTGCTTTGGATTTCGCGGTGAGCAGATTCTCTTCTTTGAATCCCATCGCGAGTGCGAAGCGTTTGGCGTCGCCGCCAACGAGCATGACATGATCGGTGTAGTCCATGACGGCCTTCGCAACATTTGAGGGCGTCGCGATTCCTTCGAGACACGCCACTGATCCAGCGCGCTTGCTCGGACCATGCATGCAACTCGCGTCGAGCTGCACGACTCCCTCGGCGTTCGGCAGTCCGCCGATGCCAACGGACTGATCGTTGGCATCGAGTTCGACGCAGTTCACGCCGGCGATGATCGCATCGAGGGTATCGTCGCCCTTCACGATTTTGTCGTAGGCGACTTTGATGCCCATTCCGGCATCCTGATAGCCGTTCGCTGCGGAGATGACAACGGCTTTGCCTTTAAAGTTTTTGGGAATTTCGCGGCGAGAAGCATCGCGGTCGGCCAGCCATTCTTCGGCGCTAATCTGGCGCGGGAGAAAGCCGAGGGCGGCGAGGGTCGCTGATTTTTCGAGGAAAGTTCGGCGGGAGGACATGTGATGCTCCGAGTAAATGAATCAACTTCTTATTTTATCGAGCGAACTGACCTGTGGATAGCACCAATGAGCGAAGCAGTGAAGCTCCACGCTGGGAAGCTCAAAGTTCTGCGGCCCAAGGCTAGGATTGCTCAAAGCCATTCGTTTTAGAGCTTCAAGCTCCTTCCTTCAAAGCTCCAAGCTGGGATTTTATCAACAGCTTTAAACTGAAGAACGGCAAGTTTTCGGCTTTGAAAGGACAGCTGTAACCAATCCTAGCTTTGGGCCGCAGAACTCTGACCTTGCGAACTCGAAGCTAAAGACGAGTAGGAGGTCTGGGCGCGGATTTGAAGCCACGAATCCAGTGCCTTCTCGATCGATTTCGCCGTCGCTGGGTGAGCGAGGTCTCCTGGATGCAGAGCCAACCGCACCACCGGCTCGCCTCGCTGAGTCCACCAGCGCAGCCGCTCGAACAGCACGGAGCCGTACGCGCGAAACGCGCCACGACCGCTCCATCGAACCACAGGCGACGAAATCTTTTTCTCCGGCGCGTGAGTATAAATCGCACCATCATCCTCGCTCAACAAGAGTCCCGCGTCCCGCACTGCAGCGTGCGTCGCCGGTTTCGCCAGCCACGCCGGCGGAACAAATCCAATCGGCGAAAGGCCCATCGCCCGCAGCCTCGCCACTCCGCGATCGATCTTCGCGCGCGCCGCCGCGTAATCCAGCGTCAGGAACTCGCCTTCCTTGTTCGTTTTTCCGAATGCCGCGATCTCATCGCGCATTGATCGCGGCAAGCCAACCTCATCATGCCGCTCGCCGTGGAGAAAGATTTCCGCGCCCTGCTCCGCGCGCGCTCGAACCCAGGCAACAAACTTCGCATCGGCTTCCATCGCCGTCGCACCATGCCAATCCGGAACCACGAGCAGTCCCGGAACCACTCCTCGCGTCTCGCACAGCTTCCAAATCGTCTCCACGCGCGGCATCAGTACCGGCGTGACATCGTGAATCGTGATCAGCAGCTCACGTCTGCTCATCGCGAGGCAACCGAATCGTACAGCGCAAAGATTCGATCGAAGACCGAATCCCACGAGTGATCCTTTTCGGCGTATGCCCGCCCCTTCACACCAAGCGCCGCGAGATCTGATCGCAGCAGCGTGATCGCCACATCAGCGAGCGATCTCGAATCTCCCGACTCGAACCTCGCGCCTGCACCGCTGGTCTCAACCTGCTCACTGATCCCGCCGCGATCGGCCGCGAGCACCGGCGTTCCGCTAGCGAGCGCTTCGAGCGGTGCGAGTCCGAACGTCTCGTTCGAACTCGGCGCCACGAAGACATCGACGGACGCCATGAAATCGGCGAGCTGTTCGCGATCGCTCTCATAGGGAAGAAATCGGATCCACGGCGCACCGTCGGCGAGCGCAACCAGCCGCTGGCGCATCGGCCCGTCGCCGACGAGGGCGAGCTGCGCGCCGGTCCGCCGGTGCACCTCGCGCCAGCCGTTGATGAGCACATCGAGTTCTTTTTCCGGCGCAAATCGTCCGACGAACGCGGCGACCGGACCTTCGGGCAGACCGAGCCGGATGCGTACATCGCGGCGCCGCTCGCGGCGGGACGGATGGTAGTGCTCGAGATCCACGCCGAGCGGAATCCGCGTGATGCGGTCGATGCCGTTCGCTCGCAGGTCAGCCGCAACGAACTCCGAGCAAACAATCGTGTGCGCGAAATGCTTGTCGATGAGGCGCGCGTACCTCCAGGCGAGGTCGTACATCGCGCGGGGAAATCCGCTCGCTCGGTCGGGAAACGGGCAGAAGACTCGCGGAAAGTTGCTGTGATAGAAGGCGACCGCTGGTATGTCGAGCCCGCGCGCGGCGAGGCGCACGATCCAGGGCACGAAACCGGGGCTGCCCACTTCGATCACGTCGGGCCGCTCGTGCAGCGCGATTTTCCTGTTGGTGCGCGTCGCGAGCATGAATCGGTACGGATCCTGTGTCGGTACCCGTGGCCCTTCGAGCCGGTAACAGCGCACGCCATCGCTTTGAGAGAGCGCGTCGCGTGCGCCCGGCAACACGAGCACCTGCCGAAGTTCCGGATGGGCTTCAACGAACAGCGCCTTCTGCCGCAGATATGTGCGGATGCCGCCCGTCGTGTCGCCGTAGAACTCGGTGATGTCGAGTACGGAGCGCTTCGCTCGAGGTCTGAGGACCGGCGGAAGCGTCAGGCTCGACAAATCCATCCGCGACGCCCGGACTTCGGCTTCCGGAATGAAAATCGAGTCGGCGATCGCCTCCATGTCGAACGCTACACGGAAACAGTCGCATTTCGCTACCTGTGAGCGATGCGCGCCCTTACTTTATAGAGACACAAGGGATCTGGAGACGAGATGGCCGCTACAAAACTGGATGGCGCGGGCGCACAAAAGATGAAGACGCTCGAAGAAGCGCAGATGTCGCTTCAGACGATTCACGGCGTGGTCGAGCGGATGGGGATCGAGGTGAAGCAGTCGAAATCCGTCGGCATTCTTCCGCAGCAGATCAAGCGCATGTGCGGGACGCTTCAAGGCCAGCTCAAAGGCCAGTTCGGAACCATCGCCGATCAGTTCGCAGGAATGATTCTCGCTGTGTCGCGAGGCGGCAGCGATCTCGTGCGCCTTCGCTCCATGCGCGAATACGTGGCCCAGATCCGCACCCAGCTCGATATGGCGGCGAGCAAAGTGAAGAAGGAGCATTCGGTCGATATCGCGATCGCGGACGACTGAGCTCAACCGATACCCATAACAGCGCGTAAGTCGTTCGGCAGTCAGGCATTCTCCGGTTGCCCGGCCTCGCTCACACAACTAGCTTTTTCGGGTCGCAATTTCTATTTAAATCCGCCTCTCCCTGCGCAAGCTTAGTGCTCGCTTCTCCCAGAAACGACAGGATTCCCCGTAATGCCCCGTAAGAGTCCACGCCGCCTCGCCGCCCTGCTCTTGGGTGCGGTCGCGCTGGCGGTTGCTGCGTGTGGAGAGCAATACCCGAACTCCACATTCACTCACCTCACAGACTTCAACACGATCATCGACGGCCTCTGGAACCGGCTGCTGCTGCTCGGTACGATCGTGTTTGTGTTCGTCGAGGTCCTGCTGGTCTTCACGATCATCAAGTTCCGCAAACGTGAAGGCGCGCCCGAGCCGAAACAGACCCACGGAAACTCGACGCTCGAGATCACGTGGACGATCATTCCGGCGCTCATCCTGGTCCTGATTGCGATCCCGACGGTCGACGCGATCTGGAAGACGGAATCGAAGGCCCCGGCTGGTTCGCTGCAGGTTCAGGTGATCGGGCACCAATGGTGGTGGGAGTTTCGCTATCCGCAGTACGGCGTCGTCACAGCCAACGAGCTGTATGTGCCGGCCGGACGCACTGTCAACTTCCAGCTCAACTCGCGCGACGTCATCCACTCGTTCTGGACGCCGCAGCTCGGCGGAAAGCGCGACGTGATTGCGAACCGCACCAACTACATCTGGTACACGCCCGACGCGAGCCTCGCAGGGCAGGTGTTCAACGGATTCTGCACCGAATACTGCGGATCGTCGCACGCGAACATGCGCTTTCACGTGTACGCGGTCGCGCCGGCGGATTTCGATAGCTGGGCCGCGCACCAGAAGGATCAGGCCGCGATGTCGATCATCGCGGCGCCGGCGGCTGCCGCACCAGCCGGCGGTTCGGCAGGAGTGAAGGTCGCGAACGCGGCACAAAAGCCTGCCGCTCCCGCGATCATGCCGGCCTCCGACGGCTACGTGTTCCCGCTCGAGAAAATGCCGGCGCACACGCTGCCGCAGACGCCGATGCCCGTTGGCGAACGTGAAGTGAAGTTCGACGACTCGCTGCTGAAGGGCGGCGACGCCGCGCGCGGACACGAGCTCGTCAGCAACATGACGCACATGGGCGACGTGCCGTGCCTCACCTGCCACATCATCAAGGGTGAGTATGTGAACGTGCTGAAGGACGACGCCGCAAAGGGTCCGAACCTCACGCACTTCGCAACGCGTCACACGTTTGCCGGCGGCATCTACCGCGCCACGCCCGAAGCGCTCGCGCGCTGGGTCAAAAACGCGGAGCACCTGAAGCCGGGTTCGATCATGACGACGCTGGGCGCGGGTGAATACTCGCCCTCGATGAAAACCAAAAAGACCACAGGGCTCGATGACCGGCAGATCGCCGACATCGTCGCGTACCTGATGTCACTCAAGTAAGCCGGGGAGACGCATAGAATGGCCACCACCGCCGCTACTCCCACGTTCGCGCCGCCAGCGGCCGCGTCGTATGAGCAATCGGGCATCTGGAGCTGGATCACCACCGTAGACCACAAGCGCATCGGCGCTCTGTATCTCTACACCGCGCTGTTCTTCTTCATGTTCGGCGGACTCGAGGCCGGCATCATCCGCTGGCAGCTCGCGCTTCCGAACCAGCACGTCGTCTCGGCTGAGATGTACAATCAGCTGTTCACGATGCACGGCACGACGATGATCTTCCTCGCGGTGATGCCGTTGTCCGCCGCGTTCTTCAACTTTTTGATTCCGCTGCAGATCGGCGCGCGCGATGTCGCGTTCCCGCGCCTGAATGCGTTCAGCTACTGGGTGTACGTGCTCGGCGGAACGTTCATGACGCTGCCGATCTTCTTCGGCAATGCGCCCAACGGCGGCTGGTTCGGCTACGCGCCGCTGACGACGATGCCCTACGCGCCGGGCCTGAACATCGACTTCTGGGTGATGGGCCTGCAGATCCTCGGCATCAGCTCGCTCGCCGCGGCGTTCAACTTCATCACCACCATCATCAACATGCGCGCGCCGGGCATGACGCTGATGCGCATGCCGGTGTTCACCTGGATGTCGTTCGTGGTGCAGTTCCTGCTCGTGCTCGCCTTCCCGGTGATCACGATTGCGCTCGTGTTCCTGCTGTTCGATCGTTTCTTCGGCACGAACTTCTACGAGATCGCGGCGGGCGCTGATCCGCTGCTCTGGCAGCACCTGTTCTGGGTGTTCGGACATCCAGAGGTGTACATCCTGATTCTGCCGGCGTTCGGAATCGTGTCCGAGATTCTGCCGACGTTCTCACGCAAGCCGCTGTTCGGGTACAACGTCGTCGTGTACTCGGGCATCATGATCGGATTCCTCGGCTTCGGCGTGTGGGCTCACCACATGTTCGCGGTCGGCATGGGCGCGACGGCCGACACGATTTTTGCGCTGACGACGATGCTCATCGGCATCCCGACCGGCGTGAAAATCTTCAACTGGATTGCGACGATGTGGGGCGGACAGATCCGCTTTGCGACGCCGATGAAGTTTGCGATCGGACTCATTGCGCTGTTTACGATCGGCGGAATCTCAGGCGTGATGCACTCGTCGCCGCCCGCCGATCTGCAGCAGACCGACACGTATTTCGTCGTCGCGCACTTCCACTACGTGCTCTTCGGCGGATCGATCATGGGAATTATGGGCGGTATCTACTTCTACTTTCCCAAGATCACCGGCCGCTACATGAGCGAAGTGCTCGGCACATGGCATTTCTGGACGACGTTCATCGCGATGAACCTCACGTTCTTCCCGATGCACTTCAGCGGAATGCTCGGCATGCCGCGCCGCATTTACACGTACGACGCGGGTCAGGGCTGGGATACGTTCAACATGATTTCGTCGGTCGGCACCGCGATGCTGATCGCGTCGACGCTGATTTTTGTGGTGAACTTCCTGAAGAGCCGCAAGAGCGGCGAGGTTGCGCCGAACGACGCATGGGGCGCCGGAACGCTCGAGTGGTCGATCCCGTCACCGCCGCCTGACTACAACTTCGCCGAGATTCCAGTGGTGACGTCGCGCTATCCGCTCTGGGATCTGAAGCACCCCGAGCGCACGGCCGGCATCGCGCACTCGGCGCCCGATATCATGACGATCACCGACGCGCACGCCGTTCCGGTGCATGAGGAAACGGGACACAAGACCGCGGCGGAACTCGGCATTCCAATGCCGTTCAACACGGTGAAGCCGGCGATCGCCGCTGCCGCACTCGTGGGAATGTTCGCCGGTCTGTTGTTCATGCACCAGAATAAATTCGCCGTGGCGATGACGATCACGATCGGCAGCGCGATGCTGTTCGTCGGGACGCTCTATGCCTGGCTCACCAGCCCTCTCGAATAGTTTTTCCCGGAGAATATTCCATTGGCTTCCGCCGCTGCTGTCGCTGAACATCACGAGCACACGCATTACACGACGACCGGTCTCGACAACCGGAAGGTCGCGATCTGGGCATTTATCGGATCGGAGTGCATGCTCTTTGTTTCGCTGATCTCGACGTATCTGATCTACAAGGGCAAGTCGATCGTCGGTCCGTTTCCGCACGAAACGTGGACCGCGCCCGATGGACACAAGTTCAATGCGATTCTGAATATCCCGGTCACGACGCAGTCGACATTCGTGCTGCTGATGTCGTCGTTGGCGATGGTGCTCGCGCTGGAGGCCGTCGAGAACACGGGCAAGCCGGGATACGCCGGAAAGATTCGCGGAAACGCGTCGTTCTGGCTCGGCTTCACCGCCGTGCTCGGCATGACGTTCCTCGGCTATCAGGCGTTCGAGTTCACCTCGTTCGTGCACGAGGGACTGACGATCCATACGAACTTGTTCGGATCGTCGTTCTTTACGCTCACCGGTTTCCACGGCGCACACGTAACGGCCGGAGTACTCTGGCTGCTCACGCTGATGTCGATTTCCATGAAACGCGGACTCACTCAGAAAGACGCGCTGCTCGTGGACATCTGCGCGTTGTACTGGCACTTCGTTGACGTCGTCTGGATCGCGATCTTCACGCTCGTTTACCTCATCAAGTAGAGATCCGATAAATGAACGATCACGCGCCGCACGCCGATCACGAGCACGAGCACCCGACCTGGAAGCAGTACAAATGGGTCGCGCTGATTCTGACGCTCGTCACGGTCGTCGAGGTCTGGATTTACTACACGCCGTTCAAAGAGACGCCGTACTACGTTCCGACGCTGCTGGTATTGTCAGCGTTCAAATTCGCGACCGTGGTGCTGTACTACATGCATCTCAAGTACGATCACAAGCTGTTCAAGGCGCTGTTTACGGGACCGCTGATCATTGCCGGGTGCACGGCGCTCGCATTGCTCGCGCTGTTTTCGCACTTGGCAATTCCTGAGTAGAACGACTTAACGAAAGGCGTCAGTCACTCAGGACTCAGTAATCGAGTCATCAACTGAAATACAACGGGACCGGTCTAGGCGAATGCGCCAAGACCGGTCCCGTCATTTTTTCCCCGACGCCTTTGGTTACTGAATCCTGGCGCCTGAAGCCTTTAGTAGTGAAAGCTCAACACTCGAAGCTCCGTGAACATGTGAACCCGCGGAAACGTTAGATTGGGAAGGATGTCACCGATTCTGCCATTTCCCGCGCTTCTGCACCCGACTGCCCGAATCAGTTGGACGAGTTTCAGCGTGCATTGGAGCACGGTGCTGGGCATCGGCGCGCTATGGGCTCTGTACGAATGGCGTGCGCGAGTTGAGAAAACCGACCCGACCCGCTCGCAGCGCACCCTGTTTGTTGGCGGACTGCTGGTCGTGTTCCTCTCGCTCAACGGACCGATCCACGATCTGAGCGACTACTACCTGTTCAGCGCGCACATGGTCCAGCACCTCGCGCTGACCCTTATCGTTCCGCCACTGCTGATCCTCGGAACGCCGGGCTGGATGCTCCGTCCCGCGCTGAAAACTCCGTGGGTCAATAGCTGGGCCCATCGGCTCACCGGCGCGCGCACGACATTTTTGATTTTCAATATCGTCCTCGCCGGCTGGCATTTGCCGCCGCTGTACAACCTCGCGATGGCGAATCACAACATTCACATCGTCGAACACCTCATGTTCCTGGTCGCGGCGACGCTGATGTGGTGGCCGCTCACGAGCCAGATGCCCGAGTTGCCGCGGCTCGCGTATCCGGGGCAGATGCTCTACTGCTTCCTGATGACGATTCCCATGTCGGTCGTCGCGTTCTGCATCGCGCTCGCCGACCACATTTTGTATCCCGCGTACGCGTCCGCTCCGCGCATCTGGGGAATCACCCCGATGTTCGATCAGTCGGCGGGCGGATTGATCATGTGGGTCCCGGGCACGATGTTCTTTCTCATCGTGCTCTCAGTCGTCTTCTTCAAGTGGCAGGCGGCTGATTCCGATTCATCGGAGGGTGCACAAGTAAAATGGACGCCGGCGAATCAACCTGTGCCCCCTGTAAATCGGTGAGCGGCCGGTGAGTTCAAAGCGACTCGTCGCGCTCGATGTCTTTCGCGGCCTTACGGTCGCAGGGATGCTCCTCGTCAACGATCCGGGGACCTGGAGCGCGATCTATCCACCGCTCGAACACGCCGAATGGAATGGGTGGACTCCCACTGATCTGATTTTTCCGTTTTTTCTGTTCGTCGCCGGGATCACCACCTCGCTCTCACTCGCGGCGCGACGGGCACAGGGCGCGGACGATGCGGCGCTCACGAGACAAATTCTCAAACGCGGAGCACTGATCGTGGGATTCGGCCTGCTCATGGCCGTCTTTCCGTTCTTCCCGCCCGAACGTTTCATCCACATTCGAATTCCCGGCGTCCTGCAGCGCATCGGTGTAGCCTACACGATCGCCGCGCTGATCTCGATGCGCACCACGCTCAAGCAGCAAGTCGTTATCGTCGCGTCGCTCCTGCTCGGCTACTGGTTCATCATCACGCTCGTGCCGATCCCCGGCGCGATGGGTGGAATCGGCCAGAATCTGAACACGATTCCCTCGCGCACCCTCGCCGCGTGGACCGACCGGTTCCTGCTCGGCGGGCACCTGTGGATCAACTCGGTCACCTGGGATCCCGAGGGACCGCTCTCGACGATCCCCGCAATCGGTACGGCGATGCTTGGGATTTTCGCAGGACGATGGCTGGGCGAGCAAAAACCTCTCGAAGAGCGACTCAACGGCCTGTTCGCCGCCGGAGCGGTCGGCATGATGGTCGGTTTGATGTGGAACTGGTCGTTCCCGATCAACAAGAGTTTGTGGACGAGTTCGTACGTGATGTTCAGCGCCGGAATGGCGTGCGTCGCCATCGCGACGATCAGCTGGATTATCGACGTAAAAGGCGTGACGTGGTGGACCCGTCCAATCGTCATATATGGAGTGAACCCGATCATCGCGTTTGTGGGTTCGGGCATGATGGCGCGGATGATCTACACGGTCTGGAAGGTCGATTTTCACGGAGCGCCGGCTCCGGTGCAGGCTGTGGTGTATCAGACGGTATTCAGGCCTTGGCTCGCTCCGCGAAATGCATCGCTGGCGTTCGCTCTGTGTTTTGTACTCTTTTGGTATCTCATTTTGTGGGCGCTGGCCCGCAAGAACATCATCTTCAAGGTGTAACCTGGTGCTTCTTCCGAT
>JBBRBH010000003.1:0-131652 GCA_038205995.1 Gemmatimonadales bacterium
GCCCTACGGCGATGTCCTTGGGCCAGTTTCTTGGACTTACGAGACCAAGCGTGCGCCCTGGCGTTCGCGTCTCGCTCGCCCAGAGAAGCACGAGCACGGCGCCGATGATGTTGCCGGTGAACAGAATCACCACGATCGCGGCGGTGCGTGTAGATCATTGTGGTTCGAACGTCGCGATGGCCGAGCAACTCCTGAATCGTTCGAATATCGTAGCCGTCCTCGAGCAAGTGCGTCGCGAACGAGTGCTCACGCGCTTCGGGATCGCGGTGCGACGCGCCGCGTCCGTCACGGCTCGCTGAACAACAGACTCATGTAGGAACGCGCCGCGCGAAGCCCCTACTTCGAAGCCCGGAACCGCTGCGACTGCCGATCGTACGCATGCGCGAGCGAAAGGATGCGGGCGTCGGCGCCAGGCAGTCCGACAATCGAGAGATTCAGCGCGGGCATACCGTCGGCGCCGAAACCCGCGGGCACAGAGACCTCCGGTAGCCCGAGCCAATTGCCGTAGCCGAGCGGCGTGCGAACATCGGGCCATTGGTCGACCGCACGCGGCGCGTTGAACGGCATCGTGGGATACACCATCGCCGCGACGCCCGCTGCTCTCATCGATGCAGCAAGTTTCGCGACAACTTCGGTTCGCGATTTTGCAAACGATTGCCCGGCAGCGTCTGCGGCCATCGGCTGATCGAAAAGGGGCCGGCATTCTTCGTACGTCTTGGGCAGCACATCGTAAAAACTCTGATACGCCGCATAGCCGCGCTCGATTGCCGCGCGCGGATCGGCAGTGCGACCGGCGAAATACGCGAGCAACGCATTCGCTGTTGGAGCCGGAGATTTCGCATCCACGGCGACGTCGCCGCGATCATGCGCCGCCGCAGCAAATGCATCGCGATAATTCACGCGCGTGATCGCTGCATCGAACGGCTCGACGGTCGCCCCGGCCGCTCGCAGATCCGCGACGGCGCGATCCCACGTGGCACGGGCCTCGGCAGTCATCTGCTCGCGAGGCGCGTGCACCTCGACAATTCCGAGCCGCGTCCCGGCGAGCGCTTCGTCAGAGAGACTGGCGAGCGGCGCGCCATTCCATGATGACGTGAGCGCGAGCGGATCCGATGCGTCCGCTCCGGCAATGACCGCGAGCATGAGCGCCGTGTCGGCGACGGTGCGCGAGAGTGAACCGTGCGTGTCGAGATACGGCCAGGTCGGAATCACGCCGCTGCGAGGAACGAGTCCGAAGGTTGGCTTCATGCCAACGACACCGGTGAACTGCGCGGGGATGCGATTGGAGCCGCCATCATCGGTGCCGAGCGCGGCGAACGCCAAGCCGCCTGCAACGGCCACAGCGGAACCGGCA
Source organism: Gemmatimonadales bacterium (assembly GCA_038205995.1). Classification (GTDB taxonomy): domain Bacteria; phylum Gemmatimonadota; class Gemmatimonadetes; order Gemmatimonadales; family Gemmatimonadaceae; genus Fen-1231. Next base: position 1,355 of record JBBRBH010000003.1, read on the forward strand.
CTCGATCCGCCTGGCGTTTTGGATCCCGTTGGATCGTGCGGATTCAAAACCTGTCCCGTGTGGCTGCTCGTGCCATTGCCCCGGTACGCGAAATCATCGGCCGCAGTTTTGCCGAGTATGATCGCACCGGCCGCGCGGAGGCGCGCGACCTCGAGCGCATCACGCGTCACGAGTTCCGGAAAAAGCCGCGCCCACTCGGCGCTCGATCCGGTGGTCGGCAATCCCTGCATATCGTAGATCGCCTTCGCGAACACCGGCGCGCCATCGAGCGGGCCGCGGCTTTGTCCCGAGCGCATGCGGGCGTCGGCCGCGCGCGCTTCGGCAAGCGCCGTGCTTGCGAGCACGTCGATCGCGCGCCATGCGCGGCCGTCAGTGTTGCATCGCTCGAGAGCCCGTTGCGTGACCTCGAGCGCGGTCCACTCGCGTCGCGCTCGTCCCGCTTGGTACGCCGCGATGGAACCATCGAGCGGATCGCCGGCAATTGATTCCCACTTGAGCCGCGGGAGCAGCGCGAGGGCGGCGAGCTGTACAAGAACTTCGCGACGGGTGGACATGCATGATGCTGTGCGTGCTATCGCGGGTGCGCAACCTCGAACACATATCATTGAAGGGCCGCGCCTCCGTCACATTCCCGCCCGTGTGCCGGTCATACTCTGGACGAGCACTTCGGCCAGAAGACAACCGCACAACGGAGCACGACGGAATGCTGCGCTATTCACTGCTATTCAACGAGTCAGCTGACTGAGCGCTTCAGGACTTTGGCGATTTCGTCTGCGAGTGCAGGATAGAAATCGACGCGCGCGCCGAGCGCTATGAGCCGGTCGAACATCGCCGGATAATTTCGTCGCCCGAAATCCTCGATGAACGCATGCCCCGCAAACCAGACGGTGCTACTGAGAACGGTCCCGCCGAATTCGTTGAGCGCCTCGAGGTCCCCACCACGAGCCACAATATCATTGACGAGCAGGACGTCGCCGTTCGCCGCCGCCCAATGGAGCGCGGTCATGCCATCGTGCGCGCGCAGCGGGACACCGCGCTCCATCAACCAGCGCACAACGTCGGCGTGTTCGCACTGCGCCGCGAGGACGATCGCCGCAGCACACTCGTCTTGCGTCGCTGCACCAATGAGGCGCTCCGCTGACGCGCGATCGCCGAGTCCCGCCGCCCCGTACACCGTGTCCGCCTTCGCGCCGCGCTGTACGAGATGCACCGCAGCCTCCGGACATCCGTTCGCGAGCGAATAACGCACGACAGGATTCTGCGGCCGGATCTCGCCGAACGTTGCCCCGCGATCGATCAGCAGGTCCATGAGCGCGATCTGCACGCCGGCCAGCCGCGGATGCGCACTCGTCGCGACGAGGCCGAGCGTGGTGCTGCCGCCGCCGTACGCCTCGCTCGTCGCGTTGACGTCGGCGCCCGCGTCGAGCAGCACCTGCGTGATCTCGACGATGTTGGCCGGCGTCACCTGGCGGTAGTCTTCGACGCCGTTCGCCGAGACGTAGTGCAGGATCGTCGAGTGATGCGCTCGTGACGAGCGTTGTGTGACGAGCGACGAGTGTTCGCGCAGCAGCGCCCTCAGCGCGGCGGTGTCGCCGGAGATGACGAGTTCCGCGGCGCGCTCGAACGTCGACACTGCGGGATCGCCGCGCTCCATCGCCTCGACGTGCGCCTTGAGCTTGGTCCAACTCTCGATGTGATGCGTTCGCGCGACTACGAGCTGCGCGTCAGCGAGCTTGAACTCCTGTGCGAGAAACGCCGCGGGCTTGAGTTTTCGAAACCGCGGATGGTTCCAGCGGACGGTTTCAAGGGCGCGCCGGTCGGCGGCGCGAAACGCGGCGAGCAACTCCTTCGCCTGCTTGCGCGCCTGCTCGAGATCAATGCGCGCGACGGACCGCGGGGGATGGGACACACAACCTCCTTTCAAGGCGCCTGTCGTCCGCATTGGTCAGGCTGAAAGAAGGGTCGTGTGCGACGCTTCATGCCGTGTGGGTGGGCTCGGCCCTTTCCGCGGACTGGTGGCGCCCCTCGCGCTCGCTTTCACGTTAGCGCGCGCACCACTCCGGCGTCAACGTCTATTCGATGAGTGCGCAGGCGAGCGCTGGCGTGGAACGCGTTGCTACTTGCGGCGTGTCGCTACTTGCCGCTGGCCCCCGGCTTCCACAACGAGTCGGTCAACGCTGCCACCGTCACCTTCGAAGGCAACTATGATATTGCTGCCGCGAAGGAAGAAACGCGACGGAGTCTGCGCAAGCAGCTCGGTGACTGTCGACTGGCCGGTCTGCTGAAACGCGAGCGCCTTGCCGACGCGGCTCACGACGACTGCTGCCCGACCCAACTCGTAAGTACCGACGTAGCTGTTGAGCAACTTCTCGTCGACCGCAATGCCCTTCCGTTCGGGTCGCGGGACGTAGCGCTCTCCGCGCAACAGCTTGAGCGCCGCATAAACGATTTCCGATTGTGCGGGCGGCGTCGCATCGGGGAGGAAATCGGAATTGGTCATGTAATAGACGCCGACTTTGGCGTCGAGGTCGCCGATCAGGAACGCACGCTGCCCCTGAATGGCGCCGCCATGGTGGATCAGCGTGTGACCGCTGACGGTGTCGTGAACCATCCAGAATCCGAATCCGTAATCGCCGCCAAAGCGCGCGGTGTGCATCTCCCGCACCGATGCCTCCGAGAGGATCCTGGTACCGTGGTACACGCCGCCATTGAGCTGCGCGATGAGGTAGCGGGCCATGTCCTCCGCGGTGAGGTAGATGTCACCGGCAGGATAGACATCGAAGTGCACCTGGGCAGTCGGCGCCGGCTTTCCGAGCGAACCCCCGGCGTTGTACGGAAGCGCCATCCTCTCGACCATGTCGGGCGAGGGATAGACCGGATGCGGGGTCGTCACGCCGAGCGGCTTGAGCACGTTGTCGACGATGTACTTCTCGTATTCGACGCCCGAGACCTTCTGCACGAGAAGGCCCGCCGTGCCGTACGCAAAGTTGTTGTACTCCCACTTTGTCTCGGGCGCCCGAATCCAGGTGAGCGCCGAGGTCATCGCCTCGAGGGTTGCCGGCAGCCGCCGGCTCCAGATCGGTTGCGTCTCCGCGCCGTTCCTGAGCCCCGACCAGTGTGACAGGATGTGCGTGAAGGTCACCGGCTTACCAATCGAATCCTTCACCCGACTTTCGCCGAGGTATTGGTTGATCGGATCGTCCAGCTTGATCTTGCCTTGGTCGACGAGCTGCATCACCGCGGTTGCGGTGACCGACTTGAACGACGACCCGGTGCTGTAGAGCGTCTCGGTGGTGGCAGGTGTGCGGGTGCGCATGTTGGAATACCCGAACGCCGCCTTCCAGACGATCGAGTCGCCGCGAACCAGCGCGATCGACATCGACGGAACGCCATTATCGGCGAGCGTCTTCTCAATCAGACCGGTCAGCACTGTTTGCGTCTTCTCGAGATTGAATCGTCCGTTCTGCGCGATCGCTGCTGATCCGGGCAGCATGAGGAGCAGCAGCACGCCGAGCTGGCGAAATGGAAATTTCATTGTTCTGCAATGGGAGGAGCGAGAGGTTTCTTCGATATGAAGAAGAACATGATGCTCGCCGCGAGGAGGCGCGAGGAGGCGCGAGGCGCTCCATGACGGTGCAATGTGAGGTGCTCTAACGAACGCCATAGCTCAACTGCAAGCGAGTTAGATAAAAGCGGCCTCGTAGCGGGCGCAAATCCGAAGATCGATTGTCAGTTGCAGCGTTCGTTATGCGTCATGGCCGCGACAGCAGCCGTTGCTCGGCGGCCTCACGGCTTTCCCGGCTCGAACAGCAGCGTGCGGGAAAAGAACGGAAAGACGCGCGTCATCAAGCGCTCGCCGATTCGATTGGTGTGAGTTCCATCGAACAACTCGAAGGTGTGGGGAATCGACGCTCGTGACAGCACCGAATCCATGGCCATGAGTTCCGTCGGTGGCACCTGCTCGTCGTGGGTGCCCACGTCAAATTGGATCCCGCGCATGCGGAGGAGGTTGGCGCGGTACGTCGGCACCATAAGTGACGGACTGTGCGCTTCGAATTGCGCCACGACTGGCGCATTGGTCCGCCAGGTGCCGCCGTTCCGCTCCCGGGCAAGCGCGAAGAATAACGGCGGGCGGGCGGGATCCGGGGCGTACGCCGCCGAGAGCGCGGCGATTGCCTGCACCATAAGACCCGTGCGTTGCAGCGCCTGAAACGATTTGACCGATGCGACCGTGTCCCACGTCGCGCCATCGCGCGCGGCGTCGAAGACGAGCGGCGCCGTGCAGCACGCGCTCGCCGGGTACATCGCTCCGTAGATCGAACCGCCGTGCCGAATGCCGAGGTAGAACGCGCCGTATCCTCCCGCCGAGTGACCGGCGATGCCGCGGCTCTCCGGCTGGGCCAGCGTGCGGTATCGCGTATCGGTCCAGGCCACCAGATCAGCCGAAATGAAGTCATCCCAGTTTCCCGTCGTCGCCGAGTTGACGTAGAAAGTCCCTAGAAAACTCGTTGGTGCGTTGGGCATCACGACGATCATCTCTTTCACCACGTGGGTGGCGATCAGCGAATCCATGATGCGGTCAACGCCAAGGATCCCTGGACCGGGACGAAGCCAGCTGGTGGCTGTGGCCCCAAGACCGTGAAGGAGGTAGATGACCGGAAAGCGCGTCCGCGCGGCGTCATAGCTCGGCGGCAGGTATACCAGGACGCGCGTTTCGGCCGGAGTGCCGAGCAAGTTCGCAAGCGAGGCCGATCGCACGGTATCGGTGACCACGCGTCCGTGCTGCGCCGACGCGTCGTGCGCGAACGCGTGCAGTCCGATGATGGCGAGCACCACGAAGATCCGGTTGGCTTTCAATTGTCTCCTTGGGGCGCGCGACCAAACGTAGCTTCGATCAGGAACGGAGTCTATCCGTTCAGGTGGCGAGTAACAAAGTCGGGAATGACCGGCATGCTCCGTACGAACTCTTCGGCCATCACAGCGCCATTGCGCCTCACCATGCAAAACAATGACGTGTCGCTGACGCCTAACGCCCAAGTTCAGCTGCGGGCGATTGATAAATGCGAGCGCAGCGAGCCACCCTAGATCGCCCGACTGCTGCAACGCACGTTAGATCGCCGCCGAGAGATGCTTGAATGTTCAAGTATCGGCATCGCACGCTACTAGACTCGGGTGCGCGCCGTCCACGTGTCCCCACGAAAGAGAGGTGCCACTGACCACTCAAGCTCATTGACCCGCACCGCGATGTACTCGCTTTCGTCCCAACCCCAGCTTGCCGCACATACGGCGGCGGCGGCAGCTACATCTTCAGCGTATGTTTCGAACTCTGGAAGTATGATCACCGATGCAGCCCCGCTGTGAGCCGACCGTAACCCGGCCAAAACGCCGTCGGTGGTAAGAGTGGCCGTAAGGTGGATCAGGTCTGCTGATGTGGGTAGCTCGCGGCCAAACACATCGAGAAGCAGGACTATTTCACGGCTCGGCCCGGAATCGCGTTGCACGGACGCTCGGCATACCTGGACTTCGATACCTGACGCCAGCGTTCTTGTTGTCACGGTGCTTCTGAGGCCCGTGGGCAACGCAACGTTCGCGTAGTCAGTCATGCACGCATGCACCAAGATGGTTGTGGCGATCTAACAAGAATTAGGCAGCGGCGGCCGGACGCTCACTCGCCTTCGTACTTGAAGGAAACTTTGATCTTCGCCCGATAGCTCTCGACCTTGTCGTCTTTCAACTGCATGAAGAAAAGTTTCCATACTAGAATTAGACGAGGGCCCAGCAGCAGTGCCTTACGCTGTGAATCATGTCATCGCGACCGCAGGTTCCACAGGCTGCGCGCCGAGAGTGTCATCGCGAGGGCCGTTGGCCTCCACTATCCTCCCGTGCCCTCGATATAGAAGTTGCCAATACCGTGGGCGATGGCGACGATCCACAGATTGCCAGATCTCTGGAACACCACCCCGAGGAACAAGCCAATCGCGAAGATGCCCGCGAAGATCGGGAGCGGAGACGACGTGCGCGCAAAGTGGTAGAAATGCAGGGGGCCGAAGGTGAAGAGAATGTTTGTGACGAGAACCCCGGCCACAGGGCCCCAGCGCCGAACGAGTTCCGTCTGCAGAACTCCACGATACACCAGCTCCTGATAGAACCCCCAGAGCAAGTACGGGAGCATTACGGTCAGCACTTGCCGCATCGCAGTTGGCTCGGCGAGAATCGTCCGGAGTCGACCCCGGAGAATCAGCACGAAGACGACGTTCGAAATAATTAACAACTGGACGAAGTAGGACTTCTCAGTCGCACTCCATTCGCGCCACCGGTAGAGGCCGAGCTCGGACAGCTTCACTCCCGCGAAGAATCGGAGCAGGAGCAGGGCGAACCCGAGCAAGGCCGCGGTTCGAATCCAGACTGGCGGAAGCGGGAGGTGGAGAAAGCTGAAGAGCGAAAGCCGGGGGCCAATGACGCCTTCGAGGAGCACGAAGATTAACAGCAGGCGAACGCCTGTCGAAGCGTCGAAGGCCGGCGCACGCTTCCGCTCAAAGAGGAGAACGTGGCCTCTCCAATGAGGGCTCAGATCCTGTCCGCCCCGGCGAGCTGACTCGGCGTACGATTTGGCCGCTGTGTTCATCTATTCACCTACAATGGGTCACCGTGGAACGCGTCGTGCTCATCGAAAGAACATGCCGGCGATCGACTCCTCCACACCGAAATAAATCATCAGCACCGCTGCGACATCATACGCCGCGTGCGCGATCATGATCGGCCAGAGACGCCCGCCAAGCGTATACCAGATTCCAAATACGAGACCGGTGCACACCGCCTGCTCAGAGCCAGCGAGCCCCTGATCCGAAAAGTGCGCGCTCGCGAACAACGCCGCCGTAATCAGCACCGTGGCAATCTTCGCGCGCGCACTCTGGCCCAGCAACGCGCGCAGTCGCTCGAACAAGAATCCGCGCCAGATAATTTCCTCACCAACTCCGCCGCCGACGATCACCATGAACAACATCATCGGAAGTGCGGCGGCGTTTCCCTGCAGACCGTGATACGCCGCGTTGATCGCGCTCGCGCCGAGCAACGGCATCACGATCGCTTTGACGACGAACTTGAGCGCGATGCCCGCGACGAGCCCTACGGCGATGTCCTTGGGCCAGTTTCTTGGACTTACGAGACCAAGCGTGCGCCATGGCGTTCGCGTCTCGCTCGCCCAGAGAAGCACGAGTATGGCGCCGATGATGTTGCCGGTGAACAGAATCACCACGATCGCGACGATGCCGATCGGCCCGAACTGTTTCAAACTCGCGCGAAAGTCACTCATCGTAAGTCGTATGGGTGGAGGCCGTCACCGTGCCTATCACGAACACTCCGCGTCACGCTACGTGACGCGCGCCAGCGCAACGCCAAACTAGCGCCGCTGTCGCGAGCCGCTACGTCGGGAACAGATAGTCTTCCGCACTGAGCCGTTTGCGTTCCTCGCGATAGCCCTCTTCTCTGGTACCGGCCGGACAGATCGCGCGAAGGCAACTACCTATGCCGCCGAGACCGCGTCGGCAGCAACCATCGTTAGCTGGCCGCCGCGTAGATCTCCACTTCGTCTTTCAGCCGGCTCCCCAGGCGGTCGCGTTCGACATCAAGATCGTACCGCGCCTGCAAGTTGAGCCAGAACTGCTCAGAAACCCCAAAGAAGCGCGCGAACCGCACGGCCGTGTCCGCGGTGACGGCACGGGTGCCGTGGACGATTTCATTAATGCGGCGCGGCGGCACGCTGATGCTGTGCGCGAGTCGATACTGCGAGAGACCGAGCGGTTCAAGGAAATCTGCCAGCAACACTTCGCCTGGGTGGATCGGATCAAGCTTCTTGGACATGATGGCTCCTAGTGATCGTCGACGATCTCGACCGCGTGCGCTTCTCCATCCGTCCAGCGAGAGTTTCCGCAGCATCACCCGACGGAGATCGGCGGGAAAATGACGGACGGGCTCGCGGTCCCACAGCCGGGCCCTGTCGCGGCCGGCGAAGCTTCGGATCACCGCGGATAGTAACTCGTTGCGGGCCAGCTAACGGATCAGAGTTAGGTTGCGGGCGGACCATACTGCTCGAGGAACGCTGCGATCTTTCGGGGCATCGCACCATACATCCTCGGCGCATCCTCGCGAATTTTGCGAGCCATCTGCGCGAGCTCGTCGGCTCCGACCGCTGAAATTCCATCGGGCCCGAAAACGTAGCGGTCGATGAAAAGGTTTACGTCATGCCACGATCGCGAGCCGGCACTTGAGCCGGGAGGCTTCGCAGGCCGATTGAACGGCCCCGCACGCATCGATGCGCGCATCCACTCGATAGTATCGTTCTCTATTTTAGTTTCAAACCGTTCGCGAGCCGCGGGCCAGCATGGCTCGCAGAACCGCTCAACCTGCTCGGGTTGCGAGTGCAGGACGGTGACCGCGACCGTACCCAATCGACCGCAGGTAGCGCAATGCGCTCCTTCATCGAGTGGTTCGTGCGTCAACGGACCGAGATTCACCGTGTCCATGGCAAACCTACCAGATCGAGAAGTGTCTTCAGCAGCCTAACGAGTTGGCGTTCTGCTGCGTGGCACCGCAGGAGCGCGCATCCTTGATGCTGCGATATCGGAAGGCGGCGGGCAAGTCACGATTAGGGCATCACTCGCGCCACGCCAGCAGCAACGCATGTCAGGCGGCAGTTGAATCATCGGCGCAAGCCTCAAAACGGTTTGGAATACGAACTGGCCCGCTGCAACCGATCGACCGGTTTCTGACATCGGTGGCATCTCCAGCATATCGATCGAGAGTGAGTCCCGAACGATGTCGAGGATCAACTCATACGCGGGTCCTCTGGCAGCACCCGCGCAATTGGTGCTGGACTCGTCGTTGAGGAAGCCGATGGCGACCCAAGTCCCCGTGATGCCGACGGTCGAGAGCGTCGCCAAATGGTCGTACTGGAGAGGCGACACGCCAATCGTGTCGGAACGAGACCCACGGCGAGTAGGCTGGGCGCGGTCACGCCGCGCTGACACGTCAACACCCGTCACGGAGGATGGCGATTGTATCGACGGACTGCGCAGGCACCGTGGCGAGGTGCGCGCGCCACGCGCGCTCGAACTCTGCGCCCTCGGGACCGAACAGCGCGGAGAAGCCACGGTTATGGGCCGCGGCGGGCGCGCGCCAGAGCGCACGTACGATCGCCCCCGTTGAATCGCGTCGGAGCAGGAACCCTACAGCACTGCCGGCCGCTACGTAGGCAACGGGCTCGGGCAACGACCGGAAACGGCGGAGCAGTTCGGGCAGCGGCACGAGCGCGCCGCTCCGTGCCAAGTCGGATGCGCGCGCATCCACGCTGATACCACCGCAGGCGCCGGTCGCCCACGTGGCCAGTCCCTCGCTCAGCCACGCGGCGCTCGGTGGCGGCGAACCCCACGCCGCGAGCGTATACACATGCGTGAGTTCGTGCCGGAAGAGTGGGCGATAGTCGGCGCCCGCGAGCAAGAAGGCCACGCGTGGTGGGGCATTCGGCACCATGCCGGATGCCGGCTGGCCGATGAGCTGTTGCATCTCCGCCCGCGTATCGGCGAAGACCAGATCGACACGCGCGGATTGCGAACTGTCGGAAATGCCAAGCTCGTGGAGCACCACCGAGCGTGCCGCCTCGGCGGTGTCGCGGAGCGTCCCCAGGCGCCGCTCCGTGGAGGAACCCGTGCGCGTGTGCAGACGAAAGTGCGGCGTCGTAGTTGTGCGCCATTGCGCGGATGGGAGCTGGCGGCGCAGCGTGGCGTCGATGAGCGGCTCCGTCGCTGCCCCAGGAGCGGCCCGCTCCGGCGGGCGATCGCGGCCGGCACATGCTGGCACGGTGAGTAACGTGACCATGCGCAGCAGCCGACAACCTGCGGCCACGTGGTTCACAGAAGGGAGGCGCCCACGCAGTCACTCCAGTGGAAGAAAAGCCGTCCGTATAACGCCCAAGCTAAGCCGCGAAGGGGTCATATGAGAGTGATGGCGACGCCACCACAAATCAATAAACCCTTCGTCGGCTTCAGCGTTCGTTAGGCTGCGTGTGGCGAGAAGCCAAGAACGTGCGTATCGCATTCGTAACTTCACGTCGATGGCTCAGAAATAGGTAGTGCCGGCCACCCGCAATCGTGATCAGGTGAGCCCCTGCGACCTCCGACCGAAACTCCTGAAACTGCGATCGGCGAACCGCTTTCTGATCGGCAAATGAGCGTTGTAGGCGCGACTGGTCAGTCGAGTCAAGCGACTCAAAATACGGATACTGGTCCCGCACCGATCTCGGAGCGGCCCAGAGAGCGAGCACCGGGACTCGGATACGGCCGAACGCGCTCGCAGCGGCGCCGCGTTGCAACGGTGTGCTGAGATCCGGGCCACCATTCCGCCTCAAGAGGCGGATCTCATCGTCGGGAACGTCCGGACCCATGACAAGGGCGAACCAGCGGCGCCAGTCCTCGATGTCCGCTGTTGACGGAGCGGCGGGCCGGGGAATCGGAAAAGCATGTTGCCATCGGGGGTCAGCGTAAAGTTGCGCGAAATCATAGGATGAATCCAAGTAGATCAGCTGCGCGACACGATCGGCATCAAACGCCCCGAGATAGCTTAGCTCCGTTCCCGCGAATGAGTGTCCAACGAAGGTTGCACGACGAATTTCGAGCGAGTCGAGAACAGCGGTAATGTCCTGCGTTAGAGTGCCCGTGTCGTAACCGCCACTTGGGTGACTGGACACGCCAAAGCCGCGACGCGTGATCGCCAGAACGTGGGAATGATTTGTGAATTGCGGTGCAAAGCTGTCGAAGACGTGTGCGGTATTCCCGAAGCCGGCGAGAAAGACGAGCGGGGGGCCGACGCCGCCCCAATCGAGCACTTCAAGGCGGACACCCGGCCGAACCGTCACAAACAGGATACGATGTGGTGCGACCTGAGCGCGCGCCGGTGGCGCCCGCATAGCGGCCAGCGCAATCGCGAATATGAGCTGTCGGATCATTGATCTATGATAGAATGGGATGCGTGTCGCAGCCTACGTCAAAGGTCAACTGCAGCCGCGTGAATAAGAGCGAGCGCAGCGAGCAGTCCGAAGCTCGGCTGTCTGCTGCAACGCTCGTTAGGTCGCCGCGCGCGCGACTTTCTTGCGGGCAATCTTCGCACGGAGTCGATCTTGAAAGCCACGACGCTGCTTCGTGATCTCATAGAGTACGATGCCAGACGATGTCCCGAGATTCAGACTCTCGATGATGCCGAACATCGGGATGTTCACGCAGACCGCGCTCCGGTCGAGAGCGAGTGCACTAATTCCAGTACCTTCGCTGCCAAACCAGACCGCGAGCTTCGTATACTTGGTATAGTCGCCTTCGTGGAGGACGACGTTCGTGCGTCCCTTTGTATGCGGTGATGTCACGATGGAGACAAAGCCGTTCTTTTCTAGGTGAGCCAGGCATGTCTCGGTGTCCGAGAACTTGCGTACAAAGCTCCACTTGATAGCTGAGGCGGAGACTGCGTTCAGGGAACGCCGCGTCCGCATCTCCTGCCAATCGCTCGGCAGCTCGTCGCTGTCGGAAACTACATACGCTTTCTCGACGCCGAGTGCGTTCACGTTGCGGATGATGGTGCCGATGTTGCGCAGATCGCCCGGATGCTCAATGACCGCAATGAGGTTCTTGCAGCGGTGCGACCGGACCGCGTCTGCGCGGGCCCGCAAAGTCGGCTTGGATTTCTTGGGAGCTTCCATACGATGGGGTGGTGGATGTGCGACCTAACGAGTCGGCGTTCTGCTACGAACGCATAACAGATACTGCGGCGAGCGAGCGCCAGCGACCGCCAGCGAGCCCGCCGCTTCAGAAATCACCTGCGTTCGACAGTAGCAACGCCCGGTTAGGCATCCGCGAAATGGAACCGATAGCGCTGGTTCATCGAAGCTGCCATGCCTGAGTGTAACATCGAACGCGAGTTCAAGAATTTCCTCGTCGTACCACGTCTTCGTGATTCGAATTGCTCGTTCCACATGCGCGTCGCGTTGAGTTCGTTTCCACGGCCTCAAATAATTGCAACGCAGCGAGAATCCCAGTGGCCTTGTCAGCTACTACGCACCCTGCGCGGGGGCGACATCGCCGCGCGACATCCAACGACCAAAACTTCCTCAACACGAACGCTATCCGCGATGGCCGTCAACCGCGGCGGCGTCATCGCCTCAATGCCGACGAGCCGAAAACTGAGCCCACATGCATCGGCCAACGTGAGAAAGACGTCATTCTCTCCGGTGGCCACCTGTACGCCTTGTCGCGTGCGCAACGCGCCCACCAGCGACCCGACGCCGAGCGAATCCGCGGTCCGGAACACAGAGTGAACGATCTCGAGTCGCCAGATCCGGTTCTCGTCGACCTCCGCGGTAACAGAGTCGGCACCCAGATCGACAAGAAGTGTGCGTTGTGGGAGTGCTTCCAGGCCTAACGCAATCGTGTCCCTAAGCACGCGACACAGTGCGCGAACTGCATCGACCGATGCGCCGATACGAAGCGCGCCGATGCCGCTCCCGCTCAGATTCGTCGCTGACTCGACGCCGCAGGTGCGCGCCGGCGATGCTGAGTCGGCGACCGAGCGCCCGCCGTCACGCGGCGCGCAAGCGAGTACGATGAGCGAGAATGAGACGAAGCAGACTCCGGTCACGAGCCTAGCGTTCGTTAGCAGACACGCGTCGCGTCGCATGGAGTAACGTATCTCGATTGCCTGGCCGAAGTCGAATCTTCTGTGGCTGACTCAGTACCCACGATGCCAACACATTGTCAGGAAGCTGCGGAGATCGAATCCGCCACCCGTAAGGCGTATTGATGACGACGAAAGTGTCCGTTTTCGTCGATGGCCTCGGTTCAAACACGGGGCCGACACTGTCAGCCTCCATGTAACCCAACACAACTGACGATACCATGATGCGTGCCAGCGAATCGGTCAGGGTCTGGGCAACGATCTCAGTGCTGCTAACGACCGTGAATGCATCGGGCCCCGGAAGATGTTCTGGGCAGTCGTAGGCGGAATCCAACCAAGTATTCCGACCTAGAAACTGTCCTTCGTTGTCCCGGCGATTGTATTCTCTAACGAGTGCAGTCGGCTGAGGATTGAGTTTGCGCGGAACGAAACCGCATGCCTCATCCGCGCCGAGGTAGAACGCCGATTCGGCTGCAGTAAATGTGACGCGATCCAGACGACGCGTTTGTGGTGCCGGGCGCCCGCAACTCCACACGGAGACAATGCTGACAAGCGCAGCGAAGCGCGCGAGACGAATCATTCGCACCGATATGGTATAGCGCTGTCGCGAACAGTTCGTGTTCCTCGACAGCAGCGCATGTTAGGCAGGCGGGGGTAAAGCCCGGGTTGATTGGTAACAGAGTAGTCCAGGATGATTGATAACACTCTTAACCTGCACGACGAATCTCATCTCAGCGAGCGCGTCGATGCCATGGAAGGAGAGTGTGCGGATGGAAGAGCGACTGCAGTTCGTCCGAGATGCCGCGAGCGATCGGTATACGATGAGCGAGAGAAGTGGCTCCGCTTTTCTGTACTGGTTATTGGCCTGAGATAAGCAGCGCTGGATCAGCGGGCAGGTTACGCCGCGACGTCTCGAGGTACAGAATGAGGCCGGGCGAATGAGCCGTGCCGCGCATGGTAGTGCGCTTGAGGCAACGGGTGGCCGGGAGCCTTCTGGAGCTACCGTTTGCCCGCCGCCGTGCCCCCGAAGACCACATCGACGGTCCAGCCCTCAGCCGCAAACAGTCCCTGCATCATCAGCCGCGCGCTTCGCTCGGCGTGGTCGAGCACCGCGAGCTCCTGCGCCGACGCGCCCAACTGCGCGCGGGCAATCTGGAAAATCGTGTCACGGTCCGCGGGGCGGAACGGGTTCCAGAGACCGCGGGTTTCGTCGTACGTCTTGAGGTCGGTGATATCCACGCCGAGCAACCGGGCGTGCGGGAACACCAGCGTAATGTGCTTGTCGCTCTCGCTGATGGTGATCTTGGGCGCCACCTTGAGATCCACTCCCACCAGCGCCTTGCCGGTGGCAATCACCAGCGATCGCTTGGTCGAACCCATCCAGGTCTGCCGGTAAATGACGACGTCGCGGATCATCGCTTCCGTCGTGATCAACTTGGCGACCGACTCAAGGCGTTCGACGACGACCGATTGATTGATCGTCGTGCGCCTGACGCCCGGAATGAGCGAACCGGCGGCGCGCATCAGCACGATGCCGAGAATCAGCCCGGCTGTGAGCAGCCCGGCGGTGCGGATGAAGCCTGTCCGGCGCGAGGAAAGTTCCGTCATCGCCCGCCCAGCGAAAGAGGACGTGAGGTGCGTCCCTTCAGTCTACCGCAGAATCGCCCTCAAAAGGGCCGCGCCCAGAAACGCGCCGCCAACCGCGAGGGCAACGCTCAGTATGGCGACGCCGCCGAGCAGCAAGACCACAAAGCGCTGGTCGGAGTTGCCGGCGCTCTGCGGGTCGGCGGCGTGACGCTCGAGCAGCGCGACATTGCGAAGGTTTGCCTTCCATGCAACGTCGAAGGCGTCGCCAAGAACCGGCACCATGCCGGTCAGCGCGTCCACCGCGATGTTGCCGGCGATGCGGACCAGTGTTGCGCGCGACGCACCGAGTCGGGCTGCCTCTAACAGGATCCAGCCTGCCAGAAGTGCACCGGCCGCATCGCCGATTCCGGGCACGAGGCCGATGATCGGGTCAAGGCCGAAGCGCAGCGAAGTGAACGGCACGGCAAGGCCGGCATCCATCCAGTACGCGAAACGGCGGAGTCGCCGCAACTGGAGGTCGGGGGAAGCGACGGGCGCGGTCAGCCGCTGCATCGTGTCGCGTTCATGGATGCCGCTGATCGCGTGCCACTAGGAGCCTGGATTTTCCGGTAGCTGCACGCGCAGGTAGGTACGTGGGCGGCCTAACGAATAGGGCTCTGCTGCGTGGTGGTCAGGGAATGTTACCATTGATGTTGCTTCGCCAGACTCGAAGGCGCAGCGCGATGATGCCGCCGCACGCCACGGCAGCAGCAGCCCGTGTTAGCCCGCAGTCCGGGTCGGGCGTGCCCCGGGAAACATGGAGAGCAGCAACATCCCGCCAAAGATACAGAGCACTACCGCCCACTCCGCAGCAGTGGGATGGCCTGCGAATCCAGTGAGCACACTGAATATCCCAACAACAGTATTTCCGGCAATCGTCACGCGCCTCAGCCCTGAGGCCGCATGGCCGTACACCCGATTCAGCAGATTCAGCGCGCCGATCAGAATCATAAGGAGCCCTCCACTGGCGAACCAAAGCGCGGCCTGACTCAGTCCGGTACTGGCGCGTGGAGTCGCAGCGAGATGAATCAGTCCGAGGCCGATCGCTGCCCAGCTTAACACCGCGTACAGTCGATGCATAATTGATCAGTCGGATGGCTGTGGCGCTGGGCTAACGAGCTTGAGTTGAGCTGCGCGGCCCGTCGGGCCGCATCACCGTGAAGTTTGTCCGACAATGACGGCGAGCGCAATTCGCGATGCCGCCATGCACGGCGCCAGCTCCAACTCACGGTTAGGCCGCAGCGGTACTAGTGGGGCGGATAAGCTTGGCGACGGCGCCCGTCAGTGACGCGATTGACAACGCGCCCATTGTCGTCCAGAAAGTCGATACTCGGCGTGCCGAGCGAATCGACGCGAAGTCGAAGCCGAACGCGGCCGGAGACATCCGCCAGGTCCAGCTCGGCGGCCTTGGCGCGGTCGCGTCCGACAAATACTCGGCGCGCGAATCTCGGGACACCATTCACCGGACCGACAAGGGCGTCCATCGCGGCCGTCTTCGCGGGGCCATCGGATAATCGCTTCACGGAGTCGGCTAAGCGAGACCACTCGGCCACGTTCACGTCGGCGCGGTCGGCGATCGTAAGGCCCGCGAGCCGCGTGCCGTTGTCGTCCTGGTACTGGAGATATGCGACCTGATCCTGATTGAACTGATCAAACGCAAAGTGGCCGACTGCGTGGAATCCCAAACTATCCCGCCAGCCAGCGAGCGAGAGACCGCCATTTTCCGTTCCTTCATCGTTGTAAAAGACCATTCCGGCCCGTTCACCGCCGCGACCTCCGAACGGCTTCCCTTGGTATATCGGACCAGGTGATCGTGGCCGATTCGACAACACCAGTCGAAGATGGCCATCCGGCTCCACGATGTTCAAACGTTCTACCGTCAGTTCGGGGATGCGCACGCCGTGGCTCTGAGACTTGATCACGAAGCCCGCGAGGATGATGATCGCGGCCGCGCTCACGAGCATGTACGCACGCACGAGCCGAAACTGTCGAGCGGCTGAATCGTCCATGGTAGCGCCTGGTAGAAGGTCTATTCCTGGATGCGGCCTAACGGGTTTGAGTTGAGCTGCGCGGAGTATGAGACCGCACCACCGTGAAGTTTGGACACCAAAGAGGACGCGCGCAAATCATCATGCCGCCGCGCACCGCGTCAGCTCCAACTCACAGTTAGCGCGCAGGTGCGCGAATCTCATGCGGGAATATGCGCGCCGCATGGAACACGGTGAGCATGAGGACGACATCCGGCTGGTGTTCGTACACGATGCGGTAGGGCGGTCGCACAAGTTCGCGAAGTCCGGGCTCAGGGCGCTCGGGAACTGCGCGCCCCATGTCCGGGAAGTCGCCGAGCTGGAGACTGCATCGTACAACCGCGCGCGCACGGCGCTGGCGACGATGAGCGAATCCTTAGCGATGTAGTCGTGGATGTTCTGGAGGTCGGACGCGGCCGTCTCCGTCCAACGAATTGCGATCACAATCCAAGGCGGCGCTTTACGTCCTCGTGCGATACCAGCCGGCCGGCGTCAACATCGGCCTTTCCCCGCTCGATCTTGGCGAGGAATAGCAGCCGCTCCATGGCGTCTTCTATCGACGCATTCTCAGGAAGCTGCGCAGCCGCTTCCCGGAGGAGGTCTTTCGTGGACATGATCGTGAATCTACGGTGGTCAGGCTTCGGGCGCATCCACGGTCCATTGCTGACGCGCTAACGGGCTTGAGTTGAGCTGCGCGGCCGCGATGACCGCGCACAGTGATGCGGCTTCGCGGAACCCGAGAGCGCAATCATTGATGAGTGCCCGAGCCGCGACAGCTCCAACTCACGGTTAGCCACCCACGACGACAAACTGTCCGGGCTTGATCGACCGCCGTGTCCCTCGTGCTGCGTCGAGGTACGGTTCGAGCGCCTTGGACTCGTGCGATGTGCCCGAATGAGGACGACACCGATACGGGCGCCCGAATCGACCAGATTCTCGCGCACCTGCGCCGGACGCGGAGCGACGCGCGGGGACCGCCGTCGACGCACGGGCCCACACGCCGCGCTGGCGTGCGCGGCGGGCACGTGTCCGCGTAAACGTTCAGCCCGGGTCCTGCGCGTTCGATCCGTCCGCCCCGCCAACGACCGTCGCCGTCGTCCCGCCGATCGGTCGCTATCCACGGCGTCCTGCATACTCCCACGGGAGCGATTGAAAATCCTAGCCGTCGTCACGGCGAACGTCGTCGGCGAGGAGCATGCTCCGCCCCTCGCGGGGCGGGAGGTGCATTGACCTAAGGATTGGAAAGCAGCCTCACCGCGCGATTGGCAATTGCTTCCATCTGTCGCTCGCGCTCGCGCGCCCAGCGCGGCAAGCGAACCACGTTGGCTCCGAATGCGGCCAGCGCCATGCCGCCGAAGATGCCGAGAAGCAGCAGCGCCTTCCCCGGCTTGCCATCCGCGGCATTCACAGCACTTGCGACCAGCGCAATTCCGCCCATCGCGAATGACGCCACGTTCAGGGCAATCGCGTCGTCCTTGAGCGTGCTGAGTCGGAGTTGCTCGCCGCTCTCGGTCGGCTCGACTGAGATGTGCAGGTTACCGTGAGACCATTCGCGGAGCCCGCCGGAACTCGTCGCGCGGCCTTGCGCCTCGAACGTCGTCCTGAATTCGGAAATCAGTTGCTCCCACTCCCGATCCGTCGGGGCTCGTGGAAGATCGACCACCCGCGATACACCGATCGGCAGCCCCAAGGATCGCCGGACGGGCGCCGGCCTCGCGCGGGCGTCGAGACTCGCCGCGGCTTGCGCGACTCGCGCTGGCTCAATGCCCGCCTCGAGGCCGATCTGCTTGAGCTCATCGAGGGTCATGCCGCCTGATTCGGCGCGCACCGACGGGTCGGGCGCGCCGCCCGTCGTCGCGAGACTGAAGATCTCGCGTACCTCATCGTCCCTGTATCGACGTGTCGTCATAGCGCGACTGGAGTGAGACGGTCACTCTCGTGACCGAGCTGCGTCTGGCCACCTGACGCCGTGGCGAAGCTGCAATTAAATCTAGTGACATGAACGGAATACGATTCAGGTCCGCATGGCTGAACGATTCCGAGTGAGCGCATGACGTTGGTTCACGACGACGCCGTGGGCCGCTAGGAAGCCGGAGCGCGGCGACGACAGTGCCGCTTACAAGTGCTGCGTCCCCTGGAGAAGCCGTATTCGCGTATCATTGCAGCCCGCGCGCGCCCTAATATGCGCCCTGCAACACCGACTTACGACAAATCGACCACGGCGAACTTCATTTGCCGGGCGGCGGCGGTAAGGCGTTCGTCATAGCTCGCGAGTTTCACGGCCTGTCCGTTGGCGCGCAAAAAATCCATCGATGCGAGATGGAGCGCATCGAGTGTCCGCACTCGGCGCCAGAGCATGACATCAATGGGCGAGCGGCGCACCGTTGCGGAACGGTTTCTGCGCTCACGTCATCGCATAGACAACCAGATTCACCGCAAACTGCGTATTGTCCTCGCGCCGAAATCTCTTGTTGCGCCAGTCGTAGTCCCACTCGCAGCCGTAATCCTTGTTCGAATAAATCACGCCCAGCCTGCCGTTGCGTTCGACTCCGCGGAGGTAGTCGTGCACGATATCGTCCCCCAGCGATTGAGTTCATGGCTGGTCTGCGGTGGACCATCGGGGATTTTGACGCTTCATACGTTCGGACGCAGAAACATATTCCAGCCCGGAGACGCGCAACGAGTCAACGAACGACGAATGGTCAGGCCCTTCGACGTATTCCGTAAGGATGATGACGTCCGGCTGCGGTCCCGCGATCGCCGTCGCGATCCAAGCTGGGATTGCCCGTCGTGCTGCGCGATGGTTGAGATTCCACGCCAGTAGTTTCATTCGCGGTCTACGTCCAATTCCGGAGATCGGTTGTCGGCATAACGCCCCAGCTCACCTGCGGGCGAGTCAAATAGGAAGCGAATGCGAAGCATTCACAGATCCTCAGATCGCCCGACTGGTGCAGCGTTCGTTATACGGCGTGCGCGTTGATCTAGAACCAGCGCAATTGAGCGCCCATGACTGTTGATGCACAGAGCAGCTCCGAGTCGGCGCCCAAGACGCTTTCGACCGAGAGGCGCGCTGGCTGTCGCGTATGGCCGGTTCGCCAAGTGACTTGATAGCGTTTACGTTGGAGACACATGTAGACGCCTCAGACTCCCCGTCCCAATCTAGTGCGCGCTCTCTTGATGCTCACCTTCCTCGTGCGAATTGCGTCCGGGCAGAGCCGCGCGGCGTCGGATTCGCTCGCGATCGAGCATGTCACGATCGTCGACGTCCGCGCGGGAACACTGGTTCCCGATCAGACTGTGCTCGTCGCGGGCGGAAGGATCGCCGCCATTGGCAGGAGCACGAGTGGGCGTCCATCGCGCGGCGTGCGCGTCGTCGATGGCCGGGCCGGGTTCCTCATCCCCGGTCTCTGGGACATGCATGACCACTCGGCTGCCAGCGGCGAGGCGTCGCGGCGCGTGCTGATTCCGCTCCTCGTCGCCAACGGCATCATCGGCGTTCGCGAAATGTTTGGCGGTCGCGCCGAGCTTGCGCTTCGCGACGATATTCGGCGCGGCGCAGTCGTCGGTCCGCGGATGATCGTAGGAAGCCCGATTCTCGATGGTCCTCGCCCGATGTGGGACGGATCCATTTCCATCGCGACCGAGGCGGCGGGCCGAACGGCTGTCGATTCGCTGGCAGTTGCGGGGTACGACTTCATCAAGATCTATCAGTTCCTTCCCTTGGACGCGTTCCGCGGGATCGCGGACGAGGCGAAGCAAAAGCGCATCGCTCTATCCGGACACGTGCCCTTCACGGTGAACGCAGGCGACGCTTCGGATGCCGGGCTCCGATCGCTGGAGCATGCAATGGGCATCGCACTAGCGTGTTCCACGAACGAGGCGGAGATCCGCGGCGGACTGGTTGACGCGGCAGCGAACGTGCCCGCCGCCTTTCCTCCGCATGCCGCGTTGCTGACTCGCGGGGAGGACCAGCCCCTCTCGACATTCAGCGCGGACAAATGCGGCGCGCTATTCGCGCGACTCGTCAAGAATGAGACGTGGGTCGTACCGACTCTCGCCCTCCATCGGGCGCATGCGAATGGGACCGACTCAACAACTCGTCACGACCCGCGACTGCAGTACATGCCGGCATCCGTGCGAGCGGGGTGGGAGTCGGCGATGGCGGGGCGGCCAGCGCCTGCGGGCGCGGCATTTCGGCGCATCGATCCCGCGGTGCACCGGCTGACGCTGGCCATGCAGAAGGCGGGGGTGTCGTTGCTCGCGGGAACCGATGCGATGAACCCGTTCGTCATTCCCGGCTTTTCGTTGCACGATGAATTGGCGCTCCTCGTCGAAGCAGGCCTCACGCCGCTCGAGGCGCTTCGCTCGGCGACGATTGCACCGGCCATGTTCCTGCATGCCACGGACTCGCTCGGGACGATTGACCAAGGACGGGTCGCCGACCTGGTGCTGCTCGATGCCAACCCGCTCGCGGACATTCACAACACGACGAGAATTCGCGCGGTAGTACTCGCCGGTCGCTTGCTTGAGCGCGCCGCGCTCGATTCGCTTCTCGCCGCCGCGAAAGGGGAGGCCGCGAAGCGCTAGGCGCGGAGTCTTATTGCGAGGCAGACCCACCCGACGCTCCGTCCGCTGACATTGCGCTCTGCAAGGATGCTGGTAGCCGTATAACGAGTTGGCGTTGAGCTGCGCGGCCCGTCGGGCCGCATCGTCATGAAGCATGGCCGACAATGTTCGACCGCGCAAATGGTGATACCGCTGCGCACCGCGTCAGCTCCAACGCCGTGGTTAGCCAGCATCCCATTTCAGGGCCAAGAGCGCGGGCGTCGCCTGCTCCGGGAAGATCGTGTTGCCGTCGGGCCTTCCGGCAAAGCATGGATTCTTCGCGAGCTTCGCCTCGACGAATGGCAACGTTGTCTCGTCCCACGCACCCCGTTCGAGATGGTACGGAATCATCATCCCGAAGTCGACTAGGATACCGACGACGGAACGGTCCGCGGTCTTGGCTACGCCGACGGGCGA
This sequence comes from Gemmatimonadales bacterium, assembly GCA_038205995.1. Lineage (GTDB taxonomy): Bacteria > Gemmatimonadota > Gemmatimonadetes > Gemmatimonadales > Gemmatimonadaceae > Fen-1231. Next base: position 22,741 of record JBBRBH010000003.1, read on the forward strand.
CATCGCGGCAACCTCTGTCGCGATCAGCCGATCGGGAATCCTCATTCGCCTGAGGCGCTGGGCGACCAAGGTCGGTAGCCGCGCCGGCAAGGTGCGAACATCCGTCGCCGGGATGAGGATCGAGATTAGCGAACGCGAGCTTGCCATCAGCAGCAACGGCTTGCGGTCCACAACAAGCCGGTTGACGTACCAATCACCCAGCGCTGTATCCGATGCGAGCGTCGTTTCGGTAGACGCGGGGAGCTGCGACGCCAGCTTCTGCGTTCGCCGGAGGACTACCACGAGTTCATCTGATGCTGGCTAACGAGATGGCGTTCTGCTGGGGGGAACATCGGGCCGAATCATGATGAAGCTTGGCCGACGAAGACGGCGCGCGCAAATCACAATGCTGCCGCGCACGCCGGCAGCAGCAACGCCTTGCTTAGGCGTCGCCGAGTCCGTCACCAGCCCTCCGACAGTTGTGGAACGAGCTCACCGGCGATCACGCGGTCGAGGAGAATGGGGACGTCGGTGAGCGACTTCGTGATCCGCGCGACGCAAGGCAGCTTGGCCATCTTCGCGCGATGAACGGTGGGGCCGTCAAGCGCAGTGACCGCCGCGTATGGAGCGTAGAAAGTTGTGTACTCGTCAAAAACATCATTGGACTTGGACTGCTGGCCCCTTTGCTTCATTCGTTCAGCGACAAGCCCTTCTTGCGCCTGAAATCCTGGAAACGCTGGCTTGCCGCCAACGCGGCTAATTATCTCGCCCGCCGATAGCCCGTCAGCATATGTCGGGACCCGCGACCGATGTTCTTCCAGGTGCCGTTCCATAGCTGCGGTCAGCGGACGCATAGGGTCACGAATCAACACTGCTTTATCCTTCAACATGGAAGATACGGCTCCCCACTCCGCAACTCTGACGATTCCCTCGCGCTCACCGTGCCCGCTCGCGAACGCATCGATCATATCAACGGCCGATCCGCCGACAGGCCCGATATGGTGGCCCCATTCGCTAGTATCCCTCGCGAACACACGAGGTGCGCGGCGCTTCCGCCCCGTTGCCGAGGCACATGCAAGTGCCAACTCCTCTTCAGCGACATTCTCGAACGGGTTCGCGAGAAAATGCGGTAGTGATCCCAGTAGCGCTTTGGCGGCTTCGACGCTCTGAAACTTGGGGTCGGAGAGCTCCACCAGCTGAAAGAGTGTCACGGCGAGGGTGGCGTGTCCTCGTTCCAGATACTCGAGGACGGCCGCCGAGTCAGCTGCGCCCGGAAAACGAGCGAGGTGCGAGAGGTGATTCGTATCGAGCAAGAGCGCTCGATCATGGCGCATAGATGCGTTTAGCGTACGCCTAACGAGTTGGCGTTCTGCTGCGGGGAACTTCGGACCGAATCACAATGAAGTTTGGCCGAGAATGACGGCGCGCGCAATTCATCATGCCGCCGCGCACCCAGGCAGCAGCAACGCCTTGGTTAGGTCGCCGTGGTTCAGAATCGATTTGACTCACAATGCTCGCTGACGATCCCACTTGGTCTTCGGGAGCGCCTCGCGAACGTAGTCGCGTACAAGCTTGCGCAGAACGGGGTCGCTCCGTGGGCCTGCACGGACAGCGGCAAACGTCGGACGGGTCTGTTGTGCATACCTGGCGGTAAGGTCGATCGACACGAACGCGATTCCTGGTTTCCGCACGTCGACCGGCAGTGCACCAGGAGCGTCATCCGGCCTTGTGTAAATGATGCGCCACTCGGACTCGCGTCGGAAGCGTTCGCGCTTGAAGCTGATGCAGAGGAAGTAGAACTCGGCGGCAAGCAGGGTGAAGCGCGTTCGTACGGCGTAGACCGCATGAGCGTGATTCAATCGAGGCAGAATCGCGTCAAGATCCTCGATGGCTCGCCGAACTGCACGACGAGCCCTCATAAGTTGTCGCTGATGGCCGTATTCAACCGGCATAACACGTAGGCCCAGCGGGGCGTCCAAGGCAGACAGAACGCGCATCTCAAAAGTGATTGCGTATCCCCGGTCTTCATCTGCGTAGTTCTCCCACTGCGAACGAAGGTCGTTCGAGGTGCTCAGGCAGGCTACGTATGCTCGGTGTCGGAACTTCTCGCGAAGCTCTGACTCAATGATTCGGACGTGTGGCGCGAAGTACGGACTCCTGATCAACTTCAGAGCCTTAAGACATGTCGGAACGCCGAGACGAAACTCGGTTGTGTCGCGCAGGCAGGACACATCGCTTGCCCATAGTCGTTGGGAAGCAAGAATGCTCATCAGGGACTCGTACGACCTGACGTAGTGGTGGAGCAACCGGGGTGCGCCATACGGCTGCATGTCGTCCAGATACGCCCGCTCGACCCAAGTGTCCCACATCGGATGCTCTGTGAGCGGACCTGTTCGGATCGACCAGTCAGGATCGCCCGCGAGTAGCGAAGGTGGCAACGAGTTCGTGAGCAGGTACGGCGACCTAACGAGTATTAGGTTGCAACGGACGGCAGCGCCAAGAGACTCGGGATCACGCGATCCACGGCGCCGATGCTCGTGTCGGCAATCCACGCCGTGGCGCACCCCAACTGCTGCGCGGGGACCATGTCGCGCTCCCAGCTGTCGCCGACGAACAGGATACGCTGCGCGTCCGGAAACGCCGCGAACGCCTCGTGAAACAGGCGGTGCGACGGCTTGATGCTGCGCCCTTCCGACGAAAACACGGTCGACGTGAACAGCGAGGCGAGGCCGACGGACGCAAAATGGGTGCGCCAGATCGCGGGTGCTCCGCAGATGTTCGAGACCACGCCCAACCGGTGCGACATACTCAGTCGCTGCAAGACGGCGACGTGCGCAGGCGGGACCCGACCCATCTCATGCGCGGCGAAGGTCGCGCACAAGGCCGGCAGATCGTCGACGTGCGCCTCGGCAAACGTGGTGAACGCTTCCGAGAGTGTGGGAAAGTCGTCGAAATGCGACGGGTCGTCGTAGACGCGGAGCAGCTCGTGCAAGCAGCGCTCCATCGTCGTCGTGACGGCCGCGCGATCTAAGCGCGTGCCGCCGTGGGCGCGGTACGTCGCGTCGTAATCTTGTTCCGGACCGAAACGATCATGCCCGAACATGAACGTCCCGTTCAGATCGAGCAGGATGACATCGAACGGATCAAGGAATGCCATGGGCCCTTACGCTCGGAGTGAAATACGGCCTAACGAACCGCGTTCTGCTGCGGGGCGTGCGAGGTGCGCGCCTCATTGATGCTCGGCGCATTTGCGTTTAAGCGCAAGCCGTGATGCCGCCGAACGCCCCGCCAGCAGCAACGCGTGTTAGACCGCGGGCGCACCATACTACCGGCCCCCTTCGGCACGCCCGAGACCGCCGCTTCCGAGCTGACGCTCGACTGCCAATGCCTGATTTACGTCGCAATACCACCGCTTCGCCATTTCGAAGCCAGCATGAGCGAAGTAAAACGGCGGGAGGCCGACCATCCCTTCGTTGTTTCGGGTAAGGATGTAGCGATCGAACCGGACCGGCGCGGAGTCGGCAAATGACGCACCGAAGTCGCGCGTCGCAATCGTGACAGAAACGGGCATCGTGTCTAACATCACAACGCGAATGTCTCGGAGCGTGCAGTCGGCTCCCTCCATAGTCGTGAACTGTTCACGTCCGGTAGCGCCGTCGTTCGGGCCTCCAAGAAACGGTACGATCTGCCAGATACCCGTGGAGTCACCCAGATCACTCGTGGCGTGGACGAGAAATGTTGCGGTGCTGAATCCGTGTGCGTTGTAGTTCCCGCGCCATGCAACGATGACCTGACTTTCCGTTCCGTTGCCAAGAAGATCCGTAGGGTTAGTCCCATTACGCAACTGAATCGCACCGGCGCGCTTAGTGATCGGCAGTGGCTTCGACGCACCGCTGCCGCACGCCGCGACGAGGAACGTCGCGATCGCCAGTGACTTGCGCGCTAGTTGATTCATTCGGGGTCTAACGGATCGGAGTTCTGCTGCGCGGCCTGATTGAGCGCGTCTCTTGATACTCGTACACGTGATCCGAGAGCGCAAATCGTGTCGAGTGACCGAACCGCGACGGCAGCAACTCGGGGTTAGACCGCACCCAGCGCCGAGGTCAGATGCTGACCGCCGCTGGAATGCGAGATCGGCACATCGTCTTGGGCACTATGGTGCAAGTCACGGACCGCACCGCCTAACCGAAAGAGATCTGTTTCGGCGCAAATACGCTTCGGTCGAGTCGGCGTGATCGCCTCGAAGCGTCCGTGTTGCGGCGGCAAGAACAGCCGCGAACGGCAAGCAGGAGTTTGCCGGGTCAGCGTAGGACTTGTCCATGATCGCGACGATCGGCTCCGCGCGACCGTAGATGCTGGTGTAGCCAGATACCATGCCGACCGCGGCCGAATCGAAGCTCTTATAACCCTTCGGCGGTTCCTTGAACCAAAGCACTCGGCTCTCCGCCCTTTGGTAGAATTGCAAAATGCTGTTCTCGGCGAGCACGGCACCGTCGGCGACGCCGCGAAGGTACAGAGTCTTCTCCAATTCGTTCATGGATTGCCAGAAGTGCGACGGCGTCTCGGGCGCTTGCGCACTAGCAGTCGCGGTGGAAGCGAACGAGATCGCTGCGACGATTATCAAGAGATGATTTCCTGCCATGGGTACTGCTCCTCAGGTGATGTACTCGACGATAGGCAACAATAGCGCCAAACTTCAACGGCGATTGCCTTCAGGTCGAGCGTTCGGCGTACCGGTGTTTGCCCTACGTTCTGTTCTATCGCAAAATCACAAGTTGCCGGCTACAAACCGGCTAGACCGCCGGCGGCTCGAAGATTAACTTCGACCAAGCCTACTGGACCACCCTTCGGCTGAAAGCCAACGGATGCCCGCGTCGACTCGCCGGCGATCGCGAACTCGCCGAGGCGCCAGCTGGGCTCGCGGGTCAGCATGTCTCGCTTTTGGGCCTCGACGCCAGCCCAGAATTCGGTTCCGACGATTCTGATGCGTCGAATTCGCAGCCATGTATCTTTCCCAGACGCCAGCCGGAATGCGCTTGTCGCGTCGGGCGGAGCCGTGCCCATCATGACGCCGATGTCGACCGTCGCACCCCGACCTGCAGGAGCAATCCACTCGACACCTTCGGTATCGTCGCCTAAGGGACGCTCAGTGTGCAACTCTGAAGTCGGCAGCACTAGCCTGAACGCGCGTTCCGCCCCGTCGACAATCTCCAATTGTCGAGCCCAGGTTTGTAGGAACCTGTCCTCGAGTGCGATCTCCTTCGCCGCCTGCTTGCTTATCGCGATATGGCATCGGTCATCGTGCACGCTCAACTTGAACTCCTCGCCCATCCCTCGCATGGCGAGATACACGTCTGATCGCCCGGACGCAGTCGCCCGCGCCCAGAATCGGTATACGGCAGACCGCGCCGCCCCTTCACGGCCGACGCAGAAGCGATAGATCTGATCTTTCGCGCCCATTGTTTGGTCGGCAGTCTAACGCCTGAGCTCAACTGCAGCCGAGCCAAATAAGAGCGCGGGCGGAGCCCGCGCAACTCCCTAGATCGGCTGTCCGTTGCAGCGTTCGTTCGATAGCCGGCGGCCCTGAAGGTGGCGTGCTACTCGTGCGTGGTCTGCGTTCGGTAACGAATCGTGTCGCCACTAGAAATCTCCGTCAGGTTCCCGAGTTCCATACGAAGTTGGCTGCCGAAGCCGTGCGACAGCCATTCCTCAACATCGTCGCCCAGGCCGCCTGGGAGCACGTAGCAGGCGAAGTTGTCGTTGTCGAAAATACGACATGAACTCTTGGATCCGGTTGCGAATCCGGCGTGATCCTTTCCCCAAACAGAGATATCGGGTGCCAGATCGTTTCCGAGGGCTGTGGTTACGTAGCGCAATTCACGCACTTGTCCTTGAGCGGGGTCGACGACTAGACGCGTGCGGTACACGGTTGGCCGAAGCGACGCATCGTTTGAATTGCCAAGGCGATGCTCAGCGACGAACTCTCGGCGTTTCAAGTCCTGGCCTGGGTAACTGTCGCATGCGAGTGCGGCGACAAGCACGACAAGCGCGACAAGCATCGGTTGGCGTCCGATGGCGCGGATCGACGATCGTGCGGCCGGCCGGAGTCGCCGACGATGCTCGAGAATGACACGGCATACCACGGAGGTCTTCATACGAATCCTGTCTGCGGCGATCTAACGCGTTAGCTAAGCTGCAAAGGAACATATAAAAGTGCGGCCGAAGGCAGCATCATCAATAGCTCCTTTGTCAGCTTCAGCGCTCGTTAGGCCGCCGCTCATGGTGGCTGGCGGCATTGCATGTCAGAATCTGCGCAGGCAAGGCTAACATTGGCCGCCGGCGGAGACGGTACCCCTGAGGCGAACTCTCCTGGCCGCGCGATCTGCAAAACCCGTGGACTTCAGATCGTCCACAAATTGCTTCAGGTACGCCACGCCGCCGTCGCGCCCTTGAGGAATGCCGATCGCCAAATGCTCGACGCCGTATCGACCAGCGAGCACCTTGGACCCGGGCACGTAATCGGATAGTGCGCAAAGAACCGCTTTGTTGGTTGCGAAGGTGTCCAACTCGTGACGTGAGAGCATCTCGACCGCCGCCTTGATGGTGGGCACTGGGATAACGACGGCGTTCCTAAGAGTCGCCGGAAGGATGCGCGACGATGAGCTACCCTCCGAGACGCCGACGCGTACATTGGAGCGGTCGACATCGCTCGGCGTCATCAACGGTGAGTCGGCGAGAACGAAGAACCCCTGTTCGGTCTGAAAAAGGTCGGGGCCGAAATCGACTGCCTGTGCCCGATCTGGCGTAGCATTTACCAGCATGATGTCTATCGCACCTGATGTGAGCGCGTCAAAGACGGGAGGTTGACTTGCGAATGTCACTAGCTCGAGGTCAACCCGAAGGCGATTCGCCAACTCTTGACCGATTAAAAGACTCAGATCGTGCAGCACTCCTGCTCCTTCGTTGGCGCTTTGAGCCCGAAGCGTGGCAAGCGGATTGTCAGGGTAGACTCCGACGCGCAGTTTCCCGCTCGGCGCCAGTGTTCGTGTAAGGGGACGCGGCGCGATCGCTGGTCTTGCGCAAGCAGAGATCATCACCGCGATCATCGCGATCACGACCGACGACCGCCAGACAGAACGCATATTTGCTCCTTTGGAGATCTCCGCTGGCGGTCTAACGAGTTGGCGTTCTGCTGCGTGGCACCGCAAGAGCGCGCATCCTTGATGCTGCGGCATCGGAAGTCGGCGGGCAAGTCACGATTAGGCCATCACTCGCGCCACGCCAGCAGCAACGCATGTTAGGCGGCAGTTGAATCACCGGCGCAAGCCTCAAAACGATTTGGAATACGAACTGGCCCGCTGCAACCTTATCGGACGGACGTTCGGACGATCCATCGGTGACCAGGTTTGAGAAGTCAGGTGGATCGCATTTGCCACCGGCCCTCGCGCGGCGGGGGACCACGCCCTATACTCGGTCGACCCCGCTTCAATTTCCTCCCGAGGCCACTCAAGCACTGGAGCAATCAGATGTGGTACCGCAAGCTCAGTCACTTGCCGCCAATCCGGCAGGCCTTTCTCTTGACGGCGCTGGTCGCGTCCCTCGGCGGCGCGAGAGCGGTGCATGCGCAGGGCGATGCCGAAGCGCAGGATCGGAGCAACATTCCGGGCGCGCCGGCGCCCTCCGGTGACGCGCTCTCTTGCCTGAGGCGGGAACGAGTGCAGGGGGCGGGTGCGATCTTTAACAAGCACCTGAATAAACTCGTCCCTACCAAGTCCAGTTTCTGGTGGAACACTTGCTCGGAGCGGATCTATTTGAGCGTCTACCTAGGTTCGGCTATTATCCGAGAAAACCCAGCTGGCTTGGTGTGGGATCCGAACGCGAGGAACGTCTTCTGGATAGACGATCACATCCCGCCCGGCCAGCGGATGGACTTCAGCGGCCGAGCCTTGATTGACGACTGGGACTACACCTACTTGGCCTGCAAGCAGCGGCCGGTCGATGTGCCCGGAACGAAGTCGCTGCAAAAGTGCCCGTGACCGCCTGGCGTCCCGTCACTGAAATGCCTTGATAGAATCGTCGGACTCTGCCCCGTTACTTGCTCGGGTTCTCACCGTCGGGTTGGCGAGACATTGGAGGATCGACGACGGTCGGCCCATTCGGCGAAACGAACGCAGCTGTTGGCGCCTGGTCAGTCACCGTCGGCTCGACCTGAGCCATGGGCTCGGCGGCTATGAGCTTGGAAAGGTCGAGCGCGAATTCCTGAGCCGTCGGGTATGAGGCCAGGAAGAGAATCGGTGGGATGGTGCCGGCCACGAAGGCCATGGACTCCCGGATGGCGGTCATCCACGACGCCGTTCTCACTCGCGACTGAACGAAGTCTGTTCTCATGAGGGCTTCCGGTAGAGTATCAAGGCATTGTCCTCGACGGGCAGTGCGCGGACGTCGTTAGGTCAGCTTGCAGACCAACAGTTCCGCTAGTCGGTCTAACAATAATTAGATAGCATGATTATGCGATCGTGGCCCAAAAGTGTTGCGGGGCCACCCAGCATAAGCAAGACGTTCGCGAGATCGAATCATCGGCGCAAGTCTCGACGCCACGAGCTCTTAAGTAGTCTGCCATCAACTAGCGGTTGTGGAATTAGTCTGACAGGGCCGGTCGGCCTAACATCGTCTGAGTTTATAGCATGCCGTGGAGGGTCTCCGTCCGCGTCCGGCAGCGAGCTCAGAGCGTCGGCCGGACTTCGAACACCTCGACCGCCGCGATTCAGAACATGCGTGTAGATCATTGTCGTGCTCACGTCGCGATGCCCGAGCAATTCCTGAATCGTGCGAATGTCATAGCCGGCCTCAAGCAAGTGCGTCGCGAACGAATGCCTGAAAGTGTGGCACGTCACTCGCTTCGACGAGCCAGCATTCCGTGCGGCAGCCGCGACCGCGCGCTGAACCACGCTCTCATGCAGGTGATGCCTCACCCATTTTCCGGTCGCTAGATCCTCGTAGCCGCGCGTCGCCGGAAATACCCATTGCCATCGCCAGTCGCGCGCCGCTGTCGGCGACTTGCGATGAAATGCGTCCGGCAGCATCACGAAGCCGCGCCCACGAGCAAGCTCCCGACGGTGAAAGGTCCGCACGCGCTCCATTTGCGCTCGCAGCGCCCCGACCAGTGTCTCAGGCAGCATCGTCAATCGATCCCGGCCGCCCTTCCCGCGCCGGATGACGAGCTCCATCCGCTCGAGATCGACATCCTTCACGCGCAACGAGCATGCCTCGAGAACTCGCAAGCCGCTTCCATACAAGAGCAGCGCGATCGTCCGGGAAACGCCGCTCATCTCAGCCAGAACTCGCCGCACTTCATCACGAGTGAGCACGGTCGGCCGATGATGCGATCGCTTGGCCCAGACCAATCCATCTAAACGCTCAAGCGGCATCTCCAGCACATGGCGATACAGAAACAGAATGGCAGCCAATCGCGCATCACTTCCAGCAGCCGCAGGTTCGAAGCCATCGCACAGTATCACGCCGCCGCCAAGTCTCAGCGGCACCGCCCTACCGCAGCCGCAATCAATTCTCCGCGCGCGGCATCATCCCACTCAACACCGCACCCACCGCCACCACCGTCACCGCGCCGACCACGTTGTGCCATAGAAATGAGACCTGCGGCGCCCACACGATCACAGATCCAACCGCGCTCATCCCGGCGATGAGTCCGATGAACGCCGCGTTTGAACGAATACGCGGCATCATCGCGAGAATGAAAACGCCGAGTATGGAACCATAAAAAATCGAGCCGAATCTATTCACAACTTCGATCAGCGATCCGAGCGATGCGGCAAACGTCGCGACGATGCACGCGAACAACCCCCAGACTCCGGTGGCCGAGCGCGAAACAAACAGAAGTTTTTTGTCGTCGGCATTCGGCGCAACCCATCGCCTGTAGAAGTCGATCACCGTCGCAGTGGAGAGCGAGCTGAGTTCGCCAGCAACTGCCGACATCGCGGCAGCGATCACCGCCGCGATAAACAAACCGGTGAGACCGATCGGCAACTCCGTCAGCACGAAGTGCGGAATGATGTAGTTCACATCTTTCGAGGCCGTGCCAGAAATTCGCTGCGCGAGCGTGAGCGCCTCCGCGTGCACCTGCGTGACCGCAGCGTCACGCTCTTTCAGCGTGGCACGCTGTGTTTCATCCGCAGACGCCGGAGCGGCCGCGAGCTCGCGCGCGGCGACCTGACGCGCATCGAACAGCGCGTGATACCTCGCGTCTATCAGCTGATACGCGGCAGGATCCGATTTCTGAACCAGCTGCTGCTGCGCCGGATTGAAATACAACGGAGGCGCGAGAAACAGGTAGTAAACGAAAATCAAAACACCAACGAGCAACACGAGCGCCTGCAGCGGAATTTTCCAGAATGCGCTGATCAAATGCGCACTGCGCGCCTGTTCAATGCTCTTTGCGCTCAAATAACGCTGCACCTGCGATTGATCCGTGCCGAAATACGAAAGCATCAGGAACGTGCCGCCAATGATGCCGGACCAGAACGTGTAGGTGTTGCTCAGGCTCGTGGAGAAATCGAACACGCGCAGGCGCCCGGTCGCTCCAGCAAGCCGGAGCGCTCCATCGGGCGAGACGGGCATTTTCACGAGCAACACAATCACCACCGCGACGAGCGCGCTGACAATCACGAACATCTGCTTCACGTCCGCCCACGTCACAGCCTGCACGCCGCCGATCATCGTGTAGATCACCGTCGGCACGCCGATGATCGCCACCGACGTCACCATGCTCCAGCCGAACATCGCGGAGAAGACCACCGCGGGCGCCGCGATGATCGTGCCGCACGAGAGTCCGCGCGACACCAGAAACAGAAACGCCGTGAGCGAGCGCGTCTTCGGATCAAAACGGCGCTCGAGAAATTCGTACGCCGTAAAAACTTTTGCGCGATGCAGAAACGGCACGATGGTCACACCCAGTATCACCATCGCGATCGGCAATCCGAAATAGAATTGCACGAATCGCATGCCGTCCGTCGCACCCTGCCCCGTGGTGCCGATCATCGTCACGGCGGAGAGCTGCGTGGCCATAACCGTGAGGCCAACCGCCCACCACGGCAGGCTGCGGTTCGCGAGGAAGTAACCCTCGATCTCCTTGGTCCCCTTCGAGCGGCGGAGGCCGTCGATGATGACGTACGAGAGGTATCCGACGACGACGAGCCAGTTCAGCCAGTGCATCGTCGCGGTATCTGCGTGGCTAGCGCGAGTAGCGCGCCTGGAGAGCCCACAACATCAGCAGCACGAACACTTCCACCGCGATCACACGAATGAACACGCGGCGAAATGGTGTGCCCGCCGCCTCGCCCGCGCCTGCGCTCGCTGGTGGGCTCGCGGGTGGGCTCACGGGTTTGCTCATGGCTGCACTTTCTTCGCAGGCTCCTGCCCCGCGCTCAGCAAATTCACGAACAGCCGCGGACCGCCGTTCACACCGCCCGGAATCTGCCGGAACAGCGAGAGCGATGTGAAGATGTACGTGCCCTTTCCCAGAGGAGCTGCGAGCAGTCCCCCACGAATCTCCGGCTCGCCCGGATCGTGCATCTCGAGCGGCGCTGCATAGCGCGGATCGGTGATCGTCGGCATGTAGAGACCGCGCTCCTGCACCCACTCGTCCCAGTCTTCCTTGCCAATCTTATTTGGAAAATTGAGCAGTTTCGATTTTGGATCGAGAATCGTGACGGGCGCCTGCTCTTCCGTCACGCGCGACGTGCGTGGCGTCGTCACCGGAAACGGCATCACGCCAAGCGTCGCGATGTCCTGACCGTACTGCACCACCAGCGTGCCGCCTTTCTTGGCGAAATCGAGCAAGCGCGAGTTGTACGTCACGAGCTCGCGATGCGCTTCGTACGCGCGCGTTCCCACCACAATCGTGCTGAAACGACTGAGATCAATAACAGGAAGCTGTTCCGGCGGAATGATCGTGACCGGAATGCCGAGTTGCTGCAAATACGGCGCGGTGTTGTCGCCCACGCCCTGGATGTAGCCGACGCTCAGCGTGGCAGGGATCGTGATGTCCACCGCCTGCAGATAAATCGCAGAGTAGCGGTACAGGCGGATCGGCCGGATATGCCCGTACTCAACCGCACGGAACCCGTCCATGTACTTGCCGTTCTCAGTCTCGGCGACAATTCCAAACTCGTAGCGGTCTTGCTTCAGCTGCCCTCGCAGCCGCACGAACATCTCCCGCTCTTCGTGCGGCGCGAGCGTCATCGACGCGGGGATGGAATCGACGCGAACGCCTTTCGGCGAGACGACCTTGAACGAGAACGTACGCGGCGTGGACGCGAACGACTTCACCGTCACACGCAGTACGTGATCGAGCGGCTTGTTTGCGACCATCCACTCGAGGCCGCGGTCGAACGCGAGCGTGACCGCGGGCACTCCACCCACCGGACGATTCTGCTCGCCGAGCAGCGGGTCTGATGAGTGGAACATGACTTGTCCGACATCCGAGGTGATCATCGCGCCGAGGATATTCACGGTGACGTGCACGTTCGTGAGGCGGCGCGCATCCTCGGCGACGGCCACTCCCGGAACGGTCGTCAGAACGCCGACGCCGACGTATGAAATGCGGGCGAGCCCATCCGAGGGCGAGTCGTGCTTCGGAAACAGATCGCCGTTGTGCGGACTCTGCCACCACGGGCGCGAGTCCACCAGGCCGATGATGTTCCGCGTGAGACGCGCGCTGCTGTCGGGCGCGATCGTCAACGGTGAGAACTGGAACGGCATGCCGTCGTTGACGCGCGCGTACATCAGCGTCATCGGCGCGCCGCCGCGATTGTAGACGCTGAGCGTCACGGGCATCGAATCGCCGAACGCGAGCAGCTCCTGCGCCGCAGTCGCTTCGAACGCGATGCCGGCCGCGTCGAGCGCGGCTTGGGCCGAGCGCGCCGTCAGCGTGTTGAGCGAGGCGTCGAGATCGAGCGCTTTGGCGTCGCACAACTGCGCGCTCTCGCCGGCGCGCATGACGGTCATACCGGAGCGAATGTCGGCAGCGCAGCGCGGCGTCTCGAGGCGCGCCGTCTGCGCCAGCTGCGCGGATCGCGCCAGCCAGCGCACGACTCCCGTGGGATCACGCAGGTCGGTCTGCGTGCGCGCAGAGTCAAGCATCGCGCCGGCTGCAGTGAGCGCTTCTCTTCCCGCGGCCGATGGCGCCGCGCGCGCAAGCCGCGCGTACGTCGTGTCGATGCCGTCAAAAATCGATTTCTCGTCGGCTGGCGCCGTGGACTCGTTCACGCGCGAGCTCAGCCGCACCACGTAGTCCATCTGCGCGCCTTTGCGAATCTGGAATCCGCCGAACCCCTGCGAGCGATGCTGCGCGCGGCTCTCACCCGCGATTTCGGCGTAGCTGCGACCGAGCACCGCGTCATACTCGCCGACGTCCATTCCCACCGCGCCAGCCAGACGATTGCCGCGCGCGCCGCGATAAAACTTCGGCGGCGCCCACGCGCGGCCGTAGAGACGCTCTGGAAATCGGATCGTATCGGCGGCCGCGTCGTACGCTTCACGCGCGAGCAAGCCTGACACCTGATGGTGCCCGTGTCCGTCGGCGGGCGTTCCCGAGAACACCGCGACGATCACGTGCGGACGCACCGAGCGGATCACCGTCACGACATCCGCGAGCAGCGAATCGTGATCCCAATGTTTGTACGTCTCTTCGGCCGACTTCGAGAATCCGAAATCAAAGGCGCGGGTGAAGTACTGGTGCCCGCCATCGAGCCGGCGCGCCGCGAGCAGTTCCTCGGTGCGAATGGCGCCGAGCGCCTCGCCGAGTTCGTTGCCAATAAGGTTCTGCCCGCCGTCGCCGCGCGTGAGCGAGAGATACGATGTCTCCACGCGACGCCCACGAGTGAGATACGCGAGGAGCTGCGTGTCTTCGTCGTCCGGATGGGCGGCAATCATGAGCACGCGGCTCGTGACCGTTGAACCGCGAACGCCTTGATCCACCGCCGCTGCGCCGCGTTCCTGCGCGAGCGCGGCGAGCGGGGCAGTCGCACTCATTGCCAGACACGCAAGAGCCCTGACGAACCTCCGGTTCATACTGTTCATACTGTTCATGCGGTTCATACGGCCTTCATCACGCCGGAGCCGCGCCGCGCGCCACTCGCGCGCCCGGATGCCGCGAGCGCGTCACCGACGATGCGCGCCTGCTCCTCCATGTGCGCCTGCGGATACCCTTCGGCCGGACTCGCCCGCTCCGGGCGCCCGATGTAGCGAATCACGAGCGCATTTCCGACAGAACCGCGCAACCGCGGTGCGACGTAACTCCATGCGCCCATGTTCTTCGGCTCTTCCTGCACCCACGCAACGTCCTTCACGTTCGGATACAGATCGAGCACGCGCGAGATCTCCGCGTGCGGCCAAGGGTACAGTTCCTCCACGCGCACGACCGCGACATCGTTCGCGAGCGGTTTCGCCACGAGCTCGTAGTAGATCTTTCCACTGCAGAGCACGAGACGCGAAACCGACTGCCGCTTCTCGCCGCCAGAGGGATCGTCCATCACCGTCTGGAACGTCTTCTCCGAGAGATCGGTCACCCAGCTGGCCGCCTGCGCGAGACGGAGAAGCGATTTCGGCTGCATCAGAATCAGCGGGCGGCGCGACGCACTCGCCGCTTGCCGACGCAGAATGTGGTAGTACTGCGCGGGCGTGGACGGATACGCCACACGCATGTTGCCCTCCGCGCACATCTGCAGGAACCGCTCGAGACGCGCGCTCGAATGCTCGGGACCCTGTCCTTCATACCCGTGTGGCAGCAGCAGCACGAGCCCCGAATCCTGCGCCCACTTCGCGCGGTCGGCACTCAGGAATTGATCGATGATCGGCTGCGCCACGTTCGCGAAATCGCCGAACTGCCCTTCCCACAGCGTGAGTGTGTCGGGCGCGGCGCAGCTGTATCCGTACTCGAAGCCCATCACCGCCATCTCGCTCAGCGCCGAGTTGTAGATCTCGAACGAGGCGCGAGAGCCGGCGACGTGCTGCAGCGGAACGTATTCGCCGCCGGTCATGACATCGTGCAGCACCGCGTGTCGATGCGAGAAGGTGCCGCGCTCCACGTCCTGGCCGGAGAAACGGATCGACATGTCCTCGGCGAGGATCGATGCAAAAGCGAGCGCCTCGGCGTGTCCCCAGTCGATGCCACCGGCGTCGCCCATCGCCTCGCGCCGACGCTCGAGCTGCTTCGCGAGACGCGGGTGCGGCGTGAACGACGGTGGCCAGTGCAGCAAGCCGTCGTTCAGTTCGACCAGGCGCGCGGTGCTGAGTTCGCGCACCGCCGGTTCTGCGGCGGGGGGCTCCTGGTTCTCGCTCTCGTGCGTGCTCGTGTCGGCCTTTGATTTGTCGAGCTCGGCCTGCAGGTTCGACGCGACCGCTGCATCGTCCGCGTCGATATCCGCCTGCGAAACGACACCCTCGGCCACGAGCCTCGCGCCCCACACCTGACGCGGCGTCGGATGCGCTTTGATCTTTTCGTAGAGCAGCGGCTGGGTGTACGTCGGCTCGTCGCCCTCGTTGTGGCCGTGCCGGCGATACCCGACGAGATCGACGAGAAAATCGCGGCCGAACGTGGTGCGGTACGCCACGGCGATGCGCATCGCGATCACGCACGCCTCGGCGTCGTCACCGTTCACGTGGATCACCGGCATCTCGAATCCCTTCGCGAGATCGCTCGCGAATCTCGTCGAGCGTCCGTCGGTTGGATCGGTGGTGAAGCCGACCTGATTGTTCACGATGATGTGCAGCGTGCCGCCCACGCGGTATGCGCGCAGCCGCGCGAGATTGAACGTCTCGGCCACCACGCCTTCGCCAGGGAACGCCGCGTCACCGTGAATGCAGATCGGCACGACCGAGAGCTCATTGCGCACGGCGGGCGCGCCCGGCTCGCGCTGATGCGCCCGCGCGTACCCCTCCAGCACCGGATTCACGATCTCGAGATGGCTCGGGTTCGGCAGCAGCGAGAGCTGCACGGCGCGCCCGCTCGTCGTCACGCGCTCGTTTTCAAAACCGAGATGATATTTCACGTCGCCCGTCGAGACATCCTCGAGGTGGTCGTGGCGGCCCTGGAATTCGCCGAGGATGTGATCGACAGGTTTTCCCATCACGCGCGCCAGCACGTTGATCCGGCCGCGATGCGACATCGAAATCGCGATGTGCTGCGCGCCGGCCTCGGCGGATTCTTCGATGAGTGTGTCCAGCATCGGCACGAGCGCGTCGGTTCCCTCGATCGAAAAACGCTTGTAGCCGACGAACGCGCGTCCGAGAAAACGCTCGAGACCATCGACTTCGGTGAGCCGCGTCAACAGCGCGCGCTTCTCCTCGTTCGTGAGTGAACGCGTGAGTTGCTCGGCCGTGAAGATCGAGCGGAACCACTGCCGCTCCTCCTCCGTGCCACAGTGCACGAACTCGACGGCGAGATTTCTGGTGTAGCGGTACTTCAGCCGTTCCGCGACGTCGCGCCCAGTTCCGAGATGCGGAAATCCGAGCGACGCGCCGGTGACGAGCGCGAGATCACTCTCGGTAATTCCGTAGTGCTCCGGCGTCAGTTCGGCGGCGCCCGGCGGAGCCGAACCGAGCGGATCGAGCTGTACGGCGAGGTAGCCGTAGCGTCGAATGGAGTTGAGGTAGCGCGAAACACCGACGACTCTGCGCGCAAAGTCCTGGTCACGGGCCGCGCCACCAGACGCGCCGGCTTCGTCCGTATGCGCGGCGGCACCGCCGTACATCACGGCGAGGCGGAAGAACTCACGCCACGATTCTTCTACGGAAGCGGGATCGTTGCGGAACTTCTCGTACTGCTCAGCTATGTACGCGTCGTTAAATACGGACGCAATCGTGTCGGCCATGCATCAAATCTAGCCTATCGCCGCAAGCAAGTCGTGCAGCTCCAGGGCCGTCTGGGGCCGGTCGGCCGGCTTCTTGGAAAGGGTCCGCATCACGAGATCGGAAAGCGCCTGCGGAACCTCCGAGTTCACGGAAATCGGAGTCTCGGGGGTCTCCTCCAGCAGCTTCGCCACCAGCGAGAACTGGTTCTCCGCCGTGATGGGCGGGGTTCCGGTGAGACATTCGTAAATCACGCAGCCCGCCGCGTAAATATCGGCGCGTGCATCAATGTTCTCGCCCATCAGCTGTTCAGGCGCCATGTACTCCGGCGTGCCGACGACCATCCCCTGCTCGGTCATTCCGCTCTGACGTTTCACGAGGCGCGCGATGCCAAAGTCCATCACCTTCAACACACCGTCTGGCTCCACCACCATGTTTTGCGGCTTGATGTCGCGATGAATCACGCCTTGCTCGTGCGCAACTTCGAGCGCGCGGCAGAGCTGTTTGGCCACGGTGAGCGTGGCCGGAATAGGCAGACGTCCACGCGTCTTTACGAGTTCCTTGAGCGTGGTGCCCTCGACGTACTCCATCGTGATGAAGTACACGCCGGAGAACTCGCCGAGGTCGTGCGTGCGCACGACGTTGCGATGCGAGATGCGGCGCGCGAGACGGATTTCGCTCTTGAAACGTTCGAGCGCGCTCGGATCCGAATCGAGCATCTCTTGCTTGAGCGTTTTGATCGCGATGACTTCGCCGAGTTCGCTGTCGACGGCCTTGAAGACCATGCCCATGCCGCCAACGCCGAGGACTTCTTTCACTTCATAGCGAACGGCGAAGCGCTGGCCGGGCGTGATGCCGCCCGCCTGCACTGCGCTGGCCACCGTGCCGGTCATCGCGGCGATCTTCACGGTTTTCGCCTCGACGCTCGCGTTGCCGCCGAGGAATTCCACGAGCGCCTGTTTGTCGCGCAGATCCGCGAGCATTCTGCGGAATGCGTTCGCGAGCACGCCGATTTCGCCGCCGGCATTCACATTGATATCGGCGGAGTAGTCGCCGTCGGCCGCGCGTTTGGTCGCGTCGACGAGCTGCATCACCGGGCGCGTGATCTGCCGCGCAATCACGAACGAGAGCAGGCCGGCGATGAGCAGTCCGAGCGCACCACCGGCGAGCGTGATTTTCCGGAGCCGGTTGAACGCCGCAAACTCGACGTCTTTGTTGCGGAGCACGACGAACCCGCCGACTTGCCCGCCACCCGCCGACCGCAGCGGCTCGCCGAGTGCGACGAAATTCGTGCCGGAGATTCTCATGTCGAGCTTCATCGTCTGCTCGCGGCTCAGCGAATCGGCGCGGCCGGGCTCGAGCGCGGCGACCTTCTTGAGGCCGGAGACGTAGCCGTCCAGATCGGAACTGCGCCCGATGGTCGATGCGACGACGTGCGCCTGATCTTTGTCATCGAGCGCAAAGAATGCGATGTCCACTCCGGAGGCGCCCGCCGATTTGACCGAGGCCGCAAACGCGCTGTCCAGCGCGCGTACCGCCATCAGCACTCCAACCACACGGCTCGTGCCGGTAATCGGCACCGCGACGGCCTGAATGAGCGTCGCGTTGTTGTTGTCGACGCCGTATCCGCCCTTTGAGCTGCCTTCGAGCGCGCCGCCAATCAAAGACGATCCCGAGAGATCGACCGTGTCCGCGGCTGGCTCATTGCTCTTGGCGAGGCGGAGGCCCGCGTCTGACGTGATCTGCACCCAGCTCGCACCGATCTGCTTGGCTGCTTCCTGCGACTGATCGAGCACATCCGCGAGGCTCTTTTTTTCGACGAGCGAGCGGAAGTTCGGGTTCTGGACGAACACTTCCGACTGTCCGGTGAGCGCGCTGCGCCGCTCGGTCAGCTGCGTGTTGATCTGTTCGCGCGCGTCGGAGAGCGCCTTGTTCACGGAGCTCTCGGCCGCGGTGTTCGCGGAACGCGCCGTGACGGCGAGCGTCGCGCCAAGCACCGCCGCGACGACCGCGGCGGTGCTGAGAAAAATCTTGGTTGTGAGGGAGACCCCGCGAGTGCTCACTTAGTACCGCACGCCGGTCGCGGTGTAATCCTTCCCCATCTTGTCCTTGTGCGCGATCTGTTTGAAGCCGCGCGCATCGAGCGCGAGATCGACGTTCGCAAGCCCCGCGGCAGGGACGTCGATTTCTTGTGTGATTTCCGGCGCGCGCTCGTGCCAGATGTGCAGTTCCCACTTTCCCGCGGGAACCGACGCGATTTTCCATCGTGCGTCCGCGCCCGCTTGCGTATAGTGCGAGGTGTTGACCACGACCACGAACGACGTCATCTGCGCGTGAATGTTGCAGTACACAGGAAAAGCGCCGGCCTTTTTGAACTGCGTGCTCTTTGTCACGCCGCTCCCGTACACGCCGAGATCGAACGACGCGCCGGTGGCGGTCGAAAAAATATTGTGGCTGAATGGGTCTTGGTTGGCGTATTCTACGGTCGATCCCGGCGTGACGACGCGGACGCGCGGTGCGAACTGGCGTCCATTCATCGCCATCTGGGTTTTGACCTCGGCGAGCCGGCTGGGCGCCTTCGACAGGAGATAGATGACCGTTCCATCGAAGTCCTTGGTCTGCTCGCCCGGCTTCTCCTGCATCGAGACGCGTCCGCTCACCGCGCCTTGCGCAGTGGCATTCGGCGCCGCGACGCTTAGCGCGGCCGCGATGCCCGCTATTAGAATTTCCGCTCGAACTCTCACCATACAGGCTCCTAGATGAACCGAGTAACGGACCGGTCTGACACCAAGACCACTGGCAACGATAGAGCCGCCGCGCTCCAACGGTCAAGCATGCGCACCGCGGTCCTGCTGGGCGCGATTCTCACTCTCGCGAGCGGCGCGCTCGCACAGGACTCCACCAAGATAAAACAGGATTCGATCGCCGCGCGGCTCGAACGCGCCGAGGAACAGATTCACCTGCTCCAGCAGCAGCTCGCCGCCGAGTCCCAAACGGCGGTCACGACGCGGTCCCACGTGGCGCTCGAGATAAACGGCCGCGTGATGGTGACCGGCTTTTCGAACTCCCGCCGCGTGAACAACGTCGATGTCCCACTCTTTGTACGCCCCGACACGGCCAGCGGATTGCCGCAGGGCGGTGCGGGGATGGCGATCCGCCAAACAACGCTCGGAATGGCTGTCACGGTGCCGCAGCTGTGGGGCGGCGTATTCCGCGGCGATCTCGACGTGGATTTCTTCGGTGGACAGCAGCCGAGCTCGGGCGGCAGGACGTTTCCGCTGCTGCGGCTGCGCACGGCGCGCGCCGCGGTGAAGTGGACACAGGGCGAGCTCATGATCGGCCAGGACGCGCCGCTGATCGCGGGAGTGAATCCGACCAGCCTTGCGTCGGTCGGCACGCCTGGATTTGCGGGCGCCGGAAATCTCTGGCTCTGGCTGCCGCAAATTCGCGCGGGACTGGAGACGGGTGGAATCATCAGCGTTGGCGTTCAGGGCGCGGTGCTCGCGCCGACGAGCGGCGATCCATCAAATGCGTTCGATACGGACAACGACATCGCGGAACGTTCGAGCCGCCCATATCTGCAGGGGCGAGTGCACGTGCGCTGGGGCCGCGACGATCTCGAGGGCGACATCGGTCTCGGCGTGCATCAGGGATGGTTCGCGGCGAAGGGCGATTCGACGATTTCGAGCTCGGCCATCGCGGCGGATGTGCGTGTGCCGCTCACGCGCTGGCTCGAGATTCGCGGCGAATATTTTCAGGGACAGGCGCTGAAGGGGCTCGGCGGCGGCGGGATCGGCCAGGGACTCGGACTCAATGGCGTGCCGGTTCACACGATGGGCGGATGGGCGCAGGTGAATTTCAAACCATCGACGCGAGTGCTGTGCGGCGCGGGATACGGAATAGATGATCCGCGCGATTCGGATCTCGGCCCGGGATCGCGACTGAAGAACGTCGTGAGCGAGGCGCATATTCACGTTCGGCCGGGCGGGCCGTTCGTGTTTGGGTTCGAGTATCGCCGGCTGGAGACGACGTACTCCACCGGGAAGCTGGCCAACGATCACCTCAACTTCTCGGCGGGGTTTGAGTTTTGAGCGGAGCGTTTGGGATGTGCGCGCTCATGAGGCGCACGGGAATACCGCCGTTCTTGAATTTCAGCGATTCGGTCAGCTTGAGACCCAGCTGAGACTCGAGCGCGCGATCGGCTGAGAGAAATCCGAGTTCCCAGCCTGCGCATTTTGCGCGCGCGACGTTGCCGAGTTGCGCGTAGAGATTTCGCACTTCTGTATCCGGGCTGAGGCGCGCGCCGTAGGGCGGATTGGTGAGCAGCACGCCGCGGCCAGCGGGCGGTTCGATTCCGGAGAGTGCGCCGCGTCGAACCTCGATGTCAGCAGCGACGCCCGCGCGCTCAGCGTTTGCGAGCGATGCCGCGGCGCCGCCCGCGTCGCGATCACTCGCGAGAATCGGCGCAGGCGCTTTCGGCTGCTCGGCATCGCGCGCCCGTTTGCGCAACTGCGCGAACTTCGCGGTCGGCGCGCCGGGCCAGTGCTCGCACGAGAATCCGCGCATGATCCCGGGAGCGATCCGCCGCGCAATCAGTGCGGCTTCAATCGCGATCGTCCCCGCACCGCACATCGGGTCCATCAGCGGCGCGGAGCCGTCGTACTTCATCGCCAGCAGCATCGCGGCCGCGAGTGTCTCACGCAGCGGCGCCTTGGCCGTGGCGAGACGGTAGCCGCGACGGTGAAGCAGGTCGCCCGAGCTGTCGACGCTGATCGTGCATACATCGTGCACGAAACGCACGAGAAACAATTGTGCGGCAACGTCGCCCGGTTCGGACGAATCGCTCTCGTCGTCGTCGTCCGCTCCGTTCTTCCTGCCGAGTATGGTCACGCCCGCGACGCGCCGCGTGATCGCGCCCGCCACGCGCTGCGCAACGGCGTCCGAATGGTAGAGCTTCGATTTCCGACAGGTGACCTTGAGGCGCACCGGTGTGCCGGGTGAGACGAACGCATTCCACGCGATCAGACGCGAAAGCTTCTCGAGCTCGTGAAACGCGATCGCACGAAACTCCGCGATGCGTACGATGACGCGACTGACGGTGCGAAGGTAAAGGTTCGCCTCGAACAGCTTTTCATCGGTCGCGGAAAAAGAAACGCCGCCGGCTTCGATCGCGCCCGGCGTGATCCCAATGGCACTCAACTCCGCTGCCGCGAGCTGCTCGAGCCCCGGGGCAACGATCGCATAGCACTCACGCGCCAGCTGCTTCACCGGCTTCTGCACTTTCACTGCGCGCCAACGGGGATCGTAACTGCCGATACCTCGCGCCTCGACCACCAGCGGACCAGACGCCAGGCAAGCAGCGCCGCCACGCAGATGCCGTACATCAGCGGATCGCTGATGTCCTTCTTCACCCCCATCCAAAAGTGAATGACGCCGAGGATCGCGACGAGATAGATGAGCTTGTGCAAACGGTTCCAGCGTTTGCCGCCGAGCCGCCGAATGCTGTTGCGCGTTGACGTGAGTGCGAGCGCGGTCATGAAAACGAGCGCCACCATTCCGATGATGATGTACGGCCGCTTCATGAGATCCTTCACCAGCTCACCCCAGTCGAGCTGCACGTCGAGGAGTGCGTACGTGATCCAGTGCATCATCAAGTATCCGAACGCGAACAGCCCGAGCGTGCGACGGTGCTTCGCGAGCCAGTTCCATCCGGTGATCTGCCGCAGCGGCGTAACCGTGAGCGACGCAATGATGAATCGGAGCGTCCACTCGCCGAGAAAGTGCTCACCCTCTTTCACCGGATTGGAGCCGAAGTACCGCGTGTGCGCGATGATATCCGACGACATCGCCGCAATCGCGAGCAGCGCCGGCACGCAACAGAGCAGAATGAGGGCGACCGAAAACCATTTCGGCTCGCGAACCGTGCGAATGTTCAAGCGAGGCCCTCGCATCCCTTCCGAATCCCGCACCCCAATCCCGAACTCCGCATCCGTCAGTAATTCTTTCGAAGATCCATGCCGGCGTACATCGCCCCAACCTGCTCCGCATATCCGTTGAACATCAGCGTCTTGCGCTTGAAGAATTCACCAATGCGCCGCTCCGTCGCCTGACTCCAACGCGGGTGATCCACCGTCGGATTCACATTCGAGTAGAACCCGTACTCACTCGGCGCGGCCTGCTGCCACGCGGTTTTCGGCGCGGCATCGGTGAGCCGGATTCGCACGATCGACTTAATGCTCTTGAACCCGTACTTCCACGGCAGCACCAGCCGGAGCGGCGCTCCGTTTTGATTCGGCAGTGTTCGTCCGTACACGCCCACGGCCAGAAGCGCGAGCGGATGCTGCGCCTCGTCGAGCCGCAACCCCTCGGTGTATGGCCAGCGCAAAACGTTTTCGCGCTCGCCCGGCATCTGCTTCGGATCCATCAGCGTGGTGAACTCGACGAACGTCGCCTTCGACGTCGGTTCCGCGCGTTTGATGACATCGGCGAGCATGATACCGCGCCACGGAATCACCATCGACCACGCCTCGACGCACCGGTGACGATAAATTCGATCCTCGATTCCGCTGGGTTTTAGAAAATCCTCGAGCTGATAGTCGGCAGGCTTGTTCACGAGACCGTCGACGCGAACGGTCCACGGCTTGGTCTTGAAGTTCTTCGCCTGTTCTGCAGGATCGCCCTTGCCGGTGCCGAACTCGTAGAAATTATTGTACGTCGTCACGTCCTCCCACGGCGTCGGCTTGTCATTCGGCTGGAGGCCGAACGGTTTGCCGGTGGCCTGCGGCGCACCCTGCTGAGCACCTTGCTGCGCACCCGCCAGCCCGGGCATTCCGCTCAGCGCCGCGATCGCCCCAACGCCCATCGCTCCGGCGGTCGCAATGAAAGCGCGGCGATCGCAGTACAGCGATTCCGGGGTGATCTCGGACGATGGGATATTCGACTTCTCACGAGCGGACATTGGCGGCTCCAGTGGTCTTGGCCTCTATTATACATACGTACGCTCTCTTCATACCCGATTCATCCACGCCCGTTTCCCAATTTGAACGATGACTTGCACGCGCGCCGTCTCGCGGCTGCGCAATGGACTGGCGGGATCTCATCCGGCTCTGTGTACGGCGCGGCATGGAAGGAGATCGCGCCGCTCGCGCGGGGTGCGGTTCTCGACTTTGGCGCGGGCACGGGCACGATGGCTTCGCGGCTCGCCAACGAGCCGCGCGTTGAGGCCGTCGTTGCGGCCGACCTCGCTTTGCACTCGGCAGAACCGTTTACGGGCGCGGCGCTCGCGAAGGTCCGCTGGCTTACCGCCGATCTGAACGCATCGCTCCCGATTCCTGCGGCGAGCTTCGATTTGATCGTGGCGCTCGAGATTATCGAGCATCTGGAAAATCCGCGCGCGGTCGCGCGCGAGTGGCGGCGTCTCCTCCGGCCGGGCGGTGCGCTCGTGATGTCCACTCCGAACATTGAGTCGGTGCGCTCGATCCTTTCACTCTTCGCTCGCGGCCACCACGCCGCGTTCACCGGAAAATCGTACCCCGCGCACATCACGCCGCTCACACGACTCGACGTGGAGCGTGTACTCAGCGAGTCCGGCTTTACCGCCGTGCGCTTTGCGTGGAGCGGGTTCGGACTCATTCCTACTTTGTCCTCGAGCTGGCAGCAGTGCTCGGCCGGACTGCTCTCCGGCATGCGATTCTCGGACAACCTCGTCGCCACGGCGCGCGCATCGTGAACGCACCCGACTGGATGTACAGCACGCTGTTCGGAAATTCGCTCCGCGACTGGACCGTCGCGATCGGCGGCGCGCTCGTGGCATCGGTCGCGATCGTGATGCTGCGCAATCTCATCGTGCGCAAGCTTTCCGCGCTCGCCGCTCGCACCGACACGCTCGTGGACGACGCGCTCGTCGAGTTCGTTCGGAGTGTGCGAAAGCTGTTCGTCTTCGTCATCGCGCTTTGCCTCGCCGGATTATGGCTCGACTTCAGCTATCGCGTGCACACGATGCTTCGCGATATCGCCGTCGTGTTCGCGGTGCTGCAGGGCGCGCGCTCCGGCACGCGGCTCGTGACCCTCTGGCTCGACGGGTACTCGAAGCGAAACGGCGATGTCGACCGCACGACGATCACGGCCATCGGCGTCGCGCTGAAGGTGCTGCTCTGGATCGCGCTGATCCTCGCGGCGATTGAGGGCCTCGGATTCGAGACAAAAGGCTGGCTCACCGGACTCGGCATCGGCGGCATCGCGATCGCGCTAGCCTTGCAAAATATTTTCGCCGATCTCTTCGCCGCGCTCTCCATCGTGCTCGACAAGCCGTTCATCGTTGGCGACACCATCGCCGTGGACGATTTCGAGGGCACCGTCGAACACATCGGCCTCAAGTCGACGCGCGTCACGAGCATCAACGGCGAGCAGGTTGTTTTTGCGAACACCGATTTGCTCAAGAGCCGCGTGCGCAATCTTTCGCGGCGCCAGGGACGGCGCCTGCTGTTCACCGTCTCGATCGACCCGTCAACGAAGTCGGAACTGCTCGCGCGCGTGCCGCAGATCATGGCGGATGTGGTTGGCGCCGAGGAGCGCGCTGCGCTGCGGCGATGCCATCTGGTTGGCGCGGGCGCGCGCGGATTCGATATCGAGACCGCCATTCTCATTCCGCACCCGGAGTACAATCAGGCGCTGGATGTGAGGCAGGATATCCTGCTCGAGTTTTACAAGCGACTTGAACGGGAGGGGATTTCGCTCGCTCGCCCGCCGGGGTATGTCGCTGTCGGCTAGGGGCTTTCGAAACGTTCCGGAGTGCGAACCGGACCGAAACCCCGGCTCGCGGCTGGCGGCTACTCAATTGTTTTTGAGAATCGTTTCACACTGATCGTAAAAATCACAATCGCAAACACAATCAACGAAACCGTCGGCCTCCACAAATTCGCGAACCCGATTCCTTTCAGCAGAATCCCGCGGATGATATTCAGATAGTACGTCAGCGGCAGCAGCAGGCCAATCCATTGCGCCGGAACCGGCATCGCGACGCGGGGAAAGATGTACCCCGAGAGCAGAATGTTCGGGAGCATGAAAAAGAAACTCACTTGCATCGCCTGCACCTGATTGCGCGCGATCGTAGAGATCAGCAGGCCGACTCCCAGGCTCGCAACAATGAACGGAATCGTCAGCACATAGAGCAGCCACAGGCTGCCGACGTTCGGAATCTGAAAAACGAGATCGCCGAGCCCCAGCACGACGGTCATCTGGACGAATCCAACGACGACAAAGGGCACGAGCTTGCCGAGCATGAGACTCGGCTTTCCGATCGGCGTTACGATCAGCTGTTCGAGCGTCCCGCGTTCGCGCTCACGCACGATGGCGGTGCTCGTGATGAGCGTCATCGTGATGGTGAGCAGAACGCCGATCACGCCTGGCACGATAAACACCGAGCTCAGCTGTTCCGGGTTGTACCAAGGCCGCACGCTCATCTCGAGCGGCGGTTGTGTCCTCACGCGCGTCGAGGTGATGGCAGTGTTGCGCGCGGCCGCAGAGAGCTGCGCGCCGGAAATCGCCGCGGCGGACGACTGCGGGTCGGCCGCATCCACGATCATCTGCGCGTGCGCGGTGCGGCCGCGCTTGATGTCGCGCTCGAAATCGGGCGGAATCACGAGGCCTGCGTGCGCGATGCCCTGCTCGATCGCATGGCGCAGCGCCACGCGATCGGCCACCGCGCCGACGATGTCAAAGTTTCCGGTATTTCCTACGACGGCAATCAGCGCGCGGCTCTCGGCCGTGCGCGATTCATCGAGGACCACCGTCGGCAAATGGCGCACCTCCGTCTGAATGGCGTATCCGAAGAGAATGAGCTGGACCGCCGGAAGACCGGTCATCATCGCGAGCATGAGCCGGTCGCGGCGCATCTGGATAAACTCTTTCCAGAGCATCGGCCAGAATCGCGCGTTGCGGACGCGCTCGAACATCCTCACGCCGCCGCGCCCTCGTCGCGACGCTGCAGCTCGATGAACACATCCTCGATCGTCGGCTGCTTGAAGTGCTCGAGGATTTCGGCCACGGTGCCGATGGCGATCAGGTGGCTGCGCGAGAGAAATGCGAGCCGCTGGCAGCGCTCGGCTTCGTCCATGTAGTGCGTGGTCACAAGCACGGTCGTGCCGCGCTCCGCGAGCGTGTAGATCGATTTCCAGAATGCGCGGCGCGCGGCGGGATCGACGCCGGCAGTCGGCTCGTCCAGAAAAAGCATCTCGGGTTCGTGCGCGGTGGCGCACGCGAGCGCCAGACGCTGCTTCCATCCGCCGGAAAGATTGCCCGCAAGCTGGTTGCGCCGGTCGGTGATGCCGATCTGCGCCATGTGATCTTCGAGATGCGCCGCGCGGTTCTTTCCGTGCAGTCCGTACACCGTCGCGTAAAAGCGAAGATTTTCGTACACGGTGAGATCGTCGTACAGCCCGTATTTCTGGGACATATATCCGATCTTCGTGCGGATCACTTCCGCCTCGATCGCAACATCGTGCCCTACGACCATCGCGCGGCCGCCCGTGGGTTTGAGCAGCCCGCAGAGCATGCGAATCGTGGTCGTCTTCCCGGACCCGTTGGGCCCGAGGAGGCCGAACACTTCGCCGCGATGGATCGTGAGATCGAGGTGATCGACGGCAACAAAGCCACCGGGAAAAACCTTTCGAAGCGCGGTCGTGACAACGGCGTCGCCCTTCGCCTGCTCAGGCGGAACCGCGGTCACGGTTTCGGCGCGGTCGCGGGCGTGGGCGCGTCGATCCGAACGGTGATCGGCAAACCGGCTTTCAGCGTGAGCGTCGTGTCGGCGAATTCGATCTTCACGCCAAATAACAGATCCTCGCGCTCGCGCTTGGTAAGCGCGACGCGCGGCGTGTACTCGGCCGCAGTGCTCAGCGCCACGACTTTGCCCTGAAAGTCGCGGCTGGGATATGCATCGAGCGCCGCGTGCACCGTCTGGCCGACTCGCACGCGCGGCAACATTACCTCCGAGACATACACGCGCACCGTCTGCCGCGCGGTCTGCGCGACGGTGAGCGCCGGCTGCCCCGGCGCGATCACTTCACCCGGCTCCGCGGCGCGGGCGGTGATCGTGCCGTTGACCGGTGAGACGAGCACGAGGTCGCGCGCGGTGGCCTGCGCCGAGGCGACGGAGGCCCGGGCTCCTCGCGCGTCGGCCTCGGCGGCATGCACGCGTTCGGGCCGCGTCCCCTCTTGCAGCAGCTTCAGCTGCGCGCGCAGCGCGTCGCGATGCGCGGCGGTGCTCGCGGCAAGCGCTCGCACCGCGTCGAAGTCCTGCGCGCTCACGTTTTGCTTCGCCGCAAGCGGGCGCAGCCGCTCGACATCCCTGGCCGAGCGCTCCGCGCTGGATTCAGCGGCGGCGAGTTCGGCTTGCGCACTTTCGATCTCGCCCGCCCGGGGGCCGTGCATGGCCTCCTGCGAAAACGCCGCGGCCGAGGCAGCCTTGGCTTCCCGCTGGGCGATATCCGCGCTCATCGTCGGAATCGTGAGAATCGCCAGCGTGTCGCCCGCATGAACGCTGGCGCCTTCCTCGACGAGCACTTTCGAGACACGGCCTGCGGCAACCGGCGAGATGTCGATCTCGACAATCTCCAGTGTTCCGGTGGCCTCCACGGTGTCGGGAGACGGCTTCGCGCACGCGGCGAGCGCGAGCAGAACGAGGAGCGGTGGGCGGATGCGCATACGGTTACCTTAATCGATGATGGAACAGGCCGCGCCCTCTCTCCCTCCAGCGATCGAGCACGTGCTCTCCCGATTCCGGTCGATGGAGCGCGAGGAGAAGATGCAATCGCTCGTTTCATATGCAAAGAAGCTTGAGCCGCTGCCCGCGCGTTTCGCCGCGCTCGATCGCGAAGCCTACACGGTGCACGAGTGCCAAACGCGCGTGGATCTGTTCTCCGAACTGCGCGAGGGCACGCTGCACTTTTGGGCGGACGTCAATGCCCGGCAATCGCCGACGGTCGCGGCCTTTCTCTCGATAACGTTCAGCGCGGTGAACGGCCAGCCGCCGGCAACAACACTCGCGATTCCCGCGGACTATGTGAGCATGATGATGTCGGGGCTTGGCCTGAGCGCGCGTGAGGCTGGTCTCAACGGGCTGGTGTCACGATTGAAGCGCGAGGCCCGTGCCGCGCTCGACTCCGGGGCCTGAGTACCGCAGATTCGAATCGATCCGTTCGACGTATCCCTGTCAGGAGTTTCCAATGGCTGATGCCGTCGCACCACAAGACTTCAAGAATCACCGCCGGTTTGATCCGGCATGGCATTTCGTCGGGACGGTCATTCTAGCGGGCGGATTCGTCGCGGCGATCGTGCATGCGATTCGTCATGACGGGGGCTACTGGAATTGGTTCTTCGTCGTGTACACGCTCGGCGTCGCGCTTTCGGTTTTTCGCGCGCGCAGCCAGACCCTTACGGTGCAGAACCGGGTGATTCGCCTCGAGATGCGCCTGAAGCTCAAGGAGCTGCTGAGTCCCGCGCAGGCGAGTCGCATCGGCGAGCTGACCGTGAGCCAGCTGGTCGGCCTGCGCTTCGCGAGTGATGCCGAACTGCCGGGCCTCGTCGAGCGCTGCCTCAACGGGCAGCTCGCGGATGGCGAGGCCGTGAAGAAGGAGATCAAGAACTGGCAGGCGGACTGGCTGCGCGCGTAAGAGCGAGGACAAAGCGGGCCGTGGATTTTCTCGTCAACGCCTGGATTTGGACGATGGTCGTGAGCTTGGTGATCATCGGCACTCCGGTGGTCGCCGTGATCTGGGCCGTCACCGCTCCATTCGACCCGGGGCGCTACGCCGCGGGCCGAATGTTCCGGCTGATTGCCGTCGCGACGGTGAAACTGAATCCGCTCTGGAAGTTCGATTTCTCCGGTCGAGTCGTCCACGATCCGCGGCGTCCGTACGTGGCGGTGAGCAATCACGAGTCGTACGCGGACATTTTTCTCATCTCCCACTTGCCGTGGGAAATGAAGTGGATGTCGAAGGAGACGATGTTCAAGATCCCCTGCATGGGGTGGATGATGCGGATGGCGGGCGACATCCGCGTGGTTCGCGGCGAGCGGTCGAGCGCGATTCAGGCGCTCGCTGCGGCGCGCGACCGCATCAAGAAGCACGTGAGCGTGATGATTTTCCCCGAGGGCACGCGCTCGCGGGGCGACGGCATGCTGCCGTTCAAGGACGGTGCGTTCCGCGTCGCCATCGAGACCGGCACGCCGATCCTTCCGCTCGTTGTCGCCGGCACGCGTCGTGCGATGGCGAAGGGAAGCTTTCGTTTTCAAAAAGCTCGCGCGCGGGTCACGGTGCTCGACCCGATCGAAACGAAGGGGCTCACGATCGATGACGTCGCGGCGCTGCGTGACAGGGTCCGCGCATTGATCGCGGATGCGCACGCGCGGCTGCTCGGAGAACTCGAGGGCGGCGGGTCCGCGTGACGGCAGCCGCGCCGCTGCGCCTCGCTCCGGGACAGCGGAATATCGGCCGTGAGTTCGCCGAGACCTGGCAGGCGCGGGATCTCCTGTACACGTTTGCCGACCGCGATCTTCGACTGCGCTATCGCCAGACTGCGCTTGGCGTTGTGTGGGTGGTGCTGCAGCCGCTGATTGCTGCGGGCATATTCACCTTCGTGTTCGGAAAAGTCGCGCATCTTTCGAGCGACGGTCGGCCGTACCTGCTCTTCGCCTTTGCGGCGCTCACGGGCTGGAATCTCTTCAGCGGAATTCTTACGCGCGCGTCCGGCTGCCTTGTGGGCAACTCGAGCCTGGTGTCGCGCGTGTACTTTCCGCGCCTGATCCTTCCGCTCTCCGTGATGCCGGCGGCGCTCGTTGATTTTCTCGTCTCGCTCGGCATGTACGCCGTGCTGATGCTCGTGTACGGCGTGACCCCGAGCGCGGCGCTGCTCACGCTGCCGCTGTGGATGCTGCTGCTCTGCGCGGGCGCGTTCGGCGCCGGGCTGGTGACCGCCTCGATGACGGTGAAATATCGCGACGTGCAGTACGTGCTGCCCGTGGCGGTGCAGCTGTTGCTGTACGCGAGCCCCGTCGCCTACGCGGCGGCGCGGGTGCCCGCAGAGTGGCGCACGCTCTACTATCTCAATCCGCTCGCCGCCGTGATCGAAGGACTTCGCTGGTCGCTGCTCGGAACCGATCCGCCGGCGGCGGGCGCGGTGGCGTGGTCGGTCACCGCCGCGGTGCTCGCCGTTGCGGCCGGTGTGGTTGTGTTCCGCAGGATGGAACGGAGCTTCGCCGATGTCATCTGAGGCGGCGATCATCGCTCGCGGCGTTTCGAAGCGCTACCGCATCGGCCACCGCGTGCGCCCGACGACGCTCGCCGAGCGGCTCGTGCTCGCCATCAAGCATCCGTTCGCCCAGGACGATCGCGACGTACTCTGGGCGCTGCAGAACTGCTCATTCGATATCTCGCGCGGCGATCTCGTCGGCATCATCGGCCGCAACGGCGCCGGCAAGAGCACGCTGCTGAAATTGCTCTCGCGCATCACGGAGCCGACGGAAGGCGAAATTCTGATGTACGGCCGCGTGGGTGCCCTGCTCGAGGTTGGCACCGGTTTTCATCCCGAACTGACCGGGCGCGAGAATGTGTATCTCAATGGCACGATCCTCGGCATGCGCCGCCGGGAAATCGCGGCGCGATTTGATGAGATTGTCGCGTTCGCCGAAGTCGAGCGCTTTCTCGACACGCCCGTGAAGCACTATAGCAGCGGGATGTATGTGCGGCTCGCGTTCGCCGTGGCGGCGCACCTTGAGCCGGAGATTCTGATCGTCGACGAAGTGCTCGCGGTGGGCGACAGCGAGTTTCAGCGCAAATGTCTCGGCAAAATGGAAGAGGTTGCGCACACGGGCCGCACCGTCCTGTTCGTGAGTCACAACATGCAGGCGATCTCGACGCTCACCAAGCGCACGCTCGTCCTCGATGCCGGCGCGTGCGTGTTCGACGGCACGACGTCCGAGGGGATCGCGCACTATCGCGCGATGCAGGCGTCGCACGCCGACGCGCCGTCGTCGTATCGCGCGGCGCCGGGCACGAACGGGAATCGCGTCGTCGAGGCGCGCGTGCATACGTCCGAGAACGAGGGGTCGCATCGCTGGGGCAAGCCGATCCGCTTCGAGTTCCTGCTCGACGTGCCGGAGCCCGCGAGCACGCTTTCGTTCTCGTTCAAGGTGTTCGACGCCGACGATCGCGC
This sequence comes from Gemmatimonadales bacterium, assembly GCA_038205995.1. Lineage (GTDB taxonomy): Bacteria > Gemmatimonadota > Gemmatimonadetes > Gemmatimonadales > Gemmatimonadaceae > Fen-1231. Next base: position 54,796 of record JBBRBH010000003.1, read on the forward strand.
CGTGTGCCACCTCTGGTGCTTCGCGAGCGACGCGCGTTTTCGCCGCGAGAGCGGACGCTACCGCCTGACGTTCGACGTCCCCGCATTCCGGCTCTTTCAGGGGAGCTACACCATATCCACGTTTCTCTCGGATCGCCGGACGTACACGGAGTTCGAGGGACTTTCGCAGCTGTGCCCGTTCACCGTGACGATGGAAGGACTCGAACGGGCCGAGTACGAATGGGAAACCGGCGACTGCGTGTATCTCGAGGATCATCGGTGGACGCTGGCTCGCGACGGCTCGGCCGATGCTGCGCAGCAGGGAGGATTTCATGTCTGATTCCGGCGCAGCGCCGCGCCTCGCCGTCGTGCAGCTCCTTACGATCGCGGGCGGATCCGAGAATCTGTGGGTGCATGCGCTCACGGACCGGCGCTTTGCCGGCATCGAGAAGCATGTCCTGATACCAGCCGGTGGCCAAACGCGAATCTCGCCGGACGAGCGGCGCGCGACCGGGATCACCCTGCACGAGTTCGCGGGCCGCGGCGCCCGCATCGTTCAGCGCGCGTCTCAGCTGCTCGGCGCCGATCGCGATCCGCTTGAGCGCTCGCTCGCGAAGATCGATCCCGATCTGGTGTGGTTCAACCTCGCCGGGATCGGCGACATCGGATTCATCGGCGCAGCGGCGGCGCGCTGCCGCGCGCTGAAGATTCCCTACTGGCTCATCGTACAGCACGTGCACGAAGAGTTCTTTTTTCTCTCCGACGCGCACGAGGGGCGGGCGCGCGTGATCGCGAAGGGCGCGGAGCGCATCCTCACGGTTTCCGCGCGGAACCGCGCGTCGCTCTCGGTCGCGTTTGCCGAGCGGATGCCGAACGTCGAGTCCGCCATGAATGGTGTGCCGCGCGATTTTCTCGACGCAGCGGGACGTATCGCAGAGCAGCTGCCGCCGCGCACCGAGGGAACCGCGCGCTTCATTTCCCCAGCGCGCTTTGATCCGGCGTTCAAGGGTCAGCATCTGCTCTTCGAATCGTTCACGGGCGCGGCATGGCGCGCGCGCGACTGGCATCTCACGCTGCTGGGCGGCGGCACACACGCAGACCTCCTGCGGCGGCTGATTGGATTCTACAATCTGCCCGCCGAACGAGTGACGCTCGCCGCGCACACAAAGGATATGCTCGGCGCGTTCGCGGCGTCCGATGTCATCGTGATGCCGTCACTCTCCGAGGGTTCGCCGTTCGCGCTCGCGGAGGGAATGGCGTGCGGCAGGCCCGCGGTGGGAACGCCGGTGGGCGGCATCGACGAGCTCATCCGCGACGGCAAAACCGGCTGGCTCGCGCGCTCGACCGAACCGCAGGATGTGGCCAACACGCTCGATCGTTGCTGGCATGACCGGGTGTCGTGGAAGAAACTCGGAGGAGAAGCGAGGGAGCTGGCGGCGAGGTCGTACGATCTCGAGGCGGCACACGAGCAGTTGCTCGCGCATCTGTTATCCGATGCGCGGCGACGATAGGCGCGCGTCAGTTCAGCAGCGCACTGTGCCAACTCGTCGCCGCCTGCGTTTCAAATCGCGCGCGATAATCTCCGGCGCTCGTGACGGTGGTATCGAACACCACCGTCTCCCCGCTCGCCCCTCCCCTCCGCGCCAGCGCCTCGAAATCCTCGCGCGAGAGCGCGCAGACCAGCTCGCCCGGCCCGCGAAAAAACACGAGGCCGCCGCCAACCATCGGGGAGCCGACCGCTTTCTCGAGGTCCTGCAGCATCCGAAAGAGACCGTCGATCGAGCAGCCGGAGGCGCCTTCCGTACGCTGATCGACTCCGATCGCGAGAAAACGCTCGTCGCGCCAGTCGCGCGCCACCGTGAGCGGATGCCCGTGCGCCTTCCATTGGAGGAGATACGCGTCGACGGCGGCGAGCAGCTTGGCGGCGTCGATATCGTCAACCGGCGCCGCGGCGCCGAACACCCACACGCGCGCGTCGCTGGGGAGCGCTTCGAATTTCGTCACTGGCATTTGCGTCTGTTTCGTCAGAACTTTTTCAGTGGGCCAACGTATTTCGATGATGGAATCTAACCCCGAGGTCAAGCTGTGACTGTCGCCTCCCCGCTCTCCGATCGGCGCGCATTTCTCGGATACTTCGCGGGAATCGGGCTCGGCAGCACGCTTTTTCCCGGCGTGCTCTGGGCTGGCGTCGCGAACGGCGGGGAGGTGAACGACGCGGCGATCGTGGCCGCCGCCGAGATCGCGGGCCTCACGTTTTCCGACGACGAGCGGAAGCAGATGCTGAGCGCCATGAAGGCGCAGCCACAAACGCTCGCGACGCTTCGCGCGGTGCCGCTCGACAACGCCGTCGCGCCCGCGATCGTGTTCAATCCGCTGCCGCTGAATACCGAGGTGCCAAAAGGCCAGTCGAAAGCGCCGGTGCGCTCGAAGATCACGCTGCGCGAAAAAAAAACCGTGCCGGCGAACCTCGAGGAACTCTGCTACGAGCCGGTCACCGTACTCAGTGAGCTGCTGCGGACGAAAAAAATCACGAGCACCGCGCTCACGAAGATGTATCTCGCGCGGCTCCGGCGGCTCGATGAGAAACTGAGGTGCGTCGTGACCTTCACGGAGGATCGCGCGCTGCGGCAGGCCGCCGAGGCGGACTCCGAGATCGCGCGCGGCAAATATCGGGGAGCGTTGCACGGAATTCCGTGGGGCGCGAAGGATCTCTTCGCCGTCAAGGGCTATCCCACCACTTGGGGAAGCGCGCCGTTCAAGGAACAGCAGTTCAATGAAGATGCGGTGATCGTGCAGCGGCTCGATGCCGCGGGAGCGGTGCTCATTGCGAAGCTCACGCTCGGCGAACTCGCGCAAGGCGACGTCTGGTTCGGCGGGCGCACGAATAATCCGTGGAAACTCGACTCGGGATCGAGCGGATCGTCCGCCGGGCCCGGCTCTGCAACCGCCGCGGGGTGCGTTGGATTCGCTATCGGCACGGAGACGCTCGGCTCGATATCATCGCCCTCGTCCACAAACGGCGTCACGGGCTTGCGCCCGACATTCGGCCGCGTTCCTCGCACCGGCGCGATGGCGCTCGTCTGGTCGATGGACAAGATCGGACCAATGACGCGATCGGTGGAGGACGCGGCGCTCGTGTTCGACGCGCTGCACGGTCCCGACGGCCGTGATCTCTCGTGCCACGCGGCGCCGTTCAGCTGGGACGCCAACGCGCCGCTCTCGAAGATTCGCGTGGGCTATTTCAAGAGCGCCTTCGATTCCACCACGCGGCATCCGTTAAAAGAATTCGACGATGCAGCGCTGGAGGCCATTCGCAAACTCGGCGTGTCGCCGATACCGGTCGAAATTCCGGATGCGCCCTACAACGCCATGCAGCTCATCCTCGAGGCCGAGGCTGGCGCCGCGTTCGACGAGCTCACGCGCTCGGGCCGCGTGAAGGAAATGACGCAGCAGGGACCGGGCGCTTGGCCAAATACCTTCCGCAAAGCGCACTTGATTCCAGCCGTGGACTACATCAACGCCAACCGCGTTCGCGCGATCGCGATCGCCAAGTGGGCCGAGCTGTTCAAATCGGTCGATGTCATCGTGACGCCAACCGGAGCGGCGGGCCAGCTCACCGCGACGAACCTCACGGGGCATCCGGCGTGCATCATCCCGAACGGATTCCGCGACGGCACACCGATCAACGTCTCGCTCACCTTTCTCGGCTCGCTGTTCGGCGAGGCGAACCTCCTGAGAGTCGCCCACGCCTACCAGCAGGCGACCGGATTTCACCTCAGGCATCCCGCGCTTGTGTAAACGGCAGTACATTTTCGCCATGCGTCATTGCCATCGAATTGCAGCCACCGGAGCGCTGCTCGCGTTCGCCGCGAGTGGCGCCTCCGCTCAGGACCTCGGAGGCGGACAGCCCGCTCCGTTCACGAATGTCTTCGTCTCGCTCGGGAATGCGTTCTCGAACGTGACGGCGCTCAACGTGCGCTTCGACTCAGCGAAGTACGACGCGATCGCGGGCCACGGTTTTTCGATCGGCGGCGGCGGCTACATTCCGTATGGCCGGGCGCTGTTCGGCGGTGAATATCACGACGCCGACTTCGGCTTCGAGTCCACCGGCAGTGGCCGCACGAACAAGATGCACAGTCATTACTGGATGGTGACTGGCGGCTACGCGCTCTGGACGTCCTGGCATTTTAACGTCATCGGCTTTCTCGGCGTGGGCATGGGCAGCACGAAGATCACGGTGAGCGACAGGAACGGCGGGGCCACCGCGAGCACGGCGATCGATCCGCTCTTCGACGACGTGCTCTCGCATCCCGGATTCTCGAGCGTCCTCACCGGAACGTACTCCGTGTTTCAGCCAGGGATCGGCATCGACTATCTCATGCTGAAATCAGAAACGTCTCAAGTGGGCGTGACGTTTGGGTTGCGGATGGGCACGACGATTTCTCCGCATCGCACAGCGTGGACGTACGAAGGACATAACGTGGTGGGCGCGCCCGATGCCGGCCCGGTCGGTAGTTTCTTGCGACTCTCTGTCGGCGTCGGCGGTTTCAAGCTCGCACGCTAGCCTTCTTCACAGCAGATCGCGCACCGCCTCGTTCACACCGCGCACCATCGCCGTCACGCTGAACTCCGCTCGCGCCCGCGCCGCGCCGCGCGCGGCGATCGCGGCTGAACGAGCGGGATCGATCTCGAGCGCGGCGATCGCCGCCGCAAGGGCAGCGGCATCGTCTGGCGGAATGAGCACGCCGGTTTCGTCGTCGAGGATTTCCGTTACGCCGCCTGCGCGCGTCGCAATCACCGGCTTCTCCGCGAGCATCCCCTCCACGATCACGCGGCCGAATGGCTCCGGATAGACTGACGCGTGCACGACCGCATCGCATGCTCGCATCAGTTCGGGCACGTCGGCGCGAAATCCGAGAAAGTGCGCGCGGTTCGCGACGCCCGTTTTCGCCGCCTGTGCCTGCAACGCGGAAGCGAACGCGTCCTCACCAAACAGCGGAGCGCCCACGAACAGCGCGTGCACGCGAGGCAGCTTCACCAGCGCCTCGAGCAGCACCTGTTGCCCCTTCCACGGATGAAAGCGGCCGAACAGCGCGACCACGAACGCGTCGTGCGGTACGCCGAGCGACGCACGCGTCGCGCGCGCCATCTCGGCCGTGATCGAGTCGAAAGCCGCGGGATCAATTCCGTTGTGCACCACGCGCACGAGCGCATCGCGGCCTCCTGCCTGGGTGAACGCATCCGCTGTCGCGCGCGAATTCGTGATCACGCGCGCGGCGCGCAGGTTGGCGAGCGTCACGGCGGCGCGCACGTTTGTCGAGCTGAAGTGCGGCGGCGCGAGTATGTCCCGCAGGTGCCACACCACCGGACGCCGCGCGAGAAGGCCGGCGGCGGCGGCGACCACAAACGCCTTCTGCGAATTGGCGTAGAGAACTTTGTGAGCGCGGGCGCGCTTGGCCACGCGGCTCGCAATGCGCACCGCGTCTGTGAATGCCGCAGGACGCGGCAGCCGTGTTTCCTTTTTCACATCCTTCAGCGCGCCGAGCGGCTCGACCGAGACGCGCACGCCGCGCAACTCGAGCGCCGCGCGGAACGGACCGTCAGCGAGCAGCAGGACTTCGGATGGCACGCCGAATGCCGCGGCGATGTCGAGCAAGGAGAGCTCCGCGCCGCCAAGCACGCCGGCGTGATCGATGAACAGCACGCCGCCGGCGTTCCCGCCATTCATCGCAGGGCTTCCTCGTACACGAGCCGCACACGTTCGGCGATCACGGACCAGTCGTAGTGACGCCGCGCATACTCGATGCAGTCGCGCGCGCTCGGCAGCGTGATCGCGCCGGTGAGCGCGTCGGCGAGTCCGTCTGCGATGGCCTCGGCGCCTGTCGCGCGAAGGACCAGCGCGCGGGACAGTCCGCTCACGGCTTCCGGCAGACCGCCAACCGGCGTCACCATGCATGGCGTTCCAGAGGCGAGCGACTCCGCCACGATGAGACCAAATCCTTCCAGCGCCACGGTCGGCACAACCGTGAGATCGGCCGCCCGGTATGCAAGCGGAAGCCTGTCGTCGGGTACGAACCCGAGCATCCAGATGTTATCGGCCAATCCGGCCGCAGCAATCTGTTTTTCGAGTTCGCCGGCAATCGGACCGTCTCCCGCGATAAGCACGAGCACGTCCGGGACGCGCTCGCGCAGCCGCGCCGTCGCACGAACGAGATCGTCGAGCCCCATGCGCCGCGTAAGCCGGCGGACCGTGAGCACGATCGGACGCGTCGCGGGCCAGCGGAGTGCGGCCCGGCTCTCCTCCTTCGACTCGCGAATCGCGAACCGCGAGACATCGACGCCGCCGGGAATCACGTGGATCTTTGCCGCGGGAACGCCGAATCGCTGCTCGAGAATCCGGCCGAACGGCCGCGACAGTACGATAAAGGCGCTCGCGCGGCTGTAGACCGCGCGTTCCACCGCGGTCTTTACGCGCACCGTCAAGCCGGGCTGCCGCTCCGCGCCGCCCTCGAGTCCCCACGGTCCATGGAAGTGCACAACCATCGGATGACCGGCGAGCACGTCGAGCAGCGGCGCGGTGTAGAGCGAGAAATGCGACACGACGAGAAGTTTCGGATCGGATCGCAGGAGCGGCGAGGCGGAACGCCGGACGGCGAGCAGGCGCGGCGCGAGCGACTCGGATCGCGGCGCGAACCCTTCGATCATCCCGCCAGAACTCTGCGTCACCTGCGACGAACCCGCCACCAGCCCATGGACTTCGACGCTCGCCTTGGGCAGCTGCTTCATGAGCTCGTAGTACACGCGGTTCAGGCCGCCCGGCTTTTCGGGAAACCACTCCATTCCCAGTTGGAGCGTGCGGATGACGGAGCGACGAGAACGTTCGGGTTTGCGGAGCAGCGCGTCCATCTGCTCGTCGCGCTCGAGCGTCCGGTCGAGCGCGAGACGCGTCCACACTTCGAGCACCAGCAGCGTCCAGAGCTGCTCGCCCCAGTCGCGCTGCCCGGTGAAGTGTTCCGCGAGAATCCGTCGGACGAACTCCGGCCGCACCCATCCGCGGTCGAAGAACGTTCTGTTGTCGAGTGCGGCGCGCACGTATGGTGACAGCTCGCCTCGCAGCCATCGCGAGCCCGGCATGACGAATCCCTTCTTCCGGCGATAGAGCACCGAGGGCGGCACATAGCGCTCGGCGAGTTTCTTCAGCAGATGCTTGGTTTGAAATCCCTTCAGGCGAATGGCGGTCGGAATCGTCGCGGCGTACTCGATCAGCGCGCGATCGAGCAGCGGCGAGCGCGCTTCGAGGCTGTGCGCCATCGACGCGCGATCCGCTTTCACCAGCAGCTGATCGGGGAGATACGTGCTGAAATCGCCGTACAGCGCACGATCGCTGTCGTCGACACCGTCCGCCTCGTCCCAGACGGTGCGATAGAGCGCATCCGGATGTTCGTGTCCGAGCGATCCGAGAAACTGCTCCGAGTACGCGTCTGTTCTGAACAGCCGGAAGGCGCGATCGTAGGTGAAACTTTCGGCGGCCGAGTGTTCGCCGGCGCGCGCGAGCAGTGCAAGCCGGCGGAGCGGACCCTCCTGCCGATCGCGCAGCGCGCGCGCAACCGCAGTGCGGACCGATTGCGGGAGCATTCTCCGATAGGGCGCCGCTACGCGCGCCAGCATGGGCCGGGTGTATCCGCCGAACACCTCGTCGCCGCCGTCGCCGTTGAGCGCGACGATCATCCAGCGGCGAGCCGCCTGCGCGAGATAATGGCTGGGCACGATCGAGACGTCGGCCACGGGCTGGCCGTAGTGCCATACGATCGCCGGAAGATCCGCGACGAGCGCCGGCCGGAGCGTCTCCTCATGCAGCCGCATCCCGAGTCGCTCGGTCACCGTGCGCGCATACGAGCGCTCGTCGAACTCCGGCTCGTCGAAACCCAGCGTCATCGCCTCGATTGGCTTTGCGCTCTCCCGCGACGCGAGCGCCGCAATGAGCGACGAGTCAACGCCGCCCGAGAGAAAGACGCCGACGGGGACATCGCTCTCGAGCCGCTTCCGCACCGCCTCGCGTGCGAGCTGTTCGACGTGCTCGAGAATCTCCTCCTCCGATTCGCGCGTCTTGGTCGCGTACGAAACGTTCCAGTAGCGCTCGATCGTGCACGCGCCGGTATCAGACGAGAACGTGAGCGAGTGCGCCGGCTGCAGCTGGCGCACGCCGCTGAAGATGCTCATCGGCGCAGGCACGGCCTGGTAGACGAGAAATGCATCCACGGCGTGCGAATCGAGCGGAGGCCTCGAGGGCAGCAGATCGAGCAGCGCGTTGAGCGTAGACGCGAAGTGCAGCGAGCGCCCCTCGTGCCGGAAGAAGAACGGTTTCTTTCCCGCCCGATCGCGAGCGGCAAAGAGCATGCGGCGATCCTCATCCCAGAGCGCGAACGCAAACATTCCGTCGAGCTTGCCGAGCAGTGCGCGCAGGCCCCAGCGACGATAGCCGTGCAGGATCACCTCGCCGTCCGTATGCGACCGGAATTCGAACTCGCCCTCGAGTTCGCGGCGGAGCTCCCGAAAATTGTAAATCTCGCCGTTGAACACGAGGACGCGCCGGCGGTCGTCGCTGATCATCGGCTGATGACCGGCGCTCGAGAGATCGATGATCGAGAGGCGGCGCGCGCCGAGGCAGGCGTGCTCGCCCGCCCAGACGCCGGCGTCGTTCGGGCCGCGCTGCCACATCAGTTCGCGCGCCGCAACGAGGCGTTCGCGCGATTGGGCCGCGCCGTCCTGCACGACGCCGATAATGCCGCACATGTTACTCGCCCTCGCGCGCGGCCATCTCGAATACTGCAAACTGTTCTTCCGCAATGCGACCCCAGCCGTAACGGCGGGACGACTCCACCGCGGCGGCGGACATTCGCGCGCGGCGCGCGCTGTCGTCGCGCAGCACCTCGATCTTCTCGCGCAGCGCGGCCGCGCCGAACGGAACGAGCCAGCCGTTCTCCCCGTCGCGAACAAGCTCCTCAGTGCCGTTGATCGCATGCGCAACGATCGGCAGTCCGGACGCCGCCGCCTCAAGCGTCACGAGCGAGAACGCCTCGTAGCGCGACGGAAACACGAACGCGTCGCACGCCGCGTACCAGTCCTCAGGCGAGCGCGACGGACCCGGAAAGATCACCTGCGCCGCCGCGCCGGCGCGCGACGCATGCGCGCGCATCGCCTCCACGTTGCCGCTGCCGAGCACCACGAGCCGCGTGTCTGCGAGCCCCGCGATCGCGCTGATCGCGTCGCGCACGCCCTTGCGCTCCCAGTCTCCGCCAACGAACAGCGCGAGAAAATCATCGGCGGGAAGCGAGAGCCGCTGGCGAAGCGCGCGGCGCGACGGCGCATCCGCGGCCGGCCGGAATTGCGCGCCGTCCACCCCGTTCGGCACCACTACGATTCGCGCCGCGGGCACGCCGTAGAATTCACGCAGCTCGCGCGCCGTCCCCTCCGAGACCGCAATCACACGTTTCAATCTCGGCGACGTGTATGCGCGGCGCTCGTCCGCGGTGAACCGCAGCTGTGCAAATCGCTGATACAGTGCACGGGCGCCCGACCCGCCGCGGATGCCGCCGAACCGCGCGGTGAACGCGGCCTGGCAGAATTGCGCGGTGATCACGTCCGCGTCGATCGCCGCGGCGCCGATGCTGTTCGTGATCGTGCACGCCGCTTCGCGCTCCGCGCGTCGCGCGGCGCGGGCGAACGCCCACGTGCGCAGCACCGACGGACGGCGCGGCACGTCGATCGGCATCCAGCGCAGGGGCGTGCCGGGCATGTCGCACTCGCTCGCGATCACGGTCAGCGCCGCGCGCGTCGCGATGCGCGAAAGCACCTCGGCCGCCGCTCGCTCTTGTCCTCCGCGGCGGTGCACGGCGTCGGCAATGAACGCGAGCGAAAACCCGTTCATGTCTTTCGCTCCGGAAATTCCGCGGCGTATTTCTTTTCCCACCCGCGAACGTGACGCGCCGTATAGAGCAGCTCGCGGGCGAGCGAGCCGTACGCCATGAGCGTGTCGAACGACTTCGGGGTGTCGCGAATGACATTGAATTTGTGGCGCGCGATTTTTCGCATCAACAGCGGCCACACCGGCCGGGCGGCGCCAAACTTGTACATGTAGCGCACGTCGGACTCCCGATACGCGCCAAGCTTTGCGCCGTTTGGGAGACGGCGCGGCGGATGATTCACGACCGCGTCGCGCACGAAGACCATCTTGAATCCGGCGGCGAGCAGGCGTTCGCGCAGGTCTTGGTCTTCCATATGAGGAAATTCGAACGCTTCGTCGAACCCGTGCACCGCGTTGAACGCGCGCGCCGAGACGAGAAAGTTGCACGACCACATGAGGCCGCCGGTCTCGTTCACGGGTGAATGCATGAGCGGCGATCCGAATCCGCCGTCGCAGGTCGTGCGCCCTTCGTAGACATCCGTTCCGCTGGTAAACGCGGCGACGAACGCCGCGAGCCAGTGCGCCGACGGTTCGGTGTCATCGTCGGTGAACGCGATCCACTCGCCTCGCGCGGCCGCGGCGCCCGCATTGCGATTCGCCGCCGGACCGCGCCGCGGTCCCCGCACCACTCGCGCCCACGCGTGCGTCACGCCGATCGCATCGGCCGCGCTCGTGCGACGCCCATCGTCGGTCACCACGACTTCGTACTCCGGGAAAGGGAGCGACTGTGCGCCCGGCGCGAGGCGATCGAGCACGATGCGCAGCGTTTCCGGCCGGTCGCAGGTCGGAATCACGATGCTGATCCGGGGACTCGTGGAGGGAGTCTGCGCCGATGGTGAAGTCAGGAAACGCTCTCCCGCAGTGCCGCGATGACGTTCGACGCATACCTGACGTCGTCGAACGCCGCCGCGCGGATTCGCGCCGCCGCGCCGGTGCGCGCCGCGAGCGCTTGATCATCAAGGTATCGCAGGATCGCGTTGGCCAGTGACCCGGCGTCGCCGTACTGCGCGAGCAATCCGTCCACGCCGTCGGTGATGATCTCGGCGGGTCCGCCGCCCGAACCCGCAATGACCGCCTTGCCGAGCGCCATCGCTTCGATCACCACGATGCCGAACGGCTCGCGGTCGGACGCGTGCACGATCACATCCATCGCCTGCATCCAGTCGGGCACGTTGTTCTGAAAACCGGCGAACGTCACCACGCGATCGAGTCCGAGCGCGCCGGCTTGCCGCTGCAACTCCGCCGCGTACTCCGGTTCGGTCTCGTGCGGCGCGCCGACGATCACCGCGCGTGCGTCAGGCCGCGCTTGGTGCACGCGCGCCATTGCCGAAACGAAGACGTGCATTCCCTTCCACCGCTGCAGCCGTCCGACCATGCCGATCAGCGGGCCCGCCGCCGGAAGTCCCAGTCTCGCGCGCTCGCTCGCGGGCGGCGGAAGCCGCGCGGGATCGAACGCCGTGAGATCCGCGCCCGGATATACCAGCCATTGTTTGCGCCGCGGCCGAACACGATTCTGCGCCGCCGCCGCTGCGCGCGAAAGCACCAGCACTCCGCGCGCCGGAAGCAGCGTCGCCACACGATCGAGCCAATCGGGGCGCGGCGTGCCCACCTGGAACCAGACGCACGGCGCCCTCGCGATCAGCGCGGCGAACCCTGCGGTGAGCTGCCCTGCCACCATCCAGCCGAGCACCAAATCGGATTTCGACGCGCGAACGATCCGCGCGATCGCAAATACCGCGCGAGCGCGCGCCACGATGTTTCGAAAACGTCCGGCTTCCACGAGATGCACATCGTGTCCGAGCGCGCGCATTTCCGCGACCATCGGACCGTCGCGCAGGAACACGACGGTCCACGCAACGCCCTGCCCTCGCCCGTGCGTGAGCAGCTGGCGCAGCATGAGCTCGCCGCCGCCGCGCGCGGTACCGAGCGGCATCACGACGGTCACTCGCAGCTCGCGCACTGCTGGAAATCGCAGCTCACTCACAGCGGCCTTGGCAAGCTCGGGCGCGAACGCTTCGCGCGTTCCGCCTGCCATCGCCGCACGCCGCGCGCGCGGCCGTCGCGCGTCGCCCGCCAGCGCGCGAGCGCATGCACATCGCCGCTCAGCAGCAGCCGCGGAATCTGCGCGAGTCCGGGTTCGTGCCGCGTACCGACGAGCGCTGCCCAGATGCGAAACGCCGCGCGTCCCGCTCCGCTCTGATACTCGAGCAGCTCCAGGGTCTCGTTGTGCGCGGCATCCGAGAGCGGCGCGGCGGAGAACACACCGCGATGCAGCTGGTCGCCATCGCTGCGCGGTTCTACGTGGTGCTCGACGGCGATCGCGGGATCGTACACGAGCCGCCACCCCGCGCGACGGATCGGAAGGCAGACGCCAAGTTCCCAGAACAGCTGCGCCCCGGCGCCGGCGAGCCGCGTATCGAAACCAACGGCACGCAGCAGCGGCGCGCGAAACGCGCAGTTCGCGCCCTTCAACACGTCCACATCGCGAGCCGGGCCGGCGCCGAGATGGTGGTTGCCGATGACACGTCCGAACCACTGCACCTGTCCAACCGGATTCCGGTCGCCGCGTTCGAGCGGCTGCCAGTCGCGGCCACCCGCTCCGCCCACGGACGTGTCGCCAAAGCAGTCGGTAAGCCGCTGAATCCAATCCGGGCGCGGCTCGGTATCGTCGTCAGTGAGCGCGATGATCTCCGAATCGGCGCGGCATTTCTGCAGCGCCGCGTTCATCGCGGCGACGACGCCCGCTTCGGCGGTCGTCGCGACAACCACGGCAACGCGCAGTGAGAGCGCGGTCACCGTCTTCACGGATTCCGTGTCGTCGGCGCGGATCCCAACGACGATTTCGTCGGGCCGCCGTATCTGCGCGTCGAGCGCGCGGAGGCAGCGCTCGAGCGAACTCGCGCGGCGCCACGACGGCACGATCACGGAGACGACCGTCACGGTGTCTCGTCTGCCCACGCCGGCCGCCGACCTGCCGCGCACGCGGTGAGAAGTTCCGCATGACGGCCGGCCAGCACGTCCCACGAGAAGTGATCCCGAACCCAGGCATGGCGCGCTCCTGCCGCCGAATCGTTCTCGCGGCGCTCCGCCGCCGCCACAATCAGCGGCGCCAGCGCACCCCGCACGGAGAGATCCGCTCGCGCCGCGTGCGTGCCAGCCACGTAGGCCGCCGTCGGCGTGTCGTGAATCACAGATGGCAACCCGGCCCGCAGTGCCTCGAGGATTGCGAGTCCGAACGGTTCGTGAAGCGAGGCGAGCACAAACACGTCGGCCGCGCGGTATAGCTCCGGCATCCGCTCGAGCGGAAATGCGCGCGCCGTGAATCCCTCGTCACCAAGCAACTCCCGTGCGAGCGCGATGACCGCGCCAGTCTGCGGCGACGCCGCCCCGGCCAGCACCAGATATGGCCGCGGCATGCGCAGTGAAGCGAGTTCCCGAATGACATAGTCCATGCGCTTCATGGACGAGTCGAGCATCCCGACGCTGAGCACCAGCACCCGATCGGACGGCACGCCAAATGAGGCACGAATTTTCGCGCGCTCTTCGTTCGTCGGCGGTATAAACAATCTCTCCACTCCGATCGCATGCGGCAGCACCACCTGTCGTCCGGCGGATTCTCCGCGCGCAAGCGCAGCGGCGAAGTGCTCGGGACTCACCTGCTGCACCAGGTCGCACCGTGTGAACGGTTGCCTCGTCGCTCCTCCATTGTAGAACAGGAGTTTAAACCGCTGCCCGGTAAGCCGTCGCCAGTGCCAGCAGGCGTTGCCGAGGTTGAGATCGGCGAAATACACGACGTCGGGCCGGCCAGCGGCAAGCTGCGGCAAAAATCCCGCAAAAAACGACGCCTGCTCGATAAAGTACGGCTCGCGCCGCGCGAGAGAGCCCAGCGCGCGCGCTATCACACCGCCGCGCGGAAAATTCGGCACTGCGTGCTCGTCGGCAATGGCGAATGGGCCGCCGCCGCCGAACACCGTGATCTGTACCCGCGGATCCTCGCGCAGGGCCGCAGCACACTCGCGCGTGAACGTTTCGAACCCCCGCAGCTGGTGCCCCAGTCCGGTGCACGGGAAGAACACGCGCGCTGCGCCGCTACCTCCCGTCATCGAGACCCTTCCCGTCCGGAATCGCGCGGAGTTTCCGTCTACGCATGGATTGCCGAGCGCGCGGATCGCAGCGCCTCACGCAGGCGCGCGTGAAAATCCGCAGGACCGTACGAGGCAAGCCGCTCCGTTCCTCGCGCCGACAGCGTTCGGCGCAGTTCCTCGTCATTCCACATTCGAAGGATGCCGCCGGCAATCTCATCGACCCGCCGTGGATCGACGAGCAGTGCCGCATTGCCCGCCTGCTCGCGCACGCCTTCGATGTCGGAAGTGAGCACGGGGCAGCCCATGGCCCACGCTTCGAGCACCGGAATGTTCGTCGGTCCGAAAAACGTCGGCATCACAAGCGCACGCGCGCCGGCGTACAGCGCTGCGAGTTCGTCGTCCGAAACGAACCCCAGGATTTTTATCTGGTCCGCAACGCCGCATCGCGCCGCCATGCTCATGAGCAACTCAAAGTGCCGCTCTCGCGCAGCGCCCGCGTGAGAGCCGCAGAACACCGCGGGAATTTCGATGCCGTGGTTGTTCCGGATTTGCTCCAGCGCTTCAATAACACGGGCGTGGTTCTTGTGCGTCCAGAACTGCGCCGGATAGAAGATGTAGGCGTCCGGTATCCCGTGCCGCTGGCGCACGGCCGCGCGCGCTGCCTCGGACACATGCCTCGGCATGGTGCTCGCCGGCAGAAACGGAAGCACGTGCAGCCGGTCGTCGCTCGCTCCGTACGCGCCGTAGAACAGGCGCACGTGGTTCCTGCCGACTTCGGAATCGACGAGAATCGCCGTTGCGTGCGCGGCGCAATTTCTGAACAGGTACTCGCGACGTTCCCACTCGCCGTCCGCTGAGACTTCCGGAAACTCCGGCTGCAGGCGGTGCTGAAGATCGTGAATGGCAACGATGCTCGGCACGCCGGCCTGGAACGACCACGGATGTGGCTGCGGAAAGATGACGAGTTCGATTCCCTGCGCTCTCCACCACGCGCCAAGGTCCCCGCGGGTGATGAGAGACGCGTTGCTCCGGCCTGATACCGCAGGCGCGGCGCGGCGCTCGAGACGGCGGCGCCACCAGCGCCACGCGTCGCGATGAGGACCCTCTCCAACGATGCGCCGGAGCGCGCCGCGAACATTGCCCGCGGGTGCTGAGACCGGCACGACGCGCCATCCCTTCGCCTCGAACTCCGCGTGCCTTCCCGCAACACCGTCGGGAACGAGTGCCACGAGTTCGAGTGATGTATCTTGCTTTGCGATTGTCGCGAGTGCATCCATCATCGTGGCGGAATATTGATAGACACCGCCGGCGTTCCGGTCGAGCGCTGGCACAAATCCCACGCGAACAGCCGCCGTTTCAGGAGACTCGAGCATGGCCGCGGACGGATGGACGCTCAAAGCGGTCGCGCGTCGCGCGCTGCGGACGATGGGGCTCGAGGTTCGCCGCGCTCCGGGTGAGGCCAGCAGCCACTATTCGCACCTCGACGAGCAGGAAGTCGTCCGGCGATCGCTCGCGCGGCTCGACGTATCGTGCCGGTTCTGTGTCGACATCGCGGCGAGCGACGGCACCACGATGTCCAACACGTACGCGCTGTTCGACGAAGGATGGGCGGGCGTTGCGGCCGAATGTGATGCGCAGAAATTCTCGAGACTCGCCGAGCACTACGTGCGCTTTCCGGACGTCTGCCTGGCCCGATGCATGGTGACTCCCGATAACGTGCTGGCGCTGCTGCAAGCGACCGCCACGCCGAAGGAATTCGGATTTCTGAATCTCGATATCGACGGGTACGACTATTTCGTTCTCGATCGAATTCTCCATCAGTATCGGCCGCGCTTGATTTGCGTGGAAATCAACGAGAAGATCCCGCCGCCGATCAAGTTCGCTGTGCGGTGGGACTCGCGATATGCGTGGGCGGGTGATCATTTCTACGGCGCGAGCATTTCAAAGATGCACGAGCTGTGCGTCGCCCACCACTATGCGCTCACCGAGCTGCACTACAACAGCGCGTTCATGATCCCCGAGGAGCTGTTCGAGGGAACCTCGCTGTCTCCCGAGCAGGCCTGGTGCGAAGGATATCGCGATAAAGCGGACCGGCAGAGAAAATTTCCGTGGAACAGTGACATGGATGACCTGCTGACGATGAGCGCGGCAGACGTGCTGACGTCGTTGCGCGAGCGGTTTCGCGAGCGGGACGGCATGTACGAGCTCCACCTCTGATCTCGCGAGACACCGTCTGGCGGCACTGAGTCGCCTCTTTCGGCCGCTTCTCCCTTATACTTCGCCGAATGGCACCGATCGAGCGGATCATGCAGGGCGATATGCCGTTGGCCTACATCGTCCGCGCCAGCTTTTCCCCCAGCGAAACGACCTTCGTCACGCCGCCCGAGTTCAAACAGCAAGTCGGCTTCGTCGTCTATCCGCAGCACGGCGAAATCGCGCGGCACGACCATCTGCCGCTGGAGCGGCACCTCATCGGCACGTCCGAGGTGATCGTGGTGCGATCGGGCCGCTGTCTCCTCGACATCTACGGAGACGATCGCCAGCTGGTGACCACGCGGGAGTTGTCTCAGGGCGATCTCATGCTGATGGTCGGCGGCGGCCATGGATTTCGGATGCTCGAAGACACGGTGCTGCTCGAGGTCAAGCAGGGACCCTACACGGGACTGGAAGAAAAGGAGCGGTTCTAGGCGATGATTCCCGTCAACGAACCCCAGTTCGGGGAGCGGGAAGCAGAATACACGGCGGAATGCATTCGCACAGGCTGGGTCTCCTCCGCCGGGCGCTTCATCGAGGAATTTGAGCAGCGGTGGGCCGCCTACTGTGGAATGAAGCACGGCGTCGCGGTCAACAATGGGACGAGCGCGCTCGAACTCGCCGTCGAGTCGCTCGCGCTGCAGCCCGGCGACGAGGTCATCATCCCGGCCTTCACGATCATCTCATGCGCGATCGCCGTGATCCGCAACGGCGGCGTGCCGGTGCTCGTCGACTCCGATCCGGTCACGTTTGGCATGGATACGGAGCAACTCGAGTCACGCATCACGGCTCGTACGCGCGCGATCATGCCCGTCCACATTTACGGCCATCCACTCGACATGGATCCGGTGCTGGCAGTCGCGAGAAAGCACGGCCTCGTCGTGATCGAGGATGCGGCGGAAGTGCATGGAGCGGAGTACCTCGAGAACCGCGCGGGCGGTGAACAAAAGCCTCGGTGGCGGCGCTGCGGCGGGCTCGGCGACTTGAGCACGTTCAGCTTCTACGCCAACAAGCTGATCACCACCGGCGAAGGCGGTATGGTGCTGACGAACGACACGGCCGTGGCAGAGCACATGCGCGCGCAGCGGAATCTCTGCTTCATGCCGGGGCGCCGTTTTTATCACGAAGAGCTCGGGAATAACTTTCGCCTCACGAACCTCCAGGCCGCGGTCGGCGTCGCGCAAATCGAGCGCATCGACGAGATCGTCTCGCGCAAGCGGCGAATGGGTCAGCGGTATACGGCGCAGCTGAGCGGCCTCACGCAACTGCAGCTCCCGCTCGAACAGCCGTGGGCGCGCCCGGTCTACTGGATGTATGCGACAGTGCTCGACGCCGCATCCGGTATGAACGCTGAGGAGTTCGCGCAACGGCTGGCGCGAGAGGGGGTCGAGACACGCCCGTTCTTTCTCGGCATGCACGAGCAGCCAGCGCTGCAGCGGCGCGGACTCTTTGCCGGCGAGAGGTATCCGGTGTCGGAACGCATTGCGCGTCAGGGACTCTATCTGCCCTCCGGGCTCGCGCTCACCGACCCGCAGCTCGACGACGTCTGCGCCGCGGTGAGACGCGTCCTCGCGTGAGCGGCGTGTTCGAGCACGCGTACGCGCATCACTACGATGCGCTCTACGGCGAGAAAAACTACGCGGCCGAATGCGATGCGGTCGAAGAATTGTTTCGGCGCTGCTCCGCCGTGCCTCCGCGCACGCTGCTCGATCTCGGCTGCGGCACGGGCACGCACGCGCTGCTGCTCGCGGAGCGCGGCTTCGCGGTAACGGGCGTGGACCGGTCGCCTGCGATGCTGGAGCTTGCCCGCGAGAAGCTGGAGCGCACCGGTGCGCGGACGGATCGTGCGCCGGAATTTCTCGAGGGTGACATTCGCTCGCTGCGCCTTGGCCGGAGTTTTGACGCCGTCCTCATGCTGTTCGCGGTGCTGGGATATCAGACCGGCGACGACGACGTCGCAGCCGCGATGCGCTCCGTGGCGTCACATCTGCGGCCCGGCGGCGTCTTCATTTGCGACGTGTGGTTCGGACCAGCCGTGCTCGCGATCGGAACGTCCGATCGCGTGAAGATCGTCGACGAACGCGGCGGCCGCCTGCACCGCACGTCGTCCGGGCTGCTCGACCCCGCCACCAACACCTGCCGCGTGCGTTTCAGGACGTGGCGCACGGTCGGAGATCGCATCTCGGATGAATCCATCGAGGATCACACGATGCGCTACTTCTTCCAGCCGGAACTCGAGCGCTTTTTCGGCGACGCAGGACTCGATCTTTGCGCGATCGTGCCATTCGAGAATCTTGACGCGCAGCCCGGCCCCGGCACCTGGAACGTGTGGGTCTGCGGCCGCGCGCGCGGCGCCGCGTGAAATCCCCGGTCGCGCTATTCGTGTTCAGGAGGCCGGAGCTCACGGCCCGCGTGCTTGCGGCGATCCGCCTCGCGCGACCGTCGCTGCTCCTGGTCGTGGCCGACGGACCGCGCGCGCCTCGTCCTGATGACGCCGCGGCGTGCGTGGCTACCCGGGAACTGATCGACCAGATCGACTGGCCATGCGAGGTCCGGCGCGAGTTCGCGGCGGAGAACATGGGCTGCAGACGGCGCATCGCCAGCGGTCTCGCGTGGGTGTTCGACCAGGTACCCGAAGCGATCATTCTCGAAGACGACTGCGTGCCCGATCAGACATTCTTCCGGTTTTGCGACGAGTTGCTGGAGAAATACCGCGATGACAATCGGATCGCGCAAATCAGCGGTTCGAACAATCAGAACGGCCGCAAGCGCGGCAGTCACAGCTACTTCTATTCGCGGTACAACAACGTGTGGGGCTGGGCAACGTGGCGCCGCGCGTTCGAGCTGTACGATGTCGACATCAAGAAATGGCCCGAGTTGCGCGCGACCAGCTGGCTCTCGCACATCGTCGGCAAACCAGCCGAGGTGAACTACTGGACGCGCGTGTTCGACGCCACGCACGAAGGACGCGTGGACACATGGGACTACCAGTGGATTTTTTCCACCTGGCAGCATGGCATGCTCTCGGTCGTACCGAACCACAATCTCGTGCAGAACATCGGGTTCGGTGACGATGCGACGCATACCGCGTCGCAGGATCTCTTCGCGAACAGCCGGCTCGAACCGATGCCGTTTCCACTCGACCATCCGCCGGCGGTGGCCGCAGAGGCCGGAGCGGACCGCTACACGGCGCGCTTCGAGTTCGGCGAGTCGTGGCTGGTTCGCGCGCGCAAGTCGCTCCGGGCGCGTGTGCTCCAGCCGCTGATGCGCAGGCTGCGGCTCGCGCTCGATATCCCCGTGACGCACGCGTATCCGGCCTTCTCGATAGAGCTGCCGCCGGAGCATTTGCTCCCCGGATATCAGCGCATGTTCCCGGATTACGATCGCTTCCTGCCGCACCTCGCGACGTTCTTCGACGCGGGTGATGTCGTGATCGACGTCGGCGCAAACTGCGGAGACACGCTCGCCGGCATGTGCAGCGCGAATCCTGCGCTCGCGTTCGCGTGCATCGAGCCCGATGCGAAGTTCTTCGCGTATCTCCAGCGAAACGCACGCCGGATCGAAGCGGCATTCCCGAACGTGTCAATCCATCTCGTGCAGAGTCTCGTCGGCGATCGGCCCGAGGCCGCTGCGCTCTCCGGCAGCGGCGGAACGAAGACGGCGCGGTGGATCACCGGCGTCTCGCTCCCCGCGGGATCCGACAGCGGATTGCACCACACCGTGCGTCTCGACGCGATCGTTGCCGCTCATCCCGGCATCGCACCAGCGCGGATACGCCTGCTTAAATCGGACGTAGACGGCTACGATTTCGACGTGCTCAACTCCGCTGGCGGCCTGCTCGACAGCGAGCGGTTGCTGCTATTCTTCGAGTGCTTTGCCGACAACGACGAGCAGCGGGCAGGATTCCTGCACTTGTTCGAACAGCTCGACGCTCGCGGCTTCCGGCGCTTTTGTTTTCTCGACAACTACGGCGCCGTGCACCGCCGCGAAGTCTTCGGGGTCGACGCCGCCCATGCGGTGCTGGGCGAGGTCTGGGCGGCGAGAGGAATCGGCGGCGGGCGTGGCGTCGACTATCTCGACGTGCTCGCCTACCGCGACGCGGATGCCTCGCTCATACAGCGGGTTGTTTCCGGCTATCTGCCTGGCTATCCGCCTGGCTGACGGGCTTACTCAAGCGGGGAGCGCGTGAGTTCTCAAGGCGCATCGACAGGGCGCGCGAGCGAAGCGCGAGTCCTGTCGTCAGGTGGTAGGCATGCGCCGAGATACCAAGTCCCATCATCGCCCAGAGCAGGGTGCCGGTCGGTCCGGAAAAGATGTCGCCGATTGGCAGAATCGAGACGAGCGCGATTCCCGCCGAGCGAACCGCGCTGGCAAAGAGATCCAGACGGGCTTCGGCAAACTTGAACGACTGATAGAGGAGAGCGCCGATGCCGAGCAGGAACATCGTCCCGCCGGGCCAGCCGAACACGTAGAAGAGCTCGAGAAAACCGTTGTCGAGGGCGCGCACGCCCGTCGTGCCGAGCTTGATCGCGCCACCCGTCGACCCGAGGCCGTTTCCTTCCGCCGTCTCGACGATTTCACTCGCGGACTCGTGCGAGAACGCGACACGTGAGATGAAGCTGCGGTCCTGGCTGATGTCCTTCAGCGTCGAAAGTCGCGGCAGAATCGAATTCTTGAATATCGGCAGCGACGTGAGCGGAATCGCGAGCATCGAGACCACGAACAGCACGACGATGCGGCGAGGCAGGCGCACCACCGGCAGCGAAAGTTGCTGCACGATCATGCCGATGAAGAATGCAATCCACACCGCCCGTGTTCGCGTGAGCAGCAGCGCGAGAAAGGCCACGGCGATCACGGGAAAGCGGACGAACCCCCTTCCGGAGAGCGCGATCAGCATCCCGGTGGCGAGCGCCGCCGCGTACGGTCCGGGCGCGTTCATCGTTCCAAAGATTCGCACAAGAAACGGCAGCGGTGACCCGATGCTTTTCATGTCGGCGCTGATCATCCACTGCGAGTCCCACACGGGAAGACGCAGAAACTGGTACATCCCGTAGAATCCGAGAACCGGCAGCGCGTACGTGAATGTCTTGCGCAGCACGACACTGAGTTCGGAATACTGCCGCCAGCTCAGCGCGAGGTGCACGCCGAACGCGAGCGGCGCGAGGAGCGTCAGCAGTGCGTATGACGCGGGAATGAAGCCCGCGTTGATGACACCGACGGAATAGCCGTACCCGAGCGCGCCGAGCACGAGGAGATATGGGGCGAACAGCCGGCCGCGAAGTTCGCGCGCGTGGCGGGCGATCGTCACGACGCCCATCAGCGCGATGAACTGCGGCGCGAGCAACGCGGGGTTCGTCGAGTTCCAGCCGTGCCGGTAATCGAGTATGCGCCGGACGAACGGAGTGAGGAACAGGATCCATAGGCAGAAGCTCGAGTAGCGGACCGGCGAGCGCGACAGCAGAAACGCACCGGTCGCCGTGGCGAGCGCGAGGTACGCGAGGCTCGCGGCGCGGCCGCCGACGCCCGCGAGGAGAACGAGCACTGAGCCGAGGAACATCAGGATGGCAACAGTCGTTGCGTCGGCTCCCTTTCTCGCGCGCTCGTTCCGCTGCAGTGCCGGTGAAAATTTCACCGGCGCTTTGGCAATCAGGGGAGCGGGGGCGACGGTCACTCAGTTCGCGCGGCGGCGCTACCGCTCGCGGCCCGGCGGGCTCGCGCGCGGCTCGGCGTTCAGAGCCTCCTCACGCTGGCGCCGCCGCTGGCGCCGCCGTCCCGAAACCACCGCATACGCCAGCAGGCTGATCGCGATCGTGCTCGCCGTGCCGTGCGCGAACAAACTGAACGGAGCGAGCGTCTGAGGCGGCGGCGCGACCGTCGCGTTCGCCGCGTGAAATGACTTCATGCCGTTCAGCGACGACAGCATCGAAATATCGACGCCGAGCACGGCGCTCGGCAGCGTCGACGTGAATCCCGACGAGAGCGTCGGATCGCTCGCGCGAAACACGAACATCACCGAGAGCCAGAGACCGATGAGCAGCAGGGTGCTGAGATAAAGCAGCCGCGACGTGATGCCCTTGCGGCGCGTGCGCCGGCGCCTTCCCGACCACGGCTGGTCGAGCAGCCACCAGAACAGCAGCGACGCGACGAGCGTGATGACGAAAACGAGCGGCGCCACCAGCAATTCGGCGCCGAAGAGCGCGAGACCCGCGATAGTCGCGGCGCTGAATTGACCGGACGATGGAAGCCGCTCCGTTCCCGTTTCGAATAGATCGGGCACGCTCTCGGGCGAGGGACTCGCGCGCGGAATTCCCCGCGGCGTCGAGCTCGGCTTGAAGCGGTCAGCGGGCATAATCGTAATAGTAGCCGTAGCCCATCCGGTACCGCGAACTGCGCCGGAATTCCACGTCGTTGAGAATCGTGCCGGCAAGCGTGACGTTCACGTTGCGCAGCTGCTGCACCGCGTAACGAAGTTCATCACGATCGGTTTTGTCGGCGCGCGCGACGAGCAGCAGCGCATCCGCGTGGGCGCCAATGAGCGCGCCGTCCGTGAAGAGATTCAGCGGCGGCGTGTCAATCAGAATGTAGTCGTACTGTGGGCGCAGCCGCTCGAACAGCGGCTGCAGGCGCCCCGCCACGAGCAGGTCGGCCGGATTCACGCTGGGCGCGCTGCCGAGCGGCAGAACGTCGAGTGTGCCGCCGCCTTCCATCTCGACGCGGCGAATGCATTCGCCCGGCGATGCCTGGCCATACATGAGGTCGAAGAAACCCGGTGCCGGCGGAATGCCGAACAGGTCGTGCACGGTGCCGCGGCGCGTCTCGGCGTCGATCAGAATCACGCGCTGTCCCTGGTGCGCGAGCGTCACTGCGAGATTCACCGCGGTCGTCGTCTTGCCGTCGCCGGGCAGCGCGCTCGTGATCACGATCACGTGCGGAGGCCGCGGCGGCGTGAGGTAGTTCAGGTTCGTGCGCAGCGAGCGATACGCTTCCGCCGCCGGCGTCTGATACTCCCGGCCCGTCGCCGGCTTCGATTCTTCGCCATCCTTCGGCGTCGGCAGCCGGTAGCCGACGCTGCGCGCCTGCTGCTGCAGATTCGGAATCGTCCCAACAACCGCCACACCGACGATGCTCGCGAGGTCGGCCTCCGTGCGAACCGTCGTGTCGAGCCAGTCACGCATGAACGCGACGATCACGCCCACGAGCAGGCCCGAGAACACGCCCACCGCGTAGATCAGCGTGGTGGAGGAACCGCCCTGCGGATTCGGCGTTACCGCTTCGTCGAGCACGCTCGCCGTCGAGTCCGTCACGGCCGCGGAAATCTCCGCATCCTTCAGCTGGCTCTCGACCAGCGTGATCATTTCTTCGACGATGCGCGTGTTGCGCTCGAGCTTTTGATACTGAAGCTTCTGCTCGGGCACCTTTTTGAGCGACGTGGCCAGGTTTTCGATGCGCGGCTGCAGCGCAGTGATTTCCTGGTCGAGGTTCGCCAGAAAAGTCTCGGTGCTCTTGCGAATCAGATCCTGCGACGCGCGAATCGCCTTGTCGATCTCGAGGACCGTCTGCGACGTCGCGACCCGCCGCGCGACCATGTCGCTGCGCGACTGCAACAGCAGCTTGT
Organism: Gemmatimonadales bacterium; assembly: GCA_038205995.1. Lineage (GTDB taxonomy): Bacteria > Gemmatimonadota > Gemmatimonadetes > Gemmatimonadales > Gemmatimonadaceae > Fen-1231. Next base: position 78,692 of record JBBRBH010000003.1, read on the forward strand.
AGTGCGCGATTTCTTCCGTCGCGATGCCCGACCGTTCGAACGCCTCGGTCGTCAGCAGCTTCTCCATGAACAGCGCGCGCGCGTTCGCCGTGTCGGGGCCGCGCAGCGGATCGAGCGCGCGAGCGATGTTCTCGCGCACGCCCTCGCGGTCCCGCTTGATCGCTTCGAGCGCGATCATCTGCTGTGAGAGCGCCGATTGCGCTTCCGAGGGACTCGAGATCTGCTCCTTCTCGAGATAGGCCTTCATTGCCGCCTCGGCGTCCGCGACATCCGCGGCGAGCGTCGCACGCTGGCGGCGCAGGAATTCCATGCGCTGGGTCGCACCGCCACGATCCAGCTCCATGTGCCGGCGAACGAACGCATGCGCCACCGCGTTCGGAATGTCGCGCACGAGCTGCGAATCCGGCCCGGTGTAGGAAATCATGAGGACGTTCGCGTCCTTGTTCGTCGGCTGCACCACAATCTGGCCGCGCAATCCCTCCGCGATGTTCACGCGCGGATCCACGGCAAGCACCATTTTCGGGATCGTGCGGCCCTCGCTGGAGAGCGCGACCGTTCCACCGAGCAGCTTCAACACCGCCGTATCGGGGAACACGCCGATCACGGAATCCTCGGGTTCCACGCGCACTTCACGGCCGGCAGGCGTCTTCGTGATCCGGTATGCGACCGAAGGCGCGTCAGTCGCGAACTTCGCGTGCGCGACGATCGTGCTCCTGACGGGATTCGGCGGCTGCGCGACATACAGGCGCAGGCCGAGCGAATCCACGACCTCCGACGCCAGCGTGCGGCTCAGGATCACTTCCGATGCCTGTGCGAGCAGCGTTTGATTGTCGGTCCCGAAGTAGCCCATCATCGCCGACTGAGCCGACCCCGCTCGCTGTTTGTCTATGATTCGCACGGTCGCCGCCGCGTTGTACTGCGGCACGATGCGCCGCGCCGCGACCACCGCCGCCCCGACCGCGAGTCCCACACACACCACGATGATCCACGCGCTGCGCGCGACGGTCTGCCACGCGCGGCGGAGATCGATCTCCTGATTGGGCTCGTCGAACGGGGACTGAATGGCAGGCAGATTTTCCACGATGAATCCGCCTACTTGAGGAAGAGTATGAGCAGCGTCGCAACCGAGAGGATCAGCGTTGTGATCAGCGAGAACGAGCCGAGGCTCGAGGAGTTTCTCCCGAACCACGTTTCGTCCTGTACGTAGATGGCGTCGCCATGCACGATGTCGAGCGTCGAAAGTCGTTCCTCGCGCGTAATGCGAAACTTCCGGCCGTCACCTTTCACGAGCGTGAGGATGGGCGCCGCTCCGGTTCCCAACACTCCGCCCGCTCTGGCGACCAAGCCGAGCACCGTGAGACTCGGATCGACGCTGTAGACTCCCGGCGCACGCACCTGCCCAACGACGACGACTTCTCGCAACATCACGGCATCGACCGCCGCATCGATCACGAGCTTGTTGTAGCGCACACCCAAATCCTGCTGCAGGACTTCCATGGTCATCCCCGCGACTGGAACACGGCCGAGTCCGGGGAAGTAGGCGTCGCCCGTCTGGCCCACGGTCGTCTGCGTCGAGAGATCGGGCTCACGATAAACCTTCGTCGTGATGATGTCGCCCGTCTCGAGCTTCCAAATCGGTATGATCGTGCGCGGCGCCTCCGGCAGGCTCGTCGCCGGACGGCGCGTCGAGCACGCGGTGAGCGTGATCGCCGCAAGCGTAAATAATCCGATATGCCGTATTGCCATCATCCAGTCGTTCCGAAAGTGAGAACTCCGCCGCCCATACCGGTCCTGTCGCTATACACGATTAACAGATGTCGAAGTCACCGCCATCCGCCATTCGCCAGCCGTCGCCTCTTAGAAGGCCCCCTTCATGCTCAACACCGCCGGAATGGTTCGCGCGAGAATCCCCATGTCGCGCCATACCGTCCACCCTCGAATGTAAGAGGACTCCAGCCGCACAACGTCCTCGAAGCTCGTAATCGCGTTCCGGCCGCTCACCTGCCACGGCCCGGTAATCCCCGGCAACACCTCGAAACGCACGAAATGGTGCTGCTGATACCGCCGAACCTCCGAGGGCAGCGCGGGCCGCGGACCGACCAGCGACATCTCACCGCGCAGCACGTTCAAGAGCTGCGGAAGCTCGTCGAGCGAGGAGCGGCGCAGGAATAGTCCGATCGACGTCATCCTCGGGTCTTTCGCCATTTTGAACAGCGGCTCCGCGGAGTACACGTTGGCGTCCTGCAGCGCGGCCTGGCGGCGCTCCGCATCGTCCACCATCGTGCGGAACTTGATCATCACGAACGGATCGCCGCCAAGCCCCACGCGAACCTGGCGAAAGAGCACCGGTCCCCTCGAACTCAGCCGGATCGCGAGCGAAACCGCGAGTAAAATTGGTGAGAGCAACAGCAGCCCGACGGCGGCACCGGTGAGATCCAGCAGCCGCTTGAGCACGAGCTGAGACCCGGCCAGCGCCGGCCTCGAGAGCACGGCAATAGGCTCGGCACGGCGCAACACGAACGTCGGCTCGTCGAGCTCGCGGAATGCTTCCCGGCGCGTCGCGTACACGCTCGCGCCCGCGCTCGATGCGGCGATCATCACGGCCTGCAGCGCGGGGTCGCTCAGCGCGCCCACGAGCACGATCGCGTCGGCATCCGACTCGCCCAGCGCGGCGTACAGTTCACGCATGCTCTCGGCCGTGCCGTCGGGCCACGTCTCAGAAAGAACGAACGACGGAGTCGCGCGCTCGCTCCGCCCTTCCGCGCGCGCGTTCACCACCCTTTGCACTTCGTCCGCGGGCCCGACGATCAGCGTGCGTGCGCGATCGAGACGGCGCGGATCGATCGGCGCCAGCACCCGAACGAGCGCGCTGCGCTGCACGACAAGCGCGAGCCACGTAGCGGCCAGCACGATTCCGAGAAGCAGCCACCGCGCGGGGAGTGCCGACTGCCAGATCTCGACCCAGCGCGGCAGCAGCAGTCCGAGCAGCAGCGCCGCCGCCATTCGCTCAGGATGATTCTGCCGCTCGTTCTGCGCGTAGCTGCCGGTCACGAACAAGCAGAAGAGCAGCGACGTGACTCTGCGGATCAACGCGATCGATGTATGCGGAATCAGGCCTCGAACAAACGCTTCGCCGCCGTCGCCCATTCCCGGAATGAGCGAATCCGACGGGAGCATGCCCAGCACTGCGAACACCGCGGACAGCGTGAGGATGTCGGCGAAAAGCAGGATTGCGCCGTACGTCATCTCGCGCCAAAAACGGCGGCGTTGCAGTCCCAGCGCTCGCTGCCGAAGCTCGAGCCGTCTCAGATGGACTGGTGCGTCAGTCGTCACGAAACCGTCCACGGGTCGTCTACTATTAATGATAAAAGTCCCGAACCCGATGACTCGCTCCGATGACACTTTTCTGTCGCCCGTTGCCAGCTTCGGTCGCACAACGTAAACTATTGCACTGGACAGTCTTAGGCCAGTGTCTACATTTAAATCGCGAGTTCTCAGAACACCTTGAAGGCAGCTCCCCTGACCAACGATAGCAGCGCTGAAGAGCTACGGTTCAAGCCGTCGGCTTCGCCGGTCGAAGTCGAAAGACTTCGGCAGTATCTCGTCGACGCACTCCAACGCGGCGCCACCGATATCCATTTTCGGGCCGGCGACGCGGTGTACGCGCGAGTTAACGGGAAGCTAACGCCGCTCGACACGCCGGTCCTCACCGCGGTCAGCACGTTCGAAATGGTCACGCATATTCTCGGCACGTCTGTCAACGCGCCGAACATCGACAACGTGCGGGACTACTCAGGACCTTGGAGCGCGCCCGGTGTCGCGCGATTCCGCGTGAGCATTCTTCGCCAGCGCTCGAGCTTCGCGATCGTCATGCGCGTCGTGCCGAGCATCGTGCCGACGCTCGAGCAACTCGGGTTGCCCATAGCGCTCGGGAACGCGGTGATGAATGCCTTCGGTCTCGTATTCGTCAGCGGCGTCCCGGGGTCCGGCCGCACCAGCACGCTCGCCGCGCTCGTGCACCACCTGAACGCGAATTCTCCCGAGCGCCGCCACATCGTGGTCATCGAGGCGGCGATCGAGTTTCTGCACAAGAACGACAAATGCTCAATTACCCAGCGCGAGGTGGGCGTCGACACCGACAACTTCGCGGAAGGCATGCGCGCGGCGCTCGAGCAGGATGCGGACGTCATCGTCGTCGGCGAGCTCGACGATCCGGAAATCATCCAGCTCTCCGTGCGCGCCGCCGAGGCGGGCAGGCTGGTCATCGGAAAGTTCGTCGCGCCCGACGCGACGGCGACCCTTCGCGCGTTCTTCGGCGGACTTCCAGCCGATCAGCAAGACGCGGCGCGGCTGCACGCGAGCGAAATGCTGCGCGCGGTCGTCTCGCAGCGGCTGCTTCCGCGCGCCGACGGTCAGGGCCGCGTGCTTGCCGCGGAACTTCTGGTGATGACACCGCTCGTGCGCGAAGTCATCTCCGACGCCGGCCGCCTCGCCGAGATTCGCCCTGCGCTCGCCGAGGGACGCGCCGAGTTCGGCACGCAGACGTTCGACCAGCATCTCGCGGATCTCGTGATCAGCGGGCAGGTGTCGTTCGAAGTTGCGTTGACGCTGGCGACGAACTCGCTGGATTTCGAGCTGCAGCTGCGAGGCCTGCGCCGCTAGCCGAACAATCGCTCCCACACGGAGCGATTTTCTTTTTTCGTTTCGATTGGAGGAACCCGCAGCGGCTCTTCACCGTTGAGCAGGCGGCCTGGGTTCGTTGACGTCAGCAGCTCGGCCTGCTCGCCGAACCCCGCGTCGTGCATCGCGCGCGCAAAGCGCAGCATCCCCGGCTCGCCGCGCGCGTGGTAGTCACTGCACACATAGTCGGCCTCGCCGGTCATCAGCATGTGCCGCGCGTGTCCCGCCGCGGTTTTGCCGTAGTCGCCAAAAAGCGATCCCGCGTTCATCTGAAGGAACGCGCCCGCGCGGCGGAACTTCGCGAGCTCCGCGAGCGTCGGATCGAGATTCCGGTATCGCTCGAGATGCGCGATCACAGGAAGCCAGCCGCGTTCACGCAGCGCGAGCAGCGCGAACTCCGCGTTCATAGGGGGCAGACGCAGCATCGGATACTCGACGAGCGCGAACGCGCCGCCCGCCAGACGGAGTCGATCGTCGGAGAGATCCGGATCCGGAACGTCGAGCATGATTTCCACGCCGCGCTCCACGCGAATGGCGGATCCGTGCTTCGCGGCATCGGCTTCGACGACGCCGCGGAGCATCTCCCACCCCGCATCGATGTCCTCGAGCCGCGCGTCGCAGAGCGCCTTGTCACGCGTGAGCGAACCCATGAAATGCGGCGTCGTGATGATCTGCGTCGCGCCCTCCGCGCGGAAGCGCTCGAGCGCGGCCGCGCTGTCTGCGGGTTCCTGCGCACCGTCGTCCACGCCCGGAACGAGGTGATTGTGAAAATCGGTGATCGCGCTCGTCGCGCTCGTCGCGCTCACGCCCGCGGGTTCGAGTTCGCGCGGTACCACGCGACGGTGTCGCGCAGGCCCGACGCGAAATTCGTTTGCGCCCGGAAGCCGAACTCTTTCGCCGCGCGGCTCGTGTCGAGCGAGCGCCGCGGCTGGCCGTTGGGCTTCGTCGCGTCCCAGATGATGTCGCCGGTGAATCCCACGGCGAGCGCGACTTCTTTCGCGAGATCGGCAATTCTGATTTCCTTGCCGCTGCCAACATTCACCGGTTCCGATCCGTCATAGCGTTCGCTCGCGAGCAGAATCGCCTCGGCGGCGTCGTCCACGTAGAGAAACTCGCGCGTGGGCGTGCCGTCGCCCCACAGCGTGACGCTCGTGGCGCCACTCGCGACAGCCTCGGTCATCTTGCGGATCAGCGCGGGAATGACGTGCGAACTCTCGGGATCAAAATTGTCGCCGGGTCCGTAGAGATTCACGGGCAACAGATGGATCGCGTCGTATCCGTACTCGGCGCGATACGCCTGCGATTGCACGAGCAGCATTTTTTTCGCGATGCCGTACGGGGCGTTGGTCTCCTCGGGATATCCGTTCCAGAGATCGTCTTCGTGAAACGGAACCGGAGTGATCTTCGGATACGAGCAGATCGTCCCCACGCCGACGTACTTCGCGACGCCTGCAATCCGCGCCTGCTCAAGCGTCTCGATGCCCATGATGACGTTGTCGTAGAAGAACCGGCCGGGATGCAGCCGGTTCGCCCCGATCCCGCCGACCACCGCGGCGAGATGGATCACAAGATCCGGCGTGGCGTCGCGATACAGTTTCTTCACCGCCGCCCGCTCGCGCAGATCATACGTCGCCGATCGCGGCACCGTGATCGACGTGCACCCGCGCGCCTCGAGTCCGGCCACAACGCGCCTGCCGAGAAAACCGGAGCCGCCAGTCACCACCACGCGCGAGGAAGAGAGATTCATAGCTCCGCGCAAGTTACCCCAAAGATTTGTCTGGAGGGAGGGCGCGTGCGCATCGCAAAGCGAACGTCCGCGAGCGTGACTAGCCCTCGATCTCACTCCTCAACGCACCTTCGAGCTCCGGCTGGTCGAATCGAAATCCGGCGGCCTCGAGGCGAGCCGGCAGCACACGCTGACTCGCGAGCATGGCGCTCACCGCCATCTCGCCGAACATCAATTTCAGCGAGAATCCCGGAACGGGCATGATCGCTGGCCGATGCAGCACACGGCCAAGTGTGGCGGTGAACTCCGCATTCGTGACTGGCTGCGGCGCCGTGGCATTGTAGGCGCCGGACATCGATTCGGTATCGATCGCCAGCAACACCACGCGAACGAGATCGTGGATTCCGATCCAGCTCATCCACTGCGTTCCGGACCCGAGTTGTCCGCCTGCGCCGAGCTTGAAGGGGAGGAGCATTTTTCCCAGCGCGCCGCCGCTCGCGCTCAGTACTATTCCGAATCGCAGTTGCACGGCGCGCACGCCAACGGTTGCGCGAGCTGCGGCTTCCCAGTCGCGTACGACATCGGCAAGAAAGTCCGAGCCGGCGCTGCTGTCGTCTTTGAGAATCTCGTCGCCGCGGTCGCCGTAGAATCCAATCGCCGACGCGCACACGAGCACTTTCGGCTTCACGGCGCTGCGCGCGATCGCCTCGACAATTCGCCGGGTGCCGAGCACGCGGCTGTCGCGGATTTCCTTTTTGCGTGCCGCGGTCCACCGCACGGCAATAGGCGCGCCCGCGAGATGCACGATCGCCGCCGCACCCGCGAACTCGGTTCCGCCCCGCGGCATCGCGATCACCTCGTCGCCGCGCTCGCGAAGCGCGCGCGCGAGCGCGCTGCCCACCAAGCCGCTCGCGCCCGTGATCGCGACTCTCAACGCGTCAGTCCTCCAGCTCCAGACTTCTCCAGAGATACCACGCGGCGTACGTGCGGTACGGCGCGTACGTCTCACCGATTTTCGTCATCTGTTTCGGTGTCGGCAGTTTTCGCATGCGGCGGAGCTTCTGCACCGCCTTCTGCACGCCGAGATCGAGTTCCGGAAACACGTCCGGGCGGCCGAGGCGGAACATCAGCACCATCTGGGCCGTCCACGGTCCGATGCCGCGCACGCTCACGAGCGTGTCCATAACGGACGCATCATCCATTTCATGAATCTTCAGGATCTCGATCGAGCCGTCGTGCGTGCGCTGCGCGAGCTCCTTGACATACTCGACCTTGCGGCCCGAGAGCCCCGCCGTTCGCAGCGTCGCCACCGGAATCTTCAGAAAATCCGCCGGCGTCGGCGGCTTGCCGCCCTTCAACGCGAGCACGCGTTTGTAGATCGTCTGCGCTGCCGCGCCCGAGAGCTGCTGCCCCACGATGCTGCGCACAACGTGATCGAAGTGCGTCCCGTCGGCTCGAGGCACGAGTGTGAACGTGCCCACGCGCTTGATGACCGCGCCGAGCGCGGGATCGCACTTTTTCAAATGGCTGATGGCTTTGCGATGCATGCTTGAGCTTAACGGAACGTGAGTGTCCTAAAGAGCGGCAGCGGCCTTCACCACACGCGCGAGTTCCTCGATGTCAAACGGCTTCTGGAGAAACGGCGCCTTCCGGTCATTGAGACCTTCGAGCAATTCCGGATCGCGCACGAAGCCCGACATAAAGATCACCTGCATGTGCGGCCGCGCCTCGACGAGCCGCTTCGCGAGTTCTTTTCCCCCCATCTGCGGCATCACGACATCGGTGAGCAGCACGTCCGGCGGCGGCTCCGCCTTCTCGAAGACGGCCAAGGCTTCGATGCCGTTCTCCGCCTCGAGGACTTTGAACCCTTCCTTCTCGAGCACGATCCGCACGAAACGCCGCACGGTCTCCTCGTCCTCGGCGACGAGCACGGTGCGCACACCGGACGGCCGCGCGGCCTGATCCCGCGTGATCGGGCGCGGCACCGTGATCGGTTCGCCGATCACGATCGGGAATCCAATGCGCACCGCAGCGCCGGACGCGCCGCCCTGCACGTCGATGAATCCGCCGCTCTGCTGCAGAAATCCGTACGCCGTCGCGAGGCCGAGGCCGCGCGAATCTCCCTTGCTGCTGAAGAACGGTTCGAACAAATGCGCGCGTGCCTCCGCGGAAAACCCCGGTCCCGTGTCACGGATGATGACGCACGCGGCGTCCATGTTGCGCCCGGGTTCGCGCTGCCAGGTCGCGCGCGAGGTCTCGAACCCGATGCGTCCGCCATTCGCGCCGATTGCTTCCCGCGCGTTCTGCGCGACCGCAAGGATGACGTCCTGCACACGCGAGGTGTCGACGTTCACGTCGCCCGCGTCCTCATCGTACCGGAATTCCACGCTGATCCCGGCGCCCACCACGCCGCGCACCTTCGCCTCGAGCATTCGGATGGCGGTGTTGAGTGGCAGCCGCGACGGATGCAGCGGTTCGCGTCTCGAGAGGGCGAGCAGGCCGCGCGCGAGTCGCGCGGCGGCCGTCGCGGTCTTCTCGATTTCGGTGACACCATCCCGCACGGCGGAGTCGGCCGGCAGCGAGCGGGCGATGATCTGGCTGCGTCCGACGATTGCCGTGAGGAGATTGTTGAAATCGTGGGCGAGGCCGCCGGCGAGCTGCCGCACCGCATCCATCTTTTGCGACTGCCGGATTTTTCCCTCTGCTTCGCGCCGCTCGGTCACGTCGCGGACGACGAGCGCGAGTGACGTCGTCGCGTCGGCGCGGAGCTTGGATGTGGACGCCTCGAACGTGAACGTGCTGCCATCCTGCCGCAGCGCGTGCAGCGGCTCGTCCGCGGCGATCATCGACGTCGGTTCGCCGCTCACGAGAAAGTCCGCGAGCGTCGCGCGCAGCGCGGTGCGGTCGGATTCCACGACAAAATCGGCGAACGAGAGACCGATGGCCGCCTCGCGCCGGATTCCGAACAGCCGCTCTGCGGCGGCGTTCATGTCGAGTACGCGCAGCTGATCGTCGGTTGTCAGGATCGCGTCCGCCACGGAGGCGACGAGCGCGGCGAGCCGCGTCTCCGATTCCGCGATCCGGTGCCGGGCGTCCTCCATGAAAAGCACGATCATCGCGTATCCGAGTGCGATGATCATGAGCATGTCCGCATAGGAGTTGTATCGGCTCACCAGCCGCTCGAGCAGCGGCCATGTGGCGGGCAGCTCGTACGCCAGGCCTGAGAAGGCAATGAGGTAGCCGACCCAAAGCACCGCCGTGGCGGCGAGCACGCTCGCGGTCGCGCGCGAACCGAGTGTGCGGCGCTCAGCCTGAATTCCGAACAGGGCGATGGCCGCGGTCGCGCTACAATAGATGGCAACCGGCGCTTGCCACACGAGCAATACATTGAGACTCGAGCTCACGAGCACCGTGAGGGCCGCGTATCCGGCCCACCACGTCGGCTTCCGGTTCCACGGCGCGTGGCCCGGCTGCGCGTACTCGCGCGCGCCGAACATGACCCGCGACCAGAAAACCATTTTGCCAATCTGATAGACCGCGTACAGCAGACGAACGCTGAGGTCACCATCGCTCGCGAGATTGCGCGCGGTCGCGGGAAGAATGATGTAGCGGACGCTGATCGCGCCGATCGCAAGCATCATCCACATCCACGCCAGCGTCCACGCGGAGAAATACACGCGCTGCAGCACTCGCCGGCGCACAAGCGCGAACAGCAGCCACACCATGATGGCGACGAGGAACTCGAGAACCGTCGCCGCGTTCTGGATCGCGAGGTTCGTGGCGTCTAGCGGCATGCGTTACGCGAGCTCACGCAGCGCCTCGGCGAGCTTCACCATTGCGAGCGTGTCACGCTCACAGTACGCCAGCAGATTGGTCCGCACGTTCTGCACCGCCCGGGCGTCGCCGAGCTTTTCTGGTTCGCGCAGCAGCGTGGCGAGCAGCGCTGTCGCGCGCCCGCCATCCTGTACCGCGAGATCCTTGTACGAAAGATTCGGCACGAGTACGGGAAGCACTCTCTTCAGGCTGAAGCTCCCGTGAAACTCCGGGTCGTAGAAATTGTCGCGAACGATGGACAGCAGGTCGACGATCTTTTGGTTGATCGCATGGAGCGCCGCGGCATGCTCGGGCACGGATTCCGCGAGACGTTCGATGCACCCTCTTTCGAACGACGCGAAATGCGCGACGATCGTCCGGGCACCTTCGCACGCCTTCACGAGTGCCGCGGCGAGACCGGGACGCGGATCCTCTCCCGCGGTCGCGAGATACGCGCGCGTGGAGTTGTCTGCCGCGCCCGTCCAGTGCACGCTGAACTGCACGGGCACCTGTGTGAACGGCGCGCAGCCCGGCCACACCGGAATCGCGAGCCCTACCGTCTCGAAATCGAGCCACGCAACCGGCGTCTGCAGCGTGTCGAGCGCCGCGGCGAGCGTATCCTCGATCACGCGGGCACGGGCGTGAACCGAACGGATCTGCCGCTGCGCGGGGGCGGCCGTCGTCGCGTCCTCATCCAGATTGTCGATGGTGACTCTGCCCGCCGCGAGATGTTTCTCCACACTCTCCCACCGAATGCCGTGCAGCGTGGAGACGTGGTACTGCGGCAGGTCGCCCCAGCATTCGTCGAATCGCACGCACGACTTTGGCTGTTTGCAATACGCGCCAAGCGCGATGTCGGGGACCTCGCCGCGCAGCATCGCCTGCTCCGACGCGATCGTGCGCGGAACATCGCCAACGAACGCCTCCGCCTTCTCGGTTATGTCGTCAGTCACAAACAGATTCGAGAGGTCGGGAAAGCGGCACTCGCCGTTGAGATGCGTGAGGTATGCGCGCGGCACCGTGAGACCCGATTCGCGCAGCACCCACAGCTGCATCGCGACTTCCGCGATCTGTTTCTCCTTGACGCTCGTCGACGACTTCACCGCGATCACATCCCAGCCGTCCGGCTTCTTTCGCAGAATGTCGGCGCTGACGATCGCGCCGCCCGCGAGGAAGGTCGCCTCGAAAATCAGCGCCGCTCCGCTTTCGATCGCGCGTTTCGTCGCCGCCGCTTTTTGTTCCGGCGCGAAGACGGGCCCCGCGATGCGAACGCCCGCACCCATCCGCTCGCACGCGAGCAGCCGCACGGCGGTCCCCTCGTTCTTCCGAAACAGCGATTCGGCGTCCTGAGGGGATTCATCGTGCTCATGCTCATCAAGCCAGAGCAGCTTGTGGCAGCGCAGGCCGAGCAGGTATCGCGATTCCGAGAGAAGTCTCACGCTTCGAAGATGACGCGCCCGCCGCAGGAAAAGCCAGCGAACTGTGTCAGAATCGGCTAGGGCGCAGCGCCCGCCATCGTGAGCGTGGCGTCCTGCACGATCCTGCCGGCATCGGGCCCGGCGACGAATAAATATTCACGATTGGTCAGGTGGCTCACCTGTCCGACCTTCTCGCCATGCGCGTTGTGGATGCCGATCTGCGCGCCGACGTACCGGCGGAAATCCACCGGCACTGCCTCGACCTCACCGTACGCCGACCCGAGCAGCGCAACGAGATCGTCGTAGGCGAAGTATCCCTCGTTGCTGAACGAGACGATCAGGTGTTTCGCCGGAATCGTTCGCACGAGCGACGCAAACGTCGACCACGCTTTCGGCTTCGAGTTGTAATCGCTCTTGGTCACTCTGCAGTCGATGCGCTTCTGAGCAACTCCATATGCCGCGGGAGAATCGTTGCGAACCAGCGTCTCCCAAATGTGGTAGTTCGAGAAGTACGAATGTTGGTTGTACGGCGGGTCGAGGTATGCGATATCCACCGGCGCCATCGTCGCGGCGAGCGCGTTCGCTTCCTCGCGCAGCGCGACTCCCGCGCCCGGGATCAGCAGAGGCATGCGCAGCTCCAGCGCATTGAACGAGCGTGGCGCCCACTCTTTCAGGTATGCCATCTGCAAACCGGTAGTCGAATCCACTCGATCGGCCGCCTCGAGCAGCGACGTCAGCAGAATCGCGCGCTCCACCCGGTCGTCCGCGATGCGTTCGATCTCCTCGCGGATCGCGTCGATGCGGCGGCCATTCCCCGGCTGGAAGTACCGCGAGTCCACGCAAAAGGTCTGCGTGAAGTATCCAGCGCGGCCGGGCAGCGTGTTCAGATGCCCGATCTTCGCGGCGGTGAGCGGGCCGCGATGCTGCGCGGCGTCCGCCTCGATGTATGCGATCGCGAGCGCTTCCGAGTACGACGCCAGATCGTTCGCCGTCGTGCTGAAATGGGCGCGCTTGAGCGCCTGCGCGACGCGCGTGGTCCCGGTGAACAGATCGCAAAAAGAATTCGCGCCTGTGCGTTCCCGAATCGCCTTCGCATACGCGAGAATGCGCGGCACCAGCGTACGCTTGGAACCGATGTATTTGATCAAGCCTTCGCCACGCCCGCAACCCGCGACCGCTCCAGCGCGATAAGTTCGCGGCGGAGGATTTTTCCTGACGGCGATTTCGGAATCTTCTCGATGAATTCCACGCAGCGCACCTTCTTGAACGACGCCACCTCGCTCGCGACGAACGCCATGAGCTCCTCGCAAGTTACATCGTGGCGCGTGACGACGAACGCTTTGGGAATCTCGCCCGCCTCCACGTCGGCCATCGGAATCACGGCGCAATCCGCCACCGCCGCGTGCCTGAGCAGAATTCCCTCCAGCTCGGCCGGCGCCACCTGGAATCCCTTGTACTTGATGAACTCCTTCAGCCGATCGACGATGAAGTAGAAGCCGTCGGCGTCCACATATCCGACGTCGCCGGTGTGGAGCCACCCGTCTTCATCGACCGTCTTCGCCGTCGCCTCGGGATTGTTGAGATAGCCCTGCATCACCTGCGGCCCGCGAATCAATATTTCGCCGTGTTCACCGATGCCCACATCCTGCGTCGTTTCGAGGTGCACGATCCGGCATTCCGTGTTCGGCACCAGCAAGCCGCACGATCCTCCGCGAAAGAGCGCGGGATCCTCCGGCGTGAAGTGTGTGACCGGACTCGCCTCGGTCATGCCGTACCCCTGCTTCACCATCGCGCCGATGCGCGCGGAGCAGGCTTGCTCCAAATCCGCGCCCATCGGCGCCGCGCCGCAGCTCACGTATTTGAGTTTCGACAGATCGTACTGATCGACGATCGGATGCCGTGCGAGCGCGAGTGCGATCGGCGGCACAAGGAATGCGCGCTTCGCCCCGTACTCCGCCGTCAGTCGCAAATATTCTTCGAGGTCGAACTGCGGCATGGTCACCACGCAGCCGCCCTTCCGCAGCGTGCCAAACAGCACGACCGCCAATCCATAAATGTGAAAGAGCGGCAGTACGCAAATGATGTGATCGCCCGGGAGCGTGCCATCGATGAAATCGATCTGCGCAATATTCCCGACAACGTTCCGGTGCGTGATCATCACGCCCTTCGGCAGTCCGGTGGTGCCGCTCGAGTACGGAAGCGCGACGAGGTCGCGCGCGGGCTCTACGTCTGCAGGGCCGACCGCTTGGGCGTCGCCGGCGGCGAGAAACGCCGCGAACGATGTGCAGCCGGAAGCGTCGCCCCATGCAACCACTTCGCGCACGCCCGCCGCCGCGGCGGCCGCGCACGCTTTTTCCGCCAGCGCCGGCGCCGTGACGAGAAGTTTCGCGCCCGAATCCTTCAGCTGGCGCGCCACCTCATCCGCCGTGTACGCAGGGTTCGCGGTGGTGTTCAGAATGCCAAGCTCCGCCGCGGCAAAGAACACCGCGGCATATTCCGGCACGTTCGGGCTGTAAATGCAGATCGCATCACCGCGCTTTAATCCTCGCGCGGCAAGCGCTGCGCGGCAGCGCGCGATCAACGCCCGCAGTGCTCGATATGTGAGCGTGCGTCCGCTCGGCCCGTCGATGATCGCCGGAAGATCCGGCCATTGATCGGCGCGCTCGAACACGTACTCGCTCAGCGTCAGATCGGGGATCCCGACGTCGGGATATTTGCTGTGATGTATCATGGCCCTATTATGCCGCCGCATGGCGGGCCGCGATAGATTCCCGTGATTCGGAGGAGCGGCGGAATGTTTTCTGGAGTTGAAATCGCAGCACTGTTCACGGAACTCGGCGTGACGCATGTCGTCACCGTTCCGGACAGCACGATCGGAAAGTGGGGCGCCGCCATCGAACAGGCGAACGGGATTCGCCTCGTGCGCGTCTGCCGCGAGGGCGAGGCGTGGGCCGTCGCGGCGGGCTTGCAACTCGGCGGTGCGCGACCGCTGGTGCTTATCCAGTGCACCGGCCTCTTCGAGTCTGGTGACTCGCTCCGCAACGTGATACACGACTGGAAGATTCCCGTGTTCAGCGTGATCGGATATCGGAGTTTTCTGAATCAGGACACGCTCCCCGGCGATACCTGCCTCGTGTTCACCGAGCCGCTGCTCGACGCGTGGAAGATCGATTACACGCTCATCACGAACGCGTCGGAGATCGGCGTGATTCGCGATCACTACGCCGCGTGCATCGCCGCGGGCAAAGCCGGCGCGGCACTCATCGCGGAGGGAAAGGCATGAACGGCGGCGCGATGGATCTCCGGGCGGCGCTCACCCTGATTCGCGATCTGCGCGCGCCAAACGATGTCGTCGTGACGTCGATGGGAACGGCGCGCGAGTGGATCGCGATGGGTCCGCTCGCGCCGCTCGATTTCGTGTTCGTTCCCTCAAGCATGGGCCAGGCGCCTTCGCTCGCACTCGGCCTCGCGCTTTCTCAGCCGGCGCGCCGCGTGATTGCCTGCAACGGTGACGGTTCGATGCTCATGAATCTCGGCGCGCTCGCGACAATCAGCGCCGAGGCGCCAAACAATCTCGTGCTGATTGTATTTGATAACGGCGTGTATGAGGTGACGGGCGCACAGCCAACACCGGGCAGCGCGCTTGGCCGCCCCGACAAACGCGGCGTCGATTTCGCAGAAATCGCGCGGGCGTGCGGATGGCCTTCGGTGTTTCGTTACCGGCATTTTGAGGACTGGCGCGACGAGGCGGCAACGGCACTCGCAGCGCCCGGGCCGGTGTTCATCGCGCTCGAAGTTGCGCCGGTTCCCGGCGCGGTCGGGCCGAAGTCACCGGGCCCGACAATCGACCGCGCGCCGGAGTTTGCCGAGGCACTGCAGCGCTGACGCTCGCGCTATTTCCGTTCGTACTTCCAGTTCCGCCCTTTTCCCTCTGCGATCCACGCGATCGCCTGCGCAACACGGCGATCGCGCGTGTCGTCCGATTTCGCTTCGAGAATCCAGAGCAGGTATTCACGCCGGTGGCTCGGCGCGAATGCCTCGAACACGGCGGCGGCTTTCTTATTTTTCTTCAGCGCCGCGGCGAAGTAAGGCGGTGTAGCGATCGCCGGCTTTGGTTTTGCTTTCGGCCGCGGAATTGAAATCTTCTCGTCGTTGAGCTGCGCACCAACCCTGACGATCTTCGAAAGTAACGTGGTGCTTGGAAGATCCTTGATCGAGGTGAGGCGGCCGAAATGACCCCACGCCTGACCGCTTGCTCCGGGCATTCCTGGAACGCGCTCCTTTATCAGTGGGCCCTTCCACACTCCAAACGTCGCGTGCGCTTTGAATCCCGCCATACCGCACAGCGGCCCTTTGTAGTCAAAGCTCGGGTGACCCCATTTGATCGTCTCTTCAACATCCGGCCAAGCGGCGTGCACGACCTTTCGAATGTGCTTCAGAATCGGCTTCGCAAACGGCTGCGCTTTTGCGATGTAGGCGTCGATGCGCGGATCTTTCTTTGCCATGTTCCTTTTTTCTCAGTTACTTGACGAGCAGCTTGCCGCGGAGCTGAATGTCCTTCGACGACCGGCCGATCATCACGCGAAAATTCCCCGGCTCCACTACGCGGTGCAACTTCGCGTCCAGCATGCTGAGTTGCTCCTTGCCGAGCGTGAACGTGAGCTGTTTCGATTCACCCGCCGCGAGATGCACGCGCTGAAATCCCTTGAGCGCGATCAGCGGCGTGGCGACTGACGAGACTTCCTGGCGAAGATACAACTCGACGACTTCATCGCCCTCGATCGCCGAGGTGTTTTTCACGGTGCAGCGCACGAACGCCGATCCGGCCGGCGCAATTTCACCGGGCGTGATTTCCAGCCCGCTGTACTCGAACGTCGAGTAGCTCAGCCCGAATCCAAACGGAAAAAGCGCCTGCCCCGTGCCGTCGAGATAGTCGTCGCCGCGTCCGGTCGGCTTGTGATTGTAGGTGAGCGGCAGCTGGCCTTCGGACATCGGAAAAGTGATCGGTAAGCGGCCGCTCGGATTGTAAAGGCCGAACAAGACATCAGCCACGGCGTCACTTCCCGATTCGCCCCCGTACCACATCTCTACCACCGCCGGAACCCGGTCGAGCCAATCGCGCATCGTGATCGCACTGCCGCCGACGAGCACGACGACAACCGGTTTCCCCGTTGCCGCGATCGCCGCGATCAGCTCCTCCTGATGTCCGGGAAGTTTCAGAGAGGAGCGGTCACGAAACTCGCCCTCCTCGATGCCGGCCACGACGATCGCAGCGTCGCTCGCGCGCGCAACGGCGGCCGCGCCGTCGATCTTCGCGCGCCAATCCTGGGCCGTGCCATGCGACCAGACAAGTTTCACGCGCGCGTTGCCGGTGCTCTCGAAATACTCCAGCCGAAGATCGTATTCGCGTCCCGCCTCGAGCGATACATTTTTCAATCGCGATCCGTATGACTGCTTGTGCCAGTTGTCGATCAGCAGCACGCCATTGAGATACAGCCGGTAGCCGTCATTGCCCTCGACGCCGAGGCGGACCATCTCGGTCGCAGGCGCGATGAGTTTCCCCGTCCAGCGCACGGAATACCAGTCGAACGGAATGCCCCGCGCGGGCGAGTTGAGCGTCCATCCGAAATCGACCCGCGCGTCCTGGCGCTTCACGCGCGGCTCGCCTTCGAGGCGATTGTTGTCGAAATACTCGGCAGCGAGCCCCGGAGTTCGGTTCCCCGCAACATCGGTCACGAGGTTCGCTGCGGGAATCGGCGAGTACTCAACGGCAAACCGTCCCGGTCCCGGCGCGAACCGCACCTGCGTGCGCGGCTCGAGTCTGCGTCGCAGTGATTCCATGATCGAGATTTTGTTGTTGCCAAGACTGCTGTATCCGCCGAGGCGCGCCTCATCAGCGTCCGCTCCAATGACCGCCAGCTTGCCGATGCTTTGTTTCAGCGGGAGCGTGCCACCCTCGTTCTTCAGCAGCACGATCGACGCTCGCGCTGACTCGAGCGCGAGGGCGTTATGGCTGCGTGATCCGCCTTCGCGAGCGGCTTCCTCAGAGTCCACATACGGATGTTCGAAGAGTCCGAGCTCAAACTTGAGCTTGAGCACTCGAGACACCGCGCGGTCGATCGCCTTGGCATCTATCATCCCGCGCTCGAACGCTGGCCAGAACTGCGCGAACTGCTGCACCGATGATTGGAAAATCACGTCGAGGCCGGCTTCGATCGCCTGCTGGGTGGAGATGAGATTGTTCGGGCTGGTGAAGTGCAGCACCTGCGCACCGCCCGTTGCCGCTTGATCGCCGATCACCACGCCGCCGAACTTCCAGTCATCGCGCAGGACTTTGGTGAGGAGCCAGTTGCTCTGACTCGCAGGCGATCCATTCACGGAGTTGTACGACGCCATCACGGAGCGCGCGCCACCCTGTTGAATCGCCGCCTCGAACGGCGGAAAGAAAATCTCCTTGAGCAGCCGCTCGTCGAAGTCGATGGGATAACTATCGCGACCGCCTTCACCGACATTCGCCACAAAGTGCTTCGGCGTCGTGACAACGCCCATCTTCTCGAACGGCCGCACGAACGCGACTGCCATCTTCGAAGAGAGCCACGGATCTTCACCATACGTCTCCTCGACGCGGCCCCAGCGGGGATCGTTCGCGATGTTGATCACCGGCGAGAGGACTTGTCGCACCCCGCGCGTCCGCGATTCACTCGCGATCGCGCTCGCCACGCTGCCCATCATCGCCGTATCCCACGTAGCGGCCAGCGCTATCGCAGCCGGAAATGCCGTCGCGCCCACGCCGTATAAACCGTGCACGCCCTCTTCAAACGGAATGATCGGAATTCCGAGCCGCGTTTTCTGCATGAAGAAACGCTGAATCGAATTCAGCTTCTCGGCCATGCGCCGCGCGGCGGCAGATGGAGTGTCGCCTGGCTTCGGCTCCCCATGTTCGCGCACCTGCAGTCCGAACACGCCGTGCTGATACACGGTCGTGCCGCTGTCGAGATCACCCGGCACCATCCACAGCTGCCAGAATTTCTCCTCGAGCGTCATCCGCCCAACCAAATCCCGCACGCGCACATCAGTGGAAAGCGCCGCGTTGTTATAAGGAAGAACCGCCGCCTTCTGCCCCGACGCGGCACTGTGCGCGAACAGGAAGAGGAACAGCACACCGACCGGTCCCGAGCCGTTCAGTTGAAGCCTCAGAAACTGATTCCCGGTGACTGACGCCTTTAGTTTCAAGACTCCCAACTGATCTTTTCAGCCTCTCCAAGCGCAGCGCCGGTCACATCATCCGGCAACAATTCCAGATTTGCCGCCGGCGTCTGAGTCAGCCGCAGCGGCCACTGCGTCCCGTATACAAACCGCTGCGCGCCAATCGTCCGGAACAGTTTCGCCAGATGATCCTCCGGCGGTCCCCAAATCCATGAAATATCCCAGAGCACTCGCGCCTGCTCGGCGGGCGTGAGTCCCCAGTGGACTTCCTCGATCATCTCGCGCCCTGCGGCAGTCACAATCAGCCGCACTGAACTCCCGGCGCGCGCGAGCGACCGAATCGCCGCGGCCGTGAGATCGCCTGCGACATCGAGCGGATGCCGCTGCCGCAAATCCTCGAACTTCACCGTGAGCACCAGCGGCAGCTTCGCTTCACCACACGCCAGAGCGAGCTCGCGCATCGATGCATCGTGCGGGCCAAGCTGCCACTGCGGCGGATACGCGCGAATCGCGACGGCGCCTGCATCGCGCACGTCCTGCAGTGCGTGCTCCCAGCGCGGCCAGTCCGGTCGAATCGTCGGCACGGCTTTGAGACGCGAGGCGTGCGGCTTGAGCGCGGCGAACAACTCCGCGTTGCCGGCCGTCGGATCTCTATGGTATGCCGACGGGAGGTGGCCGACCCACGCCCGCTCGAGCTTCTCGCGATCGAGAACTTTTACGAGAATTTCCGGATCGGGGTGTGGGACGCTGCGGAATGGATACGGCCCGATCAGCGCATTGACGTCGATCATGAGGCACCCGCAAACGAGCCGGCGCGAAAAATTCGCGCGGCGTTGCGCCAGCGAATGTCTTTGAGATCGTCCGGACTCACGAGCCCGGTCGTCTCGAGCGCGCGCAGCTTCGCGAGACCGGTGCACATCGTGATGTCGCTGCCCCAGAGGAGTCTGCGGCTTCCGAGCGCTTGTATCGCATCGTCAAGCATTCCGCGATCGACGCCGCTGCCGGAGAGGTCGGGGTAAATGTTTGGTGAATCCTTGAGCGCGTGGAACGTGTGCGCGTAATCTCCGCCGCCGCCAATGTGCGCAAGAATGAACACGACTTTTGGATGACGCGCTGCGAGGAGCGCCAAATCGGCGCCGTCCGAAATCTCCTGATTCGGCCACTCGCGGCGGCGATGCTGCCAGATGTGGTGCAGCACCGGCAACCCGTGCTTCGCGGCGAGCGCGCAGAGCGGATCGAGCAGCGGATCGTCGGCGCGGCGACTCGCGAGCAGCTTCACGCCGATCGCGCCCGCGGCGACGCAGCGCTCGATCTCCTGCACCGCGTGCTCGGTGTGATTTGGATTCACCGTCACCATCATGCGCACGCGAGTGCCCTCGGCGTTACACAGCGCGAGCATTGCGTCGTTGCCGAGCGTCACGTCGACGGGTGACGGAAAATACGTCGGCGAAGTGAAGCCGTACGTGCCGAGTATCGAAGCGACGTGGCAGGTGACGCCGATTTTTTCGCCGGCGCGGAAGCGGGCGGCGTTTACGTCCCGCCAGTCGCTGCGGCCGCACAGCGCGTGCAGAAAGTGCGCGTGACAGTCGATGAGTGGATCGCTCATGAGCCCTGCGCTTCCTCGCGCATTGCGACGAACGCGTTGCTCGCGGCAGCTTCGATATCGACGAGCGCGTCTTCATCGTGCGCGAGCGCGGCAAAGTTGTACGCGCCGCGTTTGAACAGCGCGCCGTGCTCGGCAGCCAGCGACACGAAACGGTTCTCGGCTTCCGGCATCTCGAACTTCATGAACCACATCTGGTCGATGCCGTGCAGCGTGATCCCGCCCAGCCCGCTCCGGTGCAGCGCCGCGGTCACCAGCCCCTGGGTTTCTTTGCCGATGCGGGCGAGTTCAGTGCACACTTCCACGCTCTCGTGCCAATCGAGCACGGCATTCGCGGCTGCGAGCGAGACTCCTTCGCTTGCCAGCGTCGAAGAGATCCAGGTTTTCTTGAGGCAGTCCATCAGATCGGCCTTCCCGCACACCGCAGCAAGTGGGAATCCGTTCGCGAGTGCCTTTCCGAATGCGGCGAGATCAGGGGTCACGCCCGACAATTCCTGGTAGCCGCCGGTGGCGAGCCGGAATCCAGTTTTCATCTCGTCGAAAATCAGCGCCGCGCCGGAGAGATCGCAGATGTTCCGTGCGCGCGCGATCCACTCCTTCGAAGGCATGCGCTCAACCACAGGCTCGATCACGATCGCGGCGAGCTGGTTTCCCACCTCGGTTGCTGCGGCGTCGAGCGCGGCGAGATCGTCGAACGGCACTGCGCGGAAATCATTTTTCACGCCTTCGGGAACGCCCGGAGCCGACGAACACCAGTCGTGCCACCCGAAATATCCGCTGCCGATGACCACATCCTTTCCGGTGTATGCGCGCGCAACTCGCACGGCTGCGCTCACCGCCTCTGCGCCGCTCTTCAGGAACTGCACGCGCTCCGCGCACGGCACCACGTTGCAAAAGCGTTCGGCAACTTCGACCTCGAGAATATGCGAGAGCCCCGAAACGAATCCGTGCGCCGCAGTGTCGAGCACTGTGCGCATGATTTTCGGCTCCGAGTATCCGATCGCAACGGCGCCGAGCGCCATGGTGCAATCGACGAGCTCGCTACCGTCGGCAGTCTGAATCCGGCAGCCGACAGCCTGCGTGAAATGCGTCGGGCCGGCGTGGTCGGTCGTTCCATAGAGCGCTTCGGGCCGCTTGCTGCCGGTTGATGCGCCCGTCGGAAGCAGCGCCGCCGCCCGCTCGGCCCATTCGTTGTCGGATTCCATGGATCAAAGAGAGAGGAATGCGCCGCGCCGTTCAAGAGGGTGCTTGACTAGCCGACGATCGTCAGCGGCATCAGCCGCGAAGCCTCGTGCCGGTCGCCGCGCAGATAAACGAACTCGCCCTGCGCACCGCTGAGCACCAGCTGCCCGCGCCGCCGTTCGCGGCCCGCAACGGTTTCGTTCACCAGGACGTCGAGCGAGAGCGGATACACATCCTGCGGATATTCCGCCGGCAGCGCAGGGAGCGGAATGTGAATGTCCATCGTAAAACCGGTTTCGGTCCGAGACCAGATGGCCTCTCGTACTTCAAGCGATCCCCAGCCGGGCAGCGCGCGGACGCGCGCCACGCTGCTCAATTCGTCCGGCACGATGATCCATGCGCCGCCGCCGATGAATGTGCGAAGGTACAACTGCACGCCGTGGCCATTGATGTCGGGCTGCTCGTTGTCGTAGGGATTTACTGCGCCCGGCGGAACGAATGAAATTTCACGTGCGGTCGCGCTCACCTGAACGCTCAGCTCGTTGCGTTCCACACCAACGGTGACGCGCGCGCTCGGCCGGCCCGCCTCCTCCCACGATTGCTCCGACCGGCGGTAGTTCGCCTCGCCAAGATCAAACGCGGCCAGTCCCTTCCGCGGAACCTGCATCGATTTGCGCGCCGACTGCCGCTGAACGCGTCGCGGCGGCTCCACCGGATGAACCCCCGCGTCTCCGTCGTTTGCTTCGACCGCGATCGCGCGCTGAACAATCGGCTGACCGCCAACTTCAACAACACTGCCGTCAGCATCGAACCGCACGCTGTCGATTCGATCGGACCAAGTCCAGATGCTTCGAATTTCCCCGATTCGTCCGTCGCATCTCACGAGATAAAACGGTCGCGATTCGGTCGCGGGCTGCCCTGGCCCTTCCGCGCGATACCACCGTGAGGCTTCCGTTGCGCGCACAAAAGCCCGCGCGATCTTCCCGTCGCGTTTCGCTTCGAGTTCAACCGTCTGCTTCGCCGGAATCGAAACTTTCGTCACGTGGCTTGCGAACTCAAACCCGTCCTCGAGCCCGTCGCCGCCCTGCAGGCGCTCGCCGGGAGTGAACACCACACCGCGCGCCTCACCGTCGAAGTGAATCGGCAAATCGAATTGCACGCGCCCCTCGGCTTTCCAGCGAATCGTGTCCTCGAAATAGTCGTCGTGCACGGTGACCCTGCGCGTCACCGTCACGCCCGGCGCGATGCCACTCGCGGCTGCAGCCACAAATTCAGTTCGCTCACCGCCGTAGCCGGTCAGCGTGCCATCCACGCGAGCCTGCGAGTGTCCATTGATCAGCGGCGCATTGTGCGCGAGCGTGCTGCGATACCAGTGCAGCGACGGATCGACGTAGGATCCGGTGCCGAGATCGTCGAGCCAGCGCGTGTGGCCGTGCACGAAAATCAGGTTCAGCCGATCGGGATGACCGTGCCCTCCGCCGGACTGTCCCCAGTCGAGCGCGATAAACACGTCGCCCTTCTCGCGGCGAAACACGGAAATTCCCTGCCCCGCCAGCTGCACGGACTCCGGCACCGTGCGCACGAGCGGGGGCAACGCGGTTCGAGCGTGCAACAGCGATCGCCAGCCGAGATCGGCGCGAGTGAGGCTCGTGGCGGGAAGATTTCGCTCGACATCCGCAGTCGAGCGTGCGCGGTTCGTGTCGCCACGCGGCGCGTCGCCCGAATAGAGATCGGCAAGCGCGCTCACCAGCCGCGCGTCATGCGCTCGCGCGAGTCCCAGTTCAACGAGTTCCGCGAATCGCGGCTGACGCAGCGAGATCGCGTATTGTGAATCTTTGCGCGAGGGCAGTGTGAAATCCGGAAGCGCTGTCGCAAACGGCGCCGCGAAGCCTTCCTGAAAACGCGCCAGCAGGCGCGATTCAATTTCAATTCCCGCGGTCTCCGCGAGCAACACGCCGTACCAGAGTCCGCGATGCGCGAAGAGGTGATAGTTCTCGCCCTCGTACCACGTGCCGTCGTCGAGCAGCCCTTCTGCAAGATGGGCTTCCACACCAGACGGAGCGCGCACGATTCGTTCGGCGGTGGCGCGATCGCCGAGCAACAGTGCGGCCGCCATCATCGCCGCGTTGTTCCACACCTGGCGATTCGAAAGGCCCTCGTCATACTGCGCGATCAGCGCGGAGCTTGGCCGAACGATCTTCTCACGCATGACATCTGCAGTGGAGCGATCTCCAGCGTTCTGCAGCAGGTCTGCCATCACGCAGATCTGCAGCAGCCATATGGACTCGAGGTAGGTGCTGAAAAAAAGCCGGGTCGGCCCGAGCACGTTGTCGACGTTCGGATAGCTCGCGTACATCTCCGCATAGCGCAGCGCGACGGCACGAGCGAATGCACCATGGCGCGCGTCGCCGCGCAACAGATACAGCAGCGCCGCATGTACGCCGCGCTCCGCCAGCCACAGCTGATACCAATACACCCACCAGCGATGATGAAACTCGCCGGTGTACACGCTGTTGCACTTCGGGCAGCGATGCTCGTCGGGCGAGTACGGATCAAACTCAAGCTGCGTGCCGTCCGTTTCGCAGCGGCCGCCCGCGCGCGAAAGCAGCGCCTTCTCACGCGGCACGTACAGCTCGCGCGCCATCACGATTTCGAGATCGGCCGCAATGGAATCGGCGAGCGCGCCGAGCGGCCCGCCGAGCGGCCCGCCGAGCGGCCCGCCGGGCGCCGCCGCCGCTCGCCGTTCTTCGAGCCGCGCCGAATCGATGAGCAGCATACTCAACGCGCTTCCTTCGGCGCGGCGACGTTCCATTTCGTGAGCGTCACGAGCTCACCGCGGAGATCCATTTGCACGCCTTGCATGCGCCGTGAAATCCCCTGCAGGCCGCGCGAATGATAGAGCCAGGCGGCCGGCATCTCCCGCGTCAGCTCCAGCTGCACATCGCGCCACGCCGCAATCGTCGCATCGCGCGTCGCCGCGCCGCGCGTGCGCTCGAACAGTGCATCGAGTCGCGCGCTGTGAAAGTCCGCATAGTCAAGCGCGCTCCCCCGCTGACGACCGTCGTACATCGCCGTGAGATAGGCGAGCGAGAGATCTCCCGGAATTCCGGTCAGCAGCACATCGAACGTCTTTGCCGTATTGCGTGCCTTCGCGAGAAATGCGCCGAACTCCACCACGCGAATCTCGATGCGAATTCCGCGCTCGGCCATATCCGCCTGCACCAGTTGTTCCACGGCCTGATCGCCGCTGCCAACCGTCAGCAACTCGACGCTGAACGGTTTGCCGCCGCGCGCGCGCGCGCCATCGGCGCCGCGCCGCCAGCCGGCCGCGTCCAGCAGCGAATCCGCGATGCGCGTGTCACTCACCACGGACCAATCAAGAGCGAACGGACTCTCGGGTGCAACAGGCCCGGAGGCCGGCGTGGCATACCCGGCGAGCGCCGCCTTCACGATTCGCTCCCGATTCACCGAAAGCGCAAACGCGCGCCGTACCCGCGCGTCATCAAACGGTGCGCGATGGGCATTGAACACCAGTCCCGTCGCCTGCAGTACCGGGTACGCCAGCACGCGCATGGTCGGATCACGATCGGCGAGCACCGCCATCGTCGGAGCGATTCCCGCAAAATCGAGATCGCCGCTCGCAAGACCGGCGAACTTCGTCGTCGGCTCATCCACCACGGCAATCACGATCTGATCCATCACCGGTGCGCCGCCGAGCGCTGCGGGAAAATCGGCGTTGCGCGCGAACACCCAGCGCTGGCCCGCGACGCGCTCCACAAACCGGTACGGTCCGTTGCCAACAGGCGCGAGATTGAATGCCGCGCGCCGCATGTCGCCGCGCGGAACGCCGCGCAGCAGATGCTCCGGGAGCATCGGCAGCTCGCAGAACACCAGCGGAAATCCGCTGGGCGCCGTTCGAAAGCGCAGCACGGCGGTTGTGTCGTCCGGTGTCAGCACCGTATCGAGTGCGCTGAGATCTCCCGCTCGCGGATAGCCGGTTTTGGGATCGCGCGCCGCGAGCAATGTGAACGCCACATCGCGCGACGTCGTCGGCTGTCCATCGTGCCAGCGCAGCGATTCAACGAGATGAAACGTCAACTCCCGCCGGTCCGCGCTGAAGCTCCACGAACTGGCCGCGTACGGCTCCGGCGCGAGCGTGGTATCGTATCGCGCAAGCGTCGTGAAGAGGACGAACCGCTGCACCTGTCGCGACAGCGGATGAATCGTCACGAGCGGATTCCCCGACTCGAGGTCCGTGCCCGATGCGAACACCACCACTCCGCTGGGCCGCGGAGAGGCGACGCACGCAGAAACCGCAATCCCGATCGCGATCTCAACGGCGAAAGATAAAGCGGATAACGCAGATAAAGCAGATAAAACTCGGCCGGTGATTGACGCGCGAGCGCGCGCGCGCATTTTCAACCAGTGCAACATGACGTCTCCGTCGTCGCGCGCCGGTTGGCAGGTGCGATCGTGCTCTTCTGGCTCGTGGTCACGATCATCTTCGTGCTCGTTCGGATGGCGCCCGGCGATCCCGCCGCGTTTCTGGTGTCGCCCACGGCGACGGCAGCCGACGCGGCTTCGCTGCGCGCGGAACTCGGACTCGACCGCCCGCTCATTGTCCAATATGCACATTGGGCCGGAGCGGTGGTCAGGGGCGACCTTGGCGAGAGTTTCTCCTCGCGACAGTCCGTCAGCAGGCTCCTGCTCGACGCCGCGCCGGTCTCAATAGCGCTCGGCGGAATCTCGCTGCTTCTAACGTTTCTCATCGGCGTGCCGCTTGGAATGTTTCAGGCGGCGCGGCGCGGCGGAGCGATCGACAAACTGACTACGGTCTTTACGACGACCGTGTACGCAGCGCCGACGTTCTGGATCGCGCTCGCGCTGATCGCCGTCTTCACGTACGGCGCCGCGTCGCTCGGCCTTCCGCCGGCTCTCCGGCTTCCTGCCTTCGGAATTCGCACGCCCGGCGGCGCACTGCACGGCTGGGCCGGTTTTCTCGACCTGTTTCGGCATGCGGTGCTGCCAGTGGTGACGCTCGCCGCCGTCGGCGCCGCGGGAATCGCGCGGTACTCCCGGAGCGCAGTCGCCGACGTTCTCTCGGAAGGCTGGGTCGGAACCGCTCGCGCGAAAGGCGCGCGCCCCGCTCGCGTGTACGGACGGCATGTGCTGCGAAACATCACGCCGCAGCTCGTCGTCCTCGCGGCGCTTTCGCTCCCCGGTCTCGTTGCCGGATCTGTTTTTGTAGAGCAGGTGTTCGCGTGGCCGGGTCTCGGCCGGGCCATGCTCGCCGCGATTCAGGCGCGCGATTACCCGGTCGTGATGGGCGCAACGGTTTTCTACGCAGCCGCAGTGATCATCGCGAACTTCGCCGCAGACGTTGCGCTGCCGCTGCTCGATCCGCGGCGCGGGGCGCGTGCCGCATGAAGAAATCGTTGGCGAACGATCGCACGACGGCTGGCGCGATCGCACTGCTCGCACTGATGGTAGCGTCGTCGGTGTTCGTGCCGATGCTCGCGCGGCAGGATCCTCTCGCGATCGGCGACGTGATCGCGCTGCGTCTCGTGCCGCCATTCAGTCACGACTCCACCGGCGCATGGCATCTGCTCGGCACCGATCGTTTCGGGCGCGACTTGTTTGTGCGCATGATGCTCGCCGCGCGCATCTCGCTCGCAATCGGCGTCGGCGGTTCCGTGCTCGCTGCGGCGCTCGGCACAATTGCGGGCGCGGTGGCAGCATGGCTCGGTGGAATCACCGATCGTCTCACGATGGCCGTCGCCGACGCGTTGCTCGCCATTCCGCGCCTGGTGCTGCTGCTCGTGTGCGCCGCGCTCTGGCAGCCGGGACTCTTGACCGTACTCATCGTGCTCGGCGCAACGGGCTGGATGGGCGTCGCCCGCATCGTGCGCGGCGAAGTGCTCGGCATCCGCGCGCGCCCGTTCGTCGAGGCGGCCGAGGCGCTCGGCGTTTCGCACTGGCTCGTGCTCTGGCGCCATGTGCTCCCGAACGCGATCGGACCGGCGATCGTCGCGACGACGCTCGGCGTGGGCAACGCGATTCTGCTCGAGAGCGGTCTCTCGTTTCTCGGACTCGGAATTCAGCCGCCTCGTCCGAGTTGGGGCAACATGATCGCCGGCGGACGCGATCTCATCGTTGCGGCGCCGTGGGTCGCGCTCGCTCCGGGTGCTGCATTAATTCTGACGGTCCTCTCGGTTACACTGCTGGGAGACCGGTTGCGTGATGCCCTGGCGGGAAATCAGGCCCCGTTTGCCCGTCAGCTCGGCGAACGCACGTGAGATTTACTGAATGAGAACCGTGAAGGTTCGCGCGCCGACCCGCATTGATCTGGCCGGCGGCTGGACGGATGTGCCGCCGTACAGCGAGGAGGAGGGCGGATTCGTGTGCAACATCGCGATCGATCGCTATGCGACGGCAACGCTGACGGACGATGGCGAAGTTGCAACTGCGAGCGGCGCCGCGCGCGAACGTGTGAGCGCCGACGCGCCGCTCATCGCCGCTGCATTTCGTCGCGCCGGAATCACGGGCCTCAACGGCAGACTCGAGAGCGATTTCCCGGTTGGCGCGGGACTCGGGGGATCGTCAGCGGCAAGCGCCGCGTTGCTGGGGGCGTTCGCGGCCTGGCAGGGCGAGGCCTGGAATCACGGCGAGATCGCCGAAGAGGGCCGCCGGATAGAAGTGGAAGAACTCGGAATCGCTGGCGGACGTCAGGATCACTACGCCGCTACGCACGGCGGCGCGCTCGCACTCCGTTTTTCGCAGACGGTCGATGTGCGGCGCATCGCGCTCTCCCGTGAAACAACGGCGGAATTCGAGCGCCGGTCGTTTCTGATTTATACGGGCGAGTCGCGCATTTCCGGCGCAAATATTACGGAAGTGCTGCGGGCGTACGACGAGCGCGAGCCGCGCGTCGTACTCTCGCTTTCTCGAATGCGCGCGATCGCCGAAGAGATGAGCGCCTTTCTCGAGGACGGAGATCTGGACAGCGTCGGCTCGCTCGTCGGTGAGCACTGGCGGCATCAGCGCGCGCTGCATCCCGCAATCCCGACGCCGATCATCGACGAAATTGTGAGCCGCGCCTACGCGAACGGTGCGCTCGGATCGAAGGCGATGGGCGCCTCCGGGGGAGGATGCGTGTTCGTCATGGCGGCGGAGAATTCCGTTGATCGCGTCCGGGACGCGATCGCGCCGCTCGGCAGCATCCTTCCGTTCCGTCTCGACTCCGAGGGGCTCGCGCGCTGCGATTGACGAGCGAGCCGCTCGCTCGGTTCAGCGCACGAGAATCGTAACGACTGCCCGTGGTGCAGCGCTGAACATCACCGTTCCTTCGACGAGTCGCGCGGCTTCGATCGGTGTCTCATCCATGCGCGCGATGTGCGCCTCTGTGACAGCGCGGCCGATTTTCCATGCGCCCTCGCGCGCTTCGTCGCAAAGGTTCACACAGCGCAGTACGATCGCGTGACCATCTTCGCTCTGCTTGGCGCTCGAGAACGCGAGTCCCTCACCGAGCAGTTCGATTCCGGACACCGCATCCGGAATTCTCAGCGCCGACCTGAGTGTGCCGCCGGTCAACGGCAGCAGGATGTCATCGGCAGCGCGTTCGATCGAGTTGATGACCTGCGGCGAACGCGCGCCATGCAGCAAGAGCGCCAACTCCGCACCGAACTCTCCGTGGCACTGCGCTTCGGGCGTCGGAACCGGCCAGCCGGCATGGCCGCGCCGCTCCGGAAGATCGGCGCGCGAGAGCTGACCGACGGCACGCAGCAGCGTCACCGCAATGCCGCCTTCATCGTCCGCTTCGTATTCGGCGAGACCGTCGGAGAAAACCGTCGCGCCGTGATCCGCGCCAAAGCGTGTGACGTAGCGGTGGAGCGGCGCCGTCTTCTGCGGAATCTCCATCTTGATGTCGTCGTGTGTCGCCACGACAGGCCTGCGCTCGACCGAGCCGAACATCGCGTCGGCGTACACATTCGCATGCGTCGCGTCAGTCGCGATTCGCAGGCGCAGCCGGTGATCGTCCGCGGCATTCATGCCGTCAACGAATATCCGCAGCCACGGAGCGTCCGCGTCAATCACGAGCTGCACGGTTGCGGCGACTCGCTCCTTCTTTTCACGAAACTCCCACTTCATCTCGAGCGCCGCTCGCACCGGGCCGCGATGCGGCACGCGAACGCCGACGAACTTCGGCGCGAACTTGGGGCCGCGCACTGACGGCGTGTATAAGTCGCCGAAATCGACGAAGCTTTCCCAGCGCAGCAGATCCGGAACCGAGCGGCCATTCGAATGATCGGTGAACTCGATGCGGCCATCATCGTGCACGTGAACCGAGATGAGTCCGTTGGACATCGCGCCGTCGGCCGCGCGTGCGGGATTCGGAATTGGGGCGGGACGATTGCGCGACGTGTGCGCAAAGCAGCCAACGCTGTAGCCGGCAACGGCCGGCACCCATGCAGCGACGTCGCACGCGAGCACGAGATCGTCATCAGGGTAATGCCGCGGAGATTCTGTCCGCTCGTGCACCACGGCACGAGCGAGACGTTGTACTGCGGAAAACTCCGCGACAGCCTGGACTTTCTTGGAAATATTCGAGACGTCCGGCTCGCCATCCGCGGACCCCGGTCCGACGCGAACGTCAGCGAGAAAGCTCGTGAACGTGAGCAGCGCCACTCCGCCCCGTGGCCGGGCAGCCGGGTTTCGAACGATGACCATCGGCTTCCACTCCGCCGGGCGCTCGCGCGCATCGTCGGCGTCGTGCCCGACTAAATCGAGCAGAGCGTCGCTTCGAAGTCCGTTCGCCTGCGATTCCGTTTCGTCGAGGCGCGCATCCATCGAGCGCGCAACTTCGTCGGTGGAACAGCCGCAGAGCGTGTCGTGGGGATGGCTCAGCAGCAGGGACCTCCACGCAGCTTCCACCAACTGCCGCCGCGCCGACCCGCCCCGTGCTCGCGTCGCCGCAAGCTCCGCGAGCGCCGCCCACGGCTCCGCGTCACGCAGCAGCAGGCGTTCGAGCTTTGCGTTGCGCCGCTTCTGGTGCGCACGCGATGCGAACGTTCCCTGCAGCGTCCACGTGAATCCGTACGAATCGCGCAGCTCGCCCTCAACCTCCGGCAGCTTCGCGGACGCCGCGCGCGTCACTGCTTCCTCGGTGAACAGTCGCAGCGAACTCGGTTTGATCTCATCAGGTGCCGCCGCAGCCGCCAGCGCCGAAATCGCCGCTTCGCGATCGTACTGCCGCGCATGATGGTCGGCGCCATTCAACAGGAGCGCTTCCCCCGTGATATTTCGAGAGAGAAGCTCCCTTCGAATTTCATTCCATCGTTCCAGTGCGGCTGCGGGGTCGACGGGAAGATTCGCGCCGAGTTCGTAGCCGCTTTTCGAGAGATGGTAGAGCAGTACACGTTCGCCGCCCGGCGCGATCCACGTGCACGTGTCCGAGTGTGGCGTGCGCGCGCCGCCGAAGCCGCGCCACACAATCGCCATTTTGAATCCAAAACCGTGCGCGAGCGCGGGCAGCGCCGCAGGGTGCCCGAACGAGTCCGGGCAATACAGCACCGGAGGGCACTGCTCGAGCGCGCGCAACAGCCGAAGCGTTCTGCGGCCGGCGAACAGGTTCCGCACGAGTGCCTCGCCAGACGGAATCAATTCGTCAGCGAGCACGTACCACGGCCCCGCTTCGATCGCGCCGCTCTTGAGCAGCATCGAGAGCTCGGCCGCGCGTTCGCGGCGGACCGAAAGATAGTCCTCCACAACGGCCATCTGCCCGTCGAGCAGAAAACTCGCGCCCGCGTGCGAGAGCTGTGGCGAGTCGATCAGTTCATCGACGAGCGCAACGAGCCGCTGCCGGAAACGCGGTGCCGATTCGTACCACTCGCGATCCCAATGCGTGTGCGAGACAACATGAACGACCGTCATTAATGGCGCTGCTGGTCTCCGTGGCACGCTTCGTCGATCACGACAGCGCACGCGAGAATCAGAATGGCGTCCTCGTCGTCCGCGATCTCCACACCGTACGTGTCGACGAATGCGAACCATTGCTTCGAGACCGCGGCCACCTGCCGGCCGGCGCGCGTGAACACGTATTCATGGTCGGTGAAACTTCCTTCGGCAGTCAGCGAAGCGTGGCCCGGTTCATCGACATGGAAAACACAATGAAAAAAGGTGAACAACTCCTTCTTCACCACTGCTTCGAGCTCTCCTTTGTGCCAAATCTCGTACGTCGGCCCCCAATTGAAAATCTTCTGCTTGATGAATGCGAGTTCGTTCTGCTGCATGTCCTGGAACGAGAGCTGATGGCCGATCGAAAGGAGCTTGCCGTCGACGAAAAAAACACCCTTGCCGTGTTCGTCCGTGATGTTGTAGTCATCGGCGAGCGTGAAGAACTTCTGTCGCATCACGTATTTCATTGCCTTACCAGTTCAGGTTCAATCCGCGAGCCAGCGCTCGAGGTGCTCCGCCACGAATGCATCATCGTGCAGCGACTGATAATTCCGGCAGACCCTGTCAATCTCAACGGTTTGCCCCGGAGAAAGTTTCTCCGCGGTGTCGAGGCACCACACTCCGCTCAACAGTCGCTGCCGGCGAAGAATTTCATGAATGCCCGGAATGCAGCCTGCGTACGCGTGCGCTGCATCGAATATCGCCGCGTTCGCATCGGTGAGCTCTGCGCCCTCTCGGCTCAGCCCCTGATCAACGCTGCCAGCCGCGCGCATTGCCTTGCATCGCGCGAGCATGTTGACCGCGCGCTGTGTCCACACCGCCCACTGGCCGAGCAAGCCGCCGTCGAACCAGCGCACCGTCCGCTCGCCACCGACGGTCACCGGATACGGCGTGAGCAGGTCGTTGACGATGTTGTCGTCGTTGCCGGTGTAGAGTGCGATATCGTCGCGACCGGACTCCGCGATTCCACGCACGGCATCGAGCGTCTTGTAGCGGTCGAACGGCGCAATCTTTACCGCCCACACGTTTTCGATCTCAGCGAACTCGCGCCAGAACGAATAACTCAGCACCCGGCCGCCGACGGCCGGCTGCAGGTAGAACCCAAACAGCGGCATCACTTCCGCCACTGCGCGGCAATGCTTGATGAGCTCCGCGTCCGTCGCATCGGGAAGCGCGCCGAGGCTGAGCAGTCCCACATCATACCGCAGCGACTTCGCGATCTCCGCCTCCGCCACGGCCTGATCGGTTTTACCCACGAGGCCTGCGACCGTCACGAATGGCCGCGAGCTCTTCACAAGTTCCGCGCGCAGCGTCTCCATCGCGAGCGTGAGCACGGGCCGGTACATCGCGTGCCGCGGATCCCGAATCGCGAACTGCGTCGTGTGCACGCCGACCGCCACGCCGCCGGCACCCGCATCCATGTAGTAGCGCGTGAGCGCGCGCTGGCGCCGTTCGTCGAGCGTACGGTTCGGCGTGAGCGCGAGCGGATGCGCCGGAATCACGACGCCCGATTTGAGGTGCGCCCGCGCGCTCATCATCTGGCTGGACATCAGAACTTTCCGTCGCGCGTATCGAAGTGCGTCGCGCGGCCGAGCAACGCGCGATCGTGTTGCACCCAATCGGCGACCCAATCGAGCATGGTCCCTATCGACGTGTTCGGCTCGCCCAGCAATGCGCGCATCTCGTCCGTGTTCGACAGCAGTGCGTCGGCCGCCTCCGTTCCCTCGAACCGGGGTGTTCGATCGAGTCTCTCTCCAAGCGCGGCGCAAAGTTCGCGCACCGAAAGCGTCGCCGCCCCGGTGACGTTCACGATTCGGGGAGGGCACGCTGCGTGCGGCAGCAGTTCGAGCGCGGCGCAGTTCGCATCGCCCTGCCAAATCACGTTCACATGTCCCATCGCGAGTGGGATCGGAGTTCCAGACGCTATCTTCAGCGCGAGATCCGTGAGCACGCCGTATCGCAGGGCGATCGCGTAGTTGAGACGGACGACTGCAACGCGCGTCGCGTGTGACGCCGAAAAATGCTCGAACACACGTTCTCGTCCAACGCAGCTCTGCGCGTACTCACCGATCGGCGCGGTGCCATCGCTCTCGCGCGAACCGCCGCTCGTCACCCGCGTGAGCGGATACACATTGCCGGTCGAGAATACCACCGTGCTCGCGCCCGCGAACCGCTCAGCGCAAATCGCCGGCGCCACGACATTCATCATCCACGTTCGCGACGGCGCGTCGTTCGTGCCGAACTTCTGACCCGCCATGAAAATTACGTTCGGCGCCTCGGGGAGCCGCGCGACCGCGTCGCGGTCGAGCAGATCGCAGCGAATCGTTTCGACGCCGGCCTCATTGAGAAAATGTTCGGTTCCGTCGGCCGAGAATCGCGACACCGCGATCACACGCCGGCGCGAGCCGTTGTCGGCGAGATCGCGCGCCCGCGCCGCCATGCGCGCGAGCGTTGGACCCATCTTGCCGCCCGCGCCGAGCACGATGACATCGCCCGGCGCGCGCGTCAGCGCGGCGACCGTCTCCGCACGCGGCGCCGAGAGAAGTTCGTCGAGTTCCTCTTCCGAGCGGGGTGCGCTAGGGGCGCCCCGCATTCCAGCTCTCGCGCACGCTCTCCCAGCTCGGTCCGAACATTCCGCCGAGTTCGCCGAGTCCGTTGCCGGTGCCACCCCCATCCGCGGCGTTGCGCATGCCGTTCGGGAGCGTGTTCCAGCGCGGCGCCTCGACGCCGAGCAAGTTGTGGACGAAGAAATCCCACAGCTTGCGATCCCCGTATGGCGCGCTCGCGCCCCGGCGGCCCGC
The DNA here is from genome assembly GCA_038205995.1 of Gemmatimonadales bacterium. GTDB lineage: Bacteria > Gemmatimonadota > Gemmatimonadetes > Gemmatimonadales > Gemmatimonadaceae > Fen-1231. The sequence goes on from JBBRBH010000003.1 coordinate 113,075, forward strand.
CGGGTGATCTTCGCCGGGCATCACCATCATGTCGAACGATTTGTTGTTCTTGATGAGCGCGTTCACCACCTGCATGCTCGACGACGGATCGACATTCGTGTCGAGCTCGCCCCACACGAGCAACAGTTTTCCCTGCAGCTTGCCGGCGTTCACCATGTTCGAGCTCGCTTCGTACGATGCATCGACGGGCCACCCCATCCAGAGTTCGTTCCACCACACTTTGTCCATGCGGTTGTCGTGGCAACCGGCGAACGAGACGGCCGCCTTGTAGAACTCCGGATGAAAGAGCAGCGCGCCGAGCGAGTTTTGTCCGCCGGCCGAACCGCCGTAGATGCCGACGCGCGAGATGTCGTACCACGGATTCTTCGCCGCGACTGCCTTGTGCCAGAGAATCCGATCGGGGAATCCCGCGTCCGCGAGATTCTTCCATGCGACATCGTGAAATGATTTCGAACGATTCGCGGTTCCCATGCCGTCGATCTGCACCACGATGAACCCGAGTTCGGCGATCGACTGCATGCCGAGGTACGGCGTGAACGTCTTCGGCACGAACGAGCCCTGCGGCCCCGCGTAGATGTTCTCGATCACGGGGTATTTCTTCTTCGGATCGAAGTTCGTCGGCTTGACGATGATGCCCCAGATGTCGGTGACACCGTCACGCGCCTTGGCGACGAATACCTCGGGCGCCCGCCAGCCCGCCTTCGCGAGTTCGGTCGCATCGGCCTTTTCCAAATCGAGCAACACCTTCGCGTCGCTCGTGCGGCGCAGCTGCATCATCGGCGCGAGATCGACGCGCGACCACGAGTCGACGTAGTACGCGTTGTCCGGCGAGAACGTAACGGTGTGATAGCCGTTCGCGTCGGTGAGCGGCACGAGGCCACTGCCGTCGAAATTGATGCGATAGTAGTGCAGGAAATACGGATCCTGTTTGGGATCCATGCCGCCCGCCGCGAAATAGATCTGCTTGTTCGGCTCGTCCACGCGCACCACGCCGCGCACGAGCCAGTTTCCTTTGGTGATCTGAGTTTTGACCGCGCCGCTCGCGCCGTCCATCATATACAGGTGCGCCCAGCCGTCGCGCTCGGACATCCAGATGAAGTCCTTTCCGTCGTCGAGATCAAACCGGAACTGCCGCCCTGAATCGGCGAGCCCAACATTCGCGGTCCGGTAGTCAACGAACGTTTTCGACGTCTCCGTGATCACGGCGCGCGCTTTGCCGCTGTTCGCATCGACCTCGATCACGCGGTAGAGCTGATGGCCGCGCTGATTGTACTCGAACGTGAACGCGCGATTGTCCTTTCGCCACACGATCCGGGTGAGATCGTATGGATTCGGAAAGAGCGCCTCATCCACCACCAGTTCGCGCTTCGTTGCGACCTCGATCACGGAAGGCTGCTGCAAGTCGAGCAGGTCGCCGGGTTTCTGGTAATAGCGCTCGAATGTTTTCGGCTGCAGCTGGTCGGCCGGCGACGATTCCACGTAGCGCACCATGCGCCGATATCCGGGCCGCACGCGATACGCCGCAATCTTTTTCGAATCCGGCGACCACGCGATCGAGTTCAGCGTGTACGGATTTCCTTCGGAGCCGTCGTAACTCAGCCAGGTCTTCTCCGCTCCGGCGGCCGCGCCCGCGGTGCGAATCGCGATGTTGTAGTTGTCGATGAATGCGACGAGTTTGCCGTCGGGCGACGGACGCGGCACGTCCGCGACGGCGCCGCCACGCCCGCCGCCGCCGCCGCCGCGACCGCCGCCAGCGGCCGCCGGATGTTCGTTGTCGAGCGCCGGCCGCTTCTCGAGCGTGGACGCGTCCACAAGCACATACGCGTCGCCGCTCGCGGTGGTTTTCTTGTACCAGAACTTGCTCGTCCCGGCGATCCACACCGGCGCATCCGGCGAATCAATCACGAGCGGCGTGTACTTTTTCTGCAGCCCCTGTGCGCGGTTGTAGTCCGCCATCGTGCCCTGCGCGCTGGCGAACGCGGGAACCAGAACTGCGAGTGCGACGATCCGTCGGGCGGTGATCATTGTGTCACTTCCTCCATGCGGTATCGATGGCCTTCGCAATTTCGTGAAAGATGTCTCCCGACGTCGGCGGGCACTTTTCGGAACGCCCCGTCGCACTGGTCCGAAGCATCAGTTCGTTCGTCTGTCTGTCGATCACCGAAACTTTCAGTGACTTGAACTGGAATCCGCCGGCTGCGCAGCGATCGAAAATATCCGGCGTCACCTCAACAGCGTACCTCGTGTTGTCCGTCACGTTCGCTCCCGACCTCACCTGAGCCGCAGGGTCGCCCTGCCGGTCACGATTCATATAGCGCTTGAACGTGAACCCGCGCTCGGCGAGCGCGCCCTCCAGCGCCGCAACGACGTCGGTCCGCGTTCCCATGATCGCGACATCCTTCGGGCCCGTGAGCGCAATCTTCGGCGACACGTCGAGCGTCATTTTTCCCGGCAGCCCGCACGCGCACGCGAGCAATGCCACACACGCCGCTGTGGCCGCCATCCGCCATCCACCATCTGCCAACCCGTTCATTTCAAGAATCGCTCCACAATCTTCGTGACCGTCGTGACATTCCGCACCGTCGCCTTCACTCCGAGCGCCTTCTCAATTCCGACCCTGAAGAACGGCGAGTCGCTCATGCCCCGCGCCCGGCAGATCCAGTAGACCTCGCGCTCGGTCACATGAAACTCGTCCGTCTTCGACTGGTATTTGCTCAGCCGCACGTGCGCGTCCCTCGACGGCGGCTCGTAGAGGAAACCGATATACACGTTGTGCGTGCCCAGATTCTGCGCCGCCTCATGCTCCAGCACCCGCATGAACTCTTCGGCGGTGCGAAGATAGGTTGCCGCCGGAAATCCGAGCGACTGTTCAAGGGATGCGGTGATCTTCTTCTCGAGGGCGGCCGCATTCTTCGACGCCGAGTCGAAGATCACATTGCCGCTGGCGATGAATGTCTCGACGTTCTTGAACTTCATCTCCTCGAACAACTTCTTCAGCCGGTCCATCTTCACTGTATGGCCGCCGAGGTTCACTCCGCGAAGCAGCGCGACATATCGAGGCATGCCAAACGCTACGAGATTTTCACCGCGATTGCGAATCCGTCATAGCCCTTGCTCCCGACAGTTTGCACTGCGGTCGCGATCACGCGCGGCTCGGTCTTCATCGCCTCATACGCGCGCCGCGCGCCCTGCACGTTCGCGTCACCGGCGGGATCGATCACTCCGCCATTTCTGACAACATTGTCGATGATGATCAGGCCGCCGACGCGCGCGAGCGTCACCGCCCAGGCGAAATAGTCTGCGTTCCCGGGTTTGTCGGCGTCAATAAAGATGAGATCGAAGGGCCCGAGCCCTTCCGCGGCAATTCGCGGAAGCGTCTCGATCGCGTTGCCGAGCCGGATGTCCACGACGTGCGCGAGTCCGGCGCGCTCGATGTTCGCGCGCGCAACATCCGCGTGCTTCGGATCGTACTCGAGCGTGATCAGTGTGCCGCCCTGTGGCAGCGCGCGTGCCATCCAGATGGTCGAGTAGCCGCCGAGCGTTCCCACCTCGAGGATCCGTTTCGCACCGATAGAACGTGCGAGCACCTGCAAAAACTTTCCTTGATTCGGCGCGACATTGATTGCCGGGAGACCGTTCGCCGCGCTCGATGCGAGAGCGGCATCGAGCGCGGCGTCAGTCGGTACGAGTTCGTCGGTGATGTAGCGGTCGACCGCCGTCCACTGTTCCGCCGTCACTGCACCTCCATCAAGGAACGGTCTTCACATCCGTCTTCGGATTTTTCACATACATATCAAACCACGCAAACCACCGCGCCCACTGATCAAGATCGGTTTGGTACGTCGCGACGCTGTGATCCTCATATGGATAGAGGAAGAGCGCAGCCGGCTTGCCCAGTCCTTGCAGCGCGTGAAACATGCGAATCGAGCTGATCGGGGCCGTGCCGACGTTCTGATCTTCAAGCGAGTGGTACATGAGCAGCGGACCCGAAATCTTGTCCGCACGATAAAACGGCGACATGTCGAGATACGTCCCCTGCGCGTCGAAAAAGCTGCGGCGCTCACTCTGGAATCCGAACGGCGTGAGCGAACGGTTGTACATACCGTCGCCCGCGATGCCCGCCTTGAAGAACGGCGTGAGCGTCAGCGCATTCACCGTGCTGAATGCGCCGTAGCTATGGCCTCCGACGCCCATCTTGCTGCGGTCGACAAAGCCGGAGTCGACCACTGCGTTGACCGTCGCATCGAGATTCTCGCGCAGATCTCTCGTGTAATTGTCGTTCATCTTCCCCGCGTCGCCCATGATCGGGCAGTCGGGTTCGATCACCACATACCCCTGCGTGACCCACAGCTTCGTTGACGACGCGGGACGCAGCGCCGGCGTGTCCGGGAAGCTGTTGATGTTCGTCGTCCAGCGCGAACGATCGTAGTCCGCCACCGACGAATACTCGCGCGGATAGAACCAGATGATTCCCGGAAGACGCGTGCCCGGCTTCCAGTCCGCCGGCAGCGTGAGATCGGCCCAGAACTTCATCCCGTCGCGCTGACGCGTGATCTGAATGCGCTTGTGCACCGCGCGCGAAACTTCCGGCGCGACATCCACCGCATGCGTGACCTGCGTGCTCGTGCCGGCCTTCGCATCGCGCAGGTACACGTCCTCGATCACCGTCGGCGTCTGGTGCGTGTAGAGGTACTGCGAGTAATCGTCGTCGAGCGACGTGACGAACGTATCGAATCCATTCGCCGGACTCTCGAACACGCGATCGCGCTTGCCGCTCTCGAAATCGAGCTTGTCGACCCACGGACGCGGCGCCTGCGTATTCCAGTTGGCGCCCGGCGCGCGCGTGCCGGAGAGATACACCGTTTTCTCGTCGCTGCCGACGATCACAACGGGCAAGCCGTTCGGTCCGCGCTTGGTCGCGAGCGCGCCACCCGTCGCGCTCGTGTCGACGGCGCCGCCGAATCCACCACCGCCGCCGCCGCGTCCGCCGCCGCCAGCAGGAATCGTCACGCCGCGCCCAAGACTAAAACGCTTCGATGGATCCCCCACGCGCACCGCGCTCACTGCGCCGCTGTCGCTCACGAACATCGTCTTGCCGTCGTAGCTGTAATCGATTTTCGTGAGCTGGCCGCTCCCCTCATAAATCAGCTTCGTGTCGCCCGATCCGAACGGCGCCATCCAGCTCACGTACCGCACGCTCGTCGGAGCCGGACGCGCAGGAGCCGCACCACGTCCCGCGGCCGGAGCGGCCGCCGTTGCGCCTCGGCCACCGCCGCGCCCACCGCGGCCGCCACCACCGCCCGCAGGAGCCGCAGCGTTTCCGCCGGCATTTCCACCGTTTCCGGCCGGAGCAAACACGGATTCATAAAACACGAGTCCAGGACCGACTGGATTCCACTGCACGTTGCGTTTGCCCGTGTCCGTCGCCGGCTGCTGTGCCGCGCCGCGGCCGCCACCCGCAGGCTGGTCATCGCCGGCAACGGCTTCGCCTTCGCGGAGCGGGCTCTTGTTGAGTCTCGCGATGACGTTTCCATTCGCGTCCCACAGCTCCTGCACGGAACCGAAACTCGTCACCGGCACGAGATACGAGAACGGCTCCGTCATCTGCGTCACGCGAAAATACTGTCCGTCGGGCGATGCATCTGCCGACCGGATCATTCCCGGCGTTCCGATCTTCTTGGCGACTTTCGTTTTCACGTCGATGATCACGAGCTGGCCCGTCGTGTAGTACTTGAGCAGCGCCTTTTCATGCGGATCTTCGAGCAGGCTCGGATGAATCACCTGCGGAATCACGCGCGATTCCGACAGCCTAACCTCCGGACCATCTTCGATTCCGTTTTTTCCGTGCACCGGCGCGGGGCCGCGGCCATCCGGCACAACCACCGCGATCACACTCTTTCCGTCTGCGGTCCACTCAACCGTCGTCACCAGCGTCGCGAGCAGCGGCGTCTTCGTGATCTGCACCGATTTTCCGGTGAGCACATCCGCCACCATGAGCTGCGATGCGTCATCGAAGTTCGCGATGTACGCGATCTGCGTGCCGCTCGGCGACCACACTTGCGCCGAAATCGAAGCGCCCTTTGGCGTTTCGATCGTCTTCGTCACGTTCGTCTTCACATCGACGAGCTGCAGTCCGAGGTGCTGGCTGTTCGTCAGCGACCGCGCGCGATTCGAATGCGCGTCCACCTGCAAACCGCCCAGATATAGGTGCGGCTTGCCGAACTGCGCGACGTCGCCGCGATCGAGACCCGGTGATTTCAGGAACCATTTCCGGTCCGGGCTCGGCTGAGCGAACGAGATATCCGTGCGCGCGGCCATGATGATGCGATCCACCACCGCCGGCGGCCGCACGTATGTCTCCGAGGAGAGAATGTCGTGGTCGGTCTGGCCGACCATCGTCTGCGCCGAGGCAGGATGCGCGAACAGCGTCGCGAAAATTGCGGCGGCGGCAGTGCGCCGCCACGCGCGCACCGAGTGAGTCAGACCGATCATACGGAGCTCCGCAGAAATGGGGGTGGTATCCAAAAGACTACGGCTTGCTCGTTTCTATCGTTTGCCAAATCTTCGCGATGCGCTCGGTGGGCAGCCATGAATTCGGCTCGGTCGCCTGCTTTCCATCGCCGATCGGCGCAAACGTCTTGGTCTTGAGGTCGCCGGTAAATCCGCTCTGCGCCGCCACCGGCTTGAGCGTGCCGTTCGGTCCGATACGCATCGGCAGAATGTCATCGTAGAACGCGATCGCCATGTCGCGCGACATGCCAATCACGTGGCCCACGCCCGGCTGGTTCGTGAGCGCCCAGAGCGCGCCGCCGCGGCGGTTGACCGCGAACAATCCGTTGATCATCCATACGCGCGACTCGAGATCCGTTCCGCCGGTAAACAGGATTCCCGGAGTGGCGCGTGCCTCGGGTGAGACCATCGCAGAGAAGTAGATGCCGCCCTTGTTTACCACGAATGCCGCGACCCGCTCCGGCTTCCAGGCGTTGAACTCGTAGTTGAACTGTCCGCCCGCCGACATACCCCACATGAGAAATGGCGCGGTCGCGAGCTCCGGATGCTTTGAGCGCGCTGCGAACTTGTTGATCGCGTCAATCAGCGCCTGTCCGCTTCCCTGCGAGACGTTCACGTACGCCTCGATGAAGCTCTGCGGATGCTCCTTGTCTTTGAAGTGGCACGCGACGAGCGCGACATGATGCGATCGCGCGAACGCCTGCCAGACAGTGTCCTCGGCGGCGCCTCGTCCGTCGCCGTTCGACCCCGGCACGAGTACGGCGATCGCCTGCAGCGGTCCGGCGTCCGGCGCCCAGAACCTGAACTCCGCGATGTCATAGTTGTTGCCAGTCGGCGCGACTTCCTCGATCGAGCCCGGTCCCGGCGGAGGAACCGGCGGCGGACCCTGCCGGCCCTGCGCGAAGACCGAAGCCGAAAAGATCAGACCGGCTGCGCAGAACGCGAAACGTCGAATCGTGCGTGTTTTTTTCGTGGTCATTTGAACGTCCACGGGTGAAAGGTCTCTTTCTTCTTGAGCATCGCGACGAGATCAGTGATACGCTTGCCCCGGGCCTCAGCGTTGCGCGCAGTCTGAATTCGCCATAAAACCGCGTAGCGATTGGCCTTGTCCAGCATTGTAAAAAATGCGGCGGCCGGCTTGTGCTTGTCGAGCGCGGCCTGGAAATCCTCGGGCACCGTCGAATTGCTCGAGGAATCGTACGCCCCACCCCATTCACCGCCCGCTTTCGCCCGCTCGATCGCACTGAATCCGGACGGTTTCATCCGGCCCTCTTTGATGAGCCGCTCGGCTTTTGCGCGATTCACCTTGGACCAGATGCTGCGAGCGCGGCGCGGCGTGAATTTCCGCACGAACGTCTTCTCGTCGTGCGTGCGAAGCTGTCCGTCGATCCAGCCGAAGCAGAGGGCGGTTTCGAGAGCCTCGTCGTAGGAGCAGGTGACCGCGCCCGTTCCCTTCTTGGCGAAATGCACCCACACGCCGTCGGGCCCCTCATGATTCTTCTCGAGCCAAGCGTGCCAGTGGGCCTGCGTCTTGAACAGCTTCCTGACCTCAGCCTTCCGCGCTTCCGGCTTCGATTTTTTCTTCAGCGTCATCACGACGGATCAACGCCAATCGTCGCGTAGTACTCGGCAATCCGCGCGCTCGCGCCCTTTCGCGTATACACATCCGGAAGCCGCGACTCGATCACGCCGGCAATCACGGCTGCGACTTCCTCGGAGCTCTGCGAATCCGGCAACGATTTCGAATCGGGGCCGCCGTGCCTCGCGTTCAGGCCGAAGTCCGTGCGGACCACCCCGGGCGAGACGATCGAGAACTGAATTCCTGGGTGTGTCGCCTGGACTTCGGTGCGGAAGTTGGTGGTCAACGCATTAAGAAAATGCTTGGTGCCATTGTACGCCGAACGAATGATCGCGAACGGAATTCGTGCCAGCATCGAGGAGATATTAATTACGTGACCCTCGCCGCGTGATTTGAAATGCGGGAGCACCTCCTGCGTGCCGTACAAGACCGACTTGATGTTCACGCGCATCGCTTCGTCGATGTCTTCGTCGGTCAGCTCGGTTGGGACGCGCGTGATGCCCTGGCCCACGTTGTTCACCCACACGTCAATATGCCCGAACGTCGCGATCGACTCGCGTACGACGCGCTGCACGTCCGCGCGGATCGTGACATCCGCTACGATCGCGTGCGCGTTCGCACCGCATTTGGCCGCGGCCGCCGCGAGTGCGTCCTTCCGTCGCGCGACGAGCACGACGGATGCTCCACGCCGAGCGACTTCTTCCGCGGCCGCCGCGCCAATCCCGCCGCTCGCGCCGGTGATCACCACGACTTTGCCTTTCATTTCGAAGCGGCCTGCGCGCAAAGCGGAGGCGCGGCCACGCTGAGTGCGATCAGCAGGAGAATCCCTTTCATATCGGCGGTGTTGGGCGTGCAGGCCCATGTCCCGGGTGAATTGTTTTCACGTGCATGGCGCGCAGTTTCGCCCAGCTCTCGGTCACTTTTCCGACGTCGCGTTGATCGGCTCGCGAGGTGCTCTGCAAGTCGCCCGTGAACGCATCGCCGGAATCGAGCACCAGCGTGACGCTGTCGTCGGAGTGCCCGGGTGTGCTCACAATTTCACCCGCAATACGCAGCGTGGCGAGGAACGCCCTGCTCTCACTCAGCGGTACGTGCGTGGCGGCACGAACGTCGATGTCCTGATACTTCATTTCGGGCTTCATCCACTGCTTCAGCTTGGAAATGAATTCGCGCTGCCCCTCCATCACCACGAGAGGCACGCCCTTGTTCCTCACCTCCTGCACCAGCCCGGCATGGTCGGGGTGATAGTGCGTCGCGAGCAGGTATTTGACCTCCTCCAGCGCCACTCCCTTGCGCTTCATCTCGGCGAGAAGTTTGCCCAACGTGCCCGGCCAGCCGACATCAATGAGGAGTCGGCCCTGCCCCCCATCAACCACGTAGTAGTTGGTGGAGTCGTAGCCCACGTTTACGATGTTCATTTGGACGGACGACGCGGCCGTTGCTTTGCCGAAATTGCCCGAACGACGAGGCGATTTTTGACGCCCGGCTCGAACGTCGGATGCGCCTGCGCCGTCGCGAGACTGATGAATTTTCGAATCGGCTTCGAATCAAGCTCGCGCACGCTGGCGAGTTTGACGTGCCGCACCTGATTGCCGCCGCCCTGCAAGAGTTTGGCGGGGTCGGGAAGTTTTTTTCCGTGCAGAAAACAGATCGTCACGTGATCCGGCAGCGCGATGATCGACATCACCGCCTCCGATGGACGATCGGTCGGACTGAATCCGATCACGAGCCCGTTCCAGTTGTCGTAGACCATTTCCACCGCGCCGGGGAGCAGCGTTCGCATCTTCATGTGCGCCGCCTTGAACTCCCGGGCGATCGCCGGCGTGTACTTCGCCATGAACGACTTGAGCTGCGCGGCGGGGGTCGGGGTCGGCATTCCTGTTAAATACATCATGCCACGCCTTTCCGAAACTCCGCCCTTGACATCCGTCAAATGGTAAGTTACTACTTACCGTAAGTCATGGCTAACACATCTCGCGCCTTCGTCGCGCTCGGCGACCCCACCCGGCAGCTCATTCTCGAGCGGCTCGCCAAACGGCCCATGCCGGTCGGCAAGCTGGCCGCCGGACTCACCGTCTCGCGGCCGGCCGTTTCGCAGCACCTGAAAATCCTCGGTGATGCGGGACTCGTCACGTACGCAAAGCACGGGACCGCCAGTGTGTATCGCATCGATCCAAAAGGGATCGACGCCATGAGAACCTACCTCGATCGCTTTTGGGATCGGGCACTCGCCGCCCTCAAAGTTGCGGCCGAACAGGAGAGTGATTCGTGACCACGGCTGAAAAGATTGTTCCGATCCGTAAGCAGATCGTCATCGACGCCGCGCAGGCGCATGTGTTCAGCGTCTTTACCGACGGCATCGATAAATGGTGGCCGCGCGAGCACCACATCGGCACGTCGCCCCTCAAAGAGGCGATCATCGAGCCAAAGCTGGGCGGCCGCTGGTACTCCATCAGTCAGGACGGCTCCGAGGTGAACATCGGCAAAGTTCTCGCGTGGGAACCGCCGAGACGCGTCGTGCTTTCCTGGCAGATCAACGGGGAATGGAAATACGATCCGAATTTTATGACCGAGATCGAAGTGGTCTTCACCGCTGAAGGGCCGAAAAAGACCCGTGTCGATCTCGAACACCGCGACCTGCACCGCTTCGGCGCGACCGCCGAAACGATGAGCGGAATGTTCGATTCCCCCGGTGGATGGACGGCCACACTTTCCTCTTTTGCTGCCATCGCTGGGAAATAGCGAACAAAAAGGCCCCAGGGGGGTCGGGAGATGTTATTCTCTCTCCCGACCGCCGTACCCTACACAATGAGGCCGTCCCATGTTCGCCAGTAAGCGCACCACTGCCGCCATTCTCGCTCTCGCAATCGTCGCGCCGATTCACTCGGCGCGCGCGCAGTACTCGCCCGACAAAGCCACCGCCGTCGAAGTGCGCAAGGAATTCCTCGCGAACCTCGACGGGCTGCAAAAGAAATTTCTCGCGCTCGCCGACGCGATTCCCGCCGACAAATATTCGTGGCGCCCCGCGCCGGGCGTGCGCTCAATTGGCGAAGTCTTCATGCACATCGCGAGCGAGTACTACTACTGGACTCCCGCGGTATGGGGCGCGACGCCCTCGACGGTGGTGGTTCCCGCGAATGGCGGGTTTGCGAATTTCGAAAAGAACTCCACCAAGCCCGATGTCTTGAAGCATATGAACGAGGGCTTCGCCTTCGCCAAGAAAACCATCGAAGGCCTCGACGAAGCGAAACTCACGGGCCGTCAGAAGGTGTTCAACCGGGAGATTCAGGTCATCGAAATGGCCTTCGATATGACGGACGATCTTCACGAACACATGGGCCAGCTGATTGCCTACAGCCGGTCCATCGGGGTCAAGCCTCCCTGGTCGAAATAGGCCCGAAAGGCCCGGTTTTCGAGCCAACAGATTGCCTCGACTTGTCGTACTATTTGAGTTGCTGGTAATCTCTGACTCCCACTCCCATCGAGGCTGATATGGTTCGTTTTACTTCACGTTTGGCGCTTGCCGCTGCACTGGCGATTCCTGCCGCGGCGTCCGCGCAGAAATTCACCGTCGAAAAGTTCGACATCAAGGGTGAAGGCGGTACCGACTACCTGACCGCCGAGCCGGGCACCGGCCGCGTTTTCGTTTCGCGCGGCACGCACGTCATGGTCATCGACGGGCCGACGGGCAAAGTCATCGGCGACATTCCGGATACACCGCGCATGCACGGCATCGCGCTCGTGCCCAAAGAGAATCACGGCTTCACCACGAACGCCGGCGATTCCACGCTGACGATGTTCGACCTCAAATCACTCGCGTTCATCAAGAAGATCAAAATCGGAATCAATGGCGCCGACGGCATCATGTACGATGAAACCACGAACATGATCCTCTCGATTAACCACAGCTCGCCGGAAGGCACCGCGGTCGTCGTTGACGCGAAGACCGGCGATGTGAAGGCGACGATCGTGCTGAGCGGCAACGCGCCCGAAGGCGGCGTGAGCGATGGCAAAGGTCACATCTACATCAATATCGAGAATAAAAACGCAATCGACGTCATCGACACGAAGACGTGGAAGAAGACCGCGACGTGGGACATCTCGCCTTGCGAAGGCCCGACCGGCATCGCGATGGACCGCTCGACGAACCGCATCATGGCCGGCTGCAGCGGCACATCGGTGATCGTCGATGCGTCGACCGGCAAGGTTGTCGCGCAGATTAAGAACGGCGACGGTGTCGACGCAGTGGGCTGGGACCAGAAGGAGAAACTCTTCTACATTCCTGCCGGATCATCGGCGAACGTCACGATCGTTCACGAAGATGCTGCGGACAAGTGGACGACGGTTACGACCGTCGAAACATTCAAGTACAACCTGAAGACGATCGCCGTCGACGAAGTGAAGCACCTCGCCTACCTCTTCGGACCGGAATTTGGACCGCCGCCGGCGCCGGCGCCTGGTGCACCCGCGCCCGCCGCGGGACGTGGCGGACGCGGCTCGCGCGGCCCCATCATCGCTGGCTGGTTCGTGGTCATCAAGAAGAACTAACTACCAACTACCTACGCACTAACTACGCACGAACTACGCACGAACTACAACGACCGCGACACCTCCGCTGCAAAGCGGCCAAGCCGGGAGATCGTTTCTTCGATCTCCCGGTTTGTCGTTGTCGGATTGATCGGGCACAAACGCAGCACGGGCCGATGGCTCAGTGAAGTCGACATCACCAGCGCATACGAATCGTTCCGCATGCGCTCCACCGTCTCGTGTGTGATCGCGTCGATCTGAGCAGGAGTCCTCCCCGCCTGGCTCCATCGAAACGTCACGACTCCCATCTGCGACGGCGTCGTGATCTCCCACGTCCCCGCGGCGCGCAGCGTGCGCTCGGCGTGATCCGCCATCTCGAATCCGATTTCGATCGCGCGGCGAAACTCGCCGAGTCCAAATGCGCGCATGGAAAGCCAGAGCTTCAGCGCCTTGAACGAACGCGTGAGCTGAATCCCCCGTTCGTAGAAATTCACGTCATTCTGAATGTGCCGCGTTACATCCGCGAGATAGTCTGCGTGATCTTCGTCCTCCACGCGAAATGCTTTTTGCATCGTCGTGTTGTCGCGCACGAGCAGGCAGCCGAGTTCGTACGGCTGGAACAGCCACTTGTGCGGGTCCAGCGTGATCGAGTCGGCGCGCTCGATGCCGGCAAGCGCCGCACGACCGCGATCCGTGATCACCGCCGCCGCGCCGTACGCGCCGTCGACATGCAGCCACATTTTTTCGCGCGCGCAAATGTCGGCGAGCGCGTGGAGCGGATCCACTGCGCCGGAGTTCGTCGTGCCGCCGTTTGCGACAACGCAGAACGGAATGCGCCCCGCCGCGCGATCTTCAGCGATCGCGGCCTCCAGCGCGGGGATCGACATCCGGTATCCTTCGTCGGTCGCAACCGTCCGCTTTTGCTCGGGCCGGAATCCGATCACGCGCAGTCCTTTCGCCATCGATGAGTGCGTCTGGTCGGAGCAATAAACGACCGCCCTCTCGCTGGGTCCGCCCAATACCGCGTCGCGTGCCGTGGCGATTGCCATGAGGTTCGCCATGGAGCCGCCGCTCACAAGCGTGCCGCCGCCCTCCTTCACCGGAAACCCAACGAGCTCGTTGAGCCAGTCGATCACGTTGATCTCGATCTGGCCTGCCGCCGACGCCGCCATCCAGTGTCCGGCGAACAGATTGTGGCCACTGATCAACAAGTCGCCAATTACGCTCACGAAATTCGTCGGGCTGGGTACAAAGGCGTAGAACCGGGGGTGGTCGGACTTCAGCGCGTTCGGAAACACATCGCGCGCCAGTATCTCCACCAACTCCTTCACCGGCGTCGCGCTTTCCGGGAGCGGCGTACGCAACATTCGCTCGGTTTCCGCCCGCGAAAGCGTCACCGCGACAGGGTTCTCGCGATTGGTCTCGAAATGGCGAATCACCAGGTCCAGCGCCTGGGTGCCGAGGGCCTTCATCTCGTCGTGCGAAAGTTGAAGCGGAAAGCGGTCCGTCATGCGATATTTGTCTCTCTCAAATTGAATTGCAAGTCCCGGGTCCTAGGCGTTCGTTCAAATCAAGCATATTGTCGCTTCCGGAGGCACCGCTTTGATCGCTTCAGCTCCAGAATCATCGGCGCGCCCGTCCGTGGGATCCCGCGGAGAAACAGTCCTCGTCGTGGACGATGAAGACTCGTTTCGGCAGGTCGTCGTTCGTCAGCTCGAGAACGAGGGCTACGACACGATCGAGGCGCGCGACGGCTCGGAAGCGATCAAGGTTTTCGCGGAGCGCCGCGAAGAAATCACCGCGGTACTGCTCGACCTGGTGATGCCGAACACGAGCGGCGGCGAGACCCTCGCCATTCTCCGCTACTACTCGCCGACGCTCCCGGTCGTCGTGTGCTCGGGCTATTCCGAGTTGGACGCGCGTTTTCTCAAAGAGAGGGAACGAGGCGTTGGTTTTCTCGGAAAGCCCTTCACCGCCACGGAACTTGGCGATGAGATGCGCAGGGTGATTGGCGAGCGGGTTCCGCGCGTGCGCCACTCTACGCCGCCGAAGCCGCTGCTCTGACGATGCTGCGAGCCCTGGTCGAGAAGATCGAGCCGACGCTCGGTCCGGACGAGGGAAACTACCGTCGCGAATTTTTTCGCGTCGACCAAACACAGGCCATCGGCAGTCTGAGGATCGCGCTCGTCCTCATCGTGATCGTGTTCGCGTTCGAGATCTTTTCGTTCAGCGCACAACAGCTGACGCCAATCGTGTTTGTGCGCCTCGCGTTCTTCGGGCTCTCGGCGACGGTGATCTTCGCGTCGCGAAACATAAGCGAGCCCGCGGTTCTCGATCGCGCGACCGTGATTTGGGCGCTTGGATTCGCACTGCAATTCACGGCGCTGTCGGTCCTGCGTCCGGCGTCGAAGGTCGATGACGTCGCGATCGGCGTTATGGTGCTCGCATACTACGCGCTGGCATGGACTCCGTTCGTCTTGCGCGCGCTGCCGCCGCTCGTGCTGTCGATCGGATATCTTCTGGTGCTCATTTTCGCGCGCAAAAACTCGGTCTTCGACATCTGGCCGAACTTCGCTGTGCTCATGGTGCTGAACGCGCTCGGCATGTGGGCCTCGGCCCGCCTGCACATGCACCGCCGTCTGCAGTTCGAGTCGCAAAAGCATCTGCGCGAATCGCTCGAAGAACGCGACGCGCTCATCGGCCGGCTCCGCCACTCGAACAAAATGGAGTCGATGGGGCGGATCGTCGGCGGCGTCGCGCACGATTTCAACAACATCCTCGGCACGATGCTCGCGTCGGTGGAGTTCCTGCTCGACGAACTCCCCGCTGGCAGTACGCCGCGCGCCGACGCCGAGACGATTCGCTCGTCGGTACAGCGCGGGGCGGAACTGACGCAGCAGCTGCTCGCATTCAGCCGGCAACAGGTGCTTGAGCCGAAAGTTGTGAGCCTGAACGAACTCGTCGCCGACACACAGCGTATGCTGATGCGCACCATCGGCGAAGACATCGCGATTCGCGTCTCGCTCGGCGATCACCTTTCGTCCGTGCGTGTCGATCCAGGACAGGTCCAGCAGATTCTGCTCAATCTTTCGGTGAACGCTCGCGACGCGATGCCGACCGGCGGCACGCTCACGATCCAAACGAAAAACGCGACGCTGATCGAACCGACGGCGATGTCGCATTCGGTCGCCGCGCCCGGATCGTACGTGTTGCTGGTCGCTTCGGACGATGGCACCGGCATGGGCGCCGCGACGCTCGCGCAAATCTTCGAGCCGTTCTTCACGACAAAGGCGAAGGGGCGCGGCACCGGCCTCGGCCTCTCCACCGTCTATGGAATCGTCGAGCAGAGCGGCGGGCACATCCGCGTGACAAGCACACTGGGGCATGGCACGACGTTCGAGATCTTCCTTCCATCGGTCTCGGAGCGGCCGACGGTCGAAGAGGAAACGCGCGAGCCTCCGCTCCCGCGCGGCACCGAGACCATTCTGCTCGCCGAGGATGATGCAGACCTCCGCACGCTGACGGCACGCGTACTTTCGGCGCAGGGGTACCGCGTACTCGAAGCCGCCGACGGCGTTGAAGCGCTGCGCGTCGCCGACGGACACAGCGGCGCGCTCGATCTGCTCACGACCGACATGGTCATGCCGCAGATGGGCGGACACGATCTCGCGACCGAACTCACCGCAAAGCGTCCCGGATTGAAAGTACTCTACATGTCGGGATACGTGGACGACGACATCGGCCGCGGTTCGCTCGGCCCGACAGACGCGTTTCTGCAGAAACCGGTGGATCCGAAAATCCTCGCTCGCAAAGTGCGTCAGGTGCTCGACGGGCATCTGGTCGGCTGACGGGTTCTCACATGTCCGCCTCGAAAACTTTCTTTCGCACCGCCTTTGCGCTCGCGACGCTCATCGTCGTAAGCGCGGCGGCGGTCGCGCCGACTCGCGCGAACACCGGTCCGACGAAGCAAGCAGGCCCGAGCTACGTTGGGTCAAAATCGTGCGCGGGTTGTCACGCAGAAATCTACGCGCGCTGGAAAACGACGCCGATGGCCAATGTCGTCCGCGATCCGCGCGAGCATCCGGACGCGATCATCCCCGATCTCGCAACGAACACGGTCGCGAAGTTTACGAAGGATCAAATCGCGTTCACATACGGCAGCATTTGGAAGCAGCGCTACTTCACGAAGGTCGGCGACGATTACTTCCCGCTTCCAGCGCAGTGGGACGTCGGCAACAAGAAATGGCTGCCCTACCATGTGAACGACGGCACCGATTGGTGGACGAAGTTTTATCCCGCCGAAAATTCAGGCCGCCCAACCGGTCCGACGTGCGACGGCTGTCACTCGGTCGGCTACGACATCAGCACAAAAAAAGTCACCGAGTGGAATGTCGGCTGCGAACGCTGCCACGGGCCCGGCGGCGCGCACGTCGCGAATCCGGTGCGCACAACGATTCAAAACCCGAAGCGCATGGATTACGTGGATGCGAACGACACCTGTATTCAGTGTCATTCGCAGGGACAGCCGCTCGCGAACCCGATCGCCGGGGGCTACTACGACTGGCCGGTCGGTTTCAGCGTCGGCCTGAAGCTCCGGGATTTCTGGAAACTCGACGAGAACACGCTCGGCGAGCAGACGTTTCTGCACTACGCCGACGGCACGGCGCACAAGAACAGAATGCAGGGCAATGATTTCGTGCAGAGCCAGATGTACAAGCACGGGGTCACCTGCTTCTCCTGTCACGACACGCATGGAACGCCCAACTATGCCGAGCTGAAGAAGCCCGCGAACAAGATTTGCCTCGATTGCCACTCGCCGCTCGGAAAAAACGGACCGCGTGATTCGACTTTCGCCGCGCACACGCAGCACAAGGACGGCAGCGCCGGCAGCGAGTGCATCAATTGCCACATGCCCAAGATCGAAACGCAGGGCGTGCCCGGCGCGGCGGTGCGCGCGCACACCTTCCGGTTCATCACGCCCGCGATGACCGACAAGTACAAGATTCCTAACGTGTGCACGTCGTGCCACACCGACAAGACCACCGCGTGGGCGACCGACGCGCTTCGCAAGTGGCCCGGCCGGTCGCCCTGGAGAGCCGAGTAGGCCGATCATTGGATTGCCGGTGGCCATCAGCGACGCTGTGTCCCTAGTATTGCCTGTATGCTGATCGCAGAAACAATACGCGTCGCCGTTGACGCCTTGCGCGCCAACAAACTGCGCTCGCTCCTCACGATGCTCGGCATCGTGATCGGCATCGGCTCCGTCATCACGATGGTCGCGCTCGGCAACGGCGCGCAGAGTGAGATTCAGGCGCGCATCGCGCGCCTTGGCACGACGGTCCTGCAGATCAATCCGCAGCGCGTGAATCAGGGCGGCGTCCAAACGACATCGGTCGCGAGACTCACCACGAAAGACGTGGATATGATTCGAGAACGGTCACCGCACGTGGAGGACGTGAACTGGCAGCAGGACCGCAACCTTCAGGTCGTCTGGAAAAATCACAACTCAAGCGTTCAGGTGACCGGAACACCGCGGAATTTTCTGACCGTGCGCGGATTCACGATCGAGACCGGCCGGATGTTCACCGCCCAAGAGGACGCAGGCCGCCGGAGGGTCGCTGTGCTCGGCCACAACGTGCTCGATCTCATCGGTGCGGACAACGCCGAGCAGATGATCGGTGAGCAGATTCGCATCAGAGGAGTCGGGTTCACCGTCGTTGGCGTGCTCACGCAAAAAGGCACGACTGGCTTCGGCGACAACGATGAACAGATTCTCATTCCGTGGAACACGGGACGATTCCAGACCTTCGGAACACCGTACATCAACGATATCTGGACGCTCGCGACGTCCGAGGATTCGGTCAATGTCGCGATGGCGGAGATTCAGGCAGCGGTGCGCCGATCGCACAAGATCCTCGCAGGCAGGCCCGACGATTTCATCATCCGGAATCAGTCAGACCTG
>JBBRBH010000004.1:0-112392 GCA_038205995.1 Gemmatimonadales bacterium
CGCTCCCGCGGGAACCGGCCGCACGATCGAGCCGACGATCGTCGCGGTGAACAGCGCGAGCAGGCGCCACGATTCCGGCGTGATTCCCGACGGCGGCGGAAACCAGAGCACGACGAGCGCAGATCCGACGACGCAAAGCCAGCGATTGAGAGTGGACACGCGCCGAATATACGGCGTTCGACTTGAGTACGCCTCGCGCGCGGGCTAGTTTCCCCTCGTACAGTTTTGATTTACAGCGCGGCGCCGTGGCCAAGTGGTAAGGCAGGAGACTGCAAATCTCCCATTCGTCGGTTCGATTCCGACCGGCGCCTTGAGCAGAAAACAGATAACGGAAAACAGAAGTCGGAAAAACGAACGACAAAAAAGGAAAAAGGAAAAAGGGAAAAAAGAAAAAAAAGAGTTGCACGAAACACGCAAATGGTTGTACAGTACTGCCGTCGCCCTGGAGACGCGTCCGGGCGCACCGGTGCGACGGAACGACAGAAGGCCGAAAACTCTCTTGAGTTTCCGGCCTTCTGACATTAACCCCGCCCCACTCGCCCCACTCGCCCCACTCGCCCCTCTCCACCAGCAGGAATTATCGCTCGCGCATCATCCATTGCCCTGCCCACGCCTCGAGTCCCTCCTCGCTCATCGGGCGCGCGATGAAATATCCCTGCATCATGTCGCAGCCGAGCTCGGCGAGCAGGTCCCAGTCGGGACGGCTCTGAACCCCTTCGGCGACCGACGTCATCTTAAGACTGCGCGCGAGCGCGAGACTCGCCTCTACGACCGAACGCTGCGTGCTCGAACGCGAGCACCCATTCACGAATTGGCGATCGATCTTGAGTTCGTTGAACGGCAGCTTCTGGAGCTTCGCGAGCCCTGAGTGCCCGGTGCCGAAATCGTCGATCGACAGATTAAATCTCTTCAGGCGCAAACGCGTGGCGACATCAATGGTCCGCACCGCGTCGCGCGCAACATAGGTCTCGGTGAGTTCGAGCGTGATCCACTCGGGTTCCACCTGATGTTCGAGGCACATCGCATCGACGCGATCCGGCAAATCCAGGCGGTCGAACGCGCGCGCCGAGAGGTTGATGGCCACACGCAGTTCGCGTCCCGCCTCGCGCCAACGCCCCGCGCACGCGATGGATTCGCGCAGTGAGTAGTCCGTCAGCAGCGCACTCATCTCCTCGGATCCTTCCATGATCGGGACGAACGAGTTCGGCTGGATTATGCCGAGTGCGGGATGCTTCCAGCGCACCAATGACTCGACGCCCGCGAACTTTCCGCTGCGCATCCAGATCTTCGGCTGGTAGGCGAGCTGCAGCTCGTGCCGCAGGAACGCGTCGGCGATATCTGCTTCGGGCGCCATTGCCGGATCCGCAGCGCGAAGCGGCAGTGCCCCTCGCATCTTCTCGAGCAGCGTCTCGAGCTTCTCGCCTGTGAGCGGCTTCGCCACCGTGCCGAGCAGGCGGAGGCCCTGCACCTCGGCGAGCATCCCAGCGGTCTCAATTACGCGTTCTTCCTCCACGCTCATAATCGCAATTGCGGATTCGATGCCGAGCGCCGCGAATGCGCGAATCGTCTCAATGCCGTCGCGCTCCGGCATGCGAAGGTCGCAGAGGATGAGATCAAACCAGGCGCCGGGATGCGTCACCGCGGCAAGCGCCTTACCGCCGTCGGACGCTTCGGTCACTTGCGTGATTCCGGCGTTCTTCAGGACCGTGCGGACCCAACTGCGCACGTGGCTTTGATCGTCAATGATCAGGACGCTCACAGCGGCGCGATCGAAGTTCGCGGCCTTCTCGTTTGCGGACGGATCGTCAGGCATTGTCGTATCTCATATGGTGACGAATGACCCCGCTCTACAAGTAAGCATATAGTTAAGGGCCGAATACAAGGAGTCCCGGCGGTGACGCTCAGAGCGCGAAACGTGTTTGGATATGGCCTGATCATGTCGGGACTGATGATTCCACATGCGCGCGCCACGGCGCAGCAGCGGATGATTCGGGTGGTCGACGACGAGGGACAAGCAGTCGCCTACGCGAACGTCACGCTCGAGGGTGAGCGGCCGAAGATCACGAGTGAGAAGGGCGAGGTCGAGATCGGAACGGCCGTGCGCGCTTCGCTCAACGTGGACGTCCGGCGTCTTGGATTCGAGCCCTGGTACGGCAAGCTCGCGATCGGCGACACGGTCATGGTCGCGAAGGTCCAGCTCCACCGCCTGACGCGCCGCCTCTTCACCGTGAAGATCACCGACAGCTCGGCGATGGTTCCCGCGTATCTCCGCGGATTCTATCAGCGCATGCTCGACCGGCAGCGCGGCATCGGCGCCGGATTCTTCATCACGCCAGAAGACATCGACAAGCGCAACATCAACTTGGCGACATCGCTCCTGCAGGGATTGAATGGCGTCTCGCTCGCCCGCACCGCCACCGGAAAGATGTACGCGATCAGCGCGAACGGTTCGTGCATGATGTCCGTGCTCGTCGACGGACACCGGCTGTGCCCGGCGAGGGGCTGCGAAGGCACCGCGCTGCCGGGCACGTCCAGCCCCGCGCCGGTGCCAACCGCGGGACTCGGACGCAGGACCACTCGCGTGGCGGCTGCAGTGCCGCCCTCGGATGAGCAGTACGTGATCATCGACAACGCGATCACGCCGAACGAGATCGCGGCAGTCGAGGTGTATCCGCGCGGCGCAGCCATCCCGTTCTCGCTGCCGACGCCAGACAATTCGTGCGGGACGATCGCGATCTGGACGGGCGGCAGAAAAGCGCCCTGAGCGTCGAGGGCGCGTCCGCGCTCAGTCGTTCTCGACCGGTCGCGCCTCGCGCGCCCACTCGTCAAATCCGCCGCGAAGATTGATCACGTCCGGCAAACCGAGACTCTGCAGGATGCTCGCGCCGATGGCGGAACGCGTGCCGCCTTGGCACTGAAGCACCACGGGCCGGTCCCGCGGAATCTCCGTGAAACGGTGCGATAGCTGCCCGAGCGGAATGTGCAGCGCCCGAGGCAGGTGGCCGTGCGACCATTCGGACGAGTTCCGCACGTCTACCACCGTCACCGCTCCGCTCGACACCCGCGGCGAGATCGCGCCCGCCGTCGTCTGCGGGATCTGCTCGAGCGCCTCGCCAGCGCTCACGAGCGAACTCAGCGCTTCGACCGGGAACCAGCCGGCAACTCGATCGAGCCCGATTTTCGCGAGCTCGCCCGCGGCACGCGATGCGTCCTCCTGGCTCGACGAGAGAAGATGCACCGCGCGGTCGTACGGCACGAGCCATCCGCACCACGTGGAAAATGATTTTCCGAGCGGAATGTTCAGCGCGCCGTGCGCGTGGCCGTCCGCAAAGGCATCCGCAGTTCTCGTATCGATCACAACCTCGTGCTTCGCGAGCGTTCCGCGGAGCTGCGAACCCGCGAGCTGCGGCGGACTCGGCCAGCCGTCGAGCAGCCGCGGACCATCGCGATTCATTCGTTTCATCTCGGCGAAATACGGAGGCGGATCAGGCTGACCAGCAAGCACTTCGCGCACGAACGCGTTCTCGTCGGTCGTCGTCAGTCCCCAATTCGCGACGCGCTCGTACCCGAGGGTGGACTGCGGCAGCGACCCGAGCGCTTTGCCGCATGCAGATCCTGCGCCGTGTCCGGGCCAGAGTTGCAGAAAGTCCGGGAGATCGCGCGTGCGCTGCAGCGAATGGAAAAGTTCTCGGGCCGCGCTCTCCATCGTGTTCGATACCTTCGCTGCGCGCTCGAGCAAATCGGGGCGGCCTACGTCGCCCACGAAAATAAAGTCACCCGAGATCATTCCAACCGGACGAGTCGACGCCGCGAGATCGGTCACCAGAAACGCCAGATGCTCAGGTGTGTGCCCCGGCGTGTGCATCACGTCGAAACGCACTCGTCCCGCGTTGAACGAACTGCCGTGCTTCAGAAGGGTGGCGCCGTCGCCGGCCGCGAATTTGTATTGCCAGTCAGGCCCGCCCTCGGCAGAGAGCAGCAGCTTCGCTCCGGTGTGCGCGGCGAGCGCTCGGCTCCCCGATACGAAATCGGCATGAATGTGCGTCTCCGTCACCGCGCTGATTCGCAGGCGTTCCGCCGCCGCCACCGCGAGATACTGCGCGATGTCGCGGTTCGGATCGACCACAACCACGTCGCGCGCGCCGTCGCACCCAACCATGTAGCTCGCCTGCGCGAGTCCGTCGTCATACAAGCGCCTGAAAAACATCCTTCGATCTCCCTCTCGGTTACAGCAGCGAACGGTTCTGCCAGAGCACGACCGCCGCGATCACCAGCAGCAGCATCGCGAAACCCTTCTTGAGCGTGCGCTGCGGCACACGCGTTGCGAACACTGTTCCGGTGACTATGCCGGCGACGGCGACGGCGGTAAAAGTAATCACGAAGTTCCACGGAATCGGCTGCGGATTGCGCTGTCCGGCATAGCCCGACACAGAGTTCATCGCGATCACGAGCAGCGAGGTTCCCACGGCCTGCCTCATCGGCACCTGGCCGAACACCACGAGCGCCGGCACGATGAGAAATCCGCCGCCGATCCCAATCACGCCGGTGAGCGCGCCGACGGCAAGCGCGACGAGGTACAGCGCACGGGAAGGCGGTTTCGTGGCCGGCGCATCGCCGGGATCACGGCTGGCGGAGCGCAGCATCGTCACCGCTGCAGTGGCCATCGCGACGGCGAGAACCGCGAGTTGTACCCGGCCGTCGAGAAATTTCGACGCGCGCGCTCCCGCGTACGATCCGGTCATCGCCACGGCGCCGAACAGCAAACTCGTCGAGAGCCGGACATTTCCTGCGCGCCAATGTCCGAATGCGCCCACGAGACTGGTCGCGCCCACAACCGGAAAACTCATCGCGATCGCGAGTTTGGGATCGAATCCCATCACGTACACGAACACGGGCACCGTGAGGATCGAACCGCCGCCGCCGAACAGACCGAGCGTGACTCCAATGATCAGAGCGAGCAGCAGTCCGACCGCGGTCACTCAGACCTCCAGCAGCGGATACCAGCGCTTGGGCGCGCGACGCTCGACGATTTGTTCCGCCGCGGCCGCGATGCGGAACAGCATGCGCTCTCCCCACGGCCGGCCGATCGCCTGCATGCCCACGGGCAATCCATTCGAATCGTATCCGGCGGGAAAACTGATCGCCGGGTGTCCGGTGAAATTCGAGGGGAACGCGAAGCGCATGATCTCGGTCGTCGTCGAGAGATCCGATTCGCCGAGCGGCTGCGACGCTTCATTGACACGCGGCGCGGTCTGTCCGGTGGCGGGCGTGATGATCGCGTCTACGTGCGAGAGCGCCCGCTGGAATGTCGCGATAGAGCGTGTGCGAATGCGCTGCGCGATGACATACTCTGAACCGAGAAAGCTGCGCGCGATCGCGAGGTTCACGCGTGAATCGAGACTGAAGTCCTTCTGGTGCCTCGCGTAGTGCGGCTGCATCGCGGCGGCCATCTCGCCGGTGATGGTCACGAGATGCGCCACGCGTGTGAGGTCGAGCTCGGGGATCTCGATTTCGCGGAGTGTGGCTCCACGCTCGACGAGCGAGCGGAGCAAAGCTTCGCAGCGCTCGACGACATCTGTCGTGGCGTGCCGAAACCAGGGCCAGTACACACCGAGGGTCACGCCGCTGAGATCCGCCGGCGCCGCGCTATCGAGTTCGACCGCAGGATGCCCGAGCGTGTTGAGGTCGAGCGGATCGGGTCCGGCGATCAGTTCATACGCCAGCGCGCAGTCGCGAACCGACGTGGCCATCGGCCCGAAATGTGCGACACTCCAGCACAGCTGGACCGAACCGTGCTCGCTCACGCGGCCGAACGTCGCTTTGAGTCCGACGATCGAACAGAGCGCGGATGGCATGCGAATCGATCCGCCTCCGTCCGCGCCGATGGCGACCGGAGCGAGACCTGATGCGACGATCGTCGCCGGCCCGCTCGACGATCCGCCGGTGTGATAGCGATCGTCGTAAGGATTGCGCGTGGTGCCGTGATGCGGGTTCAGTCCTGTGACGTTGATGCCGAGTTCGTGCATGTTCGCCTTGCCGACGAGCAGCGCGCCGGCGGCGCGAAGGCGAGCGACGACGGTCGAATCGAAGGTCGCGCGGGTGCCGCCGAGAAACTTCGTGCCGGCCGTCGTGCCGTGGCCCGCCTGGTCCATCTCGTCTTTCACCGCGACGGGCACGCCGTCGAACGCGCCGAGCGGCCTTCCGGCGCGCCAGCGTGCCGCCGATGCGCGCGCCTGGAACATCACGTCATCGCGACTGACGGAAATGAACGCCCTGAGCGCCGGAACATCACGCTCGCTCTGTTCGCGCCGCTCGAGAAATCGCTCGGCGATCTGCTCCGGATCCACGCGCGCTTCGCGGTACGCGCGCTCAAAATCGTCGACGCCGGGAAAATGAAATCCGGGTGCCGCACGCGGCGACGCTGCCGGAACGAGCGGAGGAATCGCGCGATCGTCGGCGTCGAGAATCGGCAGATACGTCGGCGCTTCCTCGCTCGAGTTCTGTTTGATACGGTCGATCCCAGCGTCACGGCGGACTTTCTGGATCAGCGGGCCGCTCGTGATCGGATTCTCGACGAGATTCGCGAGAATGCGCAGCGCGCGCGTGCCGAGCTTGGGGAGCGAGACGGATTTGAGGTCGTATGTCATTTCGGGGGAAAGATTCCGAATTTCATCATGCGGCCGCGCGCGCCGACGGCCCATCCGGTGTTTGGCCCGACAAAGCCGACTCCCCAAACGGTATTCGTGTCGCCGTACTGCCACGTAGCGCCGAAGTCGCGCGTGAACGCGGACCCGTGCGCGCCGACCGCGACGAATGACGGGGGAATGCTCAGAGGAATCAGCGCGAGTCCCTGCGTGGTGCCGTCGGGGCGCGAAGCCGTGCGTTTCCATGTCGCGCCGCCATCGAAGGACTCCAGCGCGAAATCCGACGGGCCGCGCCTGATCGAATAGTCGCCGCCGACGGCGAGACCGTGCTTCGCGTCGGCGAACGCGATGCCGAACAATCCCGCACTCGCGCCGCCCGGAACACCGGCACCCGACACGCTCCAGTGGTGTCCGCGATCAGTGGTGCGAAACACCCGAGCCTCCGCTCCGCCGCCGCTCGCGATCCACGCGTTCGACTTGCCCTGCACGGCGAGCTGCGTGTTGCTCGCGGCAAACGCCGCCTCGTTGGGAAGGACCATCGGAATATTCGCAGCGCTCGTGCGCGTCCAGTGCGCGCCGCCGTTGTCCGTCGTCAGAATCACCAGCCTTCCGCCGACCGGATCGCTGAACGTGAATCCATGCTGCGAATCCCAAAACGCAATTCCATCCAGGAAGATCCCTTTTGTCGTATCACTCCATGTGAGCGTCCAACTCTTTCCGCCGTCAGCTGTCCGGTATATCCGGGCTTGCCCGGAGTCCGCCGGTCCGGCGCTCGAGACCACGGCGTTGTTCGCGTCGAACGCCTTGATGCCGCGGAAGTCGAGACGCGCCGCGCCGGCGACTGTGTCGGCCGTCCAGGTGTTGCCGCCATCGAGAGTTCGAAAAACGTGGCCTGCCGTGCAGCCGGCCCACACGACCATCGCATTCACCGCCGAGAGGCTGCGGCAGCTCGCGGTCGACGGAACCGTCTGACGCCGCCAGCTGGTTGGGCCGCTCATCTCCGGTTCCGAGAACGGGACTCGCGTCACGGTTGTCGCCGTGCGTGTGGAGGTGCAGGCAGCGATGACGATCGTCACGGCGATCAGCGTCGATCGTGCGATCGCGGATCGGCGATAGTGCATGGCGGTCATGCGCGTTTCGTGCAGGTTTGATGTGAGCGTCAACTTGTTTCTTAGGGCAAGCTACGCCGGGGACAATGACCCGGCCATTCCGGGAGACGGAGACCAATGAGCGAGGGAGTCCGGCTGACGCTGTATGGAGCGGGCATCGCGCTTGCCATGATGACCATTCCGATGACTGAAGCGCATGCGGTCAAATCACGCGGGGCTGCGTATCGCGAATATCAGCGGACGACGTCTCCGTTCATTCCGTGGAAAAGAAACGCGTTTACATTTCGCGCATGATGCCACGGCACCGCATTCGCTCAATCGCGCTCGTGCTCGCCCTCTCGGCGTGCTCGTCGAAGCCGCCCGAGCACGGCACACTGATCGATGCGCCGCAGGCTGCGCCGATGCTGCACCTCACGGACGCGCAGGGTCACGCGTTCGACCTCGCCGCGCAGCAGGGGAAACTGACCTTGCTCTATTTCGGATACACGCACTGTCCCGACGCCTGCCCGACGACGCTTACCGACTGGGCTCGCGCGAAGGCGCTGCTCGGCGCGAAAGGTTCTGCGATTCAATTCGTCTTCGTGAGCGTTGACCCAGAGCGGGACACGCCGCACATCTCCGCGGCGTACGCGCGCCAGTTCGATCCGTCGTTCATCGGATTGACCGCCACGGCGGGCGCACAGCTCGACAGCGTGAAAGCATCGTGGAGTTTTGCAGTGGAGCGCGATGAGATGCCCGGCATGAAGATGGGTGAGTATGGCGTGTCACATCCGGCAGGGGTGTATTTCATCGACCGCGACGGAAAGTTCAAATTCGTTTTCGCTCCGGGTTCGAAACCGGAGGAGCTCGCGTCGGATCTCAAGCGATTGATGTGACGCGACGGTTTTCCATGATTCGCGGGTCGATGTTCGCGGCGGCGATTGCATTCGCGAGCGTTCCCGCCTCGCTCACCGCACAGGGAATCGCCACGCCGGTCCCGCCGCCGGCATGGCAGCTCTGCCCGCAGGCCGAGAGCAGCTGCGTGGCGCCGGCGCTGCGGCGGGAGTTCCGCGGCGTGTGGGTTGCGAGCGTTCGCAATCTCGACTGGCCGTCGCACGCGGGACTGCCGCCCGCGCTCGCGAAAGCCGAGCTGATCGCGCTGCTCGATCGCGCCGCGGCGGTGGGATTGAACGCGGTGTTGCTGCAAGTGCGGCCCGCCGGCGACGCGCTGTACGAATCCAAGATCGAGCCGTGGTCGGAGTATCTCACGGGCAAGCAGGGAATGGCGCCGATTCCGCTTTGGGATCCGCTCGAGTTCGCCGTGCGCGAGGCGCATGCGCGCGGACTCGAATTGCACGCGTGGGTCAATCCCTACCGCGCGAAGGAACCGTCGGCCAAAGGACCGCTGGCCGCGAGTCACATCGCGAAACGCCACCCCGAGCTCGTGAAGAAGTACGGCACCCAGCTCTGGATGGATCCCGGAGAACCTGCGGTGCAGGCGCACACGCTGCGAGTCATTCTCGACATCGTGAGGCGCTACGACATCGACGGCCTCCACCTCGATGACTATTTCTACCCGTATCCCGAGCGCCGATCCAACGGCTCCATCGATTTTCCGGACGAACGGAGCTGGCAGGCCTATCGCAAGCGCGGCGGCACACGAGCGCGCGATGACTGGCGCCGGGCGAATGTCGACGAACTGATCGAGAAGATGCATGCTGAGATCGCGAAGGAAAAACCCTGGGTGAAATTCGGAATTTCACCGTTTCAGCTGTGGCGGCCCGGGTATCCGTCGTCGATCACGACAGGTCTCGACGCGTACGCGACGCTGTTCGCCGACTCGCGAAAATGGTTCGTGAACGGCTGGGTCGACTATTACTCGCCTCAGCTGTACCGGCGCATCGACGAGGACCGCAGCTATGGCATTCTGCTCAAGTGGTGGGCAGAGCAGAATGTGCAGCATCGCCATTTATGGCCGGGCTTGTATACGTCCGGCGTGCGGACGGGAAACGCGACGGAGTGGCGCAGCAGTGAAATCGTGGGACAGGTGCTCGCAACGCGCGATTTCTCCGGTGTCACAGGCAACGTGCACTTCTCGATGGAAGCGTTCCTCACGAATCGCGACAGCGTCGGCACGGCGCTGCATCGCGCGCTGTACGCGGCGCCCGCGCTCGTCCCTGCGTCGCCGTGGATGATGAGCGGCGCGCCCGAGGCGCCGCTGATAGCGGTGCGGCGGACGCTGGATGGCGACGTGCTCACCGTGACGAGCGGATCGCCGGTGGCACCGGTGTCGCCGCGCTGGTGGGTTGTGCAGCTGCGCGCAGGAGACGACTGGGAAACATTCGTGCTCGACGGAAACTCGAAGGCGTTTGCGCTCACCGGCCCGCTGCGCCCTCGCGCGGTGGCGCCCGCCGTCGTCGCTGTTACCGCGATCGATCGCGTTGGCAACGCGAGCGCCCCCACGGCATTGCGCCTCCGCTGACCGGCGTCTTTCTTCTCCAGTCGTGAAACGCCTCCACCGCAACCTCACCGCGCAAGTGCTCTTCGCCGTCATCTGCGGCATCGCGCTCGGTGTGCTCGATCCCGCGCTCGCGAAGCAGATGCGGCCCCTCGGCGACACCTTCGTGAAGCTCGTCAAGATGGTCATCGGGCCGATCATCTTCCTGACTATCGTGCTCGGCATCGCGCGCATCGCCGACGTGAAAAAGATCGGCCGCGTCGGTGGCAAGGCGTTTCTCTATTTCGAGATCGTCACGACGTTCGCGCTCGCCATCGGGCTGACGGTCGTGAACGTCACGAAACCCGGCGCGGGACTCGACGTGAGCGCGATCCCGAAGGGCGACGTCTCCGCATATGCGGCGCAAGGGCAGGGGATGAAGTTCGTCGATTTCGTCACGCACATCGTGCCGTCGAGCGCCGTGGACGCGTTTGCGCAGGGCGATGTCCTGCAGATCGTTTTCTTCGCGGTGTTGTTCGGTTTTGCGGTGGTGACGCTGGGCAAGAGCGCGACGCCGCTCACGGGCGTGCTCGAGACGACCCTCGAGGTCTTCTTCCGGGTGGTGGCGCTGATCATGAAAGTCGCGCCGCTCGGTGCGTTCGGCGCGATGGCGTTCACCGTCGGAAACTTCGGCCTGCAGACGCTGCTCCCGCTGGGCAGGCTGATGCTGGATGTCTACGTGACGATGTTTCTGTTTATTTTCGTGGTGCTGAACCTGATCATGCGCTGGTACGGGTTCAGTCTCTGGGCCTATCTGCGATATATTCGCGAAGAGATACTAATTGTGCTCGGCACGAGTTCGTCCGAGGCGGCGCTCCCCGGCATGATGGCGAAGCTCGAGCGCTACGGCTGCGCGCGTCCGGTGGTGGGGCTCGTCGTTCCCACGGGATATTCGTTCAATCTCGACGGCACGAGCATCTACCTCTCGATGGCCACGATCTTTCTTGCCCAGGTCTACCATGTGCCGCTGACGCTCGCGCAACAGCTTGGCATTCTTGCGGTGCTCATGATCACGAGCAAAGGCGCGGCCGGCGTCACCGGTTCGGGCTTCATCGTACTCGCCAGCACGCTCGCGGCAATGAAGGTGGTGCCGGTCGAGGGGATCGCGCTCTTGCTTGGCGTCGACCGCTTTATGAGCGAGGCCCGCGCGATCACGAACCTGATCGGCAACGGCGTCGCCACGCTGGTGATCTCGCGCAGTGAAAACGAATTCGACGAAACGAAGCGCGCGTCGGCGATCGTGGAGCTCGCCGACGCGCGTTCGAGAGTCGATGCGGCGTGACTACCGCTTGATCTTGTACTTTCTCAGCAGCTCGTCGAATCCGCCTCCGCCGCCGCCCGTGCCGCTCGTACGCTCGACGTGGAGCGTCTGCTTCTGCGTGACGCCGTTGATCGTGATCGAGACCAGGTAGTCACCGGTTCCGGCGATCGGCGGAGGACCACCGCGTCCGCCGCCACCGAACAGAAGCTGCAACGCCGCCTGTCCGCGGCCCGCGCTGAGCGCCGCGAAGATTGCCTGCGGATCGATTGGAGCATCAGCGGCGGGCGCGCCGCCGGGAGCCGCGCCAGTGGGAACCGCACCTGCTGGAATCGCGCCGGCGGGCGGAGCACCCGCTCCGCGACCGCCGCCCGCGCCGGCGCCACGCTGTCCCGCAGCCGGCGTCATATTCTCACCCGGCCGTTCGCGGAATGGCGGCGGTCCGCCGCCTGCGCCTCCAGCGCCACCACCTCCACCGCCGAACGCCGCGCCGAACAGCGATTGAATTCCCTCGCCGTTCGACATCACGGTGCGAATACGATCGACCGTCGCCTTCGGCAGTGCACCCTCTTTCTCAACCGTGTCGAGAATCGCCGAGAGTTTTTTCGCGTTGTTGATAGAATCGCGCAATCCGGCGGGTGAGAGCGCAATGCCCGGCGGCGCCTTGCCGCGATAATTCCACAGCACGCGGTTGATTCCCGCGCGACCCGGACCGTTCAGCGTCGCGAGCGTGTCGCCCTTCACGTCCTGCACAACCACCTTCACCTGTCCGGTGATCGGTTGCGTGACGCGATAGACGATCTCGGCGCCGAACGGCGGGCTCGCCGCCTCATACAGTTTCTGTCCCACCGACTGTCCGTCGAACGCGCGTTCGCCCCACTGGAATCCGGTTTTCGGCGTGAACAGATGCAGCGGCTTGCTCGCGATCTGCGTCGTCCACTGCTGCAGCGGCGCGATGTCGACGATCCAGAAACTCCGGCCGTGCGTCGCGGCGATCAGCTCGCCGTCGCGCGGGTGAATCTGTAAATCCATCACGGGCGTCGTCGGCAGCCCGGTCATGAATTTCTGCCAGCTGCCGCCCTTGTCGGTCGAGACGTACGCGCCGACGTCCGTGCCGACGAAGAGCAGGTTCGCGTTCTTGAGATCTTCGCGCACGACGTACGCGAAGTCCGGGCCGCCCGTTGGCAGATTGCTGGCAATCGACCTGAACGTCTTGCCGCCGTCGTTCGTCGCGAGGACGTACGGCGTGAAGTCATCGCGGCGGTGATTTTCGAACGTCACGTAGAAGGTGAGCGAATCGAAGTGCGACGGCTCGATGCGCGAGACGTACGTTCCCGCCGGAACGCCCGGCACGTTCTTCGTGACTTCGGTCCACGTGCCGCCATCGTTCCACGTCACCCAGAGGCGTCCATCGTCCGTGCCAGCGAACAGAATCCCTGCGCGGATCGGCGACTCGTTGAGCGACACCACCGTTCCGAACGTTTCCGCGCCCGTCGCGTCAGTCGTGATGCCGCCCGTCGTCTGCGTCGAGATGCGGGCCTTCATCGTGTCTGCATACGAGAGATCCGGCGAGATCGGGAACATCTCGTCGCCGCTCTTCGTGGATTTCAGCACGCGGTTCGCGCCGAAATACAGGGTTTGCGGATTGTGCCTGGAGATCAGGAACGGCGTGTTCCAGTTCCAGCGCATGTCGAGGTCAATCGAATCTCTTTTCTGGAGCGCCCTGAATCCATCGACACGCTTCTTCTCGTCCTTCGAGAGCGCTCTCGACGTGTCGGGCCACATCACGGCGATCGAGTCTTCCCACTGCGTGTACTTCGGCTTCCACTGCGGCTTGGCGAGTCCGAAGCGTTCTCCGGTCGACACATAGTAGCGCCCGATGTTTCCGCCCTGCGATTCGCCGTAAATGATGTCCGCGTTCGACGGATCCTGCGCGGTGACGAATCCGTCGCCGCCGTTGAACGTGTACCACATGGAGTTCGTGATCGGGCCCTGGCGGCGGCGGCTTGGGCCGCACCACGCACCGTTGTCCTGCGCGCCGCCGCACACATTGTACGGCACCGCCATGTCGAACGACACATTGTAGTACTGGCCGATCGCGAGCTGGTTCATGGAATCCCAGTTGCCGCCCGCATCCCACGTCTGCGCCACGCCGCCGTCGTCGCCAACAATGATGTGCGAGGGATCCTTTGGATCGATCCACATCGCGTGATGGTCCACGTGCACGTTGTTCGTCGTGTTGCCGGTCGTCTTGCCGCCATCGAGTGAGAACTTGATGGGCGTGCTCGACCAGAAGACGTGATTGGGATTCGTCGGGTCCACGCGAACCTGCGAGTAGTAGAACGGGCGCGTGTCTTCATCATTCACTTTCGTCCACGTCTTGCCCGCGTCCTCGGAGCGGTACAGTCCGGTGGGCGATTTCGCCGGCTTCACGCCCGCTTCCTTTTTGCGTGGGCCGACCGTGTCGGCCTCAACCTGCGTGTACATGACGTTCGGATCCGACGCCGCAATGCCGATGCTGATGCGGCCCTTCATCGTCTCCGGAAATCCGCCGCCCTTCACCTCGGTCCACGTCTCACCGGCGTCCGCGCTCTTCCACAGAGCAGATCCGGGGCCACCGGAGGTCATCGAATACGCGCCGCGAACGCGCTCATAGCTCGACGCCCACACGACGTTCGGATCGCGCGGGTCGAGCGCAACATCCACAAAACCCGCCTTGTCACTGATGAACTTCTTGAGCGTCCAGGTCTTGCCGCCGTCGGTCGTCTTATAGAGCCCGCGTTCCTTATTGAATCCCCATGCGTGCCCGAGCGCGGCGATGTACACGGTGTTCGGATCGCGCGGATGGACGACGATGCGGCCGATCTGCTGTGTCTCCTTCAGTCCGATGAACTCCCACGTCTTGCCGCCGTTCGTCGTCTTGTACACGCCCGAGCCGGGAGAAATCGAATTGCGCGTGTTCGGCTCGCCCGTGCCGTAATACACGATGTTCGTATCGCTTGGCGCGATCGCGAGCATGCCGCCCGACGATACGTGCTCGTTCTCGAACACCGGGCGGAACGTCGTGCCCGCATTGGTAGACTTCCAGACACCGCCGCCTGCGCTCGCCACGTAGAACGTGCGCGAGGGCCAGGGAATTCCCTGAACGTCGGTCACGCGGCCCTGATGATTCGCGGGGCCGATGCCGCGCCAGCGCATGCCGGCGAGCGCGAGTGAATCGGGTTGCTGCGCCACGAGCGGAACGGCGGCAGAAAACACAACCAGTGCCAGCAGCGGCAGGGTACGTGAGAGTCGCATGGTTCTTTCGGGTGGAGGAAAAGAAAGAGCTACGGTTTGTACAGCTCGGGAAATTTCGATTTGAGGTTCGCGACCTTCGGCAAATCGTTGTATACGATGTACGGCTGCGTCATGTGTTGCGCCAGATAGTTCTGATGGTACGCCTCGGCCGCGTAGAACGCCTTCACCGGCACGACCTGCGTCACGATCGGCCGGCCGTACGTCTTGGCCTGCGTAAGCGACGCGATCGCGGCCTTTGCCTCCGACTGCTGCTGCGGATTCTCGTAGAAAATTGCCGACCGATATTGCGTGCCTTCATCCGGACCCTGGCGGTTGAGTTCGGTCGGATCGTGTGCGATCGAGAAAAAAACCTTCAGCAGCGTCGTGTACGGAACGACGGCGGGATCGAACGTCACCTGGACCGATTCGGCGTGTCCCGTGCTTCCGCTGCTGACGGTTTCGTACTGTGCCGTCCCCGCGTCGCCGCCGGCATAACCTGAAACGACCTTTGCCACGCCTCTGACATGCTTGAACACGGCGTCGACACCCCAGAAACAACCGCCGGCAAATACCGCAGTCTGCGTTTGTGCCTGCGCGACTGCCGCGAACGGCACGAGCGCCGACAGCATGAGAGCACGAATGAACGGCGTGCCTTTCATCGAACGACTCCTGATGTAAAAGGAAAAATGAAAAACTTACGACTGCGGCGCCACCCGATCATCGGGTGGCACAAAGTTGGAGAGAAACTGTTTTTCCTGCGGCGTGAGGCTGCCGAGTCCCTGCGCGCTGATCTTGTCGAGTATCCGGTTGACTTCATCGCGATTCAGTTCGTGAATCGACTGCATGTCCACTTTCTTCCAATTGGCGAGCTGGCGATCGGGGAGCGGCTGCACGGCGAGCTCGCGGAAACGTTTGCTTCCCTTTGTTTCCTCGAGCCACTTCAAATAGAGATACGCTCCCACATACCCGCCCAGATGTGCGAAGTCGGCTACGCCGCCGGTCGATCCGTTCATTCCGCTGTATATCGCGATGACGATCGTGATGACGACGAGCCATCGCGCCTCGAGAGGCAGAACGCCCCAGATGTAGATCTTGTCGGTCGGCCAAAAACGCGCGAAGGCCAGCACGATTCCGAATATTCCGGCCGACGCGCCGATGAGCGCCGCCGGCGAGAGCAGGAGCGAAAGGAGCGCGCCGCTGATGCCGCTGATGAAGTACAGCATGATGAATCGGTCGGAACCGAGCCGCTGTTCGACGCGCGGGCCAAAGAAGTAGAGGCCGAGCATGTTGAACAGGATGTGCGTGACGCTGCCGTGCAAGAACATGTACGTGATGATCGTCCACGGGCGCGTGAGCGAATATCCCGGAGCAAACATCAGCGCCGTCGTGATGCCCGGCAGCGTCTGCTGCAGGAAATACATCCCGATGTTGGCGATCAGCAGCCGCTGCACCCATCGTGTCATCCCTACAATATACCAGTCGGAAGCCGCATCTACTCAGCGCGCTATTCGTCGCGGAGCGCGGTGATCGGATCGAGTCCGGCCGCGCGCCGCGCGGGAATCCAGCAGGCGACCACCGCGATCACGCTGAACAACGCCGCGGTTGCGACGAAGGTGGCGGGATCGGTTGGCGCCACACCGATCAGCATCGCACGCATGGCCCGCGTGAGCGCCAGCGCCGACACGACGCCGAGCGCGATGCCAGAGAAACTCAGACGCATTCCCTGGCCGATCACGATCCGGAAGATGTCCTGCTTGGACGAGCCCAGCGCCATTCGCACGCCGATTTCGGCGGTGCGCTGCCGCACCACAGTCGAGAGAACGCCATAGAGACCGATTCCCGAGAGGGTGACGGCAACACCAGCAAAAATTCCGATCAAAATCAGCGCGAACCGCGTGGGTGCGCGCGCGTTGTCCACGTAATCACTCATCGGTTTCATATCCGCGACCGGAGCAAGCGGATCAACCGCCGCGATCGCCGCGCGCGCAGCGGATGCCAGTGATGCGGGATCACCGTTGGTGCGCATCACGAAGGTCGATCCGCCACCAAAGCCGAACTCGCCGTCCGTCATGTACACGGCTTCGCGCCCGTCTGTGGCGAGCCCGCTATGGCGCTGGTGCTGCACCACGCCGACGATATCCATCCACTCGGGGTCGTTGCCTCGCGAGCGCATGAAGAGCCGTTTGCCCACGGCACTTTCGCCCGGAAAAATTTTCGCCGCGAGAAGACTGTCGACGATAATGGCATGCGACAGCGGAACGTTCTCGGGCTCCGTGAAATCACGCCCCGCGAGAATCCGCGTGCGCATGACGTCGAACGAACCCGGCGTCACGATATGCAGATCGGCCTGCTTGAACGTCGCCGGATCGGTGACGGCGCTCTCCGTGCCGTAGCGCACGGAGCCGTCGACACCGTCGAGCAGCAGAGGAAACATGAACGTCACGCCGGTCACTCCCGGAATCGCCGCGAGTTTTTCGTGCGCCAGATTCACCCACGCTTGGCGCTCTTCCGGCGTGCGTTTGTTGACTCCCACCGTGAACGTCTCAAGCCCCGCTGGATCGTATCCGGGATTCGTGTTCGCGAGCGTGACGAAACTTCTGAACATCAGCCCGCTTCCAATGAGCAGCACGAACGCGAGCGCGACCTCCGCCATCACGACGCTGTTGCGCAGCATGCGGCCTGCGCCGAGCTCCGACATACGGCCGCTCTGCCGCAGCACGCCGATCAAATCGGGCCGCGAGGCGCGAAGCGCGGGCACGATTCCGAATATTGCCGCGGCCGCGAGTCCCGCGAGCACCGTGAACACCATGACGGTCGAGTCGAGCCGCACATCCGCGACGCGCGGCAGGTTCGCAGGTCCGATTCGCAGCAGGAGTCCGACGCCGGCGTCCGCAAGCACGAGGCCAAGCAGCGCGCCGCCAACGGAAAGCACCAGCGCCTCCGCGAGCATCTGCCGCACGAGCCGCGCGCGGCTGCCGCCCAGCGCCGCGCGCACCGCGAGTTCGCGCTCACGCCGCGACGTCCGAACGAGAATGAGGTTCGCGACGTTCGCGCACGCGATCAGCAAAACGAAAAACACGGCGCCCATCAGCGCGAGAACGATCGGCCGTACGTCGGCAACGAGGTTCTCCTGCATCGGCTCCGCGCGGAAATACACTCCCGCAGATTTCTTGATCGGAAATTTCTCGCGAAGGTCAGCGCCGAGCGCGTCGAGCTGGCCCTGCACGGCCGCGAGCTTTTGTGCCGGCTTGAGCCGGGCGATCACCCGGAAAAACGGATTGATTCGCGACCCGGTGGCGAGGTCAATGCGCGATGCCTGAATCACATCGGGCACGCGGGTCACGTTCGTGCGCGCCGGAAAGAGCAGCTCGAACTCCGGCCCGGCGACGCCGACGATTTGCAGATGATTGTTGCCCGAGTTCACCATTTTCCCGATGACGCTTTTGTCTCCGCCGTACCGGCGCTGCCAAAACTGGTAGCTGATGATCGCGCTGATCGTGAGCGGAGGCGGCGCGACGAGCGGAAAATTCGCACCCGGCGCCAGTGCCGGCTGCGGCGGCGGAGGCGTCGCGTCGTCGTCGTTGAAGTCGCGACCCGCCGCCATCCTCACGCCGAGCAGCGACATCAGATTCGTGGTCGCGATGCCGCTTTTCACCTGCACGGGCTCCGATTGATCGCCGGTGAGCGGAGCGGGGAAGGTGATCACTCCCGCCGCGCCGTCGAGCGCCGTGACCTGATCGCGGATGTCCTTCAAATCGGGAGGCGTGATCTGGAAATCGAAAACCTTCCGGTTGCGCATGTCCGACGTCACGATCACGAGTCGGTCGGCGTTCGCGTACGGCAGCGGCTTGAGCAGCACCGCGTTCACCACGCTGAAAATCGCCGTAGTCGCGCCGATGCCGAGCGCGAGCGTGATCAGGGCAGTGATCGCAAACGCTGGATTCTTGCGCAGCGTGCGAATGCCGAATGCGAAATCCTTCAGCCAGGTGTCCACGGGATCTCCTCGGGCGACGATTGAATCGTTGCGGCAAGCACTAGGGAGACAGCATCAAACGTGCCGTGGGTTGCTTGGAGCGGCGCGCCGCTAAGTCACGGCAGGATCAGCCGTTTTGCGCGGTCGCTCCGGCGGGGCTGTGCGAAAGTGGGACGGGATGTCCCACTTTCGCTTCGCCACGCTGAAAACGCTCCTGCAATTCCTCGAAGTAGGTGAAGAACACCGGCGTCACGTATAGCGTCACGAGCTGCGAAAACGCGAGCCCGCCCACCACCGCCACACCCAGCGGGCGGCGCGTCGCCGCGCCTGCGCCCCAGCCCACCGCGATCGGAATCGCGCCCATCAGCGCGGCCATCGTCGTCATCATGATCGGGCGAAAACGCACGCTCGCGGCTTCGAGAATTACCTCCGACGCGGTCTTGTCCGGATGCGTCTTCTGCCTCTCGATGGCGAAGTCGATCATCATGATCGCGTTCTTCTCGACGATGCCGATGAGCATGATGATCCCCACGAACCCATACATGTCGAGGTCCATCCCCGCGAGGATCAGCGTCACGAGTGCGCCGAACGCGGCAAACGGCAGGCCGGTGAGAATCGTGATGGGATGGATGAAGCTTTCGTAGAGGACTCCGAGAATCACATAGATCACGAACACGGCGAGAATCAGCAGCACGAGCAATCCCTTCTGGGTGCTCATAAAGGCCTGCGCAATCCCCGAGAAACTCGACGCGATCGTCGGCGGAAGCACCGCCGCAGCCTCCTTGTTCACCGCGTCCACCGCGGTGCCGAGCGAGACGCCGGGCGCGAGGTTGAACGAAATGTTTACGGCGGGAATCTGCCCGGAGTGATTGACCGTGACCGGCCCGACTGTGTAGTTGAACCGCGCAACCGAGCTGAGCGGCACCACGGGACCGCGTGCCGAGCGCACGTACAGCGTGCCCAGCGCGCTGACGTCGGTCTGAAACTGCGGCAACACTTCCATCACGACCCAGTACTCGTTCGTCGCGGTGTAAATCGTCGAGACCTGACGCTGACCGAACGCGTCGTACAATGTGTTCTCGATTTCACTCGCCGAGACGCCGAGCTGCCCGGCCGCCTCGCGATTGATATCGACCGTGACCTGCGGGTTCTCGATGAGCAGATCGCTCGTGACATCCGCGAGCAACGGCGAGGCGCGCAGCCGCGCCTGCAGCTGTGTCGCCGCGCTGTTGAGCGCGACAATGTCGCCGCTCTGCAGCGTGAACTGGTACAGGCTCTTGGTCGCGAGTCCGCCGATGGAAATCGCCGGCGGATTCTGCACATACGTCGTGATGTCCTTCACGCTGGCCGTCGCGGCCATGACGTCGCGCCCAATCACCTCGGCGCTCCTCGAGCGCTCGTCGATCGGCTTGAGATCGATCGTCATCTGGCCCTGGTTCGCCGCTGCTGTCGTACCAACGGACGATGTCACCGCGTGCACGTCGGGATCCTTTGCAATCTCGGCGGCGACCTCCGCCTGACGCAGCACGAGCGCGTCGAACGACACGCCCTCGGCCGCCTCGGTGGTCACGAGCAGCTGGCCCGTGTCGTCCGTCGGAAAAAGTCCTTTGGGCGTCGACCAGAACAGCCAGCCGGTCGCGATCAGAATTGCGGCGGAAAACACGAGCGCCGACGGACGATGGCGCATCACGACGGCGAGCGTCCGTTCGTACAGCCGCAGCCACGCATCGAAAAACCGCTCCGACATTTGATAGAGCTTGCCGTGCGTGTCGTTGTGGCCGGAGCGCAGAAAGCGGCTCGAGAGCATCGGCGTGAGCGTGAGCGAAACCACACCCGACACGAGAATCGCCACGCCGATCGTCACCGCGAACTCGTGAAACAGCTTGCCGATAATGCCGCCCATAAACAAGAACGGAATGAACACGGCCGCGAGCGAGAACGTCATCGACAGAATCGTGAAACCCACTTCGCCCGCGCCATCGACCGCGGCTTGCATCTTGGTTTTGCCCATCTCGAGGTGGCGCACGATGTTCTCGAGCATCACGATCGCGTCGTCGACCACGAAGCCCACGGCGAGCGTCAGCGCCATCAGCGAGAGATTGTCGAGACTGTAGTGCAGCAGGTACATCACGGAGAACGTGCCGATGATCGACATCGGCAGCGCGAGACTCGGAATCACCGTCGCGGAAAAATTTCTGAGGAACAGGAAAATCACCATCACCACGAGCGCGAGCGTCAGCTCCAGCGTGAACGTCACGTCGTGCACGGACGCCTGGATGGTTGCCGAGCGGTCGTAGAGCATGCTGACCTTCACCGTCGCCGGAATCTCCGTCTGCAGCTTGGCGAGCGCCGCCTTCACCTGATTCGCGACTTCGACGGTGTTGGTGCCGGGCTGGCGCAGAATCGCGAGCACGATGGCGGGTTCGCCGTTGTACCAGCTCGCCGTCTTGTTGTTCTGCACATCATCGGTGATACGGCCGAGTTCGTTGAGATGCACGGGCGCGCCGTTGCGGTATGCGACGATGACGTCCTTGAACGCGCCGGCATTATCGAGCTGTCCGCTCGCCTGGATCGTCAGTGCGGTTTTCGGCCCCCACAGCACTCCCGTCGGCTGGTTGACGTTCTGGCTCGTCACCGCCGCCATCACATCTTCGAGCGCGATCCCGCGCGACGCGAGCTGCGACGGATCCATCTGCAGGCGCACGGCGTATTTCTGCGACCCATAGACGAGCACCTGCGCCACGCCACCGACCATCGAGAGGCGTTGCGCGATCGTGGTCTCGCCGTATTCGTCGAGCTGCGAGAGCGTCACCTGCTTCGATGTGAGTGCGAGCGTCAGAATCGGCGCATCGGCCGGATTCGTTTTCTGGTACGACGGCGGAATGATCCCCTGCGGGAGCTGGCGGAGTGTCTGCGCGATCGCCGCCTGCACGTCCTGCGCGGCGGCGTCGATGTTCCGGTCAAGCGCGAACTGCACGACGACCTGCGTCTGCCCGAGGCTCGACGTCGACGTCATGTTGTCGATGCCGGCAATGGTAGAGAATGATTTTTCCAGCGGCGTCGCGACGGTCGCGGCCATGGTCTGCGGAGCCGTTCCCGGCAGATTCGCGGTCACGGTGAGAGTCGGAAAATCCACGTTCGGCAGGTCGCTCACCGGCAGCTGCTGGTAGGCGACGATGCCGAACACGAGAATCGCGATCATGACGAGCGTCGTCATGACGGGCCGCTTGATGAAGAGAGTCGTGAGATTCATGCCTGCCTAATTGCCTGCGGCCGTTGAAGCGCTGACGGAGGCGTGCGCGGCGCCGGTGATCGGCTGTCCTTCGATGACGCGCGCGGACAGCCTCCCGAACCACGACTGCAGCTCGTCCATGTACGTGTAGAACACCGGCGTGACGTACAGCGTGACGATCTGCGAAAAGACGAGCCCGCCGACGACGGCGATGCCGAGCGGCCGGCGTGAGGCGGCGCTCGCTCCGACGCCGATGGCAATCGGCAGTGTGCCCGCGATTGCCGAAACCGTCGTCATCATGATCGGCCGAAACCGGACGCTCGCGGCGTGCATGATCGCGGCCGCCGGAGTCGTCTGTCCCGCGCGTTCCGTGGCGATCGCGAAATCGATCATCATGATGGCATTCTTTTTCACGATGCCGATCAGCATGATGATGCCGACGTATCCGTACACACCAAGCTCGATTTTGGTGAGATACAGTGTCGCGAGCGCGCCGAACGCCGCGAACGGAAGTCCCGTCAGCAGCGTGATCGGGTGAATGAAGCTCTCATAGAGAATTCCGAGAATGATATAGATGATGAACACGGTGATCAGCAGCAGAATTCCGAGGCCCTGCTGAGACTGCTGAAACGCCTGCGCCGTGCCGGCAAACGCACCCGTCACACTGGCGGGCAGCGTGCGCACCGCGAGTTTGTTCACCTGATCCGTTGCCGCGCCCAGCGACACATCAGGCGCGAGGTTGAACGAGATCGTCACCGACGCCATCTGGCCGGAGTGCGCGATGCTCAGCGGACCAG
The DNA here is from genome assembly GCA_038205995.1 of Gemmatimonadales bacterium. Lineage (GTDB taxonomy): Bacteria > Gemmatimonadota > Gemmatimonadetes > Gemmatimonadales > Gemmatimonadaceae > Fen-1231. The sequence continues at coordinate 22,766 of JBBRBH010000004.1, forward strand.
TCTTATGCTCGAACGTCGCCACGTCGCTGAGCGGAATCGCCCGGCCGTTGCCCTGCACAAAAAAGCTGTTCAGCGCCGATGCATCGAGCTGCGCGCTCGGCACTGTTTCCATCACGACCCAGTATTCGTTGGTCGGCGTATAGATGGTCGAGATCTGTTGCTGGTTGTACGCGTTTGCGAGCGCGTTTTCGACCGATGACGGCGACACGCCGAGCGCGAGCGCCCGCTGGCGGTCGATGTGCACCATCAGAATCGGACTGCGGTTCAGCAGGTCGGACGTCACGCCGCTCAGCATCGGCTCGCCTTGCAGCACGTTCAGCAGACGGCCGGCCTCCGAGTAGAGCATGGTGATGTCGCTTCCGCGGAGCACGTACTGGTACTGCGTCTTCGATGACCGTCCCCCGATGCGAATGGCCGGCGGGTTCGAGAAGAATACCGACAGCCCCGGAATTCCGGACATGCGCCGCGACAGCTCCTGCACCATCGCGTCGGCGGTCGGACGCTTCCCCTGGGGCTTCAGCGTGACGTTCAGCATTCCTTGGTTCGTCGAGCCGCCGCCGCCGCCCGCGCTCGAGGTGAAGGAGACGATGTTCGTGTCCTTCTCGAGCCGCGCCATCGCGATCTTCTGCAGCCTCACCATCTCGGCGAACGACGTGCCCTGCGCCGCCTCGGTCGTTCCGCTCAACGACCCGGTGTCGTCCGGCGGAAACAGTCCCTTGGGAATCACTTGCCAGAGCGCCGCAGTCAGCGCCAGGATGAGCACCGAAAATGCGACCATCAGCGGACGGCGCTGCATCACCCACGCCAGGCTGTTCTCATATGCGCGGAGCGTGGCGGAGAAAATTCCTTCGGTAAAGTTGTACAGCCGCCCGTGCGTCTCGCCCTTGTGCGATTTGAGCAAACGACTGCACAGCATCGGCGTGAGCGTGAGTGACACGAAGCCGGACATCGCGATGGCCACCATGATCGTGATCGCGAATTCCTTGAACAGCCGGCCGATGGTTCCGCCCATGAACGCGAGCGGAATGAAGACGGTCGCGAGCGAGAGCGTCATCGAGAAAATCGTGAAGCCGACTTCCTGCGCGCCCTCGAACGCCGCCTGCATCGGCGTTTTTCCCATCTCGATGTGGCGCACGATGTTCTCGAGCATCACGATCGCGTCGTCCACCACGAATCCGACGGCGAGCGTCAGCGCCATCAGCGACAGGTTGTCGATGCTGAAGTGCAGCACGTACATCGCCGAGAACGTGCCGATGATCGACATCGGCAGCGTGAGGCTCGGGATCATCGTTGCGACGGCGCTGCGCAAAAAAAGGAAGATCACGGCGATCACGAGCACCAGCGCGACCACGAGCGAGTTCTTCACGTCCTGCACCGCGCGTTGAATCGACACGGAGCGGTCGAACTGCAGGTGCACTTGTAGCGACGCGGGAAGCCCCTTTTCGATTTCCGCGAGCACGGTCTTGACGCGGTTCGCCACGTCCATGGTGTTCGTGCCGGGCTGGCGCGTGATGAACAGGTTCACCGTTCGTTCCGCCACGCCATTCGCGTCGTACCACGACACGTTCTTGTTGTTCTGGATGTCATCGAGCACGTTCGCCACGTCGCCGAGGCGGACGGGCGCGCCGTTCTTGTAGGCGATGATCAGCTTTCGGAACTCGGTCGCGTTCGACAGCTGTCCCGTGGCCGTCACCGTGAGTGTGCGGTCGCGGCCGTAAAGCACGCCCGTCGGCAGCAGCACATTGTTCGCGCGAATCTGCGCGGCCACCTGCGAAATACCGATGCCCAGGCTCGCGAGACGCGCGGGGTCGACCTGCACGCGCACCGCGTACTTCATGGAACCGAACACATTCACCTGCGCCACGCCCTCGACCATCGAGAGCCGCTGCGCGATGCTCGTTTGGGCGAACTCGTCGAGGTCGGTGAGCGGCAGCACGTTCGACGTGAGCGCGATATTGAGGATCGGCCCCATCGCCGGATTCTGCTTGCGATACGAGGGCGGCAGAATCTGCGGCGGCAGCAGCGGCAGCGTCTTGGAGATGGCCGCGTTCACGTCCTGCGCGGCGGATTCAATGTCGCGGTCGGGCGAGAACGTCAAGTTGATGTTCGTGCCGCCGAGACTGCTGTTCGATGTGATCTCGTCGATGCCGGCGACTGCGGAGAATGCCTTCTCGAGCGGCGTCGCGACGGTCGCAGCCATTGTTTCCGGGCTCGCGCCCGGAAGATTCGCGCTCACGTTGATTGACGGAGAGTCCACCGTCGGCAGATCGCTCACCGGCAGACTGCGATACGAGACAATGCCGAACACGACGATCCCGATCATGATCAGGATCGTCATGACGGGTCGTTTGATGAACAGTGCAGTGAGGCTCATCGCCCGCTCGGCTCGTTGCGCGCCGTCCGCAGCGCGTTAACTCGGGGACTTCGCGGCGGCGGAGTCGGCTTTTTGCCCGCCGCGCCCGCCGCGTCCACGTCCACCCCCGCGCCCGCCGCGGCCGCCGCGTCCGCCAGGGCCACCCGGGCCGCCCGTGGACGACGTGCCGTCTCGCGTGCCGATCGTCACCTGCGCACCCGGAGTGACGCGCGACTGTCCGTCTGTCACGACGCGCTCACCCTCCGCCACCCCGCTGGAGATCACGGAAATTCCGCCCGCCGCGCGCTCGACGGTCACCGGCCGCTGCTGCGCCGTGTTCGACGAATCGATCACGTACACATAAGTGCCCTGCTGGCCCGGCACCACGGCCTGCGTTGGCAGCACGAGCACATTCTCTTCGGTGAAAAGCCGGAGCGTCGTCGCGACGAACTGTCCCGCCCAGAGCGTACCGCCCTTGTTCGCGAAACTCGCCTTCAGCAACACCGTCGCGGTCGTCGTGTCGACGGCATTGTCGACGAACGACAGTCCTCCCTGAGAATCAGAATTTCCGGTGTTCGGCGCGAGCGCGACCGCCTGCTTCTTCCCGCCGCCGCTCGTCGCGTCCATCGGCGTCGCGGTGTCTGCGGGAGCAACCGTACCCGATGCCGTCGCGGGAAGCGCCGTCACCTGCAGCGCGACGGGTCTGCCGCTTTTTTCTCCGTACTGGAGAATGAGAGGCAACAGGGTGCCAGGCACCGCGAAGCGCACGAGAATCGGATGCACTTGATTGATGACCACCAGCGACGTGACGTTCGAGCGCACCAGATTTCCCGCGCGCACAAGCAGTCCGCCCGTGCGGCCCGAGATCGGCGCGCGCACGATGCAGTTGTCGAGGTTGAATTTTGCGTTGTCGAGGTTGGCCTGGTCCGCCTGTACCGTCGCCGCCGTCGATTGCGCGGTTGCGCGCATCTGATCGACCTGCTCACGCGTAACGATCTTCTCTTTCAACAGCGCGTCGTAGCGGTCGACCTGCTGCTGTGCATAGGTCGCTGTTGCCTTGTCCCGCGCGAGCGCGGCGGTGACCTGGTTGAACGTCGCCTGGTACGGACGCGAATCGAGATGGAACAGAATCATTCCCCTCGAGACTTCCTGCCCCTCCTGGAAGTTGACCTCCATGACGAGTCCGTCCACCTGCGGCGTCACCGTCGCGGTTTGCATCGGCGTCACGATTCCGTTGGCGGCCACATCATACGGAACGGAGGCGCGTTTCACTGGAATTACCGTGACGGCAACCGCGGGCCGCCCCTGACGGACCGGTGCTTTCGAGCAAGCGCCAGCCGCGAGAAGGACTCCGAATGACGCGGCAGCGCTCGCAGCGCGCCAGGAGCAGAACGAACGAGTCATCGAGGAAATAAACTCAAGAATGAAAGACGAAGCGCCTTGCAAATCGAACACCGAAAAAAGGCGCGAACCCGGCACTTCTGCGTGAACTATCCTTACGCACTCGTGCCGGAAGTCGCTTGCTGGCGACCGATTACTGCTATGGATGCAGGGTCAGCTTCTGCAAACGCCAGTTGAGGAGCTCCGCCACATAGATCGTATGCTCCGTGGGGCAGGCGATCTCGTGAATCCAGCCGAATTGCTTGAGTTCCTTGCCAGCCTCTCCGAGAACCCCAACCACTTTCCCCTCTAGTGTCACTTTGTAGACGCGTCCGGGGACTGCATCTGACACAAACAGATACTGGTTCGCTCCCGGATTGATGCAGATTGCCCACGGCGAGCCTGATGCCATCGTCGCGCCGCCGCCCAGCGGGCTCCCAGCGACCGGCATCGCGCCGAGCATGATATTCGGCTCTTTCGCGAACGGAACGTCGATCGTGAACTGACGAACGAACCCTCCGTCGTTGTCAAATACCTGGATGCGACGGTTGCCGCGATCGGCGACGTAGATGTTGCCCTTCGCATCGTTCGCAATCGAATGTGGGGTGTTGAGCTGGCCCTGTGCAGAGCCGCGCTCGCCCCACGTCTTCACCCACTTTCCATTCTTGTCGACTTTCACCACGCGCGAGTTTCCGTATCCATCGCTGATGAAAACATTCCCGGCCAGATCCCATGCGACGTCCGTGGGGCGGTTGAACGATCCCCAGCCTGGCGCCAGCGGCGGCGCGCCGGCCGGGCGCGGCGCGGCGGGCTCGGCTGCTTCTTCCTTGCGGCCGAGCACCATCGTGACGCGGCCGGCTGGATTGAACTTGATAATCATGTTCGTGCCTTCGTCGGTCGCCCAGATGTTGTCTTGCACGTCGATGCGCACCGTGTGCGCGAAGGCGAATCCGTACAGATCCTTCCCGATTTCGCGGATGAAAACTCCGTCGGGTCCAAACTCGTATAGCTGTGCAGCGGTCGCGCCATGCACGGTCGAGCGCTCACCGGAGCGCGTGTATACGAAGACGTGGCCTTTTGAGTTCACCGCGACTCCGGCGACTTCACCGAGATACACATTCGGTGGGAGCTTGAGAAAATCGATGGAGGCGTCGAAACGGATCTCAGGCACGGGCTGCTGCGCCGGCAGACGTATGGCGCTGGCTGCAGCGAAAACGAGGGCACCAACGAGGGCGGAGTGAAGACTTTTCACGTGGGGGACTCCTTGGCGGATCGATCGGTTTTGCGGATGCGTTGGGCGAAGGGTCAACCTATGCGTGTCGGCGTGTCGCCGCGAGTGACCGAGCGAGTGAAGGGTTTGTCTGCGATTGAGGTCTTGTTCGTTTTTGGTCCCACGATTCCCGAAACCGGACGGTCCAAGAGAAAGGGGCGGCTTCTGAGCACCAGTAATCAGTTGTCATATAAAGACTTGAGTGGAATCATGTGCGGCATACAAGTTGCCATTCAGCATGGCGGACATCCATCGCATCACGACAGGAGAAGCAGTATGAGAACGTTTCGAATTCGCGCCGTGGCTTTCGCTCTCGCTTTCGCGCCGTCTTTGGTGGCTGCGCAGCAGGCGGCGCAGGCGGATGGCGGCGCGCGACCGATTTCATTGGCTGAGGCGGTCCATGCAGCGAGGATGAACTCGCCGCTCTCAGCATCTGCGCGAAACCAGCTGCGCGTCGGCAAGCTGCAAGAGATGAATGCGCTCGGCCAATTCCTCCCGAACCTCAGCGTGGGAATGAACGCGGGCAATACATCAGGCGCGTCATTCTTCCAAGGTCAGTTTGTGCCGTATCAGGGCAATCCCTGGAACTACGGCAAATTTTATCAGGGGCGCATTCTGCTCTTTGACGGAGGCCAGCGGTATTTCTCGTATCGCGCGTCGCAGGCAACGCAGCGGGCGAATGAGGAAATTGAGACTGCCCAGAACTACAGCGTCGCAACGACGGTGAAGCAGCAGTACTATCAAGTGTTGCTCGCGCGCGAACTCGAGGCGGCGGGGGCAAGCGCAATGCAGGCGGCGGAGGTGACGCATAATATCTCGTCGTCGAAGGTGAAAATCGGCGCGTTGCCCCGCAGCGACTCACTCAAGTCAGCGGTCTCGATCGGCACGGCGCGTCTGGCGATTCTCAACGCGCGCGCTCAGTTGCGCGATGCCAACGCCGCGCTCACTCGCTTGGTCGCATCGAACTCGCCCGTTACCGCGATCATCGCGGACACGTCTGACGTGCCTCGTATTGACGTCGACGATGCAGCGCTCTTTCGTATGGCGGAAGATGGGCCCGGTGTGCGTCAGGCACTCGCTGTTTACGACGCGGCGAAGCAAAATCACCGCGCAACAGTGACGGCGCAGTTTGTCCCGCAGGTTGGAGCGAGCTACACGTACCAGACGGGAAATTCGTCGCCGACGTTCAACTGGGGCGGCGGCCCGGCTCAGTCGAAAAACACGAGCTACGGTTTTCAGGTCAACTACAACATTTTCAATGGGTTCTCACGCGAACTCCAGGCGATGCAGGCGACCGTCGCGGAGGACAACGCAGAAATCGCGTTGCGCGATGCGCGACTTCTCGCGCACTCGCAGCTCGCGCAGCTGATTGATCAATTCCGGCTGGCGTCGCAGACCATCGAACTGCAGCAGTTGCAGATCGCCGCGGGCAGCGAAGATCTTGCTGTCACGCAGGCCCGGTACGCGGTGGGGCAGAACTCGCTCGTCGACCTGCTGACCTCGCAAACTGCGCTCGATCTCCAGCGCAGTCTTCTTGTGAACGCACGCTACTCGGCGCGCAACGCCAAGGCGGCGATCGAGGCTTTCATTGGGCGCGACTTGAAATAGCGTGGTGGCGGGGGCAGAATAGAAGAGCAGATCGTCCAGAAGTGCCCCCGCTGACGAGGATTCGAACATGCGTTCCCAGTTACGTCTCGTAGTTCCCGCGCTGCTCGTCGTCGCGGTGTCCTGCACGCAGTCTTCGACGAAGACCACTACTACGCCTGCGCCGGGTGCCGGGCCGACGGCAACTGCCGCAACTCCTTCTTCGGCTCCAGCGCCGGCTGCGACTGGTGCAGCGGGAACAGGTCGTGGCGGAGCGCCCGCTCCAGGCGCCGGCGGCCCGCCGGGCGGTGGGCGCGGTGGCCCGCCGATGACGCCCGAGCAGCGCGCCGCGCGGCGCGATTCGATCGGAACGCTTCGCGCCGCGATGCGCACGCAGGTGTTGAAGGACATCGCCGGCCGCGAGAATGAACCCGCCGGCACCGTCTTCAAGAACGTGCAGGTCCTGAAGGACATGCCCGCGGGACGCTTCGTCGTTCTTATGGATTCAACATGGGGCCGCGCGCTCGGCCGCAACTGCACCGACTGCCACGTCGCCAATCAGTGGGCGAGCGACAGCGTCGGCCGCAAAAAAACCGCGCGCATCATGGCGGGCATCGTCGAAGGGATCAACAACGAGCAGCTCACGAAGATTCCGCTTCGTCCGGGCGCAGCGCCGGGATCGACGCCGAAGATTACCTGCATCACCTGCCATCGCGGCAACCCGGGAGGTCCGCGACAGGAGTTGCTGCCCTGATCTACGTAACCTGCTGCGGCTCCGCGCTGTTGAACGATTCGCCGAGCATCAGAATCACGAAATAGCACTCGATGGCAAGCATGAGTCCGCCCGCCGCGCTGGAAGTCATCAGCGCGGCGGGCGTGTTTGCGCGCAGTGCGAAATAGGCACCGGCGGCCACCAGCCCGGGAAAGAGCGTCAGCAAGAGCAGCGCAACCAGCGAACCGATCATCGCGAGCATTCCCTGACCCATCATTTCGACACCGCCGGGGCCGCCGGTTCCGAGACGCAGCCACGCGGGAAAGAGCACGGCAGTTCCATTCGCAATCGTGAAGAACGCAAAGTCGACCGCGAGAAGCGGAATCGGAGCGGCCAGCAATATTGAAGTACGAGCAGCCGCTGAAACTGCCATCGGCCCAGCGGTGAACGTCGCGATGTAGGCGATGACGAGCAGCGCAAATTGCAGCACGAACAATGGGATCACCCCCGATATGACTTCGGCGAGCACGAGGTCAGAGCCACGCAACGGGAGCGACTTCAGGAACGGAAGGTGGAGCATGTCACTGCGCAAATCGGTCCGGAAACCGGGCACGGCGACGATCGTCACCACGAGCATCATCGAAAGCGCCATCACGGCGACTGTGCGGGGAATATCGTGCGACTTCCAGCCGATTCCCGCAGTCGCGAGCACCATGAGCAACGAGAGCCGCAGCAGCATTCCCGATTGAAACGTTCGCTTCAGCGCGATGATGTTCTTCCACACGATCGCGATCGCCGGGTTTCCGGTCGATGCAAGACTGATCGTGCCAAATGCTTTCTTGCCCGAGGGTACTGTCACTCCGCTGCGGCGTGAGCGCATGTTTGCGATGCGCTTCGCCTGTTCGGTCGACGCGAGCGCGGCAGCTTCCTCGAACGCCGTATCGGTGCGGAGCACCCATACGATGTGCATCGCGACGATGCCGAGCGCCGGGAGCATCGCGCGAGCCCAGTCCGAAATCGAATGCGCGAACATCGGCCCGACGACGAGCCGGAACGGCAGCAGCACATTGCGCGCGAACGGCTCGTGGAGAATCGCGATGAACGTCTTCATGAAGGCGAACGGATCGGGAGTATTCCTGAGACGCGCACTTTCGCTCGCGCTCGAAAGCCCGACCGCAACTCCAATGACCGCGATGATCAGAAACGGAATCCAGTTCTGCCGCTTGCCTGCCGCCCGAGTTTCGACGTGCTTGGCGCGCTGCAACGCGATGCCCATGCGATGCAGACTGAACGTCGTGAAGACGGACCAAATTCCGATCGCCGTGAGTGCGGATGGAATCGACGAGTTCCCCCTGCCGAGCAGGAACACCCAGATCAGCGCGTTCAGCGCAAGCAGCAGCTGCGTGCGCACGAGCTTGTAGATGATCAGTCCGCGGCGCGGCACGGGCGCCGTGAAGAGCATGGCGACTTCGGCCTCCGAGAACGCGAGCGCCGAGCGATCGCCGCCGAAAATCCATATTCCGGCGGCGAGCAGCAAAACAAAAATCGGCGCCAGCGTTTCCACCGTGTCGCCGAGGAACGGACTTCTGCCGACGCCGCCGAACGCCCGGCGCCGGAAAAAGAGCGAGTAGAAATAGAGGAGGCCCAGCACCAGGCCGATCGCGTAGCGTGGCTGCTTCAGCCTGCGCACCTGCGACATCACGCGATTCCGCGTGGTGTTGAAAATCAGATAGACGAAGGCCGCGGTCACGCCTGCGCGGCTGGCGGCGCGGAATCGCCGTCCGAGGTGAGCGTGAGAAAGACGTCCTCGAGCGATCGCCCCGCGAGGTCGGGCCGCTTTGCCACGATTTCCTCGAGCGTGCCGTACGCCACGCATGCGCCGCGCCGCACGATGAACAGCTTCGTGCACAGTTCTTCCACCAGATGCAGCAGGTGCGAACTCAGCACCACGGCGACCCCCGCTTGTGCGCGGGCGGCAATCGTTCCGCGCATTTTCCGGATGCCCGCAGGGTCGAGCCCCGTGAGCGGCTCGTCGAGGATCAGCGCGGTCGGGTTGTGCAGCAGTCCGCACGCGATCGCGAGCTTTTGTTTCATGCCGCGCGAGAGCTCGGCCGGGAGCGTGGTGAGTTTCTCGGTCAGCTCGAGCTCGGCGAGCAGCACCGGAATCTGCGCTTCGGCGTCGGCCACACCGTAGAGCCGCGCGATAAATCGCAGATGTTCCTGTACGGTGAGATAGTCAAAGAGGTGCGGTTCGTCGGGAATGAACGCGAGCTCGCGCTTGGCAGGCACCGGCTTTGACTGAATGTCGTTGCCCGCGATACTGACCGCGCCGCGCGATGGCGCCATGATGCCGGCGAGGCAGCGGAGCGTGGTGGTTTTTCCCGCGCCGTTCGGCCCGACGAGCCCGAGCACTTCACCGGGCCCAACGTCGAACGAAATGGAGTCCACGGCGGTGAACGAGCCGTAGTTCTTGGTGAGTTCTCTGACGGAAATCATTCCCGAAGTTAAAGCATGGTTCCTCGTACAGCCAGCGAAAACAGGCTAAGTTGTGTGCTGCACCGTCCGACAATCCGGAGTCACACCTATGGCATCGAGAACGCGCGCCGGAATTTTTGGCGCGATTGTGGTCATCGGGATTATCGCCGTTGTGATCTTTACGAGGCCTGGCCCGCTCGTGCTCACCGGCATCGTCACGACCAACGACGTGATCGTGAGTCCGCAGGTGAGCGCGAAACTCAGCCGGCTCCTCGTGAAAGAGGGCGACAAAATCGAGGCGAACCAGCTGCTCGCGGTGCTCGCACCCGACGAGCTTCGTGCCGATCGCGCATTCGCCGCGCAGAGCGAACAGGGACTCGGCGATCAAGTCGAAGTGAGCGAGGCCGCCCTGCGGTATCAGGAACAGCAGACGGCAGATCAGATCCGCCAGGCCGATGCGAATCTCGCGGCAACCGTCGCGCAACAGACGGAGGCCATGGCGAATCTGAACATCGCGAAGCTTTCGTTCGGCCGCGCTCAGGCGATGCTCAAGGCCGGCGCCATTTCGGCGCAAGACGCCGATCAGGCAAAGACGAACAGCGACGTGGCCGCGGCGCGCGTGGACGCGACGAATCGACAGGGTGAATCCGCACGCGCCGCGCTGGCGCTGGCGAAATCCGCCGCGGAGCAGATCGCGGTTCGCCGCGGAGGAGTTCGCGCGGCGCAGCGCGGAAAGGCCGCCGCCGGTGCGCAGACGGCGAAGGCCGACGTGCGCCTGGGGTACAGCGAAATTCGAGCGCCGATCGCCGGAATCGTCGATGTCGCCGCCGCGCGCGCTGGCGAAATCGTGAATCCCGGACAGCCGATCGTCACGCTGATCAACCCCGACGATCTCTGGGTACGCGCCGACGTCGAGGAGAGCTATATCGAACGAATCAAGCTCGGCGACTCGCTCTTGGTGCGCTTGCCCTCAGGCGACGAGCGGATGGGCGCCGTGTTTTATCGCGGAGCCGACGCCGGGTTCGCCACGCAGCGCGATGTCAGCAGAACCAAGCGTGACATCAAGACATTTGAAATTCGTTTGCGCCTCGACAACAAAGAGCGCCGCCTCGCCGTCGGCATGACGGCGTACGTGGTGCTGCCCAAGAGCGTGACGTCGAAGTGAGTCCGGCACACGACAACCCGATTGCGATCGACGTTCGCGCGATCACCAAGCGCTTTGGCGATTTCACCGCGGTGAACAAGATCTCGTTCACTGTGGGCCGCGGCGAAACACTCGGCTTGCTCGGGCCCAACGGCGCGGGAAAATCCACGCTCATCCGCCTGATGACGACGCTGATGCTCCCCACCGAGGGAACCGCGCTCGTCGACGGCGCGGACATCGTGCAGGACGCCGATGCGGTGCGCCACTCGATCGGCGTCATTCCGCAGGCGATGACGAGCGACCTTGAGCTCAGCTGCCGCGAGAACCTTCTGATTTTCGCGAAGTTGTATAGTGTGCCGAAAGAGAAGCGCGAGAAGCTCATCAAAGAGCTGCTCCATGCGGTGGATCTCACCGATTGGGCCGACAAGCAGGTGAGCACGCTTTCCGGCGGGATGAGACGAAGGCTGGAAATCGCGCGTGGCCTCGTGCACGAGCCGCGCATTTTCTTCCTTGACGAACCCACCACCGGGCTCGATCCCGTTGCGCGCCGGAATGTTTGGGAGATGCTCGAGAAGATCAAATCCGAGCGCGATCTCACGCTGCTGCTCACCACGCACATGATGGAAGAAGCCGACCATCTCTGCGACCGCATCGCGATCGTCGATCACGGTCAGCTCATGGCGCTCGACACGCCGATTCACCTGAAGGCCGCCGTGCCCGGAGAGAACATGCTCGAGGTGCTCTTCGAGAGTACGCCCGACGACTGGAAGGCAAGCGTGGGCGCGCTGCCCGGCGTCGCTGCGGTGTCAGCGGTCGGAGACGCGTTTCATATCTCGTCCACGGACGGACCCGCGACGACGATGGCGCTGCTCGATGCCTCGGCGAGGGCGCATGTCACGGTGAAGACGCTCGCGGTGCAGAGCACCACGCTCGACGATGTCTTCGTGCATTTCACAGGCCGCCAGCTGCACGGCGACGCGAAGGCGAATTAGAAATGGAGCGCGTGTTCGCACTGGTAGAACGCGAGATGCGGCGTTTTCGCCGCAGCAAGACGCTGATCATCATGTCGCTGCTCATGCCGATCGTGCAGCTCGTGGTGCTTGGTTACGCGTTCGGCGGCACCGTGAAAAATCTGCGGCTCGGCATCGTTGATCAGGATCGCGGCGTGCCCGCAGTGCATATGCGCGAGCTCGCCGGCGCGATCGCCGCAAACTCCAAGACCTTCGTGCCGCTCGCGTATGCCGATCTCGGCGAGGCGGTCACCGCGCTGCGAAACGGAAAACTCAATGGCGTACTCACTATTCCGCCTGATTTCTCACGGCGCGTTCTGGCGCACGACGATCCGCGCGTCGCGATCATCGAGGACAACACCGACGGGTTTGTCGCGGGAACGATGGCCGCGACCGCAGGGAGCATGGTCGGCCAGTACGATCAGCCCACGGTTGCGTCGAGCCGCATCTCGCCGGCGACCAGGCTCGACGTCGTGGAAGTGTATCCATACGTGCCCTACATCCAGTATCTGCTGCCGGGTTCCATCGTGATGTCGATCTTCATGATGGTGATGATCGGCGGCGGAATCATTTTTCTCGACGACAAATCGCGCGGACTGCACGAGGGGTATCTCGTCACGCCCATCACCAAGCTCGAGCTCGTGCTCGGCTTCACGATTTCCGGTGTCATCAAATCGGTGCTCTCGGCGTGCGTCGTGATCACGCTGGGCTCGGTGATCGCCGGCGTGCCGAATGCGTTCGAGCCGTTGCGGCTGTTCCGTTTGTTTGTGGTGGTTGTCGTGACATCATCGGCGCTGACGAGCATGATGTTCCTGCTCATGGTGCGCATGAGCAATCCGCTCGTGATGCGCGCGCTGTTCGGAATTCTCAATACGCTGCTCTATTTCCCGAGCGGTGCGGTGTATCCGCAGCAGGCGTTCCCCGGCTGGATGCGCGCGCTCGCCGTGGCGGATCCGTTCACCTACGCGGTGCATGCGTTCAAGTGTCTCATTCTCAAGAACACCGGCTTCGCGGCGATCGGCTCCGATCTGCTCTACCTCACGATCTTCACGCTCGTCTCGATCACCGCAGCGTCGACCCTCTTCCGCAGAACGCTTTAGCTATTACGGAGTGAAGGCGGGCGACCAGCGCGGAATTCCGAGTTCCTCGGGAGACGGCAGCTTCTTCGTACGATTGTAGAGCGCGCGCGCCTGCCCGACTTTGTCGCTGCGCTGAATCCAGAGCTGCGCCGCAAGATCGTAGCGGTTGAGCACATTGAAGAGCCAGTACGGCCGGTTCTGTGCGAGCCAGCTTTTTTCAAACACTTCGCGGCCGAGCACGTACCCGTCGCGAAGATCCGCTGAGCGCGAATTGATATTCGAAGAAATCTCGCCGAGATCGTGGCCGGGGTTTCCGCCGACCTGCACGGTGTCGTACGCGTGCGTGTACAGCTTGGAGATTTCGTCGGAGAGTTCGAACTTCATCCCGATGAAATCGAGCCGGCGCGCGCCCATCTCGATCGATTCTAAAGCGTCGGTTTCCCTGAGTGCGGCGCTTGCCGCGCCACCGCGCGCGGATTTCGCCACCGATGCTTTGGCCTGCGCAATGAGGACCATCGCGCTTTCGGCGAGAATGCGGAACTCACGCGAGATGCCGCGGATCTTCGTGGCGGCAACTTGTCCTTCGGTCGAGAACGGATCGACCCAATACAAATAGTTGCTGCCGTCGCCGAGGCCGCCTTTCCCGAGCAGTGCGTGCGCGGCGGCGAGTTTCATTTGTGCGGCATCGATCTTGCCGCTCGCGTCGCCGTGGAATTGCAAACCATACGAGCGCTGAAAATCATCGAATGGCGATTCGCCGGCCTGCCAGCTCGCCGCGGCGCCGTACAAAATTCCGTACCACTGCTGATTCAGAATTGCCTCACCGTCGTCGGCCCAGCTCGTGTTGAGCAGACCCGTTGCGCCGAGGCGCTGACCATCGCGGGCCATCGCTTGAATGTTTTTCAGCGTGACGTCGTTGTTCGGGTACACGCGATTCCATCCGTTCACACCGGGCGCGACCCACGTTTCAATTCCGGCGTCGATGAACGGACGCAGCAGAGTTTCGGCGCGCGGGTTGGACCCATAGCCCCATCCCACTGCGAGCATGTCCTTCGGCAGCGATTTCACCAGCGCGGGGCTCCCCTGCGCGATGTCGCCCCAGAAGAGAAAACGCTTTCCGGGCGCGCGCAGCACGCTCTCGATCTGCTTCAGGAAGTCGATGTAGACCTGACCCAGGCCGCTCGCCGCGACTTGGTCCTTCGTGCGGCCGAGTCCGAGCTCGAACGTTTCGTCGGCGCCCAGGTGCACCATCTTCGACGGAAAGAGCGAGTCGATTTCCGCGAACCACGATTTAATTAGAGGAAGCGAGGCGGGATCGTTTGGCGCGAGCACGTGGCCGTGATCCGTTTCGCCGAGCGCGGAGTAGAGGTCGTATTTGAGCAGATGATGCAGATGGCCGAACGCCTCCTGCTCGGGGACCACTTCTATATGAAGGCGCTTCGCGTACGCAACGATCGCACGAACGTCGTCGTGTGACATCGAACCGCCGGGCGGCGCGACGATCGGATTGGCGTTGTAACTCAGCGTGTGCTCGTAGTATGGTGAGTACACGTTGATCTTGTATTCGGCGAACGTGCGCAGCTCCTTTTTCTGGAACTCGAGCGTCGGCACGGGTCCGCGTGAGAGATCGTCGTGGAATCCACGGTATCGCATGGCGGGCCAGTCGCGGACCACCGCAACCTGAATGCGCGGCGCAGCGCCATCGGTGCGAATCAGCTGCTTCAGTGTTTGCGCGCCGTAGAACATTCCCGCGCCGCTGCTCGCAACGACCACCGCGCCCTCTTTCGTCGTGACGAGAACATATCCCTCGGCCTTCATCGCGTCGGTGAAAGTCAGGCTGCTCGCTTCGAGCGTTTTCTTGGCGGAAGGCGTGTCGAGGCGGAGGAGGGCGACTCGGAATCCTCCCTCGCCTTCGGTCGCGGCGTGAAGCCCGCGCGCTTTCAGCGTTTCGACGAGATCTTTCGCCGCAAAGCGATCGTCGTCATTCGCTGCGCCGGTGATGATGACGCTCTTTGCGAGCGGCGCGAGTTCAGTCGCGGTGACCTCGCGCGGCTTCGGAATGAGACGCGGATCGTCGGTGGCGCGCGCGCTCGTCGTCGCGGTGGCGATGAGCAGTAGGGCACGGGCGAGGCTGCGGGTAGCTGTCATAGAGAAGAAACTTACCGCCGCCCGCCCCGTCTGCTACTGGCTTCGCAAGGCGGTCAGCGGATCGACGCGCGTCGCGCGCCGCGCGGGAACCAGACACGCGAGCAATCCCGTGATCGCGAGCACCACGACCACTCCGCCGAACACCTGCGGATCGCGCGGCTCCACCTCAAACAGAATCTGTTTCGTCAGCTGTCCGATTCCGGTTGCGAGCGCGAGTCCGAATGTTATCCCGAGCCCGAGCTGCCACGCGCCTTGCCGGAAGATCATCCGGATCACCTGGCCGCCCTGCGCGCCGAGTGCCATGCGAATCCCGACTTCCTTGGTGCGGCGGCTCACCGAGAACGACATCACCGCGTACAATCCGATCGCCGCGAGAAAGAGCGCGATCGCGCCGAAGATCATGAACATCGTGCCGAAGGTCCGGATATACCACAGCGGCCGCGCGAGCGCCTCGTCCATTGAGTAGACCCAATAGAGCGGGATGTCGGGGTTGAGCTGCGCAACGGCCTGCCGCACCTGTGCTGTCGTCGCCATCGGCGGGCCCGCTGTTTGCACGGCAAGGCTCACAAAGCTCGAATGATGCTGCGAAAGCGGCGCGTAATACGCTGCATTCAGCGGTCGATCGGCCTCGCCGGTGAACACCGTCGCGGCGACGCCGACAATTGTCATCCATTGATTCTTGCTCGTGGCCGTACCTTCGCGAATTCGCCGGCCAATTGGATCGACACCAGGAAAGTATTTGTCCGCGAACGCCTTGTTCACCACGACGATTGGCTGCGCATCGGCGCGATCGCTCGAGCTGATCGCGCGGCCTTCGAGCATCTTGATCTCGAAATTCTCGAAAAAGCCATCGGAGACTGCGTACCACCGCGAGCGGGGAATGTCGCGATCACTTGCGTACGACACGCCGTCTACCGTGAATTGCGCGCCATTTCCGCCGGTGCCAGGAAGATTCGACGAAATCGATGCGCCGCGTGCGCCCGGCAGCGCCGCGAGCTTCGCGCGAAGCTGGGTCATGAACAGTTTCTGCGCTGTCGTGTCACTGGAGCCGTCGGGGAATCCGAGGCGCGCCGTGAATACCTGCTGCGTGCGGAATCCAGGATCCATTGTGTTCAGCTTCGTCACGCTCTTGATCATCAAGCCGCTCGCCACGAGCAGTCCGCAACTCACCGCGATTTCGAACACCACGAGGGCCCGGCTCATTTTGCCCATCTTCAGGCTCGACGATCCGCGATTCTCGTCCTTCAGTACTTCGTTGATGTCGGCACGCGATGACTGAATTGCCGGAATCGCGCCGGAAAACAGCGTTGAGACGAGCGCCATTGCAATGACGAAAGCGAGCACCGCCGGATGCAAACGGATGTCGATGAAAAACGGCGGCTGCGTATCGACGAGCACGCGGTTGAACGCGGAGATCGCGCCGTACGCCAGCGCGGTTCCGCCGATCGCGCCCGCGCCCGACAGCACCAGTGCCTCGGTGAGAAACTGTCGAACCACCGCTCCACGCGACGCGCCGAGCGCGGTCCGAATGCCGATCTCTTTGGTTTTGTGCGCCGCGCGATCCAGCAGGAGATTCGCCACGTTCGCGCACGCAATGAGCAGCACGAAAAAAACCGCGCCGAGCATCGCGTACAGCAGCTGGTGCGGCTGCGGTCCGATATGCGCATCTACGAACGACTGCACGACTGCGCCGATATCGGCGTTCGACTCCTTGTAATCCTTCTGCAGCCGCTGCGCGATCGACGCGAAATCCGAAGCGGCCTGATCGATCGTCGTGCCCGGCTTCAGCACGCCGTACACTTCAAGCTGCTGTCCTTCGCCGCGTTTGATCGCGAGTGGATCCATCTGCAGCGGAAGCCACAGATCGGCGCCGTCAGGAAACGCGTACTTATCCGGCATCACGCCCACGATCGTAAACGGCTGTCCATTCGCGCGAATGACTTCGCCGATGACACTGGGCATGCCGGCAAACCGCGTCTTCCACAGTCCGTAACTCAGCACCGCCACCTTGGGTCCGTTCGGCGCGTTGTCCTCCGGCAGAAGCGTCCGGCCAAGCTGCGGCGGTGTTTTGGGAATCTCGAACATCGACGCCGTGACCCAGCCGCCGTTGTATCGCTCGGCCTGTCCAACGCCGCTCACGTTCACGGTTCCTGAGTAGCCGGCCGCCATCGTTGTAAGCGTGCGCTGTTGCGCGACGTAATCTGCGTAGTCGGAAATCGGCACCGACATCTGCGGGTTGCCCGCGACGAGGTTGTTCCGGAACACTGCTACAACGCGATCGCCGTTCGGGAACGGCAACCCCTTGAGCATCGCGCCGTATACGATGCTGAACATCGTCGTGGTAAGCCCTATCCCGAGCGTGAGCGCTATCGTCGCGACGAGCGTGAGGCCCGGGCTCTTGATAAGCGATCGGATACCGTAGCGGATGTCGCGGAAAATGGCAGCCATCGTTCGGCTCAGTCGTGGGTGACCTGAACCGTACGACGAGCCGCATCCACAGTTTCAGCGTTTCAAAACGACTCGCTAGAACTCGATCTTCTTCAGGTAATCGTAGTCCGCCTTCATGCTCGTGAGCTCGTCCTTCGGACTTTCCTGCTCGACGTAGCACGGCTTCTTCTGGATATCCGGAATTGCGGCGAGCAGCGCGTGAATATTCACGCGGCCCGCGCCGAGTTCGGTGTCGTGCGTGCCGTCTTCGACAACATCCTTCACGTGAAAGCTCCAGTACCGCTCGCGATACTTGAGCAGATACTGCATTGGCTTCCCGCCGCCGACTTCCATGTTTCCGAAGTCGAGCTGCAACCGCACGCGCGATGCATCGGTGCGCTCAACAAACAGTTCGTACGGGATCACGTTCTTAATCGGCTTCACGTGCTCCGGTTCATTGTGAAACGCAAGCCAGATGCCGTGCCGCCGCGCGATATCGCCCGCGGTATTGAATCGATCGGCCCAGAGTTTCCACGAGTCGAGCGAGGTCCTTGTTTCGTCGGGCAGACTCGGCACGATGAGATACTGATGGCCGACGATTTTCGCCGCGTCGAGACTCTTCTCCCAGTCCTTGATGAGCGCCTCGGGCGCGATGTGGCCCGACGGCGCCTTGAGTCCTTCGTGCCTCAGCGTGTCGTGCACCTGTTTCGGAGTGCGGCCGAAGTTGTCGAAGCTCCAGAGCAGCTCGACGTCGTCGTATCCCATTTTGCGAACTGCAGCGAGCGTGCGCTCCGGATCGCGCTTCATTGAATTGCGCACCGAGTACAGCTCGAGTCCCACGCGCCAGAGGTGATCCGTTGGCGGCGCGATACGCGGCAGAAGTACGGCGCCTCCAATCGCGGCGCCGAGCGTGTGGACGAATTCTTTCCGCCTCATTTCTGACCGGTCGCCGCACGCATGAGATCCTTCACGCTATAGATGCGTCCGCCGCGAATTACGGTCTCAGTTTTCGAAAGATCGGCGACGTGCGTCGCCGGCTTTCCGTTCACGATGATGATGTCGGCAATTTTTCCGGCGACGATGCTGCCGTAGTCCTTGTCCTCGTGCATCACGCGCGCGCTGCCGATCGTCGCGATCTTCAGCACCTCGGGCGCGGGAATCCCGGCCTGCTCGTACAGCTCGAGCTCACGGTGAAACGTCGTGGCGAACGTGTTGTCCGTTCCCGGTACGAGCGTCACGCCGCCCTGGTACAGCCGCGTGATGAGCCGCAGATACGCGGCGTCCGCCTTCTGCTGATTCGTCGATCCGCCCGCGCCAACCGCTGACGCACCGCCGCCGATCCACACGCTGAACGTACCGTCGATCACCGTGTGATGATCGTGGAGGAACTTGATGAGATCCGTCATCGGCGCGCCATCCACGTCGAACGTCGGCGCCACCGCGGTCGCGACCGCGGAATACGCGCGCATCGTCGGGAGGTACAACGAATCCTGGAAGAACGTCGAGAAAAGAAACGCCGCGTGTTGGATCTCGTCGTAGCCAAGCGTGACCGCCGCCTGCACGCTCAGGCCGCGGGGAATGTGGCCGCTGAGGCGCATGCCGCGTTTGCGCGCCTCTGCGGCAACTGCCGGCACGAGATCCTGCTGGAAAATGTTATACAGCTTGAGCTGCTTGTATCCGGCCGAGTCGTAGCGCGCGATGTACGACATCGCCTCCGCTTCGTTCGAAACGATCACGTCGGTGGGGCCCGCCCAGCGGCCGGGACCTTCCATGAAGCCGGCGAGAATGAGACGCGGCGAGGCGAGCAATCCCAGACGTTCGCGATCACGCAGCGAGGTGGCCACATCGAAGTCCGCCGCGAGATCGCGCGCGGTCGTGACTCCCTGTGCGAGCTGGTACAGGCCGCCGAGCGTTTGATTGGAGAGCTGCACGTGCGTGTGCATCTCCCACATTCCGGGCATCACCGTTTTTCCAGTCGCGTCAATCACCGTCGCGCCGCCCGGAATATCGGTCGTACCCGAGGGTCCGACGGCCACGATGCGGTCATCGCGAATGACGATGTTCGAGTTCGGCACCACCGTTCCGCTCTCACCATCGAACAGGTCTGCGTTTTTTATGACCAGCGTGGCGGCGCGCGGCATCACGACTTTCTTTCCCATCGTCAGGCCCTGCGCGTCGCGCCACTTCACTTCGATCGCACGCATGACCGGCAGCGCTTGTTCCGCGCCCGGCCGGATCGTGATGAACCACTGCACATCGGTCGCGAACAGCTGGTTCTTGTCGTCGAGCCACACGCCGCTCGGCGTAGGGCTCATGCCCTGATAGAGCATCACGAGGCGAACGTGAATTTTGCCCTTCGCCGTCGGCACCTTCGCATCGCCAACGATCTCTGCACGAAGCGGCGCGCCACTCGACAGCGCCTTCGCGGACAGCTGCGGCTGCTTAATGAGATAAGCCGCCAGCAGCGCCTGCTCGTACGGTGTGCCGGTTGAGAGCCCCACGTACGAGCCGCTCTGGATGTGCGTGGCGTGTTGTACGTTCGCGATGGACCCCTGGCCGGACGTTGAAATCCGGACCGCAGAGTCGCCCGAGACTGTGAATCCGTCAAACGGCGCACCAGCCCGCCCATCAGGCGCAATCTGGCGCGCGTCGGCGGAGACCAAGTTCTTCTCTTTGCCAAACCGGTAGCGAGTCTCGATGCGCGTTCCACGGTTGCGATCGACAAAAATCCAGCGCATGACCGTCGAGTCGCCCGTGGTGACGACAGTCATATCGCCGGCCCAGCGGCCGTGATTGAGAACGACGTATGACGAGCTGTCGCCGGCGGCGAGTGCGGCCGCGGTGACGAGTGCGAACAGCGAACCGATCATCTGAGTGCTCTCCACGTTTCAGGATCTTCCAGTCCAAGAACCCACACCGAATACCCGCGCAGATGGTATTTCGACACGAGCGCGAGCTTCGCCAGGAAGGCGCGCCGGTCCTCCATCCATATATGCTGAAACACATCATGCTCGCTCCACGATGCCTTCGGCGATTTCTGTACATCGTCCCACGCGGCTTTCACACCGCTCTTCGCGAGAATTTCCAGGGCCCGCGTGTACGAAATGTCACTGCCGCGCATGCGCGAGCCGTTGATAGAATCGTAAACCGGATACCACCAGTCGGAGTAGCCCGGCACGCCGAGTGAAATCTTTGAGGGCTTCGCGCCGGTTGAGAGCACGAACTTCAGCGATTCCTCGATCCATGGATATCCGCCCACCGGCCCGTCGGTGGAGCCGCCGGTGTGCTGCGCGTACGTCATGTACGAGATGAAGTCGAGCGTGTCGGCCAGCGCTTTGTAATCGTAGACTGCGCGCCAGTTGTCGTAAATCCACTTGTGATAGCTCGTCGGGCCGGGATCCTCTCCGGTGCGCGGCACCACCGCGGCGCTCAGGGTGCAGCCGGCGTGATGAACCGAATCGACCGACTCGCGCGTGAACGACGTGAACGCGGCCTTGTCGCTGACGTGCACATTCTCGATGTCGAACTGGATTCCGTCGAGATGCTGCTCGCGGCAGAGCGCTGCCAGACTACGGATCGCTTGGAGCCGGGCCCCGGGAACGGTGAGTACGCGGTGAATCGAAGGCTGGTCGAATCCGGGATTCATCACGAGCGGGACGAGCTGCACGTGCTGCTCGTGCGCCTTCGCGATGACGCGCGGGTCCATTCCGCCGGTAATGAAGCCGTTGCTATCGAGCGAAAAGACCTGCGGCGAGACGATGGAGATCTGATCGGCGTGCGCGAGGAAACTCTGCACGCTTTCTTCGCCGCGAGTCGAATACCAGAGCGACTCGAGTTTCTTTGGCGACGGCGACTGCGTTCCGCAGCCAGCGAGCACGGTGAGCACCAGGACGAAGAGAGTGCGGGGCATCGACTAGAAACTACCGCGACTGCATCTTATGAGCCATGAATGCGATCGAGTCCAGCTTTCGCGAGTTCCGCGACCCCGTCCGCGCCCTTTGCGCAAAGTTCGACAGCGCGTACTGGCAGGGCGTGGACGCCGAAGCGGGATACCCCGAGGCGTTCGTAAAGGCGCTCACCGACGCCGGCTGGCTCGCCGCGCTGATTCCCGCCGAATACGGCGGCGGCGGACTCGGCATCACGGAAGCATCGGTCATACTCGAGGAGATCAACCGCTCAGGCGCGAATTCCGGCGCGTGCCATGCGCAGCTCTACATCATGGGCACGCTGCTGCGACACGGATCGGCGGAGCAAAAAAAACATTATCTCCCGAAAATCGCTTCCGGCGAACTGCGCTTGCAGTCGTTTGCGGTCACCGAGCCGACTACGGGCAGCGATACGACACGAACGAAAACGTTTGCTGAACGGCGTGGCGACACTTTCGTGGTGAACGGCCAGAAGGTTTGGATCTCGCGCGTGCAGCATTCCGATCTCATGCTGTTGCTCGCGCGCACCACGCCGCTCGAACAAGTCGTCAAGAAATCCGACGGCCTCTCCGTATTTCTCGTGGATCTCCGCGGCGCCGAGCAGCGCGGCATGACGCTCCGCCGCATCAAGAACATGGTGAACCACGAAACCAACGAACTCTTCTTCGACAATTTCGAAATTCCCGCGGAGAATCTCATTGGTGAGGCGGGCCGGGGCTTCACATACATCCTCGACGGCATGAACGCCGAGCGAATTCTCATCGCCGCGGAATGTATCGGCGACGGCTACTGGTTTACCGACAAATCGCGTCACTATGCCAACGAGCGCACCGTGTTCGATCGCCCGATCGGACAGAACCAGGGCGTGCAGTTTCCGATTGCACGAGCCTACGCAAATGTTCGCGCGGCCGATCTCATGCGCTTCGAAGCCGCGCGTCTCTACGATTCCGGCAAGAAGTGCGGTGAGGAATCGAATCTCGCCAAGCTGCTCGCCGCGGACGCGAGCTGGGAAGCGGCGAACGTGTGCCTGCAAACATTCGGCGGCTTTGGATTCGCCGCTGAATATGATATAGAACGGAAACTTCGCGAGACCCGCCTCTATCAAGTCGCGCCAATCTCCACGAACATGATTCTGTCGTACATCGGCGAACACGTACTCGGAATGCCGAGGTCCTATTGAGCGGCGCACCTGAAAAGAATTCGCTGCCGCTCGCGGGCATTCGCGTCGTTGCACTCGAACAGGCCGTGGTCGCGCCGTTTTGCACGCGACAGCTCGCCGACATGGGTGCCGACGTAATAAAGATCGAGCGTCCCGGCGGCGGCGATCTCGCGCGCAGCTACGACCGCGCGCTGAACGGTGAATCCGCGTACTTCGCATGGCTCAACCGCGGAAAGCGCAGCATCGTGCTCGACGTGAAAGACGCGGGCGGCCGTCACGTGTGCGAAAAACTGCTGTCCCGCGCCGATGTATTTGTGCACAATCTTGCCCCTGGCGCCGTAGAGCGGCTCGGCTTCGGCTACGAAAAACTCGCCGAACGTTTTCCGCGATTGATTTGGTGCGGAATTTCCGGTTACGGGCCCGTGGGTCCGTACAAAGACAAGAAGGCGTACGACATGCTGATCCAGGGCGAAGCCGGAATCATCGGCATGACCGGTTCAGCCGATGCGCCGGCGAAGGTGGGCGTGAGCATCGTCGATATCGGCGCCGGCCACTATGCCTATTCATCGATTCTCGCCGCGTTGATCAATCGCGGCAAAACGGGTCGCGGAGATCGCCTCGACATCTCGATGTTCGAATGCATGACCGAGTGGATGATGCCGCCGCTGAACGTCTATCAGGGCACCGGCACAGCGCCGCGCCGCGAGGGAGTGCGCCACAACATGGTCGTCCCGTACGGCGCGTACGCGTGCAGTGATGGCCCTGTGCTCTTTGCGGTGCAAACCGACCGTGAGTGGCGCCGCCTCTGCGCACAGGTGCTCGACGATGCGTCGATTGCCGACGACGAGCGCTATGTCACGAACGAACTGCGTGTGAAGAATCGTGTCGTACTCGAAACGTTCATCGAGAACACCTTCGCGGCCAAGAGTTGCGCGGAGGTGACGGCGCTGCTCGAGAAAGCCGACATTCCAACCGGCGCGATGAACGACGTCGCGGACGTCGCGGCACATCCGCAGCTCGCGGCGCGCTGGGTAAAAGTGGGCTCGCCAAGTGGCGAATTTTCCGCGCTGCTGCCGCCGCACAATCTCCAGAGTGCGCCTCCCGCGATGGGCCGCGTGCCCGCGCTCGGCGAACACACGGAAGAAATACTCGGCGAACTCGGCTAGTAGTTGCTGCTGGTCTTCACCTCGATTCCCGCTTCCTTCAGCGACTTGATCAGAGCCGGGAGATCGTCGTGCACAACTTTTGTCACGCGCTCCATCTGCTTTTGCAAATCCGCTGGCAGCGCCTGAATGGTTTTCTTCTGATCTTCGCTTACGCTGAATGAAACGTTCAGCATTTCCGTGAGCGCGTTGAACCGGGCCTGCACCGTCGCGTTCGAAGGCGCCGGCGGCGGACCCTGCTGATCGTCGATCGCCGCGGCAGGTTGTGCAGCAGCGGGGACGCCCGAGGGAGTCGAGGGAGTCGAGGGAGGCGCGGGAGGCGCGGCTGCTCCCCTTCCTCCTCGGCCTCCAGCCGGAGCGCCACCTCCGCCGCCCTGGCCACCGCGTCCCGCGGCACCCGGCGGTGCGCCAACCTGCTGAATGATCTCGCTCATTTCTTTCGTCAGCGCCGCGAGCTTCGCCTTTGCCTCTGGAGACAGTTTCGCCGCCGATGAATCAGCTGTGCGTTTTACAGCCGTGAAATTTCTCTGCAACGTATCGGCCTCTGCCTGCCTGGAACGCAGCGTGCGCTGAAACGCGGCCACGCTCACGCGGAACATGTACAGCTGCTTCATCTCCGCGTCCGTCATCATCACCAGCGGATCCTTGTGCAGCGAAAAGGTCTGCTCGAGGGTCGTTGTCGCGCCCGCCTTTGACGCGACGGTGAGACGCGCCTTGTATGTGCCGGGCTGCGCGGGGAACATCACGTCGCCGCCACCGCGACCGCCGAATCCGCCGCCACCGCCGCCACCACCACCCGCGGCCCCAGCCGGCGCGCCCGCGCCACCGCCGCGACCGCCGCGTCCGCCCGCGGGCGCAGTTCCCGGCGGCAGCGTATCCGTCACGGTTCCGGTGAGCGGCGGACCAACGCGCATATCCCAATACTGCCGGAATAATCCCTGCTTATTGTTCGCCGCCATCTGTCGAACGATGGTTCCGCTCGCGTCGACAATTGAAATTGTAGCCTTCGCGTCCGCCGGAATGTCGTTGAGCACGTACGCAATCCGCGCGCCGAGTTCCGGATTCTGTCCCGTGAACCCGCTCGTGCCCATTCCGGAGTTGCGCGACGCGTTTGGCTGATACGCGAGTTCGTCGCGAATGGGGAACATGAATGCCACCTGCGACGTCACGGCTTCCTTTGCCTTGGCGAGATGCTCGAGCGGCGCGAGATCGTCGAGAATGAAAACGCCGCGCCCGTGCGTCCCGACCACGAGATCGTTCCAGCGCGCCTGAATCTGCAGGTCGTGCACGGGAACTCCCGGAATTCCGCTCTTGAGCTGAGTCCAGTGTGCACCACCGTCAATCGACGCATACACACCGAACTCGGTGCCGACGAACAAGAGATTCGGCTGACGCGGATGCTCGCGAATCACCTGCACGCTGCCGCCATCCGGAAGATCCGACGCAATCGACGTCCACGTCTTGCCGAAATCCACGCTCTTCAAAACGTACGGCTTGAAATCGTTGCTGCGATGTCCGTCCATCGTCGCGTAAATCGTGGCCTCACTTGCCTTCGAAAAAACCACCCGGCTCACGAACGTTGTGTCGGGCACGCCGGGAAAATGATCGGTCTTCACCCAGGTCTTTCCGCCGTCGCGCGTCACCTGAATCAGCCCGTCGTCGGTGCCAACAACGATCAAGCCGGCGCGTATCGGCGATTCGTCAACCGTCGAGATATTGCTGAACTCCGCGGTGCCCTCGTTGCGGCCGAGCGCCGTTGAATCAGGCACGGCACCGCGCATCGGCAACTTGTTGCGATCGATGCCGCGCGTAAGATCGGGCGATATCGTCACCCAGCTGTCGCCGCGATCCGGCGAGCGAAACAAATAATTCGCCGCCATGTACACGGTCTTCGGATCATGCCGCGACGGGAGAATCGGCGCACTCCAATTGAACCGGTGCGTTTCCTTATCCTTGGGCACGGGCTTGATGTTCTTTGCCTGGCCCGTGCGCTGATCGTACCGCACAACACCGCCGCCCTGCATCTCGGCGTACACCAAGTTGTAGTCCCACGGGTCCGGCACCGCGTAGAATCCGTCTCCCCCGTGCATCCGGAACCAGTCGGCATTCGACGGACCAAAGGTGTTGCGCGTGCGGCTCGGCCCGCCCCACTGCTGATTGTCCTGCAGTCCACCGTACACATTATAGAAGGGCTGCGCGTCGTCCACCGCGATCGCGTAGAACTGCGCGGCGACAATGTTCTCGACGTGGCTCCACGTTTTTCCGTGGTCCCAGGAAATGTTCAGGCCGCCGTCGGTGCCGAGGATCATCTGCTCGGGCGTTTCGGGATTGAACCAGAGCGCGTGATGATCGCCGTGGATGCCGTTGCCCTGCGCAAAGGTCGTCCACGTTTTTCCGCCGTCGAACGATTCGCGCGACGTGGCGCTCAAGCTCACGATGTGTTCCGGGTCGCTCGGATCGCAGCGCACCTGCGAGTAGTACCACGCGGTGCCGTTCACGCCGTTGATCAGGCGCCAAGTGTTGCCCGTGTCATCGGAGCGATAGATGCCGTTGGCCGGTCCCTTCGCGTGAATCACCGAATAGAGCGTTGACGCTTTCGAACGGCACACGGTGAGACCGATGCGGCCGAGCTCGCCCGTAGGAAGACCGCCCGCGAGCTGCGTCCACGTTTTTCCCGCGTCACGTGTTTTGAAAATCGCGGTTTCGGATCCGCCCGGAAGAAATCCATATTCGCGCCGCTCGCGTTCGAGCGAGGCCGCATAGAGGACGTCTGGGTTCGACGGATCCATCACGAGTTCGGTGAAGCCCGTGTTCGCGCTGATGTTTTTCGTGTTGACCCACGTCTTGCCGCCGTCGGTCGTTTTGAAAAGCCCGCGCTCGCCGCCGGGCGCCCAGAGCGGGCCCATCGACGCGACGTACACGACGTTCGGATCGCGCGGATCGACGACGATGCGGCCAATGTGCTGCGATTTCGAAAGCATTGCGCCCGACCACGTCTTGCCGCCGTCCGTCGACTTGTACACACCGGTGCCCCACGACGAGCTGCGCATGTTGTTCGGCTCGCCGGTTCCGACCCAGACGATCTCGGAGTTCGACGGCGAGACTGCAACGGCGCCGATCGATCCGGTGCGCACCGAATCGAAAACCGGAATCCAGCTCACGCCGGCGTTCGTCGATTTAAAAACACCGCCAGTCGCTGCAGCTATATAGATGACCGTGCCGAGTCTGCCGCCTCGTGAGGCTTTTGGGTTTTCCGCGACGGCGATGTCAGCGATTCGGCCGCCCATCAAGGCGGGGCCGATCGAACGGAAAGTGAGCGCCTTAACCAGCGCCGAATCCGCCGGAAGCGTCGCGCGCTGCGCAAAGGCTGTTGAGGACAGGAGTGCGCACGCAAGAATGGCTCGCGCGCCGCGACTGAAATTCAATGATGAAAAATGCATGTCTTGAGAGCTAAAATGTGGGTTGGGCGACTTTCGAATGTGACCGAATGTGACATAGTGGAGAGGAAACGACAACCGCAATTTGCCACGGGTTTTCACGGGTCTGCACGGGTCCTTCGCGTGGTACGTTTGACCCGTGTGAACCCGTGAAAACCCGTGGCAAATTGCAGTTGTCTCTTTCACTAGATTCCAACTATGCGCACATCCTATTTACGGGCCATCGCCGCCGCTTGTTCAATCGCGGCAACCTCTTCGCTCTCAACCGCGCAGACGCTTTCGCCTGTTGAACGTCTAACCGCCCGCGCGGTTGATACGCACAACGCCGAAGCGCTCGCGCTGCTCGAGCGGATCGTGAACATCAACAGCGGCACGATGAATCTGGCCGGCGTTCGCGCCGTGGCGGATGTGCTCAAGCCGCAACTCGAGTCGCTCGGCTTCAAGACTCGCTGGGTCGACGGCGCATCCTTTAAGAGAGCGGGCCATCTCGTCGCGGAGCACAGTGGACCGGGGCCGAAGATTTTGCTGATCGGCCATCTCGACACCGTGTTCGAGCCGTCGAGTCCGTTTCAGAAGTTTGTGAAGCTCAATGACTCGACTGCGACCGGACCCGCGGTGATCGACATGAAGGGCGGCGACGTCGTGATGATTTTTGCATTGCGCGCGCTGAAGGATGCTGGGCAGCTCGAGAAAATGAACATTGTCGCCGTGTTCGATGGCGACGAAGAATCCGCGGGCCGTCCGCTCAGCGCGTCGAGAAAAACGCTGATCGATGCCGCGGCCGGCGCGAGCGCGGCGATGGGATTCGAAGACGGCGCGGGCGATCCGAAATCCGCGGTGATCTCACGCCGCTCCGCCACCGAGTGGAAGATCACGACCACCGGATATCCCGGGCACGCGTCGCAGATCTTTCATGACGATATCGGCGCGGGTGCGATTTTTGAGATGTCGCGCATTCTCGACGAGTTCCGGCTGAAGCTCGCGGGCGAGCAGTATCTCGCGTTCAGTCCCGGCCTCGCGATCGGCGGATCGCTCGTGAGCGTCGACAGCACGAACACCGCCGGCAAGGCGAGCGGAAAAACCAATGTGATCGCGGGGAAGATGACCGTGACCGGCGACATGAGAACTATTTCGCCGGAGCAGCTCGCGAAAACGGAGAAGGCGATGCGCGAAATCGTGTCGCATCATCTGCCGAAGACCGGCGCCGAGATCACATTCGACGACGGCTATCCACCGATGGCGCCGACGGACGGAAATCGGAGACTGCTGGCGATGTACGATCAGGCGAGCCGCGATTTGGGATCAGGTTCCGTCATCGCCGTTGATCCATCGAAGGCCGGCGCCGCAGATGTCGCGTTCATCGCGGGGATGGTGCCGATGGTGATCGACGGCATCGGCCTCAGCGGGCACGACGATCATAGCGATAAAGAGACTGCGGATCTGCGGATGCTTCCGTCGCAAACCAAGCGCGCGGCGATTGTGTTGTTGCGGCTCATCGAACTCCGCAATATCGCGCCTTAAATGAGCAACGTTGAGAAGATGAAAGCAGTGTTTGACCATCAGTTGTCGATGACGAAAGAAACGTGGTCGCGGCTTGTTGCGCACGGAGCCACGGACGGTGTTGCGCTTTCGCTCGACTTCTTCTTCAAGGCGCCGTCGATTCAGCGAGCTAGAGCTCTCCAGGAGTTTCTAGAGCAAGAGACCGATTACAAAGTGGGCATCTCCGAAGACAAGGACGAATGGACGGTTCACGGCTCTACAGAGTCGACTGCGCTCACTCTTGCGATCTTGGAGCAGTGGGTGGATTGGATGGTTGCAACTGGCTTTCGCTTTGATGCGATATTCGACGGGTGGGGTGCGGAGGTGGGCTGAGTAATACCACGGTACGAGACAAGACCATGCAGGGAATCGGCGGTCTTGCCAAGCAAGCCACAAGGCCGCCAGGACGGCGCGAAGGTTTCTTGCGAATAGTAGGTTTGACAAACCATGAACAATGAGAACTCACGCTGGTATGCGCTAACATTGTTGTTCGCCAGCCGTATCGGCGACAGCCCGAGTTTGCGGCCACTGTGTGAGGAGCGGGTGGTTCTATTTCGTGCAAAGAACGAACTCGCGGCACGCAAGGCCGCTGCGAGTCATGCGGAGGCCGAAGGGCATTCATATAAGAACAGCGAAAAGCGGGATGTGAAGTGGTATTTCGTCGGCGTTGTAAAGCTCGAAGTTCTCGACGAACCTGCGCGCGACGAGGGATGGGAGGTGGGGAGCCGATTTATTCGGCGATCGCTGCGAACAATTCGGCAGTTCCGCGGCAAGTGAGCGGGGCAACCTAACTCTCATTGCCGCCGATGCTCCAGACCTGGTTGCAGGCGTAGGCTTACCCACTCAGCCGCAGAATTTCCTCGAGCACCTCGATATCCGCCGCGTCCTGCATTCGGCCGGTGCGTTTGGATTCGATGAGTTGCTCGATCGAAGCCGTCGGAACTTTCACTCCCTCGAGTTCAAAGTTCACCGCGGTCGCCTTGGCATCCGCGAACTTCACGTTCCATGCGCGCGTGAGTATGTCGACGTTGGGAGTATCCCCTACGATCGTGACGGGCCGTCGCGCAACGTCCTCGGCCGAGAGTTCGGCCGCCATGCCAAGTCCGAGTTTGGCGAGCGCACCGAGCACGCGGCGCGCGTTTTCCGTCGTGGGTTCGATCAGGATATCAATGTCACGCGTCGCGCGAGTGGTGCCCCATAGCTGCATCGCGGCAGCACCGACGAGCAGATAGTTCACACGCGCCACATGGAGTGCGTTGCAGACCTCGGCCAAACGCGTGACGTAGCGCTTCGCGGGTTTCTTTGTCACGCGCCAGCCGCCTCAAGTTTTTTCCACGCGAGGTAATCCTCATAGCGGTCGAACGCTAAGACGCGTTTCACCCGAACACGGTCGCGAAGCTCGCCGACTCTTGCCGTTTCCTCTGCCGCGCGCACGCGTTCCTCGGGAGTGAGACGGAGATCGGCCACGAGTTGCGCGCGGCGCTGCGCGCCGAGACCGCGAGTCGGCGTTTCCGGCGAGAGCGGCGGCGCGCCTGAGCCGTTCCGTCCCACCGAGTACTGCCGAATCGCCTCCGCGATGATCCAACTGCGCGGTCGGTCCTGCTGGCGCGCGAGTTGATCGGCTGCGGCGAGCTGCGCGCGCGGCAGTGTGATGGCAATCCGGGCGTATGGTTCTTTGTGTGGCATACTGAATACTACTCAGTATGCCGATCCAATAGCAACGGTCACGCGTCCCGGCCGTCCCACCTACCAGTTCAGTGGAACAGGTGTTGGCACCATGCAACCTTTCCGATAGCTCCGGTGTCCAACCCTGCAATGACCAAGACCCCGTCCGACCTCATCTACGGCACACTCAACGTCCTCGTCCTCAAAACGCTGACGTGGAAGCCGATGCACGGCTACGCGATTTCCAACTGGCTCCGCGAACGTTCCGGCGGAACACTCACAATCGACGACGCCGCTCTGTATAAGGCTTTGCATCGCCTCGAGGAGCAGGGCGCCATCGAAAGCGAATGGGGCATGTCCGAAAACAATCGCCGAGCAAAATACTACCGGCTCACCGCGCTCGGCCGCCGCCAGCTCCGCGACGAACGCACGGCATGGCACGACTTCGCGCTCGCCGTCTCACGCGTCTTGCGTACCGCATAAGTCATGGCGCGCCTGACACCACACTTCCGCCGCGTGTTCCGGCTCCCGCTGTTCCGGAGAGCCGCGGCCGGCGTTGAAGAGGAGTTCACGTTCCA
Source organism: Gemmatimonadales bacterium (assembly GCA_038205995.1). Lineage (GTDB taxonomy): Bacteria > Gemmatimonadota > Gemmatimonadetes > Gemmatimonadales > Gemmatimonadaceae > Fen-1231. The sequence goes on from JBBRBH010000004.1 coordinate 53,815, forward strand.
TCTGGAAATGCGCGCGAGCGAGTTGATCGCACGCGGCTGGGATCCCGAATCAGCGCGCGCCGAGGCCCGCCGGCAGTTCGGCGATGTCGACGACGCGCGCAACGACTGCCGTCGCACCGACGAACGGAGAGAGAAACGAATCATGCGGAGCGAATACATGAACGAACTCGCGCAGGACATCGCCTACGCCATGCGCAGCCTGCGTAAGGCGCCGGGCTTCGCGCTCGTCGCGATCCTTACGCTCGCGCTCGGCATCGGCGCCAACACGGCGATCTTCAGCGTCGTGCGGGGAATTCTTCTGCGTCCGCTGCCGTTCGCAGAACCGTCGCGATTGGTGATGGTGGCCTCGACATACAAAGGCGGCAAGCCGTTTCCCTTTGCGTCGCCCGCGAATATCGAAGACTGGCGGACGATGAACCATTCGTTCAGTGGGTTCGCCGCCTACAATGGTCACTCTGCCGTCGTCACCGGATCCGGCGAGCCAGAACGTCTCCGGGGATACGATGTCAGCGCCAATATGTTCGATGTTCTTGGTGTCGCCGCGGTCCGCGGCCGCGCCGTCTTCACACCAGAAGAATCGGCATTCAATGGATCGAAGGCCGTCCTCATTAACGAAACCATCTGGCGCACCCGATTCGGCAGTGACTCAGGCGTAGTCGGCTCGCTCGTGATGCTGGACAACAATCAGTATCGCGTGGCCGGAATTATTCCCGCCCGATCCGCGTGGCCGGCCGACGCGCTGATCTGGTTCCCGCTGGCGTTCGATCCCGCGAAAATCTCGACGAGCCGCGGAGCCATCTACATCACCACCATCGCGCGGCTCAAGCCGGGAACGACGCTCGAGCTCGCCGGCACCGACATGACGCAGGTCTCGAAGCAGCTCGAACAACAGTATCCCGATGCCAACGATAAAATGGCCACGCGCCTGATTCCGCTCCAGGAATTCATTACCGGAGAGCTCAGGCTTCCGCTGCTCATACTGCTCGGCGGCGTCGGGTTCGTGCTGCTCATCGCCTGCGCGAACGTCGCCAATCTCCTGCTCGTGCGCGGTGTTGCACGCGAGAGCGAAATGGCGGTGCGCACCGCGCTTGGCGCCGGACGCGGCCGTCTCGTGCGACAGCTTGTGACCGAGAGCATGGTGCTCTCCCTCCTCGGGGGTGCGGCGGGACTCGCTCTCTCGGTCATCGGAACGCGGCTGCTCGTCGCATCGGCGCCTGCGAGCATTCCGCGCCTGAGTTCAATTCACGTCGATGCGCTCGTGCTGGCGTTCACGATGCTGATCGCCGCGGTCACGGGATTGCTGTTCGGTCTCGTGCCGGCGCGGCAAATGGCCCGGCCCGATATCGCGCAAACACTGCGCGAGGGCGGGCGTAGCGGCGCCAAGCGCGCCGGAAATCGTTCGCGTCGCGCGCTCGTTGTGGCGGAGGTCGCGCTGTCAGTCATGCTCCTTGCCGGCGCCGGACTGCTCATTCGCAGTTTCAATTCGCTCATGAGCGTCGATCCGGGGTTCCGCACGGAAAGTTCGATTTCATTCGCACTGAGTCTACCGAACTCGAAATATGAAAAGCCGGAGCAGCGGGCCGTGTTCATGTCCAGCCTGATGGAGCGGATGCACGCATTGCCCGGCGTGCAATCGGCGGGGGCTGGCTTCGGCATGCCGCTCACGAATTTCGGATACGGCTTCTCTTTTGCTATCGCCGGCCGCCCGCCGCTCAAGCCATCCGAGCAGCCGAGTGCCCAGGTTCGCGTTGCAACGCCTGACTATTTCCCGACGATGGGAATCAAGATCGTGAAGGGGCGCGGATTCACAAATCAGGATCGTTCAGACGGCGCGAGGGTTGTGCTCGTCACCGAGGCCGGGGTGAAGAAATTCTTCCCGGGCGAAGATCCCATCGGCAAACATGTGAGGTTCGGATGCTGCGGCGACAAGCAGCGGCAGGAAGGCGATATCGTCGGCGTCGTCGCTGACGTAAAACAATCGTCGCTCGCCGCCGTGACCGCGCCACAGTTTTGGATTCCGTATGAGCAGTGGCCGATGTCCGACATGAACGTCGTGCTGCACACCACGCGCGACCCGCAGGCCGTTGTCGCCGACGCGCGCAAAGCGATCAAGGAACTCGATCCCGATCTCGCCATCGCGCAAATCAAGACGCTGGATGCGGTGCTCGCCGACTCAGTCGCGCAGCCGCACTTCTATATGATTCTCCTCACGGCTTTCGCGATCGTCGCGATTGTGCTCTGCGCGATCGGGATCTACGGCGTTATTGCGTACCTCGTCGGCCAGCGCTCGCGTGAGCTCGGCATTCGCATCGCGCTCGGCGCCACTCCGGGTCGCGTGGTGAAGATGGTGATGCGCGAAGGAATTGCGATGGTGGCAGTCGGTGTCGGCGTCGGTCTCGTTGGCGCGCTCGCGCTCACGCGGCTCATGGGAGCGCTGCTGTTCGGTATCACGGCAACCGACCCGCTGACCTATCTCACGGTGACAGTTCTGCTCGCTGCCGTCGCGCTGTTGGCATCCTCAATTCCTGCGATGCGCGCAGCTAACGTCGATCCCGCGCTCGCCATGCGAGCGGATTAGCGCTGCGCCGGCAACCCGCTAACGAGCGAGCAAATTTGTCTTGGTAGTCATATCTTCTCCTTGACGGTGACTCACCCACTCAACCGACAGTAAAGGACGCCGCGCATTGTCGCCGAACTGCATGGCCGCGAGATCAAGCTGGCCCACACCGACGGCGCGTGAAACGACTCATGATTCCACTTACGGCTGCGGCGCGGGGCGCGCGTTGCCACCGTCCATGACAAAGCGCGGAGTCCCGTTCGCGTCGACTCGCCACACCGTGAGATACTTGCTTCGGCTCGCTGGTGCTTCCGGCTGTGATCGTGGACGCACGGTAGCTTCGCCGATCGTGTAGCCGAGGTCGCCGCTCTCCGCGATGCCTGCCGCCCGCGGCGCCCACTGCCACAACTGAGACGCGGATCCCGTCAAGGATTCGGCGATCTCATCCGGGCCGCTCATCGCGAGCCCCGACGCGGGAAATGAATTTGCGCGGTCCGCCGCGAACGCACGAAACGCCGTAGCGGGGTCTTTTTCGGCCGCGAGCCGTGCGAACGCAACGTCCGCTTCAACCAGTTTCGCCGCAGGATCCTTCGGCGTGAGCGTCGGAAGCGCTGGCGTCGTGGCGGGCACGGCCGTGGATTGCGGCGTCACAACGCCGAGCTGCACGAGCGCCACCAACTTCCATGAGTTATCGACCCCCGACTTCCAGACCGAGATGAACTTGCCGAGCCGCGGACTCTCCTCGGACGCATGCCGCCGGCTAGTAATGGTGACGCCCCACACCGCGCCAAGTTTATTGTCCCTCGACATCTCGACGTGTATCGGCTGCCACCGTACCGTGATCGAATCGAGAGTGGGCTGCGCAGAGAGAAATGCGTCGATGTTTTCCCGGCCCCGAATGATCGGCGCACCCGAATACAGCATCGCGGCATCGACGGCGAACGCCGCGTGCAGGGCAGTGCGCATCCCGAGCTTGGCCGACGCGTCGGACGCGGCGCTCTCAGCCGCGACGAGTGACGCGCTGCTTGGCTGCGCCTGTGCCGCAATCGATCGCAGGGAGATTAAAGCACTCGCAATCAAGAGTGTAACTTTGCGCATTGCGCCTCGAGTGGAATAGTCTGGAACAATCAGTGCTCGGCGCGTGTGTTTACAAGAGCAGGATTCTTCAACTTTGCTCCCGCCACGATGAACTCCTCGACCGTTCGTTACGCAGCGCGCGGCGGTCCGCCGGCTGCATCCACTCGGATCGTTCGCGTGGAATCATCAATTGGCACATTCGACGCCATCCACGCGGTGCATCAGCGTCATCACTTCGCCGCGCACATGCACGAGTACTATGCGATCGGCGTCAACGAAGACGGTCTGAGCCGCCTCGAATACAGGCGTTCCCGCCGCGTGGCCGGTCCTGGCGCCATCGTCGCAATCTCGGCTGAGGAACTGCACACGGGCGAGCCGATGACGGAGGACGGCTGGAGTTATCGCATGATTTATCCGAATCGCGAATTTATCGCGTGCGTGCTTGGAGCAGATGCGGACAAACTCGGAGCCCCGATACTGTTTCCCGATGGATTCATCGATGACCGAGCGTGGGCCGTGCGATTCGCCGCGGCGCACGCGCTGCTATTCGAGCCAAGCTGTCCCATGGCGAGTGAGGAAATACTTCTCGAACTCCTGCATGAGCTGGCAATGAAGCACGCCAAGCACACTGTCGGCGCGGTAGCACGAATCGGGCGACCGAGGCAGATCGCATCGTTCGCGAAGCAGTTTCTTCGAGCGCACTATTCGAGACAGGTGCGACTTGCGGAATTGGCCGAAGCGTGCGGCGTGAGCGCATTTCACCTGATTCGGACATTCCGCGACGTCGTCGGCATTCCACCTCACGCCTACCTCAAGCAGTTGCGTGTCGGCGAGGCTCAGGCGATGCTCCAGCGCGGGGCTCCTGTGACTGAGGCCGTGTTTTCGTGCGGCTTCAGCGATCAAAGTCACCTGACGCGAACCTTCAAGAGCGTCATCGGCATTCCGCCGGGAGCATATGCGCGCGCGGTTCGACGTAGTCATTCCGTGGGGTAACGCGCGGCCTCGTGGGCGTTCCGTCAGCCCGACCGCCTCGTTTCGATCCATCGGACTGCACCGCTTCATTATCTGCCCGGCAGTCCGGTTCGCTGGATGGTTGCACGTAACGACAGACCATCTTTGGGTAATCCACGGGACCCCGCCACGATAGTCAATTCCGTGCAAGCATTCGCGATCCCACTGCGCGACACTTCGATGATACCTTGGTTTCCCACGACTCGCGAAGGCATTGCCTATCGCCAAAACACTTCGTCGAACAGACGTTGATATGGTATCCGGCAACGCGCTCGTTGGGCCGCGCTGCACCGCGCTGTGATCATGGCGACAAGCGTTCAACAATCTAGAGAGACGCTGGCGCGTCTCGACAAGGAGTCGCCCCACATGATCTTTCGCCTTCGTTATCGCGCCGCTCGCATCGTCTGCTCGGCGCTTTTTTTCGCATGCGCCGTGCGCGCACTCGGCGCACAATTGCCGAAGCAACCAAAAAACTTGCAAGTACTTCCGAAGAATTTATCCACTGACTCCGTCGAGAAAGTGATGCTCGGAGTCGCGAACGCACTCGGCTATACCTGCGGCAGCTGTCATCCCGGCGGCGACAACGCTACGTGGGACAGCACAAATTTCTCGACCGACGTGAAGCCGATGAAGGTGACCGCGCGAGAAATGTTCCGGCTCGTGAATCGCCTGAACAACGAGCTGCTGCCGCCCATCGTGAATCGCGGTACCGCCGCCGTGCGCATTACCTGCGCCACGTGCCATCGCGGCGCACCGCGACCGGTTACGATTCAAGACACGCTGAACAACGTGATCGAGCGTCAGGGCGTCGACTCCGCGATCGCGCAGTATCAGCGGATACGCGAAGGCTACGCCGGTCGCATGACGTACGATCTCACGGAATTTCCGCTCGGTGAAATTGCGTCTCGACTGCGAAAGGCAAATCGGCTTCCCGACGCGATCAAGCTGCTGGAGCTCAACGCCAAGCTCTTTCCTTCGTCCGCTGACGTCGCGTATGATCTCGGGAGAACGTACGAGGCGGCGGGACAGAAACAGAAAGCCATCTCACAGTTTTATCGCGCACTCGGACTCGACCCGGACCAGGAGGCGGCACAAAGGCATCTGCGCGCGCTCACCGATCAGCCGAAGCCGCCGGCCTCTTCATTACCTCATTGACGGCCGCCGAACGCCGGCGACATGCTCCCTGAACGAAGCGCAAGTTTCTTCTAGTCGTTCGGCGCCCCGCCAGGCACCATTCGCTGGTGCCCAATATCCGAATCACGCTCTTCCGGCTCGGCGCATGTCAAGTCGTGCACCGGGCGTCGGGAACGATTCTGCATACAGATACTCCGCCCGAGTTCGGCGGCGGCGGAAGCTCGTTCTCATCGACGGACTTACTCGCGGCTGCCCTCGGTACATGCATCGCGACGAACATCGCTGAATCGGCGGTGCGCCACTATATCCCGCTCGAAGCGTTCGACATCGATGTCGAGAAAGAACTCGGCACGCATCCTAAGCGTGTGACAAGTCTGACGGTAACGATCAGCGTGTTCATGCTGATCCCGCCGGATTTGCTTGGACGGCTGCAGCGAGCCGCCGAAAGCTGCGTAGTCAGGCGCGCGCTCGATCCCGCACTCGATGTGTCGATCGTGTTCCGTGTGTCTCCGGCCAACTGACAGATTTGTCTCTCGTTTGAACAAAATTGCCGTCCAATGAAGTTGCGTCAACAACATGTGACACGACGCAACTCGCACTGGTAACGCACGAGATGGAGGGAGTCACGACGATTTCTCTCCGCTTGACGCGCCAACGGGAATTCATGCTCGAAATCGAGACTTCCGCTCTTCCCTTCAGTTGGGGACGCAACGCGACCCTAAGAGGATGCAACACATGCTGAACAGGACTTGGACCAGTGCGCTATCGATCGCGGCGTGCGCCGTGTTCGTCTCGGCGTGCTCCGAAGGGAACGTTCTCACCGTGAAGAACGTCAATAATCCAGACGTAGGACGAGCATACGCGACGCCCGGTGGTGTTGAGAGCCTCATCGGAGGACTGTACCAGCAGCTGCACAACACGATGATGTCGAACAACATCGAACCTCAAGCGGTCGTGATGGCGCTCGAGGGATATTCCACCGTTGCGAACTATGGCATGAACGTTCGCGTCGCGATCCCGCGAAATGCGATCGTCAACGATCGCGGAAACAACGTCGATCCAGGCAACCTCGCCGATTTCTCGGGCTTTCAGAAGTTGGCTCGCAACTCTGCCAACTTAGTACAGGCAATCGACAACATTACGCTGAGCGGAAGCACCACCGGCTCGCCGGCCACCGACCTTCGCGATCGCGGCTTCGCGCTGTTCGTCAATGCGCTCGCTCTTGGCGAGGTGGCCATTGTGTACGACTCTGCGGCCATCGTGACGCCGCAGGTGGCGAGCAGCGCAATCCCTGCGCTGTCGAGCTACACCAGCGTCATGCCGGCCGCCTTGGCTGAACTTGATTCAGCGCTGGCTTCAGCGGGCAACCCGGCGGCAGCGACGGCATTTCCACTTCCACCGACTTGGCTCGCCGGCAATTCTCTGACGCAAGCGCAGTTTGTGCAACTCGTGCATTCGTGGAAGGCTCGTTTGCGAGCAGGTGTAGCGCGTACGCCCGCTGAGCGCGCAGCGGTAGACTGGGTTTCTGTGATCGCAGACGCGAACGCCGGCATTTCTTCCGACTTTGTTATGACCGTCGGCGGCGGCTGGAACTGCGGATACGACTGCTTCGTGATGTATGGCAGCAATGGCTGGCATGAGATGACGGACCTGTTTCTCGGCATGGCGGACACGTCGGGCGCGTACGCCGCGTTCATGTCACTGCCGATGTCCACGCGCGACGGATCGCAGTTGGTAATTCGTTCGCCGGACCAGCGTCTGCCGCAGGGCGCCAGCCGTGCAGCACAACAAGCGGACACCCCGTACTCCGGCAATGCGTTCGTGCCCGGTCGATATTTCACCAACCGCCAGGCAGCGGACGACTTCGCTGGCGACGGCTGGGGCTCCTCCCAGTACGATCACAAGCGTTGGCTCTCCGTGTACAAGTCCGGAGGCACCGGCTCGATAACGCAATTCGCGAAAGCCGAGAACGACATGCTCCAGGCCGAGGGATACATCTACACGGGCAATTTCGCAGCGGCGCAGTCGCTCATCGATCTTTCACGCGGTAAGCATGGTCTCCCTTCGATCGGTGCGATCGCGACTGCGTCACAGAAAATTCAGGGCGGGGTGAACGCATGCGTTCCGCAGGTGCCGCAGCCTCCGGCGTTCAATACGGTTGCCTGTGGAACAGTCATCGAGGCGATGAAATGGGAAAAGCGAATGGAGACAGCTTTCGCTGGATACATGACTTGGTTTCAGGACTCTCGCGGTTGGGGCGACCTCATGCAGGGCACAGCCGTACACTGGCCAGTTCCGAATGAGGAAATGGATTCGCGTCAGCAGCCGTTCTACAACATGGGCGGTGTGGGGAATCCAGGTTCTGCCGCCAGGGGAACCTACGGTTTCTAGGTGACAGGCTGGACTGCTTAGTCTCGCTCGTGTCGGGGCTGTCGTTGCCGCGGGTGGATCCGGGGGGATTAAACCTGCGGCAACGTCAGCGCTGGGCGTCGATAGTCGTAATCGGACAGTCGGATGTTGGCGGCGAAGACATTGCCTCCGTCCTAAAACAGATCGGTCATCGAATCGCGATGCACGTCTCGCATCCGATTGGGGCGTCGCTTCTCTTCCTTCGAGCCGACCTTGCCATAGTCTGCGGCGACGGGCACCATGGTTCGATCGCGAAGATGCTTCAGCAGATTCGGAGCCACGATCCGAATATCTTCATACTCGTCATCAGCACAACGGCGAAGGACGCGGAATTCGTACGAAAGTTCTTGACGGGCGCAGATGACGTTGTGAGCCAGCCGCTCAGCGCGATTGAGCTCGGCCAACACATCGAGTCACTCCTGCTGCGCGGAGGAGCGCGGCCAGCCCAATCAGCGAGGGATCAGCCGCTCGTGCTCGGAGATTTTTCTCTCGATCCCTCAACGCGAACGCTGTTTCATGCGCGGCGAGTGCACACGCTCGGCCCAATTCAGGCGCTGATTTTACAGGCGCTCATGCAATTCGCCAATCAGACGATATCGCGTGAAGATCTGGAGAATCGCGCGGGACTCCCGAGTCAATCGAAGGCGGGTGTCGGCCGACGGATCGACAACTATATCCTCCAGCTGCGTCGACTGATCGAACAGCGGCCCAGCCAGCCTCGTCATCTCCTCACCGTGCGATCAAAGGGATATCGATTCGTCATTGACGGCGAATGCTCCTGAGATACATGAGTCAGGGACATGCCAGGAAATTGGGCGACGGCCAACCCTCAATGAGATTGTGATTTTCCGACGCCGGGGCCGGCGCTCCCGGTTCCTCTGGTATCACCGAGAGGACAAGCCGCACCCGCCGAGGATCGCCGGCACTGACATAGCCGTCGAGTCGAACGGGAGTGACGCCGGCACCCGGAATCGGCGGTGCTCCGCCGGATGAGCGGCGCGTCGCACTAATCGTAAAATTTCCGTGCCCATCTGTGATGATCGGTGACTGCGTGTTTACAACGATGCACTGCATCTCGAGCGTGGCCTGTGTGGAATCCGCGCGGAGCTCCGCGTCCGCTCCGTCGAACACGCCGACGAGCCGCGCGTTCGTCAATGGCGCCTCGGTCGTTGCGTCGGTATAGCACGAACTAAAAACACTGCAGGCGAGCAGTAATGCCAAGGCATACGGTCGCCTGTGCGTCGTTCTCGCGTCCGTCACGTTTCGTCCCCTGCGGAGTTAAGGCGCTCACTCAGCCATACTTCCGTGCGCCCGTGTCGGTCACTGTCGAGAGACTTCCGGCAACGATCCATGCCCCGCCCGTCATCGCGAGAGCCACTAGCAGATTCGTCCACTCCTTTCCGATGTGCGGGGTCGCGATCACACGCGGCACATGCTGAAGGGCCACGATGAACAGAAACATCAGGCCAAGCAGCGCTGTGGCGAGCGCGTCGAACTTTCGCGCCACAATCGCCAGCGCGGTCGCAACGAACGCTCCGCCAACGAACCACGCAAAAAAAATCCGCCCCGGCATCCACGGCGCCATCGACTTGGCCACGATCGCGGCATAAATGAAATGCTGTGCGCCGTACACGGCGAGCGAAACCGCAACGCAATAGCGCCCAACGACCTGAAATGTGTTCGCGAGCACCAGCGCCGCGCCGCACATCGCCAGAAGTTCGAACGTCAGTGTCCACGGACCGGGCGCGCGAATATTTGTGAAGAAGCCCGGCGCGTACACGAGCATGGCGCGCAGAAACAGAGTTAGCGCGAGCAGCCGCGTCAGTTCTCGCTCGTACTTCCTCATCGCCACGCTCAGCGCGAATCCAAGCAGAATCGCCGCAGTCAGGCTGGCCCAGACCGGACCAGACGGAGTCCATGGGTCCGTCGGCGCCGCGCCGCCTGCGAATCTGAAGGTTAAATATTGAACGCCGAGCCCGGTCATCGCGATCGCGAAGATGGCGCGCCCGATTTTTCCCAGCGTGCTTCTCGAGTTCACGTGAGCAGCCATGCGGCCGCTTGCTGCACGATTGCCGGCGGAAGCTCGTGTCCGCCGTCGAATACAACGGAGTCCACTGCGAATCCGCTCGCCCTCAGCTCGTCGCTGAGGGCGCTGCCTAAGAAATTGAACGGCGTGGTCGAATCGTTTGCGCCCCTCGACAAAAAGAAGCTCGGCTTTCCCTCCGGATGATACGGCGGCATCGTGTTCGGAGAAAAAGCCATCACCCGCGAGAAGAGCGTGCCGTTTGTGCGGCCGACCGCGAGCGCATACGACCCTCCGTCCGAAAACCCTCCGACGCTTACGCGCGCCGGGTCCACGTTACACTCCTTGAACGTGGCCGAGAGCGCATTGCTTATGAACACGACATCCGGTCCGTACTGCTCGGCGCCGAGGAAATAATCCCACGTCGCACCGGATGACTCGATGCCGAGTATGATCAGTCCCGCGGTGTCCGCGTAGGGCTGGAAGACGTTGAGCCCGCTCGCCGCGGAACTGTTCTCGGCGGCGAGCATCAGCAGCAGCGGGGCGGGCGTCAGCGCGCTGTAGTTCGGCGGCACGTAGAGCAGAGCATCTTGAGCGCCGCCCACGTACGGCACGCTCAGCCCCGTCTGGACGGTGACTCCCTTGGCGGGCACTCCTGGTTTTGCCAGCAGGCGCGGGGTCAAAAGCGGCTGCAGCTCGGTTGGCGAACTGTTGAATTGCCCGCACGCCGCGAGAAATGCGCCCTCGATTGCGACAATGCTCATGCCGACCATCTCGCGCCGTGTGACCGTCACATAGCCCCCGGGGTTTTTCTCTGTATATATAGTAGCGTCCTTCGCCCCAAGATCCCCGGAGCCGAATATGATCGAGAACGCATCCCTCAGCGACTACCTCACGGAGTTCAGACGTGGCACGCCCCGTGAACGACTCCTCCTCGCTATCGGCCTCGGCGCGGCGATAGCAGCGACGGGCGCGTTCCTCGGAGCAGAATATGCGAGTTTGGCGGGCTTGGGATGCGCGGTGGCGGGCGTGAGCGCGTGGGCGCTGATGAACCAGATGGCTGATCTGATAGACAGCAAATTCGAACCCGAAATTCCTGCGAAAGTCCGCAGGCTTCGGCTCGCTGGCATCGCGGGGCTGGCCGTCGCCGGGCTTGGAGTGCTGCTCGTGCTGACGTCTTTCTTCTTTCGCGTTGTCCAGACGACCACCGGCCTGTGACGGGTTCGTGAAAGCGAGCGCGCTGATGCAAGTTTAGAACTGCTGAAACCCACCAAAACCGATCAAGAGGGATTAAATGCAGCGTCGTTCCTTTGCGACACGATTTGCGTTCGCGTGCATGCTGACACTGGCGGCATTCCCAATTCATTCCGCGTTCGCGCAAGGCGACGCCGCCGCCGCGAAACCGGGCCGCGATCCGAAGCAGCCCATCGACTCAGAGTACACGAAAAAAATCAAAGAGTACACGACAGAGAAGTTTTTTCTTTCGCCACTCGTTGATTATCTCCCCGCCTCGAAAACGGTGCCGACGCCGAAGGTCACGCTCGGCGACATCGCCGGCGCGCCGACCAAACTTCCGTACTCGAAAGAGGTCTACGAGTACATGCGGCTCCTCGCGAAATCGACGCCGCGCGTGAAGGTGTATTCGATCGGCACGACCGAAGAAGGGCGCGAGATGATCGCCGTCGCGATCGCGTCCGAAGCGCTGATGTCGAAGCTCGACGCAAATAAGGCCGACCTCTCAAAGCTCGCCGATCCGCGCACGATCAACTTCGACGACGTGTTGGCGGATAAAATTGCCGCGACCGCCGCTCCGGTTTACTACATCACCGGCACGATCCACTCCACCGAGGCCGGCGCGCCGACGGCGCTGATGGAGCTTGCCTATAGACTGGCGGTAGATGAGAGCCCGTACGTGAAAAACATTCGCGATCACGTGATCACGCTCATCACGCCGATCGTCGAGGTGGACGGCCGCGATCGCACCGTGGATTTGTACAAATGGCACGTCGCACATCCGAACGAAGTCGCGCCGCAGCTCGCGTACTGGGGCCACTATGTGGCGCACGACAACAATCGCGACGCGATGGGCATGACACTCAAGCTCACGCAGAACGTTCTCAACACGTACGTCGGCTGGAAGGCGCAGGTTCTGCACGATTTGCACGAGTCGGTCGCGTTCCTCTACGACAACACTATTGGTGACGGTCCGTACAACGCGTGGCTCGATCCGCTCGTCACGAACGAATGGCAGATGATCGGCTGGAACAACGTGCAGGAGATGACGCGCTACGGAATGCCCGGCGTGTTCGCGCATGGCGATTTCGATACCTGGTCGCCCGGCTACCTGATGTTCATTGCGGCGACCCACAACGGCATCAGCCGCCTGTACGAAACATTCGGTAACGGCGGCACGGCGGAAACAGTCGACCGCACGCTCTCGCCCTCCGATTACGAGCGCAGCTGGTTCAAGCAGAACCCCGCGATTCCGCACGTGAAGTGGTCGCTGCGCAACAACAACAACTACGAGCAGACGGGTTTGCTCGTCTCGCTCGCGTACGTCGCGAACAACCGGCATCAGTTGCTCGCGAATTTCTACGAAAAGAGCAAACGTTCGATCACGAAACCAAAAGTCGAAGGACCCGCCGCGTACGTTTTTTCCGCAAACGATCCGCGCCTTGGCGCGCAGGCTGATCTCCTCCGCATTCTGCAGAAACAGGCCGTCGAAATTTCACGCGCCACGTCTGCGTTCAGCGTCACCCTCACGGTGAAGCGCGCCGCTCCAGCGGGCGGTCGTGGCGGTCGCGGTGGCGCAGCTGCCGGAGACGCTCCTGCGGCCCCCGCCGCTCCGACAACGGAAACGCGCGAATTCCCCGCGGGCAGCTACATCGTCCGCATGGACCAGCCGTATTCGCGCATCGCGGACGCGCTCCTCGACTATCAGTACTGGAGCCCGGCCGATCCGCAGAAAAATCCATACGACGACACGGGCTGGACATTCCCCGAAGGATTCAGCGTGCAGGCCGTGCGCATCACGGACGTGAAGGTGCTCGATGTGCCCGTCACGCGCGTGACGGGTGAGGTCACGGCGCCGGGCGGCGTAACCGGATCTGGTTCGGTATTCGCGATCAACGCCAATGGCGACAATGCGATCGCGACGCTGCGCTACAGGTTCAAGGACGCGGATTTCCAGTCGGCGGAGGACGCGTTCGATGCGGGAGGCGCGCACTTCAATCGCGGCACGATGCTCATCCGCAACGTTTCGTCCGCCGATCTCGATAAAGCGACGAAAGAACTCGGCCTCAAGGTCACCGCGCTTGCTGCGGCGCCTTCCGTGAAAATGCATCCGGCTCGCGCCGCGCGCGTCGCGATCCTGCACACGTGGACCGGCACGCAAACCGAAGGTTGGTGGCGTCAGGCGTTTGACCAGTTGCAGGTGCCGTACAGCTATATCTCCACGCAGGACGTCGCAAAGGACGCGAACCTGAATTCGAAATACGACGTGATTCTCTTTCCGCCCGCGGGCGGCGGCGGCCAGGCGATCATCGATGGAATGCCGATGTGGCGCAACGCGATGCCGTGGAAAAATTCTCCGGAGACGCCGAACATCGGAACGTGGGCGCAGACGGATGACGTGCGGCCGGGGCTCGGCTACACCGGCCTCGAGAATCTCCAGAACTTCGTGAAGCGCGGCGGCGTCATGGTGACTGCGACCAACACCTCCGATTTCGCAATTCAGTTCGGTCTCTCGCTCGGCGTGAGCAGCAATCAGCCTCGCCGCGGCGAAGTGGTCGGCAGTTTCTTGCGGACAAAGATTGTTGATGATGCGAGCCCGATTGCGTACGGTGTGCCCGACAACCTCGCGGTGTACAGCAACAGCGGCGAGAGTTTCGGCGTGAGCGCAAATCGTGGCGGTCGCGGCGGCGGCGGTGGCGGACGGGGGGCCGGCGGCGGCGCGCGCGTGACCGGCCGCGGACAGCCGGACGACACCGATCAGGTGCAGGGATTCGAGCAGCTCGATCCGCGCTTTCTGCCGGTCCCGCGCCCGCCGGTGCAGCCGTGGCAGTATGCGGTGCCCACTGACGACCAGCTCCGCAATCCGCTCAACATTATTCCGCCCGATCAGCGTCCGCGCGTAGTCATGCGTTTTGGTGAAGCACGCGATCTGCTAGCGTCGGGTCTGCTCGACGGCGGCGCGGACATCGCGCAGCGCCCGATGGTGGTCGATTCGCCGCTGGAGAAGGGACATGTGGTGATGTTCGCCAACAATCCGGTCTACCGCGGCGAGACGATCGGCAGCTACTTCCTCGTGTTCAACACGATCATGCACTTCGACAACCTGAGTGCCGGGAGAAAACTCGATGCGAAATAAAATTTTTGCCGCGCTCTGTGTCGCTGCGCTTCCCCTTGGCGCGCAGTCGGCAAAACCCACCATCGCGCAGTTCATCGGCACGTCCGAACCGATGGAAGTGGCCTCGGCGCTGAAAACGGATCGAATCGCGTGGGTCGCGTACGATCGCGGCATGCGCAATGTGTTCACGGCGGCCGCGCCGGATTTCAAAGCCGTGCGTCTCACGAATTTCATGGAAGACAACGGCGTCGATCTCACCACGATATCGCTCTCGGCTGATGGATCGATGGCGGTGTTTGTCCGCGGCGGCGCGGCGAATCGGCAGGGCTGGATTGCCGATCCGGGCCACGATCCCGACGGCGGCGATCGCGCGATCTGGGCCGTGCGCACCACGGGCGGTGCAGCTGCGATCCGCGTGGCGGAGGGGCAGTCGCCCACGGTTTCGCCCGACGGCAAGTGGGTGCTCTATACGAAGGACAACCAGATCTATCGCGCGCGCACGAGCAAAGAAGCTCCGCCCACTCGCATGGACACAGGCGGCATTCCGTTCATCAAGATGTGGGGCAACAACGGCCAGCCCAAGTGGTCGCCGGACGGATCGAAAATTTCCTACGTGAGCGCGCGCGACAATCACTCGTTAATCGGCATCTACGACGTGAAGACGCGCAAGATTACGTATGTGTCGCCGAGTGTGGATTGCGATGCCAGCCCGACCTGGTCGGCTGATTCGAAGCAGATCGCATTCTTGCGGCGTCCGGGAACTCCATTCGGCCAGCAGACTCAAGGCGGCAACGGCGGAATTGGAAATCCGGGCGGAGCGGGCGGCGCCGGCCGCGGCGGCTTGAGTGGCTGCGCCGGATTCGGCGGCCGTGGCGGTGGTGGCGGCGGCGGCGGTGGTGGTGGTGCGCGCGGCGGCCGTGGCGGCGATGCAACCGCCGCGGGCAATGCGCAGTCGCGTCCGGGTTTGTTCACGTCGACGTTCCGCGGCGGCTACACTCTCTCGATGTACACGTACGATCTCGCGACAGGTGCAATGCGCGAGTTCTGGCACAGCGATCCGAACGATCGCGTGTTCTCGGCGATCAATGCGATCCGCTGGGCCGGTGAGAGCGTGGTTTTTCAGGCGACGATTCCGAATGACGAATGGGAGCGCTACTACGCGATTAATATTGCCGCGACAAACGCGCCGCCTGTGCAGCTGACCACGACCAATGGTTTGATTGAGGACGCGGTTTCAGTTTCGTACTCGCCCGACGGCAAAACCCTTTACTACTGCACGAACGCGAACGACATCGAGCGCCGCCATATTTGGGCAGTGTCGACGTCCGGCGGCACGCCGCGGCAGGTTTCGACCGGTGATGGAGTGGAGCGCGATCCCACTCCGCTCGCGTCGGGAAAGAGACTTGCCGTGCTGTATTTCAACGCGGCGCAGCCTGCGTCGGTTGCGATGGTGAATGTCGATGGTTCCGCGCCGAAGGTGATCTACCCGACACTTCCCAAAGATTTTCCTGTCGCAGCGCATGTCACGCCTGAGATTGTGATCACGCACGCCGCTGACGGACTTGAGCTCCACAACCAGCTCTTTCTGCCGAAGGATATGAAGGCCGGCGAGAAACGGCCCGCGATTGTGTTCGTGCACGGCGGACCCGCGCGCGAAATGCTGCCCGCGTATCACTACATGCAGTTTTATCATTGGGCATACGCGTACAACGAGTATCTCGCGAGCCAGGGCTACGTCGTACTGTCGATCAATTATCGGAGCGGAGTCGGTTACGGCCGTTCCTTTAGGACGGCGCCCGGCACCGAGCAGCGCGGGAACTCGGAGTATCAGGACGTCGTTGCCGGCGGAAAATATCTGCAGTCGCGGCCCGATGTCGACGCCGCGCGCGTGGGAATCTGGGGCTTGTCGTACGGCGGACTGCTCACGTCGGAGGCCCTCGCGCGCAACTCTGATATGTTCGTGGCCGGTGTCGATCTCGCCGGCGTGCATCTCTACGGACAGACGCTCGCCGATACGGCGCTCTCATATAAGTCGTCCGCCATTTCAGCGATCGACGGATGGAAATCGCCGGTGTATTTGCTGCAGGGCGATGACGACCGCAACGTCGATTTTGGGCAGATGGTGGGTTTGGTGCAGCTGCTCCGAGCGCACGGTGTCTACTATGAGCTGACCGTTATTCCCGACGATCAGCATGAGTCGATGATTCACAGCAACTGGGTGAAGACGTTCAATGGGATGAGTGACTTCCTCCACCGGTTCGTGTGGGAGAAGCAGGCGACTCCGACGCTGCCGCATAATTGAAGGTGGCTCTCCTTTGCACCGCGGCCATCGCGCTTGTCAGCGCGGTGGCCGCGGAGAGCGTCGGCGCTCAAACTCCGCCAGCGCCCGTGCCGATTTTGTGGACCGTCCGCAGTGACAACGACGCCTTTAATTTTTGGAATTCGCCGTTCGATCGCCCCGATGAGGAGTACACGAGCGGCGTCCGTGCCACGCTCACGCTCTCCGGCATGGCGTGGTGGGAGCGAAAGTGGTTCCACAACACAATGGAGCCGTGCTCGGAGGGAAAGACGGACTGCGCGATGCACGCCTTTTCGTTTGGACAGGAAATTTATTCAGGGAAACTCGTCCCCGGCGACACGACGAGAATTCCCGGGATGCGGCCGAACGCGGGCTGGCTGTACGTTCAAGAATCCTCGAGGATCGCGCATCGAGATTGGCTCGGCGAAACAACGATCAGCATTGGTATGGTTGGGCCGCCGGCGCTTGGCTCCCAAATGGTGCGCGCATTCCATGCGATTGCACCCGACCTAAATCGTCCGACGAATTGGTCGACGCAACTGCCGTTCGAACCCGGCATCATCGTCGGATATGACCACACACAGCGGCTGTGGGCCGTTGGTGAGAGCGGCTTGCTAAGCGCAGACCTGGAGCCGCATGCGGGCGCGTCGATCGGAAATATTCTCACCGAGGCGCGCGCCGGACTGCGCGTGCGCACCGGATTCCGAATAGGCCATCCGTGGCTGCTCGCCGCGCCGGATACCGATGTGACGTTCGCACTTTTTGGCGATGCTACCGTCCACGCGGTGGCACGCAACGAGTTTCTTATGGGAACGCTGTTTCGTACGAGCGAGCACGTGACGGCGCGGCCACTGGTCACGGAATACCAAATGGGAATTACTCTATCGGTGCGCAGACTATCCTTCACCTGGATGGCCGATCAGCTCTCGCCGGAGTATTTCTCACGGGCGGCAGGGCACGCATGGTCGCGGCTGGCGATTGAGTGGCGCTTCGAACGATGACGTTCTGAGGGGAGACACACATGGCGATCGAACACGTTTCTGACACGGCTCGCTGGGTTGCGGTGTACCGCGCGATGGAGAGCGAGCGGCCGGATCGAATCTTTAACGATCCGTTCGCGCGGCGGCTCGCGGGCGAGCGCGGCGAGGCGATTGTCAATGAGATGAAGCGCGGCCGCTCGATGGCGTGGGCGATGATCGTGCGCACGCAGGTGTTCGACGAACTCATTCTGGACGTGATCAAACGCGAGAAGGTGGATCTCGTCATCAACCTGGCGTGCGGTCTCGACGCGCGCGCGTGGAGGCTCGACGTGCCGGCGGATCTCCGCTGGGTGGACGTCGATTTCCCCGTGATGATCAACTACAAAACCGACATCATGAAGGGCGAAAAAACGAAATGCCGCTACGAGGCGATCGCAACCGATCTCACCGACAGCAACGCGCGCAACGCGCTGTTCACGAGGTTAGGCGCCGAGTCGAAGAAAGCGCTCGTGCTGTCTGAGGGACTTCTGATTTACCTCAGGCCAGAGCAGGTGAGCGAGCTCGCGAGCGCCCTGCACGCGCAGCCGTCGTTCTGTGCGTGGATCATCGACATTGCCAGCCCGCACCTGCTGAAGATGATGACGCAGTATTGGGGAAAGAGTGTGCAGAGCGGGAATGCACCATTTCTCTTCGCACCGGATGAAGGAACCGCATATTTCGAGCCGTCGGGATGGCGCGAAAAAACGTTTCGATCCAACATGGACGAGGCGCGCCGGCTCAAGCGAGAAATGACGGGCGCGTGGTTCTGGCGGCTGTTCGGGATTTTCTACTCGAAGAAAACGATGGAGAAATGGCGCCGCTTTGCGGGCTGTGTGCTGCTGGAACGGACATGATGCTGCGTGCACCGATAACTCTTGCGGCGGTGCTGCTCACCGCCGGGCTGAGCGGCGGCCTCAGCGCGCAAACGCCGGCGCTTTCACGCGTGCGCATCGAAACGTCGAAGGGTTCATTCGTTGTCGAGGTCAATCGCGACTGGGCACCACGCGGTGCCGAGCGATTTCTCGATCTCGTGCGCGCCAAGTTCTTTGACGACTCACGGTTTTTTCGCGTGCGCGCAAAGTATATTGCGCAGTTCGGCATCGCCGGCGACCCCGCCGTCACGCGCAAATGGCAGGACCGTTATTTTCCGGACGACGCCGTGCGATCGAGCAATGTGCGTGGATCGTTCGGGTTCGCGATGACGGGCCCGAATCTCCGCAACACGCAGGTCTACATCAATCTCATCGACAACACGCAGCTCGACGCGCAGGGTTTTTCGCCGGCGGGACGCGTGGTCGAGGGAATGGATGTGGTCGATGCGATCTACTCCGGCTACGGCGAGGGCGCAGGCGGCGGCCTTCGGCTTGGCAGGCAAACCCGCATGCTCAACGAGGGAAACGCGCACCTCGATCGAGATTTCCCTAAACTCGACAAACTCATTCGCGCGCACGTCGTGCGATAAGGCATATTTCCCGTCTGCAAAACTACCCATCACATCCAACACCTCTGCAAATGACCGCGTACGGCGCCCCGCAGCTCGCCAACAGTTTCCGCACTGTTCGCAACAACACCGTTCAGATCGCTGAAGAGATTCCTGAAGACAAATACAGCTTCGTTCCGGCTCCGGGAACGCAGTCCGTTGGCGCGCTGCTCAAACACATCGCGTTCGGCCCCAAGTTCTACCAGGACATTCACAAAGCCGGCATCACTTCATTCAAAGATTTCGATTTTCCCGCGACGTTTGCGCCGATCAGGGCGGAAGAGGAGAAGCCGCGTTCGAAAGCCGAGATCGTAGCGCTCCTGAAGAGCGAAGGTGAGAAGTTCGCGGCGTGGCTCGATTCACTGACTCCCGAATTCCTCGCGCAGACATACACGGATCCAACGGGGCAGAATCCGACGTCCCGCCTCACGAGTCTGCACAGTCCGAAGGAGCACGAGATGCATCATCGCGGACAGCTGATGCTGATTCAGCGGATGCTCGGGATCGTGCCGCATCTCACGAGAGCACGCGAGGCCCGTCAGGCGGCTGGCTGATTCGCGCGCGCATAGTGCTACTTCGACAGGTTGATCATGTCGTAGTAGCCGAGGATTTTTCCGTCGTTGTACGCTTTCAGCAGAGTCGGGATTGAGCAGAGGAGCTCGACCTGCTGCCCGTTCGGACTTCCGGGACGAAATCCATTCCCCTGCGAGAGCGAGCGAATGAACGTGCTCGCATCGTCGATCGGCAGCGTCGCGACGTTGTTATAAAACTTTTTCCAGTCGTCGCTTTGGCGGAAGAGATAGAACTCGACGTTCGAAACATAGAACGCTGTGATGGTCGCCTTGTGCTCGCGGATCCAGTTGCCAACGGCGCGTAAGGCTTTCGGCCCGGTGAAATCTCCGGTGACGCCGAGGATGAGGTTTTTCTCCTCCATCTGCTTGACCACGCGGAAGTTCGCTTCGTTCGCGAGGTAGCTGCGGTGCGCGCCGGCGCCGTCGGTCTCGAGCATGAGCATCGCGTACGTCGGAAAGCGTCCGCGTCCGCCGTACCCGCCGAAGGTTCCGTTCATGTTGTAGCTGAGATTTGGCCCGGCCTGGTAGAACCACGAATACAGGTAATCGATGTTTGCGAGATCGTCCGCAGTCAGCGGAAATCCGTGCGTCTCCGTGAGCCGCTCTTTCACCGACGCGAGATTCTTGACGAACAGCGCGCTGTCTCGCGGCACCGTCGATAAAACCTGCATGAGCTGCTCGATCGAGATCGCCGTGTCGAGGCCAATCGGCCGGGGCCGCGAAAAGAGCCGACTCGCGAACTCGACGCGGTCCGCCGACTGCTCGAAGAGCGCTTTGTACACGAGCAGCAACAGCGAGTTGTCATGCCGAATATCCACCATGAACGCGATCTTTGGCTTGAGCGCGGCGAGGTACGTGAAATTCTGCTCGGGTGCGACGCCGAGGTATACACCGCCGGGCTTTGTGCTTTTGAGCAGTTCCGGAATCACGTACTGCAGCGAGGTCTCGTTCGAGAGCAGATTATCCGAAGGAAAAACTCCGCTTGGCTCCGAGAACTCCGTGACCATGCGCCAGTATGTGGTATCGGCGAGCCGCGCGGGTATCTCCTGAGCCGTTGCCGAGGCGGCGAGCGCAGCGGCGGCGATGGAAAGCAGAAGCACGCGTTGACAGGTGTTTGTCATGATGGTTGCAGGCGCTGAGGGTACGGCAGGCGTTCTATTAATGTATGCAGACAACGCGCCAAACTTTCGAGGAGTTCTTCGTGAAATTCTTTTCCGGCTGTGCACGTGCGCTCGTGGTTGGAGCATCGGTTCCGCTTACTCTTTTCGCGCAGCAGAAGCCGGCAGCCAAGCCGGCCCCGCCGAAGGCGGTGCTCTCTGGTCCGGTTGATACCAGTTACTGGGGCGGGGTTCAGTGGCGCAACATCGGGCCGAACAGCTCGGGCCGAATGGTGAGCGTCGCAGGATCGGCAGCACGAACCAACGAATATTATTTCGGCACAACCGGCGGCGGCGTTTGGAAAACGATCGACGGCGGCAAGACGATGCTCCCCGTGACAGACAAATATTTCGGCGGCAGCGTGGGAGCGCTCGCGGTGAGCGAGAGCAATCCGGATGTCGTCTACGCGGGCGGCGGCGAAACGCAGATCCGCGGAAATGTTTCCTACGGCGACGGCGTGTGGAAATCCATCGATGCGGGAAAAACGTGGACCTCGCTTGGGCTCAAAGAGACGCAGTACATCTCGCGCATCCGCGTGCACCCGACGAATCCTGATATCGCGTACGTCGGCGCACTCGGCCATGTGTTCGGTCCGAATTCCGATCGAGGCGTTTACAAAACCGTTGATGGCGGGAAGTCGTGGAAGAAAATTCTTTTCCGAAACGATTCCACCGGCGTCGCCGATCTGATCATGGAACCCGGCAACCCGAACGTGCTCTACGCCACGTTCTGGCAGTCGTACCGCGGGCCGTGGATTCTCTGGAGCGGCGGAGCGGGCAGCGGTATTTTCAAGACGACAGACGGCGGCGATCACTGGACGGAGATCTCGCACAACCAGGGTTTGCCAACAGGGCTGCTCGGCCGAATGGGAATCGCAATTTCGCCGGCAAAGCCGACGCGCGTGTGGGCGCTGATCGAGCATGAGCCAGGCGGCGGTGTGTATCGCTCGGACGACGCGGGCGCGACGTGGAAATTCCTCAGTGGCTCGCGCGATCTGCGTCAGCGCGCGTGGTACTACTCGAATATTTACGCGGATCCAAAAGACACGAACGTCGTCTACGCGCCGCAGGTCGGCTCCGAGTGGTCGAAGGATGGCGGCATGACATGGGCCGGCGGATTCGGCGCGGGCGACAATCACGATATGTGGTGGGCGCCGAACGATTCCAAACGCATGGCTGTGGCGCACGACAACGGCGCCGTCATCACGACCGACGGCGGCACGACGCGTGTCGATGTTGCCGCGCCAACAGGCCAGTTCTATCACGTACATCTCACGAATCACTTTCCGTACCATGTCTGCGGATCGAAGCAGGACGCCGGCCCGAACTGCGGGCCCGTCCGCGTCGCCGGCGGTGGGCGCGGCGGCGGTGGAGGAGGACGCGGCGGACCGCCGCCGAATCCGTATTCCGAGTTCTATGGAATCGCGGGCGGAGAGAGCGGCTACATCGCGTCGAGTCCGATCGATCCCGATATCACGTACGGCGGCAACTACAGCGGCGTGCTGCAGACGCTGAACCGCCGCACTGGCCTCAGCGAGCGTCTCGATCCGTGGCCGCTCAATCCGATGGGACATGACGCGGCAGATTCGAAGTACCGTTTCCAGTGGACGTATCCGATCATGAACTCACCGTTCAATCCGCACGTGCTGTATGCCGGATCGAACGTTGTGTTCAAATCGATTGACGACGGAAAATCGTGGACGTCGATCTCACCCGACCTCACGCGGCACGATCCAAAAACACTCGGCTCGAGCGGCGGCGAAATCACGAAAGATCAAACGTCAGTCGAGTATTACTCGACGGTGTTCGCACTGCAGGAATCACCGCTCGTTCCCGGCCTGATGTGGGCCGGTTCGGACGACGGCCTTGTGCACATCACGCGCGACGGCGGAAAGACATGGAAGAACATCACGCCGAAGTGGCCCGAGTGGATGCGCGTGTCGATCATCGATCCCTCTCCGCACGCGCCGGGCACCGCGTGGGTTGCGGGCAATCGATATCAGATGGACGACATGAAGCCGTACCTCTACAAGACAACCGACTACGGCGTTACCTGGACGAAGATCACCGACGGAATTCCCGACGACGGATTCACGCGCGCGATCCGCGAAGACCTCTATCGTCCGGGCATGCTGTACGCCGCAACAGAGCGCAGCATGTATCTCTCGTACGACGCTGGCGCGCACTGGCAGAATCTCGCCCGCAACCTTCCGCCGGTGCCGATCCATGACATCGCGCTG
This sequence comes from Gemmatimonadales bacterium, assembly GCA_038205995.1. Taxonomy (GTDB): domain Bacteria; phylum Gemmatimonadota; class Gemmatimonadetes; order Gemmatimonadales; family Gemmatimonadaceae; genus Fen-1231. Next base: position 77,141 of record JBBRBH010000004.1, read on the forward strand.
AAGGACGACGACATGGTAATTGCGACGCACGGCCGCGCGTTCTGGGTGATGGAGAACCTCACGCCGCTCCGGCAGGCGCCAGAAGTGGCGATGGCATCGGACAAGAATTATTTCTACAAACCCGCGCCTGTGTTTCGCGTGGGTGGCGCGCAGGCGAACGTGATGTACCGCCTCGCCGATGCGAATCAGCCGGTCACCATCGAGTATCTCGATGCCGCGGGCAAGCTCATCAAGAAATATGCGTCCACGGATTCACAGCCTACACCGCCCGCAGGGCGTGGCGGTGGCGGCGGGCGTGGCGGCGGCGGTGGACCGCCGGTCGTGACGAACAAGGCCGGTGTGAACACGTATCGCTGGGACATGCGCTACGCGGATGCGTCGAACTTCCGCGGAATGATTTTGTGGGCGGCGGGAGTGCAGGGGCCGGTCATCGCGCCCGGGACGTACACCATTCGCCTCACGGTCGGGAGCAATCGGCCGATCACGCAGCCGCTCGTGGTGAAGCGTGATCCGCGCTCGGGCGCGACCGACGCGGACCTGGTTGAGCAGACGAAGTTCGCGCTCAAACTTCGCGACCGGATGAGCGAGGCCGATGATGCGGTGAAAAAGATTCGCAGCATCAAAGAACAGATCGCCGAACGTGCGACGAAGATGTCGGGCGTGCCGGAATTCGGGTCGCTGTCCAAGCTGCTCACGGACAGCATCGCGAGCGTCGAAGATTCCGTGTATCAGACCAAAAACGCCAGCGGCGAAGATCCGCTCAATTTCCCGGTTCGGCTCAACAACCAGATCGGCGCGCTGATGGGCTTCGTGCAGAGCGGCGACCGCCGTCCGCCGCCGCAGGCCTATCAAGTCTACGAATCGCTGTCGCCCAGGATGGATACGCAGATGGGGCGGTACGATAAATCGGTGAAGCTCTACCTCGACAAGATCAACGCACTGCTGAAGGCCCAAGGGCTGCCACCGATCGTGCCGACGACGGTCGAAAGTCCTCCAAAGTCGAAGATCATCAGTTGATGTAGCCTCTGGTGCAACGAACTGACTCCCCCTAGTGTCTCAGTTGAGGACACTAGGGGGAGATCGTTTAAATGGCATTGGTCAAAGGTTCACTCGATATCCTCGTGCTGAAGGCCCTGTCGTGGGGCCCAATGCACGGCTTCGAAATCACGTGCTGGCTCGAGGGCCGCTCCGGCGGTGAGCTAAGCGTGGACGACGGCGCGCTGTATCAGGCGCTGCATCGCATGGAAGAACGCAAGCACATCGCGGCGGAGTGGGGGATAACCGAGAACAACCGCCGCGCGCGCTACTATAAAATGACCGCCGCCGGCCGCGTATATCTTCGCGCCGAGTCCACGAGCTGGGCGAAATACGCAACGACGATGACCGCGATTCTCGAGCGTCGTTCTGTTTAGAGCATGAGCAGCCGGCCGAATGGCATCCGCGCGGGCGTGCGCCGCCTCGGCGGCAATCTGAACGGAGCGCGGGATCAACTCCACCACTCGGCCGAACGCCGGGAGCGCACCATGGCGATGCACGAGCGATTTGAGGAAGTGATTCAGGATCTCCGGTATGCCGCGCGCGGACTCGTGCGCCGCCCCGGGTTCACCGCAATAGCCGTACTCACGCTGGCGGTGGGAATCGGCGCGAACACCGCGATCTTCAGCGCGGTGAATGCGCTGATGTTCAGGCCGCTGCCGTTTCGGAATCCGGAGCAGCTGGTGAATGTCAGCTTCGCGACACTGGGGGGTGGTGGCAACGCGCCGCGCTTCGATATGCCGTGGTCGTGGATGAAGTACCTCTCGTTCCGCGGCGCGGAGCGGCAGTTCCAAACGCACGCGCTGTGGGTACAGGGAAATTTCAGTCTCACCGGCGATGATCCCGAACGCCTCAGCGGCGAGTGGGCGAGCGCACACTATTTGAGCACACTCGGCGTCACGCCCGCGGTGGGGCATACGTTCGAAGCGGCCGGCGATGATCTCTATGACGCGCCGAAGCAGATGCTAATTTCCGACGACCTCTGGAAACGGCGCTACAACGCTGATCCGGCGATCGTCGGCAAGACTATCAGTGTCGAACGAAAGCCCTTCGAAATCATCGGCGTTATACCGCAGGGTTTCAAGGGATTGTCGGGGGCAGCAGAGCTTTGGGTTCCGATCACCACGCGTCAGGCGGCGGACATCGGGCCGGGGCAGGAGTGGTCGCATGAGTTTCAGCTTGTCGCGCGTCTCAAGTCAGGTGTGCCGATACAGCAAGCAATCGCTGCGTCGCCGCAGTGGGCCTCGGTGATTGATGCGGCGAACCCGAATCCGAGTCCGGATCACGGACCGGCCTGGGGCGTTCACGTTGCGCCACTCGATGCCGGCCGAGTCTCGCCCGTAATCCGGCGCTCGCTGTTCGTGCTGTTCGGCGCGGTCGGACTGCTCCTGCTGATCGCGTGTGTGAATATCGCGAACCTGCTGCTCGGTCGCGCGGCCGCGCGCCGTCAGGAAATTTCTATTCGGCTCGCACTCGGCGCGGCGCGCGGGAGGCTCGTGCAGCTGCTCCTCACGGAGAGCTTGCTGCTCGCGATGATCGGCGGCGCAGCGAGCATAGCGGTCGCACTGATCGGCACACGCGCGCTCGCAGCGGCGAACCCGGGGGACACACTGCGAGTGCAAAATCTTTCCGGGCTCGGTGTGACGGGATTCTCGTCAATTCATCTGGACACCGTCGCACTGGCCTTCACGCTCGCGGTGTCTGTTGCAGTCGGAATTGTTTTTGGCCTCGTGCCGGCGATTCAGGCCACGCGTCCGTCGCTCGTGAACGACATGAAGAGCGGCGCACCAGCCGCGAAGGGGCGACTGCGCCGGTGGTTCGCGAGCAGGCACCTGCTCGTCGTTGCCGAAGTGGCGCTCGCGATCGTTTTGCTTGCAGGCTCGGGACTGATGCTCCGAAGCCTCGGCAACCTGCTCAACGTGAATTCCGGATTCGATCCGTCGGGTGTGCTTTCGCTGAGACTCACGATGCCGCGAGGTGCCGTAGCACAGGATTCGCTTCCGGGGTTCTACGACAAACTCATTGCCGATCTCGGAGCGCTTCCGGGCGTGACAGGCGTTGCACTCTCGGATAGTCCGCCGCTCGCTGGCGGATCGAATATCACGCGAATCGTATTCTCCGACCGACCGCCCGTGCCACGCGATCAGAGCCCGCTCATTGGCGTTCACTGGATCACCCCAGCGTGGGCCACCGTGATGCGTGTACCGCTCAAGCGCGGCCGGTTGTTCAATGCGGACGACAGGAAAGGCGCGCCGAAGTCGATCATCATTAATGAGACCGCGGCAAACAAATTCTGGCCAGGGGAAAACCCGATCGGTAAGCCGGTGACGATCGGGCAGGGCGGTTTCGACGACGGTGCGACTGTGGTCGGCGTGATCGGTGACGTTCGCTATCACACGATTGATTCGTTGCCGATGCCCGACGTGTACGTACCGTACGCGCAGTCGGCCGTTCCGCGGATGATGATTTTCATTCGCACGTCCGTGAGTGAGCCGCTTTCGCTGGTTCCGGCGACGCGGCGCGTGGTGAGCGCGCTTGTTCCCGGGCTGCCGGTGTTCGATATCAAGAGCATGGCGTCGCGCGCCGCAGTGGCGACGGCTCAAGCGCGGTTCAGTGCGATTCTACTCGGGATGTTCGCAGCCACGGCCCTGCTGCTCGCGGTGATCGGGATTTACGGCGTGATGTCTTTTATGGTGGTCCAGCGGACCCGCGAAATAGGAATTCGAATGGCGCTCGGCGCCGATCGAGCTCAGGTTCGCGGGCTGGTGGTGAGGCAGGGGCTTTCGCTTGCGCTTGCCGGGGCGGGGATCGGTGTGGTGGCGGCCTTCGCGGTGACGAAAGTGCTTGGGACACTTCTATATGATGTGAAGCCCGGGGATCCGCTGACATACATCTCGATTGTCGTGCTGCTCGGGGTTGCTGCGGCGGTGGCGAGCTGGATCCCTGCGCGAAGGGCGTCGCGGGTGGAGCCAACCGAGGCGTTGAGGGCCGGCTAACCAGTCCCGCAACCCTTTTCCTCCTCGTGGTGTCATATCTTCGACAATGACGAATATATCGGTTATATAGATGCCAGCGAACCTCGGCGAACTCGAACAGCTCGTCCTCCTCGCCATCGCCCGCCTCGGCGATGACGCGTACGGCGTTACGGTTCGAAAAGAAATAGCGTCGCGCGCGAAACGAAGTCTTTCACTGGGCTCCGTGTATACGACGCTTACCCGCCTCGACGCAAAGGGATTCGTCGCATCGCATCTCGGCGAGCCCACGCCCGAGCGCGGTGGCCGTCGCAAAAAACACTTTGTCATTACCGCGGCAGGCAGGCGCGCGCTGCAACGAAGCATGCTGGCGATCCGCACTATGGCGCGCGGGATCGATGCGTCCTGGGAAACGCCATGAACGAACGACAGATCGCGCCGCCGGCGCTCGCCGTGTGGATCCTGTCGCACCTGCTGCCGCACGCGGAACGCGACAACTACCTCGGCGATCTCGAGGAAATTTTTCGGAATGAGATTTGCCCGTCGCGCGGGGTCAAAGCCGCGCGCCGCTGGTACTGGCTCGAACTGCTGCGCGCCCCGATCACGATCGGCGATCGCGCACCGAGCGAACAACTCGTCCCACCAATTCGCGGAGATGGTCCAGTGACGAACACGCTCAACGACCTCCGGTTCGCCGTTCGACTGCTCGCACGCCGGCCGGGCTTCACCACGCTCGCCGTGCTTACACTCGCGCTCGGCATCGGCGCGACCACTGCGATTTTCAGCGCGGTCTATCCGATCGTCGTTGAACCGCTGCCGTATCCACACGCCGATCGCGTGCTCATGATCTATGAGCGCGAGAAAAAGAATGAGACGTCATTTGTCGGTTTCACGACATTCGCGGATTTCGTCCGCGACAGCAAATCGTTCGAGGCGTTGGCGGCGATGGGGCAGGGCTCGGCGACGCTGACGGGCGGTGACCAGCCGGCGCTTCTCGAGAGCCAGCGCGTCTCGCCCACGTATTTCGACGTGCTCGGCGTTCACGCTGCGCTCGGCAGGAGCTTTCGCGCAGAAGACGATATTCGCAACACCCCGCGCGTCACGATCCTGAGCAATGCGCTCTGGCGGAGCAGGTTCGGCGGCGACAGCGCGATCGTGGGCAAGCCAATCGTGCTCGACGCAAACCAATACATCGTAATTGGCGTGATGCCGCCGACATTTGAAAATGTGCTCGCACCCGGCGCGCAACTATGGACACCGCTCCGCTACGAGGTCAGTCTCCCGTGGGCGTGCCGGTCGTGCAGGCATCTGCGCATGGTTGGACGTCTCAAACCCGACGTATCCGCAGCGCAAGCGACGCGCGAGATGGAAACCATTTTCCAGCGGATCACCAAAGATCATCTCACAGACTATTCCGCCATCGGCGTCGCGATGCCGATGCTGCAGGATGATCTCACCAAGGATGCGAAGCCGGTTCTTTACGCACTGCTTGGCGCAGTGCTGCTCGTGCTGTTGATCGCGTGTGCGAACGTGACGAATCTTCTGCTCGCTCGCGCGGCGCAGCGATCGGGCGAGTTCACGATCCGCGCGGCTCTCGGCGCCGAGCGGGGCCGAGTGGTGCGGCAGCTGCTCACGGAAAGCCTTTTGCTTGCCGCGATTGGCGGAACCGTTGGAATTCTGGTCGCCGTCGCGGGCGTGAAGGCGCTCGTTGCACTCAGCCCGGCAGGGCTACCGCGATTGGCCGCGATCAGCGTGAACGGACCGGTGCTGCTGTTCGCGCTGGCGATCGTTACGCTCGTTGGAGTCGCGTTCGGACTTGTGCCGGCGATCCATGCCACGCGCGCCGACCTGCATGAGGGCATCAAGCAAGGCTCGCGTCGCACCGCAGGATCGTCCCGGGTCACGCGCGGCGCGCTCGTGATTTCCGAAGTCGCGCTCGCGATCGTTCTACTCGTCGGATCAGGGCTGCTGTTGCGCAGCAGCTCGCGCGTGTTTGCTGTGAACAACGGATTCGAGGCGTCGAATCTGCTCACCATGCAGATTCAGGCCGGCGGCAAGCTCAGCAACGATACGCTCGTGCGGAGATTTTACGAGCAAGTGAGCGACGCGGTGAAAAGTGTTCCCGGCGTCGAAAGCATGGGACTGACGAACCAGTTGCCGATGAGCGGCGATTACGATGGGCAGGGGGTGCACATTCAAAATCATCCGTCCCCGAATCCCGCAGACGACCCGAGTCCGTTCCGCTACAGCGTAAGTCCCGGGTACATCGAGGCGATGCACATCAAACTCGTGCGGGGGCGCGGCTTCACCGCTCAGGACAAAGCGGGCGCTCCGGGCGTGGCGATCATCAATGAGAGTTTCGCAAAAAAATATTGGCCCGCGGGCGAGGATCCGATCGGCCAGCGAGTCAGCGCAAACGATCCTGTAAAAGGGCCGTGGCTGGAAATAGTCGGCATCGTCGGTGATGTGAAGCAGCTGTCACCATCGAACTCAAAGAGCGACGGGATCTACATGCCCGAGACTCAGTGGGGATACGCCAACAATCAGATGTCGCTCGTCGTGCGCGCGAAAGGCGACGCGGCCGCACTGGCGCCGGCAATTCGCCGCGCGATCTGGGCGATCGACAAAGACCAGCCGATCGTGCGCGTGGCGACCGCAGAATCATTGATCGCAAAGTCGGAGGCGCAGCGCCGGTTCGCGCTGGTGCTTTTTGAAGCGTTTGCATTCGTCGCGCTCGCGCTGGCCGCTGCCGGTATCTATGGAGTCCTGGCGGGAACCGTCACCGAGAGATTGCGCGAGATCGGCGTTCGGTCGGCGCTCGGCGCATCGGCGGGCGACATCCTCGGGATGATTGTGAAGCAGGGACTCGGACTCGCGGCGCTTGGCGCTGTGCTTGGACTCATCGCTGCGTTCGGGCTGAGTCACGTTCTCACCAGCCTTCTCTTTGGCGTTTCGCCACTCGATCCTGCGACCTACGTGGGCGTGACATGTCTGCTGGGACTCGTGGCATTTGGGGCGTGTCTCGTTCCGGCACTTCGCGCCGCGCGCGTCGATCCGATGGAGACGCTCCGGGCTGAGTAGCGCGCTTCCTGTTGACTTTCTACAGAAGACAGCACATCTTCTGTAGGAATCCAAAAGGAAGTCTGAAAATGCAGTTGCCGCCGTCTGATGTGATTCGCGGAACGCTCGATCTGCTGGTGCTCAAGACGCTGACGCTCGAGCCGATGCACGGCTGGGGCATCAGCCAGCGCATTCAGCAGGTTTCGTCCGGCGTGCTCGACGTGAACCAGGGCTCGCTCTATCCGGCGCTGCAGCGGCTCGAACTCAAGGGTTGGATTGGCAGCGACTGGCGCATCACGGAAAACAACCGTCGCGCGAAATACTACCGGCTCACGGCACAGGGCAGGCGCGCGCTCGGCACGGAAACAGAAAGCTGGCGCCGCTACGTCTCTATGGTCGACGTGATTCTTCGCGAGGCATAGCCATGTCGCTCTTTACGGGACTCGCGTTGCGCGTTCGCGCGCTGTTCAAGCGCAGCGAGACTGAACGCGATCTCAACGATGAGATCCGCAACCACATCGAGTTCGAAACCCAAAAGAACATTTCGCTCGGCATGGGTGCGGCCGAAGCAAGGCGCGCCGCGATGCGAGACTTCGGCGGGGTCGAGGTCGCGAAAGAATCACATCGCGACGGCCGCGGCACGCGCTGGATTGAAGAACTGTTTGCCGACACGAAATTTGCGTTTCGCACGATGTGGCGCGCGCCCGCGATCACCGGCGCTGCAATCATCACGCTTGCGCTCGCCGTCGGCGCGAACACCGCGATTTTTTCTGCGGTCGACGCCGTGATCCTGCGTCCGCTGCCGTTCGCGGCGCCCGGCCGGCTCGTGATGCTGTGGGAGGAGAACCCCGATCGCGGCTGGCGTCAGGCGCAGGCGGCGCCCGCGAATTTTTTCGACTGGGCAGAGCAGGTGCACTCGTTTGAGAGTGCTGCCGCGTACATCGATTTCAAATCACATACGACGCTCACCGGCTACGGCGAACCAAAGTTGCTCGTCGCGGCCTCTGTAACCGGTTCATTCTTCTCGGTGCTCGGCGTCACGCCTCAGGAGGGCCGCACATTCACCGAGGACGAAACCTGGGACAACGGCTCGCACATCGCGATCATCACGCACCGGCTGTGGATGGAACAGTTCGGCGGCCAGCGCGATATCGTCGGCAAGACAATTGTTCTGCGCGGAAATCCGCGGCAGGTGGTGGGTATTCTTCCGGCGAGTTTCAATTTCCCCGGCCTCGATGCCGACGTTTGGACTCCGTCGGCATTCACCAAGACCGACCGGGCGCAAACATTCTTTCGTCGTGCCCATTGGATTCGCGGCATCGCGCGGCTGAAGCCGGGCGTGACGATTGAAGCGGCGAACGCCGAGCTGCAGACGGTGGCGCGCCGCCTGCAGACGGCGTACCCAGAAACGAACACCCACATGGGCGCTGGCATGACGCCCATCCACGATTTTCTGATTGGCGACACCCGCAAACCGCTGCTCGTGCTGCTCGCGGCGGTTTCTCTGCTCCTGTTGCTGGCATGCGCAAACGTCGCGAACCTTCTGCTCGTGCAGGCCGCGTCGCGCGAACGCGAGGTCGCGGTGCGAGTTGCCTTGGGCGCGCGTCGCTTTCGCCTCGTGCGGCAGGCGCTCACGGAGAGCGTCGTGCTCTCGGCGTTCGGCGGAGCCGCGGGTCTTGTGCTTGGCTGGTGGGGCACGCGCGCGCTCGTCGCGCTGCAACCTGTACAAATGCTGCCGGTGCACGATGTGCACGTGAGCTGGACGGTCGTCGCCTATGTGGTTGGCGTCGTCACCCTGAACGGTATGCTGTTTGGAATCGCGCCGGCGCTCTGGCACGGTGCGCGTGCGCCCTCGGATGCGCTCAAGGAGGGCGGACGTTCGGATGCGGGCGGCCGTCGCATGCGGCGCGCGGGCGGCGTGCTTGTCGTCGCAGAGATCGCCATCGCGCTCCTCCTCAGTCTCGGCGCCGGTTTGCTCGTGCGCAGCTTCTGGCAGCTGCAAGCGGTCAATCCGGGGTTCGACGCAACAGGCGTGATGACCGCCGAGCTAGACCTTCCGGGTATTCGCTACGACAGCTCGTCGAAGATCGTCGCGTTTTACGACGAACTGCAACAGCGCGCGCGGGCGCTCCCGGGCGTTGAAGCTGCGGGCATCGTCTCCGGTCTGCCGACCAACGACAATGTTTGGTCCAGCGATTTTGCGATTGACGGCCGTTCAGATCTTGGCGCTGCCATGGATGTCGTGCATCGCGAGATCAGTCCAGACTATTTGAAGGTCATGCGGGTGAAACTGCTGCGCGGAAGAAATTTCACCGAGGCCGACCGCATTGGCAGCGGGTACGTTGTCTTGATCAACGAGGCGATGGCGAAAAAATATTTCGCGGGTGACGATCCTGTTGGAAAGCGAGTGTGTTTTGATCGAGTGCCGAGCGCGCGCTCAACGTGGCGCACGATCGTCGGTGTGGTTTCGGACGAACGGCAGCGCGGGCTGGCCGCAGACCCGCGTCCCGAGTTTCTCGCACCAGCGGCGCAGGATGTATTCAGCGGACAGGCGCTTGTCGTGCGCACATCGGGCGATCCGCTGGCGCTCGGGCCGCCGATCCGGAAACTGATCGCCGCTCTCGACCCCGGCCTCGCGATCGCGCATCTGCGTCCGATGACGGAGGTACGGGCCGAATCGATGGGGAGGCAGCGATTCCTGACGACGCTCCTGTTTGTGTTCGCGGTCGTCGGACTCACGCTCGCTGCGGTCGGAGTCTACGGCGTGATGGCGCAGCTCGCGAAAGGCCGCACGCGCGAAATGGGAATTCGTCTCGCACTTGGAGCACCGTCGCACGATGTGCAGTGGCTGGTGATTCGGCATGGGCTGCTGCTCGCGCTCGCGGGCGTCGCAATCGGATTGGGCGGCGCGCTCGTCAGCATGAGCGCAATGAAATCCATGCTGTATCAGATCGCGCCCGTTGACCCGCCGACCTTCATCGCGATGTCGGCGTTTCTCCTGGTTGCCGCGCTCGCCGCGTCGTGGATTCCCGCATTCCGCGCGTCGCGTGTCGATCCGATGGAGACGCTACGCTCCGAATGAAAGAGAGGCGGACTATTTCACCTTCAATGTGCGATCGACCATCAACTTCAAGACCTTCAGGTCGATATCGTCGAGCCTCTTGATGTAAACACAGCCGCCACCGAGTTTCGCCCCTTCGAGTTTCTCCACGTCCGCAGCGAACGATGGATACTTCTTATTGAAGTAGATCACGGTGGCGGCCTTCCGCGGCGAGAATCCGACTGGAAACCAGTCCATCTCGCGGCCCGACGGATATTTCAGGACGCTCGATCCAAACCCGATAATCGCCGAGCCCCACATCTTCGGCTCGGCCTTCACGGCTTTTTTCAGGAACGCGGTGAGTGCGGTCGCGTCCTCGCGGCGCGCTTTGTCGCCGATGCCAGCGATGAACTTCGTGACACTCGATTCGGTCTTCTTCGTCTTGATTTCGGCCATGGCGATGGCTCCGTCTGAGTGGAATAGTGCGAGCATCTCGCTCTCAGCTCGAAGATAACAGACTTCGCTTCAGTGATCACTCCACTCGTGCCGTGGCGTATGCGCGCTATCCGCCGCATCGAGGGACAAACCACTGAACTCTCAGCGCTGGCAACGAACACGCCGCTGTGCGGGTTGCGTAGACCGACGGGAGGAAGCACTGTCATGGTGTGCTCGCACGAGCGACGAACACTTTTGCGCCACTTGTGATCTATCACATCAGGAGGTCCGCGTGAAGTTCTTCGCCATTGTTGCGCTGAGTGTGCTCCCGATCGCGAATACCGTTCGCTCAGCGATCGACGAGCGGGCAGTTCCGTTCCAGGTGACCATTTCACATGTCGATACAAAATGGACGGCTAAGTGCACGAGCGGATGCAAATGGGACGAGGTTAGCGTCACATGCGAGCGCGACTGCGCGCTCGTTGTAGATGATCGCGGAATGCGAACGCTCGCGATGCCGAGATTTCAGGACGAGCGGTTCGCCTTCATCGTCGAGGCTGGCGGTCGCGGATGGCACGCGCTTCAGCTCACGGGCACCGCGTGGCTAACCGTTGCCGTCAACTGTGGCGACGGCGGCGGCAGCTGTAGCGCCCGCGTCAACGAGTTGGGAATTTCCGGAATATGAAATTCAAGATGAGTTTCCTCGCGTTCAGCGCGATCGCGCTCACGTCGGTTCGACTGGCCGCGCAGAGTGTATTTCCACCCAACGTCATCGACCGTGCTCACGCTCACGTACCCACGGCGGTACTTCGTGCGGTGCGCGCGCAAAGAGATTCGCTGACGATCGTGTTCGACGATTCGACGCTTTCGACGCAAGCGAGTCTCACGCGCCTTCTAGGTGCGAACCCTACAGCTGCGGATTCGACGAAACGTTCGGCCCGCGGAATTGGCCTCCATGTGGCCCGCGTGCTCTGGGACGGATGGGGCCGAGAGCATGGAACGAAGATTGTCGTCGTCGAAGTGCACGGCACGGAAGGACTCGGGATGTTCTCCAATGTTCGATGGTACTATTTTCCGGAGCATCTGGGCGTTCGATAACAGTCTGCGTTGCAACTAAAACCCGCGGCGCATACGGCGCCGCGGGTTTTTCGCGCGACCGAAGCAGATACATACTCCGCAAGCGTCTCGCTATCCCTGCACAGATTTCGCCGTGTCAAATTCCGTGGTTGCACAGGAATCAGCGACGTGCGGCCTGAGCGCGTAGATTTACATGTCAGCTTGATGACACCACCCCCGCTACAGCCAGGACAACCATCATGAACACGAAACTGATCCGCAGTTTTACGATGCTCGCGCTCTCGGCGACTGCACTCGCAGCGCAGGGCCGCGCATTCACTCCCGCCGACTGGTACAAGATTGTGCGCGTCGCCGGCGGAACGCTATCTCCAGACGGCAACACGATTGCGTTCACCGTCACGACGGTCGCCGAAGAAAAGAACGACCGGCACACCGAAGTATGGATTCAATCCGTCGCGGGCGGTCCGTCGCGGCGCATGACGTCGCCTGGGTTCGAGAGCAGCGCGCCGCGCTGGTCGGACGATGGAAAGATTTTGTTTTTCACATCGACGCGGCCGGGAAGCAAGGGAAATATCTGGGCCGTGAAAATGGACGAGGGTGGTGAAGCGTTCGCCTCTGACGCTGCAAGCGCGGGCGCGGCCGGCGGACGCGGTGGCCGTGGTGGGCGCGGCGGCTTAGTCGGCGCGTCGCAGCCGATGGACAAGAGCTTCACGATCTTTGCAGGCGCTGGCGCTGCGGCTGGTGGCGGTCGCGCGGGTGGCGGCGGCGGTCGCGGTGGCCGCGGCGGCGACGCGACGGATCCGACAACCGTGAATCTCAGTGATCCGTACGCGAAGATGGGACCGCTCGCGCGTCCTCCGCGTGGCTCGGTCACCAAGCCGGAAAATCCTGCGCGATTTGACGGCCGCCAGTTCATCGACGAGCGCACGCGCTCGAATGGCCCGGGATTCATTCCCAGCCAGGGCCCGAACCCGGCAGCCGATTCACTCGCGGCGCTGCTCGGCGGTGGCCGCGGCGGACGCGGAGCATTTCTTCCGCCCGCTGGCACTGCGCCGGTGCAGCTCTTCATTCAGCACGGCACCGGCGAGCGCAAGGCAATCACCAGCACGAACTACACGCATTTTGCGCCGAGCGTTTCGCCTGATGGCAAATGGGTCGTGTTCAGCGCAGATGCGAAGCTCCGCTCCGATTCGCTCGTCGCACGCGAACGCGATTCCGTTGCGAAACTTCCGGCGAATCATGTGCGCGACGATGCTGACCGAAATGAAACCGATCTCTACATTCTTCCGGTTGCCGCGTGTGAATCGGGCGATGCGGCAGCATGCAAGCCGAAAAAAATCGAATCGTTCGGCAGCGAGACGAACATCATCTGGTCGGCAGACAGCAGGCAGTTCGCATTCGTTTCGCATCCCGGGCAGTTCACGAGCACGCATCTGATGCTTGCGTCGGTGGACGGCGGCAAGGCGACCGACATACTCGCGCCGTGGAAATATGAGCCGGGTCAGATCGAGTGGTTCAAGGACGGCAAGATTCGCATGACGACCAGCACGGGCGGCGCAGGCGGTCTGTGGCAGGTTGATCCGGCAACGCATCAGGTCTCGCCGATCCTCGCCGGGCGCCGCGTCGTCAATGAGATCTCGATGGACAAAGCGCAGACGAAGATGGTCTATCTCTCGAGCGATGTGACACATCTCGCCGAGTGGTACACGTCGGACATCAACGGCCAGAACGAGAAGAAGCTCACGACGTTCAACGACGCGCTTCAAAAGGATGTCGCGTTTCAGGAAGCCGAGCGCTTCACGTACAAGTCGGTGGACAATCTCGAGATCGAAGGCTGGCTGATGAAACCGTACGGGTACACGGCCGGCAAGAAATATCCGGTGGTGCTCTACATTCACGGCGGCCCGCACTCGGATTACAACGAAGGATGGTTCGACGAGTTCCAGAGTCTTGCCGGCGCCGGTGTGTTCGTGCTCTACACGAATCCACGCGGCTCGAGCGGCACGAACGGCTCGTTCACGAACGCGAGCCGTGGCGACTGGGGCGGCAAGGATTACATCGATCTCATGAAGGGTGTCGATTATGTCGCGGTTCGCCCCGATGTCGATTCCACCCGGATGGGAGTGAGCGGCGGGTCGTACGGCGGATTCATGACGGCGTGGATCGAGACGAAAACCAATCGGTTCAAGGCCGCTGAAACGGACCGCATGATCAGCGATTGGACGTATTGGTGGGGCGCGTCCGATGCGCAGGGCCTCACAAACGGCGAGTTCTTCGGCAAGCCGTGGGAAAATCAGGCGATGTACGATTCGCTCTCGCCGATCCGCCACGTGAAGAACGTGAAGACGCCGACGCTCATGGTGCAGTCGGAGGAAGATTTCCGGACGCCAATGGGCAATGCCGATCTGTGGTATACGGCGCTGCGCTCGCAGGGCGTGCCGGCGGAGTTCGTTCGCTATCCGCGATCGACGCATGAGCTCTCGCGCTCGGGCGAACCGTGGCTGCTCGTCGATCGACTCGGCCGTATCCGGCAGTGGTTTGACTACTGGCTCATTCAGGGTGGGCCGAAAAAAGTCACGCAGTAGGAACACGAAAAGAACGAAGCGCGAGAGAGCGGCACGGGCTAAGTTTTGCCCGTGCCGCTCTCTCGCGTTTGTGTCCTCGCCTCGATATTGCTCGCGCTCTCGGCGTGCAGGCCGGTTCCGCCTGCGGCACCCGTCCCGGAATTCCCAAACTCGGCCGCAGCGTGCCCCGCGCCAAACGTTCGCGGCGTACAGTGGATGTTTGTCGACGACTCCCTCGGATTTAGCATTGCGATGCCACGAGGTTTCGTAGAGCGGAAATCTGGGGGAACATCCCGTATGTTCGAGTCGCCGGGTGATTTCAGGCATTCGATGGCCTCCGGCGTGATTCGTGGCAATCTCGGGTTTGCAGGCTATCGTCGATTCTATCAGGCCGAGCTCATGCTCGATTACTCCGAGTGCTACGAGGTGATCGCCGGATATCAGGTCTCGATTCAAGCTTGGCGAACTCCGAACGGCGTTTTCCGCAATTTCAAACGGTCTGACCGCTTCGACGTATTCGCGATCTTGCAACTCGGCCCGGGCGTCTATTTCTATGAAACGGGTGGATCGGACCTTCGATCAGTGCAGGATCAGATCCTTATTTCACTTCGTATGCTCCGGCACGAGAGGAAATGACAATCGCCGACGGCCCGGGTCCAATACATCAGCGCGCCATCTATGTAAATGGCGTGGGCGGCGTGCGGCCGGTCGCGCCCGTGCGGGCGACCGAACTCGAGCGCCGGGCAGAGCTGGCGATGACGCCGCAGGCATGGGCGTACGTCGCCGGCGGCGCGGGATCCGAAGCGACAATGCGCGCGAATCACGATGCGTTCGACAAGTGGAAGATCGTTCCGCGGATGCTGCGCGACACAGCAAGCCGCGACCTCTCGATTGAACTCTTCGGCCAGAAATTCCCATCACCGCTGCTGCTGGCGCCCATCGGCGCGCTCGGCGTCGTTCGGCGCAATGCTGATCTGATCATCGCGCGCGCGGCGGCCGCTGAAGGCGTTCCGATGATTTTTTCGAATCAGGCCAGCGTCCCGATGGAACGCTGCGCGGCCTCGATGGGAAATACGCCGCGCTGGTTTCAGCTCTATTGGAATACGGAGAACGATGTGGTGGAGAGCTTTGTGCAGCGCGCCGAGAAATGCGGCTGCGGCGCGATCGTTCTCACACTCGACACCACGCGATTGGGCTGGCGCGCAAGAGATCTGGACTTCGCTCATCTCCCTTTTCAGCGCGGCGAAGGCTTGGCGCAGTACATGAGCGATCCGGTTTTTTGCTCGAAGCTGTCGACCGCGAGCCTCGCGCCGAAAGCGCCGTCGCGGCTGAATCTCCCATCGCTCTCGACCGCACTCTCGATTGTGTTGAGTGGAAGAAAATTCGGCCTTTCCGCGAAAGACTCGATCTCCGCCGTCAAACACTTCATCGCCACCGCCTCGCGCCCCTCGCTCAACTGGTCCGACCTGCCGATGCTTCGCGCGATGACGAAGCTGCCGATCATCCTGAAAGGAATTCAGCACCCCGACGACGCCCGCCGCGCCGCAGACGCCGGCATGAACGCGATCATTGTCTCCAACCACGGCGGTCGGCAGATTGACGGCGCAATTGGATCTCTCGACGCGCTGCCTCCGATCGTCGCAGCCGTCGGCGAGAAAATTCCAGTGCTCTTCGATTCCGGAATCCGTTCAGGCGCGGACGCCTTCAAGGCACTCGCCTTCGGCGCCCGCGCGGTGCTCCTCGGCCGCACCATCGCCTACGGCCTGGCAGTCGCGGGCGAGCAGGGAGTTCGCGAAGTTATACGGCACGTTTTGGCCGAACTCGATCTGACCGTCGGACTTGCGGGACACACATCGGTCCGCGAGCTCAATCCCGATTCGCTCATTCGCGACCCTTGATTTGCCCCACAGACCGATTATCTTACTACTAAGATGAATTCCGCCAAACGAATCACCTCGAAAGAATCCCGGCCGTTGAAGACCGGTGCCGCTGTAACGACTGATCTGCCGACCGCCACGGCACTGAAGCTGTGGGTCGTCATGTCGCGATCGAACGCTGCGATTGCCGAGGTGCTCAAGGCCGATATCGAGCGGCATGATCTGACGTTTGCAGAGTTCGCCGTGATGGAGGCGCTGTACCATAAGGGTCCGCAGCTGCTCGGCGAGATTCAGAAAGTGATTCTGGTGTCGAGCGGTGGAATGACTTTTCTCGTGGACCGTCTGGCGAAGCGCGGCCTGGCCGAACGGCAGGAATGCAAGTCGGACCGCCGGGCGCGGTACGCGGCGCTCACGAGGAAGGGCGAGAAGATGATGAGCTCGATCTTTCCGGAGCACGCGGCGGTGATCCAAAAGGCGATGGGCGGCCTGAAGCAGTCGGAGCAGCGCGAGCTGACCGCGCTCTTGAAGCAGCTGGGCAAGGAAGCCGCCCGCTTGGCCGCGGAAACGCCGGCCTGCAAGGCGGCGATGGCCGAGCAGGACTAGTACCGGCCTGCCTACGACGTGGGATTGACTTGACCTCGGGATTGCATTATTATCTCAGTAGTGAGAAGTTCAGTATTAAGTATTCAACCTCTGGAGTATGGCATATGAAATGGAACCTCGACACAACGCATAGCGCGGTGGACTTTTCGGTGAAGCACCTGATGATCGCGACGGTGAAGGGACGCTTCGCGACCTTCAGCGGCACGGGCGAGACGAACGCCGACGGCACGATCAAATCGGTGTCACTCGAGATCGACGCGGCGAGCATCAGCACCAACCAGACGCAGCGCGACGATCACCTTCGCTCGGCGGACTTCTTTGACACGGCGAACTTCCCGAAAGCGACGTTCGCATCGACGAAGATCACGCAGGACGGCACCAATGTCACGATCACCGGTGACCTCAGCCTGCACGGCATCACGAAGCCCGTGACGCTCACCGGCGAAGTCACCAACGTCATCAAGGATCCGTGGGGCAATCAGCGTCTTGCGCTGAACGTCGAATCAAAGATCAACCGCAAGGAATGGGGACTCGGCTGGAACCAGCTGCTCGAGACGGGCGGTTTCGCGGTAAGCGAGGACGTCAAGCTCAGCGTCGAAGTACAGGCAGTCGCGGTGCCGGAAGAGGCGCTCGTCGCGGCGTAATGGTCTAGCAGTCCGGGCGGCTCCGGCGTAACGTTTCGGCTCCAGACAGCTGAAACACACACCGGAGCCGTTCGATGGTTTGCTCAAGAATTCTCAAGGTCGCGGCTGTTCTCGCGGCTGCCAGCGCATCTCTCCCCGCTCAAACTCGCGGTGTCGTTCACGGCCAAAAGCCAAGCCGCTTGGTGATCCGCAACGCGACGATCGTCGACGGCAGCGGATCGCCCGCGCGCGGGCCCGTCGACATCGTCGTCGAGGGCGGCCTGATCACCAGCATCGTGAATCTTGATCCGGTCGCACTGCGCGGAGGCGGCGGCAACAATCGTCGCCCGGCCGGCGATATCCAAATCGACGCCGCGGGAAAATTTGTGCTTCCGGGCCTGATCAATGCGCACGCGCATCTGCAGAGCACCCGCGGCCAGAACATGTCGTTCGGCGGCTACGAGTACAATCTCAAGCTCTGGCTCGCGAGCGGCATCACCAGCGTGCGCGAAGTTGGATCAGAGAGCGACACGGGAATCGTTAACAATCGCGAGCGCTTGGCGAAAGCTGAAATTGTCGGGCCCAGGATTTTTGCGTATCCCATGCTCGGCAATCAGCGCACACCGGCCGAAGCGCGCGCCCGCGTGCAGTATCTCAAAAAACTCGGCGTCGACGGCATCAAGATCCTCGGCCTCGATCGCGACATTATGGCCGCGATGGAGGACGAAGCGCACAAAGTTGGGCTGCGCGTCGCGCACCACGTCGGCGTCGAAGAAACCAACGCGTGGGACGACATCAAGTTCGGCACCACGAGCATCGAGCACTGGTACGGGATTCCGGACGCCGCGATTCCTGATGGCCGTCAGCATTTTCCGAGCGACTACAACTATCTGAACGAGACCGACCGCTTCCGCTGGGCGGGACGCCTGTGGCGCGAAGCAGATCCGAAGCTGCTCGACTCCGTGCTCTCGTCGATGGTCAAGGCGAACGTCGCGTGGGTGCCGACGATGGACATTTACGAAGCGAGCCGCGATCTCCAGCGCGCGCAGAACCAGCCGTGGTTCCGCGAATATCTCCACCCGTCGCTCGAAAATTATTTCAAGCCCGACCCCGCAAATCACGGATCGTATTTCATCGGCTGGAGCAGCACCGACGAAGCGTATTGGAAAGAGAACTATCGCATCTGGATGGCCGCCCTGCGCGATTTCGAACGCAAGGGCGGCGTGATCGGCTGCGGCGACGACGCCGGGTTTATTTACGAGATGTACGGCTTCGGCCTGATCCGCGAGATGGAGCTGCATCAGGAGGCCGGATTTCAGCCGCTCAAAATCATTCAGCACTGCACAAGCAACAACGCAAAAATCCTCGGCCAGGAAGATCACCTCGGCCGCATTAAGGTCGGCTATGCCGCCGATCTTATTGTGGTCGACGGAAACCCGCTCGAGAATATCAAAGTTCTCTACGCCGGCGGCACGGGCGCCGTTCGCGACGGCAAGGAAGTGCGGACCCTTGGATCCGAATGGATCATCAAGGACGGCATTCCCTACAACGGACCGCAACTCATGCGTGAAGTGAAAGCGATCGTCGACAAAGCCAAAATGAAACAGTAGGGCGAGCCCATGATCGATCTGCTCGCCGACATTCGCTCGTTCATCAATGAGCAGGCCATCCCGCTCGAACGGGAGTTTCTCTCGCGTCCGTTCAGCGATCTCGAGCCGCAACTGGCGCTGCTCCGGGCCGAAGTGAAAAAACGAGGCCTCTGGGCTCCACATCTTCCTGTGGAACTCGGAGGGCTCGGCCTTTCACTCTCCGCGTTCGCGCAGGTTTCTGCGTTGCTCGGCGAAACTCCGATCGGGCACTACCTCTTCAACGCGCAGGCTCCGGACATTGGGAACTGCGAACTGCTGCACGCACACGGAACCGCGGATCAGAAGAAAGACTGGCTGGCACCGCTCGCACGCGGCGAGATTCGGAGCTGCTTCGCGATGACGGAACCGGAGTTTGCGGGATCGAACCCCGTGTGGATGGCGACCACCGCGAGGCGCGATGGCGCGAACTATGTGATCGACGGACACAAATGGTTCACATCGAGCGCAGACGGCGCCGCATTCACGATTGTGATGGCCGTTACCGCGCCCGATGCGAAGCCGCATGCGCGAGCGACGCAGATCATTGTGCCAATGACCGCGAAGGGACTCAAGCGCGTTCGAAATATTTCAGTAATGGGCGAGTCCGGGAGCGCGTACTCGAGCCACGCGGAACTGACCTTCGAGAATGTTTGCGTGCCCGTCACGAACCGGATTGGCGACGAGGGCGCAGGCTTCGCGCTCGCGCAGGAACGTCTTGGGCCGGGACGCATTCACCACTGCATGCGCTGGATCGGAATCTCCGAGCGCGCGTTTCGGATGATGTGCGAGCGCGCCGCGACTCGCGAGCTCTCGCCGGGCCACATGCTCGGCGAACAGCAGGCAGTACAGCATTGGATCGCCGAGTCACGCGCGGAGATAGACGCGGCGCGCCTGCTGGTAGTCGATACGGCGCAGCAGATCGAGGCGAAAGGCGCGCATGCGTCGCGCGATCGTGTGTCGCTCATCAAGTTCCACGTCGCGGGTGTTTTGCAGCGCGTGCTCGATCGCGCAATCCAGACACACGGCGCGCTCGGCATGACCGACGACACGCCGCTTGCGTGGTGGTATCGCCACGAGCGTGGCGCGCGGATTTACGATGGGCCGGACGAAGTGCACAAATCGGCCGTCGCGCGGCGCATCCTCAAGGGATACGGCCTCAAGGAATCGTGAGCGACACGCGGCCGGTGCGCGCGGGCGAGGAGATAGACCTCGGCGCGCTGAATGCGTGGCTCGCGGCGAATGCGGCAGAGGTGCGCCGCGTTTCGAGTGTCGAGCAATTTCCGGGCGGATTTTCCAATCTCACGTATCTGCTGAAGTGCGAGGGTGGTGAGTACGTGCTGCGGCGTCCGCCAGCGGGAGTGGGGAAGGGGCCGGCGCACGACATGGCGCGCGAGTATCGGATTCTCGCTGCAGTCGCGACGCGTGACGTGCCCGCTCCACGGCCCGTTGCGCTGTGCGAAGATATTACGGTGCTTGGCGCGCCCTTCTATGTGATGGAGCGCGTGCGAGGTGTCATTCTCCGTGGCGCGCGCGGCGACGAGACAAATCCGGCCACGATGAACAAGCTCAGCGAATCGTTCGTCGAGACGCTGGCCACGATTCACTCGGTGACCGCGGACGATCCTGCGATTGTCGCGCTCGGCAAACCCGATGGCTACGTCGCGCGGCAAGTGTCAGGATGGAGCAAGCGCTGGGAGTCATCGCGCACCGATGAGGTACCGGCGATGGAGCGCAATGCAAAGTGGCTCAGCGAGCATCTGTCGGCGCCGAGCGGCGCTACCCTCGTCCACAATGATTTCAAATACGACAACCTCGTGCTCGATCCAAGCGACCTCTCGC
This sequence comes from Gemmatimonadales bacterium, assembly GCA_038205995.1. Classification (GTDB taxonomy): domain Bacteria; phylum Gemmatimonadota; class Gemmatimonadetes; order Gemmatimonadales; family Gemmatimonadaceae; genus Fen-1231. The sequence continues at coordinate 97,894 of JBBRBH010000004.1, forward strand.
GAATCGTCGCCGTGCTCGACTGGGAGATGGCGACGCTCGGCGACCCGCTGCTCGACGTCGGCACATCGCTCGGATACTGGGTCGAGGCGAATGATGATCCGGCGCTGCGCTCGCTTGGGCTCGGCGTTACGGCGCTGCCCGGGAATCTTACTCGCGCGGAGCTGTGGGCGCGCTACCTCGAGCGTACCGGGCGTGCGACGACCGATCCGGTTTTCTACTATGCATTCGGCCTCTTCAAGATCGCTGTGATCGCGCAGCAGATCTTCTTCCGCTATCGACAGGGGCTCACGAAAGACGAACGATTCGCGCGCCTCGGCGATGTTGTTCAACTTCTCGCGGCAACGTCCGAAGGCGCTATCAGCGGCGGCTCGATTTCAGCGAACTGATTTAGCCTGGCCGTCAGCCGCCGAGCAATTCCTCGAGCGCGAACCGTGTCTTCGGCGGAATATCGTCCGCCTCGAAATATCGGGTCACGACCGAGACTGCTTCTTTGGACGTCGTAATATTCAGGTGGCGGAGAAGATACCGCACGTCGTCGAGGTCATGGAACTCAGCGCCCAGGCGCATCGCCACGCACTTCATCGCGAGCACGTACTCCGCCTGGGCAAGAAACACCTTCAGGTTCGACCGCTCGAACCAGCGGTCGAACGTACCGCGAGTGCCGATCCATCCTTTGACCGCATCGTTGAGCCAGTTCTCTGGCGCGCCCGATCTGGTTGCGACGCGCGCCGCAGCCGCGCGCACGGCGCCCGACGGTTTGAACACCGCGTCGACATCACCCGTGGACTCGCGCGCATTGAACGCAACGCACATCACGGCGCCGCCGACGATATAGACCTCGCCGTGCGTGCGCTTGGCCTCGAGTTCTTGGTTGAGTTCTTCGAGAAGCCGCTGGATGTCGGCCTTATTGAGCGCTGCGTGCTGAGGCATCGCTACACGCGGGCGCCGACGACGGAATCAACGAAGAGATTCCTGCGCTTGAACGCCGCGGGCGACGCGCGCAACAGGTGGAGGCGGAGGCGAATGCTCTTGAGCGACGTCGCGAAATACGGCGTGCCGAGTGGCGGGATGTCGGCAACCCACGCAGGCGACGCCACACGTTTCTCGGCCGCGGCGTGCTCGACCATCGCCGCCACGTAGTTCGCCTCGAACGTGGAGAGGCGGGGAATATCAGCCGACTGCATCGCGCTGTTGAACGCGGCCGGCGAGAGGGCGTGTAAAAAATCGTGCAGCGCCGCGAACGCGAAGGATGGATCCGGCGCGCGCCGCAGCTGCGCGACGAGTGCACCGAACTCGCCCGACTCGCTTGGCAGCGCGCGCGCGAGCACGTAGGCCGACATGTCCTGTCCCGCAGTCGCGGCGAGTTGGCGAAGCCTGCGCTTCTCCGGTTCCGTGACGCGGATTTGTAGTTGGGATGTGCGCTCAGTCACGTGCGGAAATGTAGTTCCCCCGGTGATTTGTGTCAATACGGCTGTATTGACAGGATATGACCAAGACTTCGTGCGGGTGAGGCGTAGGTGATTCGCTGACATACAGAAGCGACTGCCGGTGTATGCTACAGAGGCAGCTCCCTCAGGCTCGTGAGATCCAATATGAAAGCCGCGAGTTCGCATGTATTACACGCGTTCGGGCGAAGGACTCGGCGGCTCGCAGCTCAAGTCGGCGTGCTTTCCTTCCTTACAACCTCTTGTGGCGGAGACGGTGTTTGTCTGCCATTGCCTTGCCCGTTTCTGGAAGCGATCAGAATTATCATCACGTCGAGCGCTTCATCCGGCCCCGTCCCGGGTGTGTTCGTTCATCTCACCGTGGGGGCTGGATCCGTCAACTGCGGGCAGGGGCTGGGAACCGAGTGTGACGTATCTGGAGGTCCGGGCGCATTTGAAATGGACATCGGAGCCGCTGGCTTCCAGACCGTCCACCGCACGGTGACCGTGAAGGGCGAGACAAGGAAGTGTGGCTGCACATCGGTCGAGACGCAGCAGCTGAGCGTCGCACTGGTGCCCTCGCCATGATCATCCGTCGCGCGGATGAATGGGATGATATCGGCGCGCATCGCGGCACTGACATGGATTGGAATGCTGAGCTTCCGCGACGCCGCATTCGCACAGAGGGATAGCGTATCTTGAGGCGGTCTAGGTCTGCTTCGACTTGAGCGACTTCTTGAGCAGCGCGATCTGGCCGAGGTGGTACACATCATGATCGGCGAGCCCGTTCACGGTGACCGCGCGCGTCGCGCCGGTGCTGTGCGTTGTCTCTCCCTTTTTGGGCACCTGCAGAAAGAACGATTCCTCATGTGAGTTCTCGATCGCCTCGAGCAGTGCCTTTCGCGCGGTGAGCAGATCCGCCTGCGCGTCCATCCACTGCTCCTGCGTCGAGCCGATCACCTTCGGCCAGTCGCCGCGCGCGGGATCCTTTGATTCGCCGCCGTTCATCCGGCTCAGCGTCTCTTCGGCCCACGCCGTCATGTGCAGAAGCGTTTCCCAGATCGACTGCGCGCCGGGAAGCGGATGTGCGACCGCTTCCTCTGCCGTGACGCCCTTCAGTATCACGCTGCTCGAGGAACCGTACCACGGTTCACCGTTCCAGACGGTCAGCAGTCTTTGGCTCAGATTCGCTTTGACACTCATGATAAGGTTCCCGCCGTCGAGGTATGTCCATCGACTGAATCCACCGCTCGCAGCAGCGAGCGTACTCTAACTCTATCTACGCAGCGTAGACCTCGAAGATTCCCGCCGCTCCCATTCCGCCGCCAATGCACATCGTGACCAGTCCAAGTCCGCCGCCGCGTTTGCCGAGCTCGTGCACGAGCTGCGCGGTGAGTTTTGCACCGGTCGCGCCGAGCGGGTGGCCGAGTGCGATAGCGCCACCGTTCACATTCACTTTCGAGACATCCATTTCGAGATCGTGAATCACCGCGAGCGCCTGCGAAGCAAACGCCTCGTTGAATTCAATGAGCTTCATGTCGCTGAGCTTGAGTCCCGCGCGCGCCATCACTTTCGGCACGGCCTTCACCGGGCCGATGCCCATGACATCGGGCTCAACTCCGGCGGTCGCGAAGCTCACGAAGCGCGCGAGCGGCTTCATGCCGAGTTTCTTCGCTTTGTCCGCGCTCATCATGAGAACCGCGGCCGCGCCATCGGAAAGCGGGCTCGAGTTTCCAGCCGTCACGCTGCCGCCCGGCTTGAACGCAGGCGGAAGTTTCGCGAGCCCTTCGATGGTCGTCGAGCCACGCACGAGTTCATCGGTCGCAAACGCGCTCTCTTCCACCGTTTTTTTTGCGCCCTTCCACTTCATCTTCTGCACCATGACCGGAACGATCTGCCCGGCGAACGCATTTCGCGCCCACGCGGCGGCGGCTTTCTGCTGACTGCCGAGCGAATATTCATCCTGCATCTCGCGAGTGATCTTCCAGCGCGTGGCGACGCGCTCCGCGGTGAACCCCATGCCGATATTCTGTTCGGCCATTTCAGGATGCAGCCGAGTGTGAAATCCCGACATCGGTACCGCGCTCATCATCTCGATCCCGCCGGCCATGACCACATCGCCCATGCCGGTCATAATCTGCTGTGCCGCCATCGCGACGGTCTGCAATCCCGATGAGCAGAAGCGATTGATGGTTGCGGCGCTGACTTCAACCGGGAACCCCGCGCGGAGCACCGCGAGTCGCGCCGTGTTGAGGCCCTGCGACGCCTCGGGCATGGCGCAGCCCCAGAGCACATCCTCGATGAGTTTGGGATCGAGCTGCACGCGCTCGACTGCGGCGCGCATGACCGCGGCGGAGAGATCCACAGCGTGAGTCGAGGCAAGCGACCCGTCCTTCTTGCCGCGCGCGACAGCGGTGCGCACCGCGCTCACGATCACTACTTCCTTTGTCTGCATTATTCGGTTCTCACGTAGTTGTTGCTCAGAAATAACTTCCTGTCAGCAGCTGCCCAGACTCATAGAAAAAGTGCCCGAGCCAAGAGTCCCGCCGATTGGCGGCGAGAACGTTCCCGTGATCACTCCCGCCGAAAGCGTGCCATTCACCGGTGCGGAAAGGTTGCTCGTCGCCGAAATCGTTGTTGCGTTGGCGATCGTGCCGACGAACGACTGACTCGTTGCGAGGCCGACTTTCTGCACGGCGAATCCGCCAACTTCGCCGTCGCTGAGAATGAGCATGCTCATCCAGCCGCTGCCGTTGGTAGATGTGTACGTGCCGCAATATGAAGTATGCGTCAGTGCCGTCAGCGAATCCGACGAGGCAATCAGATAGCCCGTGCTGGTTCCGGCTGGTCCGGTGTACGTGCCCTGAATCGTTCCATGAAACGGCTGGCCGGAGAACGTGTAGCCGCCGCCCGTCGCATGCAGCAGCTGCGCGATGGTATCGACCGTTCCCGTGACCGGAACGGTGAGGCCGGGGAAGGTCACGGTGCCCGTTACGACTTTGGCCGCGTTCACGCTCAAGTTGATGCGGCCCTGCCGCGCACTGTCGGCAAGGATTCCGTCGTACGATGCAGCTGTTCCGGCACTCGCGCCGCCGCCTCCGCCGCCACCCGTGCTCTGTGGATGGCCGACATCGAGCATGCCGCTGCCGCACGCAGTCGCGGCCAGCAGTGCCGCAACCATATAGATGTGTCTTTCAAGTGAACGAGCTTGCATCTCCCCTCCGGCCACGTGGTAACGCGAGACAACCCTTAACATGACGCTCAGGTCCTCGCGTTTACTACAGGAACGAGGTGCTGTTCGGTGAAAACCACCTGCGCCCGCTGAGCACGAATGACCCAGGAGAACAGCATGGCGAACAAGACGGGCACGACCACAAAGAACAAAGGAATGATGCTTGCATGCCGAAGCAAATATGCCTTTTCCGGATGCGTCGGGCTGACGTACGCCGTGACGACGCTTCCGGGATGGAACTGTTTCGTGATTCCTTGCGCCCAACTGTAGCTCGACGAAATCTGAATAGGGTTCACCTGACTCGCCTGATACGCCGTGCCTTTCCATGTATAGCCGTAGTTCACGAGCGGCGCGTACGTACTCCCCTTGTCGCCGCTAATGGTCTTGATGTCAGTCGAGTATACTCTGGCGCTGACCGGCTCGTACGTGATGATTCGATAGACTTGCAAACTGAATATCCCGAGTCCGACTGCGACAAAGATCGAGAGAAACGCGGCGAGGCAGCCGATGTTCGTCGCCGCGGGATGGGAGATCAGCGAAGGCGATGCGATCGACGGCGGCACCGGATGATCAGGCCGCCCCGACCATCCGCCGAAACTTCGCACCGCCGCCGCACACGTTTCCTGCGTGACGCGCATGCTCGTCGAATACGGCGTCCACGGAATGCGCGAACCATCCTTCATCAGGAAAACGACGCGCCATGTCGGCCCGCTCGGCGTGTCCGAACTGCTGCTCGAGCGCCGCATTGGAGCGGACTGCTCGAGCGCGACGTCGTCGATAGTGTCGAACGGCAGTGTGGTCGTCTGCCGATTCACCAAACGCTGCACCACGATCCTTGCCGTCTTCGCCGACCGATCAATGATGTAGCGCCGGTCGGCGGAGAAATAGATGATCAGCAGTCCGATGATTCCAAACAGGCCGCCGACTAAATACACGAGCCAAGGTCCGGCATTGCCGCTCCACCCATCCGGATGCGTCCAGCGCAGCCAGATGAATCCGAATCCCGACGCGCTGAACAGCGATCCCATGAGGACCAGATTCCATCGGGAATCGTGCACGACGAGCTCGGACGGCGTCTGGAGAACGACTTGCATCGCGGGCTCGGCTCTCCTCTAGAAGCGGACGAGGGTGATGCCGGGGAAACGCTGTTGCGCAAAGGTCTGTGTCGCCGTGCGCGGCGGAGTGAAGACCAGCTCTCCGAAAATCGCCGACGGGCTCAGAAAATTTCCGGAGAACGAGAGCGAACCATAGTAGAAGCCGCCTTGCCCGTCGGGGTTTGATCCGAGCTGCGCGACGAACGAGAGTTCCAGGTCCGAAAAAGTTCCGGCGGTGATTTCGAATTCGTCGCCGGTCCAGCCGGAGATGAATCCCGCCGTGATGACGCCTCCGCCCGCCAGCACATCGGCTGTCTCGGTGAACAGTGCGTGAATGCTGAACTTGTTGCCGACCACTCCCGTGTCGGCCGCCGCGGTCCACTGGCCAGCGCTATTCGATGCGCCCTGCGAGCTGCAGGCGGTCGTGCTCGCGGCAAACGATCCGGATGTCGCCGTCGACGGTACGTACGTTCCGATGATACCCGAAGCATCTGGAGAAAGCGTGCCCTGCAACGTCACGCCGCTGGCGGCCGTCGCCGAAACGTTCAGGCCTGAGACCGCGCCGCTCATAGCAACCGAGCCGGCACCGCTGCCACTGACAAAAAATCCCGTGACAGCTCCGCTCCCGGATATCGCGGCGCCAAACCATCCATAGTCGCTGTTCGTGATATAGGTGCCGCAGTACGGTTTCGATTCACCGACCGGTCCGCGGGTGTGCATCGTGAAACGGCCTTGGCCCTGCGGACCGCCCATCGTGCCGCTGATCACACCGTTCGACAAAAAGCCCGAGAGTTGATATCCGCCGCCGGCCAGGCCAAGCGCGCCGCTCGCGGGAAAGAACACGCCGGAGAGCGAGACGCTTGTTCCGTTCACAAACACAAGCGTGCCGTGCGCAGAGTCGGCCGTGACGCTCGCCGTGATCGACCCGCTCATTGAGCGCTCGGCGAACGCGCCGCTGAGCGTGTTGACGATGATCTCAGGAATGCTGCCCGGCGTGTTCACCGGCGCGGTCGCGGTCTCGCTCTTGGCGCACCCTGCCAGGAACGAGACGATGAGGAGCGCAACTCCGCGCGCGCGCGACGTGATCAGTTCCTCAGCGGTTTTCCGGTCTCGAGCATGTACTTGATGCGCGCCTGGGTTTCCTTCGTTCCCAGCAGCCTGAGCGTCGCTTCGCGTTCGAGATCCATGATATCCTGTTCCGTTGCGTCGCGCGGCGTGCCGTCGCCGCCGGCGAGCACGTACGCGACTTCATTTCCGATGAACACATCGTGATCACTCGCCTGTCCCGCTTCCTTGAACGAGAAGAGCGCGTATTTCAGGTTTCCAAGAGTTTCCTTGCCGAGCACGCGAATCGTTTTCATCGCGGGCGACACATATTCAGGAGCGAGATCGAGCACGCGTGCTTTTGCATCGGCGATGAGCGTGTCGCGATTGAACGAGATGCGATCCGCCAGCGGGCGCAGGAAACCCATCTTGCGCGCCTCGGCGGCGCTGCCGCTCATCTGCGCCAGCGCAATGAGTTTGAACGCGCGCTTGGCCGCCTCGAACGGATCGGCCTCTTCGTACGGCCTGAGTGCTTCGGTGAAACGGAACAGAAGTTCTTTCGTACCGCAGCCGCTCGGAATTATTCCGACGCCGACTTCGACGAGGCCCAGGTAGAGCTCGGCGTGCGCCTGAATGCGATCGGCGTGCAGCGAAAACTCCACGCCACCGCCGAGCGTGAGGCCGAACGGCGCCGACACGACAGGGAACGGCGCGCGGCGCACGCTCATCACGGAATCCTGAAACGCCTTCACCGTTGCTTCAATCGCTTTCCAGTCGCCGGCAGCCGCGGCGCCTGCAGCGGCTGAGAGGTTCGCGCCGGCGCTGAAGGTGCGCGGATCGTCGTTGCCGAGCACGAGGCCTTCGTATTTTCCTTTCGCGATGCGGTCGATGGTTTTCGCGAGCATCTCGAGCACACCCGGCCCGAGCGTATTCATCTTGCCGCAGAACTCGAGGCAGAGCACGCCATCGCCGAGATCGACGCAGCGGGCTTCTTTGTTTTCCTCGAGAACTTTTCCCTGCTGCTTGAGTATCGCAAGCGAGATCTGCCCGGGAATCGGTGGCAGCGGAATGCGTCCCTCGTCCACCGTCGCGATGGTCGTCCCGTTCGGCGACTGCTCATAGAACGATTTGCCCGCGCTCTTGAGCAGCGGCGGCTCCGCTTTTCCGGCCTTCGCGAATTCCGCGCGCAGCCAGTCGAGCCCAAGCGCGTCCATCACCTTGAACGGGCCGATCTCCCAGCCGTAGCCCCACTCTGTTGCGCGATCGACGGCCGACAAATCAAACGCGAGCTGCGGCGTCATCATCAGGCAGTAGTGCGACTGTTCAACGAGAAGCTTCCGCAGAAAGTCTCCCTGCTTTCCTCCGAGATCTTTCGCTTTGTTCACGCGCTCGGCGGCCGGCAATTTCAACAGCGCCTCAATTTCCGGCGTGGAGTAACGCTCCTGTTTTTCGTATTCGAGCGTTTTCCAATTGAGCGTGAGGATATCCTTGCCCTGCTTGTTGTAGAAGCCGGCTTTTGTCTTGTCGCCGAGGCGGCCCGATTTCACGAGATCGAGAATCCAGCCGGCGAGTGCAAAATCTTCCCCTGTCGCGTCGCTGAGCCCCTTCGTGACGTGCACCAGCACATCGATGCCGGAGAGATCGCCGGTGCGGAACGTCGCGGTTTTTGCGCGCGCGATCAGTGCGCCGGTGAGCGTGTCGACTTCGCCGATGGTGAGTCCGAACTCCATCATGAAGCGGCCTGCGGTGACCATGCCGTGGACGCCGAGCCGGTTGGCGACGAAGCCGGGAACGTCTTTGGAGATGACGATGCCCTTGCCGAGGATGCGCTCCTGAAAGTGGCGGACGGTGTCGAGAACTTCGGGCGCCGTGTACGGCGTCGGGATGATCTCGAGCAAGTGCATGTACCGCGGCGGATTGAAGTAGTGCGTGCCGCAGAACTGGCGACGGAACTTTTCCGTGCGGCCCTGCAGGAGCACCGACATCGGGATGCCGGAGGTGTTCGATGTGACGATCGCGTTCGGCGCGACGGCCTCGATTTTCGCGAAGAGCTCCTGCTTTGGTTTCGGCTGTTCGATGATGACTTCGACAATCCAGTCGCAGCCTGAGAGGAGGCCGATGTCATCTTCGGTGTTGCCGACGGTGACGAGGCTTGCGCGGTCGGAATCCATGAAGGACGCGGGCTTGCTCTTGATGGCTTTGAGCAATCCGTCTTTCGCCGGCTTCGATCGATCCGGCGATTTTGGATCTTCGGACCCGGGGATGTCGAGCAGAACGACGGGGATTCCGGCGGAGGCGCAAAGTGCCGCGATTCCGTGGCCCATCACACCGGCGCCGATGACGCCGACTTTCGAGATGCGCATTGGTATTCGACAGGGCTGGAGTACATCTATATTGTAGCGTCCCAGCCCGCAATCTACAGCATCGCCGTCCCGGAGGATCTGGATGTTCGCAGCCAAGCCGGTTTTCGCGTCATCGCTTGTCTCATCGGTATTTTTCGCCTCGGCGCTGCTCGCGCAGAATCCGCCGGCTCCATCAATGGCGCCGCTGCCCGCGGCGGGCCCGACGTCGGCGCTGCCGAGTGGACGGGTTACCTATCGCACGCTGACCGAGATCAACAACGAACTTGAGCGGATCGCCAAAGCGAACCCGGAGCGCGTTAAGCGCCTCGAGATGCCGCACAAATCGCTTCTCGGCCAGGCGATCTACGGGCTCGAGATCACACACGGTGTGAACTCGACTTCCGGAAAGCCGGTCTTCGTGATGACCGGTGTGCATCACGCGCGCGAGTGGCCGACGGCCGAACTGACGATGGAGTGGATCTACGACCTATTGAAGAACGACGGCACGGACCCACGTTTCACGGCGATGCTCGAGAAGGTCCGCTTCATTGCCGTGCCCGTGGTGAACGTGGACGGTTACGAGATGTCACGCACGCTGGCGGTCGAGCAGAAGCGGCGGAACTGCAGAGTCGAAGCCGGGAAGGTCCCGACGTTCGCCGACTGTGAGAATCCGGCGAATACAAGATTCGGAGTTGATCTCAACAGGAACTACGGCGCGTTTTGGGGCGGCAGCGGCGCGAATGTGAGTCCGAATGGCGACAGTCATCGCGGCGCGGCGCCGTTTTCGGAACCGGAAATTCAGAACATGCACGAGCTGTTGTCGCGGAATCAGGTGGTGGTTGCGCTGAGTAATCACACGCCGGACGCGAAGGTCCTGCGCGCGCCGAGCGCGAACGAGGAGCCGGTGCCGGCTGATGTGGTGCCGTACGATTCGCTCGCGCAGCTGCTTGGCGGCGATTTGAAATGGACGGCCGGGCCGTGGCCGAAGATTTATTACACGGCTTCAGGGACAATGGAAGAGCAGGCGTACTACTCAGCGGGAACGTTCGCGTTCACGTTCGAGAACGCGCCGAACCAGCCGGGCGCGTCGCATTTTCATCCGGCGTACCAGTTCGTGATCGATCAGTATTTCGGAACCGGCGCGTATCCGGGGTCGAGTTCGCGCGCGGGGTATATCCGGCTGATCGAGGCGGCGATGGATCCCCGGCTGCATTCCGTTCTCGAGGTGAAGGCACCGGCTGGCGCGACGCTGACGATCACGAAGAGTTTCACAATGGAGACATCGCCGCTCCTGATCACGGATGCGGCGAGCGATTCATCCCGTGGCGCGCCGATCACGTTCAGGCAGGAGCTGACATCATCGCTCGTTGTGCCGAAGGGAGAGAATCACGTGACGTGGCATGTGAATCCGTCCATGCGGCCGAGTCAGCATGGGAGCGAGTTCATTCGCGAGGCGTGGAAGGTTACGTGCTCGCTCGCGGGCCACTCGCAGTCAGTCGACGTCGTAATAGCGCGGGGCGAGGTGAAGGCGGTTGATTTGCGCAGATGCAAGTAATTGTTGTGCTCGCCCGGTCGACTGACCGTCGGGTGAAACACTACGGCTTGGAGCTATGCAGCTCCATGATCGCCGCGCCGTCCTTGCGCGGATCGGATGCGCCGAAGTTCACGCCGGTCGCGAAGTTTCTCAACACTGCCTGACCCGACCCCATGCGCGTGGCCGAGAAATCGCCGCGCAGTATTAGCTGGTGGCCGAGCGCCGTGAGTTCGGCCTGAACTTTTTCGGGCATGCGCGCCTCGATGTTCACGTCGCAGCCCGGAAAAGTTTCCTTGCTGAACCGCGGCGCGTCGAGCGCGGCCTGCGGGTTCATGTCGAAGTCCACGATGTTCGAGACGAACTGCGCGTGAGCCTGCGCTTGATTCCATCCGCCCATAATTCCAAATGCGATGCGCAGATCGCCGTTGCTCATGAACGCCGGAATGATGGTGTGCACGGGCCGCTTGTGCTCGGCGAGCACATTTGGATGGCCCGCCTCGAGCGTGAACAAGCCGCCGCGATTCTGCAGCGCGAATCCCGCACCGCCCACGGCGAGGCCGGAGCCGAATCCGACCGTGGCGTAGTTGCTCTGGATGAGCGACACCATGTTGCCGTCTTTGTCGACGACGCTGAGATACGTCGTGCCATGATCCGTTCCCGGCGGCGTGCCCGCATTCACGGCGCAGTTCGCCCTGGCCGGATTGATCAGCGCCGCGCGCGTTTTCGCGAACGCCTTCGACTTGAGGCCGTCAATGGGAATTTTCGCGAAGTGCGGGTCGGCGTTGTACTTGATCATATCGGCGTACGCGACCTTTTTTGCCTCGATCATCGTATGCAGTGCACGCGCCGAATTGTGTCCATAGGCGGCGAGCGGAAACGTCTCCATGATGTTGAGCATCTCGAGCGCCGCGATTCCCTGGCCGTTGGGCGGGAGCTCATACACGGTCCACTCGTGATATGTGGTGGAGATCGGTTCGACCCACTCGCCGTTGAAGTCGGCGAGGTCGGCCGCGATCATCGTGCCGCCGTGACCTTTACTTGTCGCGAGAATCTTTTGCGCGATCTCGCCTTTGTAAAACGCATCGCGCCCGTGGAGCGCGAGTTGCCGATAGCTCCACGCGAGATCCGCATTCCTGAAAATTTCGCCAACGCCGGGAACGTGGCCGTTCGGCAAATATGTTTTCGCGGTTGCCGCATCGGCACGCAGCGTTTTCTCGCTGTCCTTCCAGAACATGTGCACGACTTCGCCGACCGCGAATCCCTCCTCGGCGTGCGCGATGGCCGGCGCGAGGACGTCCGCAAATTTCATCTTGCCGAATTTCGACAAGAGCTTATCCCACCCGTCGACGGCGCCCGGCACGGTGACCGAATGAATGCCCGTCTGCGGCATCGCCGTATTGTCGCGCGCTCTGAGAAATGTCGGCGTGAGTCCGGTGGGACTCCATCCTGAAGAGTTGAGCCCATACAATTTCCCTGTTCTTGCCTCGTACACGATCGCGAAGAGATCGCCGCCGATTCCGTCGTTCATCGGCGCGACGAGCCCCATCATCGCATTTGTCGCGACGGCGGCGTCGATCGCATTGCCGCCGCGTTCGAGAATTTGTGCGCCGACTTGCGATGCGATCACGCTCTCGCTCGCCACGATTCCCGACTTCGAGATAACCATCGACCGCGACTGGGACCGGTCCTGCGCCTGAATCGCGAGCGCAGATGCGGAGAGTGAAAGACCAACGCCAGCCGCAGCCAATTCCTTCATCATGGTGCTCCTCGGGAGCTTCGGAGTGCGGGAATGGATTTCACGAGCGAGCTATACGATGGCTCGAACACCTGCGCAGCGCCATCCGCATATACTTAACGCATGGCAGTCAGCGAGAGTTTCCGCACGTTCGTGATCGACCAGCTCGGCCGCGTGACCACCCGCGTCCGGGTGAAGAGCATGTTTGGAGGCGTGGGAGTGTACGCCGGCGACCACTTCTTTGCCCTTATCGACGATGATGTGCTGTATCTCAAGGTCGATGACACGAATCGACCGGACTTCGTCGCGAAGGGAATGAAGCCGTTCGCTCCGTTCGGCGAGGGCGGCGAGGTGATGCAGTATTATCGGCTTCCCGAAGACCTGCTCGACGACACGGATGAACTGAAGCCGTGGGTGGAACGGGCGATCGACGTCGCCGTGCGAAAGAAAGCGAAAAAACCGCGCCGGCCTACGCCACCGAAAAAAGAAACAAAAAACACATCGAAGAAACGCAGGTGATGGTGCCTGGCAGAACGTCGTTCGTCTCCGCCGCGCTCGACGAAAACGGATTTTCCCGTCGCGAAATACGACGATGCGCTTCGCGAACTCACGTCAGGGAGCGAGCACTCTGAGCAAGGGCTTGCCGTCGATGTTCTCGAGCGGCAAATACACCTTGTGCGTGCGCGGGTCCACCGAGACCGTGTGCACGTGCGGAGCACGATATTCGCCGACGGCGCGCAGCACGGCGCCGTCCGCCGCGAAAATGTTCAGCACACCGCCCTCCGTGGCGACGTATAGCCGGCGCCACGCGGCATCCCATGCGAGCACATCCGGCGTCGTGCCGACCGTCACGCCCGGTCCGAACTTCATCGTGCGAAGGTCAAGCACGAACAGTTTGGCGTTGCCCTGGCAGGTCACGAACGCGAGACGGCCCGGTTCGTCGAACGTGAATCCGTGCGGTTCTTCGCATCCGGGCGTTTCGTATCGCGCCACGATCTTTTCAGTCGAGGGGTCGATTGCGACCAGCTGATTTTTCGTCTGTACCGCCACGAGAATGCATTTCGAGACCGAATCGAAGTGCGTGTTGCCGGCCTCGCCGTCGAGTGGAATGGTGGAGCGCTTGGCATTGGTCTTCGCGTCGATCACGACGTCCGCCGCGCCCCGCTCATCCGACACGAAGATTTTTTCGAGCCCCGGCACGTACGAGATGCCGTCTGGGAACGTGATGCCACCGACACGCGCTACGACCTGCAGCGTTGCATCGTCGATGATCGCGACTTCGTGATTGCCCGCAGCCGACACGTACACTTTGTGCTGCGAGGGCACCGCCCAGACGCCGGTCGCGCGCGGAAGATCGGTCACTTCCGTCACGATCTTGGCCGCGTTCACATCGAACACGACGAGACGCCCGGCGTTCATGTGATTCATATACAGCCGGCCGGACTGCGGGTCGAGATTCTGGTAATCGAAGCGATTCGCAGGGCCGGGAAGCGGGAGTTCGAGCACGAGCCGCAGCGGCGCGCTCGGCGCGTCCCCAGCCGCCTTCGGCATCGGAGCGCGCCAGCTCGATGGTGTCATCGATGTCGGCGAGGCGTAGCAGGAGCTGCCCTGCGACTCGGCGACGTTGGCGGAGCATAGTGTCAGGCCGAGCACGACCAGTTTATTCATAGCGAAGTGCCTCGATTGGATCCAGCCGTGAAGCTTGCCGCGCTGGCCACACACCGAAAATCAGACCGGTGGCACTCGCAAACGAGAACGCTACGATGATGGACCGCACGTCGATCGCGGTTTTCCAGCCCATAAGTCGACTCATCTGCGCTGCGCCACCCATCCCGAGCGCGATGCCGAGCGCGCCGCCCAGTATGCAGAGCACAACCGCTTCGGTGAGAAACTGCAGCAGAATATTCATTTGCGTGGCGCCGAGCGCTTTACGAACGCCGATTTCCCGGGTCCGCTCGCTCACCGAGACGAGCATGATGTTCATGATCCCGATTCCCCCGACGAGCAGACTTACCGCGGCGATGCCCGAGAGCAAGAGCGTAAACGTCGCCGTGGTCTCGCTCAGCGTGTTGAGCAGGTCTGACTGATTCCGGA
>JBBRBH010000005.1:0-108572 GCA_038205995.1 Gemmatimonadales bacterium
GATGGCCAGCCCGACCGCCGCTTCCGCCGCCGCGATGGTCATGACCATGACGACAAAGACATGCCCCGTCACGCCATGGAGCTTGGCCAATGCGACGAACGACAAGTTGACGGCGTTGAGCATCAGCTCCGCGCACATGAACAGAATGATCGCATTGCGACGGGTCAGAACGCCGAGCACGCCGATCACGAACAAAATGGCAGAGACGATGAGCGCCTCGGAAATCATACGGTCACCCGCTTTCTGGCGAGGAGTACCGCTCCAACGATGGCGACGAGCAGCACGAGACTGGTGAGCTCAAACGCCACGAGGTAGTCGGTGAAGAGCGACGTGGCCACGGGGGTAACCGCATTGTCCTGCGCAGGGGCAAGCGCGACGCGCGGGGTCTTGTCGCGCAGCACCACGAGCAGGTTGGCCAGCAGCGCAAGCGCAACCAGTCCGGCGCCAAGGCGCGCGCCCAGCGAGCGGAAATCGGTGATTTCGCTCCGCCCGAGATTGAGCAGCATGACGACGAACACGAACACGACCATGATCGCGCCCGCGTAGACCAGCACCTGAATGACGCCGACAAATGGCGCATCGAGCATCACGTACAGTCCGCTCAGCGCAAACATCACGTTCACGAGCCACAACGCGGCTGGGACGGGACTCTTGCGCGTGACGAAGAGCAGCGCGGAGGCAATCGCGATGAGAGAGAACAGATAGAACTGGAACTCGTAGAAACCGTTCATTCGCCCTTCGGGTCGGCCGGGTCCCACAGCTCGCTGACGGGATGCGTCTGCGCGGTCAGTCGCTCCAGATCATAGACGAACGAAGCGCGATTGAACTCCGCGTTCTCATAGTGCCGACCGAGATGGATCGCTTCCTCGGGACAGACTTCCTGGCAGTAGCCGCAGAAGATGCAGCGGAACTCGTCGATCTCGAACACGAGCGGAAACCGGTTGCCCTGTTCGTCTTCGCCCGGCACCAGCTTGATGCAATTAGCCGGACAGACGGTCGGGCAGAGTCCGCACGCCACGCACTTGGCCTTGCCGGTTTCGGTGGTCAGCATGCGATGGGTGCCACGCCAGCGCGGCGACAGATCCCACTTGGTCTCGGGGTACTGCATCGTGACTTTGTGCGGATCGACGAGATGCTTGAGCGTCACCGCCATGCCACTGAGCGTGGCGCGGATGTAGCTCACGCGCTCGAGCGGCCGGTTCATGACCTTCACACCAATCGCCATCAGACGGGCTCCTCGACCGTCGACACGACGGGGACAGGCTCAGGGGCGGATGCGGTGCGCACGGGCAGCGAGGTTGGTGGTGTCGACGAGCGTGCCCGCTCGACGGCCAACTGCCGACGCGAGAGATCGAGCCCGCGGGCGCGGAGCCGCTCAAGGTCGGTCGGTCCAACGCGCGCGCTGGACGGGCTGATCAACTTGCCGCGATCGAGCCAACGCAACAGGACGACGATGATGACCACGTTCATCGCCAGCAACGCCAGCGAGAACATCGGGCCGCGCGCCACACCCAGCGCATCGAGTCCCAGGGTCGCGCTTGCCACGATGACGATGTACGCCAACGAGATGGGCAGCATCACGCTCCAACCCAGCGACATGAGCTGATCGTAGCGGAAGCGCGGCAACGTCCACCGCACCCACATGAAGACGAAGAGGAAGAGACCGGTCTTCGCGGCAAAGGTACCCAGCGTGACGACGGTCTTGAGGATCGTCCAGGGCGGAACGTTGTCCCACTGCGTGAAGGGGACGTCCCAACCGCCGAAGAACAGCGTCGCGGTGAGCCCGCTGACCGTGGCCATGTTTGCGTACTCGGCGATGAAGAACATCGAGAACTTCATCCCGCTGTACTCGGTGTGATAACCCGCCACGAGCTCGGACTCGGCTTCCGGCAAGTCGAACGGCAGACGGTTCGTTTCAGCGAACGACGCGACGAGGAAGATGAAAAACGCGACCGAGAGCAGCAGCACGTTCCATCCCATTGTTGCCTGCTGCTGGATGATCGCGCTCAGTGAAACGTTGCCCGAGAGCAAGAGCACACACACGGTGCTCATCCCCATCGCGATCTCGTAGCTGATCATTTGCGCGCTCGAGCGGATGCCGCCGAGCAGCGCGTACTTGTTGTTCGAGCTCCATCCCGCGAGCACGATTCCGTATACCCCGAGCGAGGATATCGCCAGGCAGAAGAGAAATCCGACCGGCAGATCCGCGACGACCATATCAATGCGGCCCCACGGCGTCGGCAGCGGGCTCGCGAATGGAATGACAGCCCACGTGATCATCGCCGGAATGAACGAGATCGCGGGAGCGAGAATGAAAATCGGAAGATTCGCTTCGCTCGGGTACGTCTCTTCCTTCATGATGTTCTTCACGCCGTCGGCGGCCGGCTGCAGCCAGCCGTATCCGACGCGGTTCGGGCCGTGACGATCCTGAATCCACGCGGAGATCTTTCGTTCGGCGAGCGTCAGCATCGCGACGCCAACCATATAGACGGAGAAAACGATGATCATCTTCACGACCGTGCCAATCAGAAACACGCCTTCGGTCGCCGGCATCTGCGAATCGACGACCTGCAGCAGCGGTATCACCGGAATCGCCGGCAGCAGCGGCAGCAGGCTCATGCGCCCACTCCCGCGCGGACGCTCGCCGACTCGGTGCCCGTCAACGCAAGCGCGTCGTACGACATGCCGGCGAACGGCTGCTCGGCCTTCGCGAGCGCGTCGAACACGGCGTTCGCGGTGAGATAGCCGGCTGTGTCGCCCACGGCGTTGAGCACATCTGCCAGCACGAACCATGACGGGCGCGCCATGCCGGGCGCCGCCTTTGCCTGCAGAAAGCGCTGCACGCGGCCGCGAAGATTCGTGAGCGTTCCCTCTTCTTCTGCGACGTTGGCAATCGGCAGCACGGCGGCCGCGGCCGTGACGACGGCCGGCATGGCGGTGCCGATCACAATGATCGCGTCGGCGCGCCCGAGCGCCTCGCCGGCTGCCGCATGCGGAGCGACGTCCACGAGCACGGCAACATCGCCGGGCTTGATGTATGAAAGCGGTTTTGCGTCGCGCTTGAAACCGAGCCACTCGGCGCCGGTGCCGTTCGCCGCGCGATCGGCGCGCAGCGCGAGATCGGGCACGCCGGGGAGCGGAGCTTCCTCTCCCTGCGGCACGTTGAAATAGCCGGAGCCGCCGGTCTTTGCGATCAGTCGCTTCAGCAGAAACAGCGTTTCGTTCGAGAGATTCGCATTTGCCACGACGAACGCGCGCTTTCCCTTCAGCGCCTTCGCCGCCGCTTCGATCGCGACTTCCCAGTCGACCATGCTGCCACCGGCCATCGGTGCCTCGAGGCGATCCACCCGGTTCATCCACTTGTAGTTCATGCGGCCGTGATCGCACATGAAGAATTTGTTCACGTCCGTATTGCCGCGCGGACGAATACGCACGACCTGCTGGTCACGCAGTTCGAGCGTGACGTTGCAGCCCTGCGAGCATCCCGTGCAGACGCTCGCGGTGCGATCGAGTTCCCACGCACGCGCCTTGTTCAGGAAGTCTTTGGACAGCAGCGCGCCAACGGGGCACAGATCCACGACGTTTGCCGCCCATGCCTGCGTGAGATCCTGATCGGGCGCCTTGCCGATGTACGCGCGATCGCCGCGCTCACTCACGTTCAGCACGGGCGCGCCGTGAATGTCATCCATGAAGCGGACGCAGCGGGTGCAGAGAATGCAGCGGTTGGGGACGTACATGACGTCGCCGCCGAAATCCTCAACGGGATTGAAGCGCTTGGCCTCCCGATACCGCGAATCGGCGCGCCCTTCCTGGAAGGTGTAATCCTGCAGCTCGCATTCACCCGATTGATCGCAGATCGGACAGTCGAGCGGATGATTGATGAGCAGCATCTCGAGAACGCCTTTTCGGGCCTCGAGCGCTTTCTCGCTGTAGACGTGAACGACCTGGCCCTCGGCGACGGCGGTCGCGCAGCCGGGGGCGAGCTTCGGAGCCTTCTCGACTTCGACCAGACACATTCTGCAGACACCGGCAACAGGTAGGCCGGGGTGGTAGCAGTAGTGCGGAATGAGAATCCCTGCGGTCTTTGCGGCTTCGAGAATCGATGTTCCAGCGGGCACCGATACGGGGCGCCCTTCGATCATCAGGTTGACGAGAGTCTCGCTCATGCCGCCCCCACAGAAACCGGCGACTTCGAGGCCGCACCTGGCAGCGGAGAGCCAACAGCAACAGTTGAGGACTTCTTGCCTGTGATGAGTGCCTCGAACTCGTGCCGGAATTTTTGCAGGCCACTCACCACTGGAGCCGCGCAACTGTCGCTCAACACACAAATCGTTTTGCCGGTCATGTTCTCGGCCATCTCCAGCAGCGTGTCGAGATCTTCATACGTGCCATGGCCGGCGACGATGCGATCGAGAATGCGCGTGGTCCAGCTCGTGCCCTCGCGGCACTGCGTGCACTGGCCGCAGCTCTCGTGTGCAAAGAAGCGCGTGAGTCGTGCAACCTGGCGCGGGATCGACTGCGCGTCGTCAAAAACAATTACTCCGCCCGAGCCGAGCATCGTGCCCTGCGCGACGAAGCCTTCGTAATCCATGAGCGTTGCCTCGGCTTCGTCCATCGTCTGGATCGGAACCGATGCGCCGCCCGGAATGATCGCCTTGAAATGGCGGCCAGCCGTTGGCCCTCCGCAGAGATCGTACAGGAAATCCTTGAACGGGAATCCGAGAACGATTTCATAGTTGCCGGGCCGCATGATGTTGCCGCAGACCGAGAACAATTTTGTTCCGGTGCTCTTCGCGTTCGAGAGACACATCGCCTTGTACCACTCGGCGCCGTTCAGCAAAATGTGCGGCACGGCGACGAGCGTCTCGACGTTGATGATCGTCGTCGGCTGACCAAATGCGCCCGAGACCGCCGGAAACGGCGGCTTGATGCGCGGGTTGCCGCGCTTGCCCTCGAGCGATTCCATCAGCGCGGTTTCTTCGCCGCAGATGTACGCGCCCGCGCCTTTGTGCACGTAGACGTTGATCGTCTTGCCCGTGCCCATCGCGTTCTTGCCGAGGATATTGGCGGCATACGCTTCCTTGAGCGCAGCCTCCAGGCGATCGATTGGCTCCTGGAATTCGCCTCTGATATAGATGTACGACGTCTCCGCCCCGATCGCGTACGCGCCAATCGCGCAGCCTTCGACGAGCGCATGCGGCGTCCAGCGCATGATCTCGCGATCCTTGAATGTGCCGGGCTCGGATTCGTCGGCATTGCAGAGCAGATAGTGCGGCTTGCCGTCGCCGGGTTTCATGAACGACCATTTGACGCCGGTCGGAAATCCTGCGCCGCCGCGGCCGCGAAGCCCTGACGCCTTCACGATCTCGACGATTTGCGCCGGTGTCATTTGCAGCGCTTGCTCGAGCGCCTTGTAGCCGCCGAGCTTTTTCCAGCCGTCGAGCGTGCGCGCGTCGCCATTTCCAAAGTGCTTGGAAAGAACCGGCGTTTCACGCGGATGCGATTTCTGCGGATAGCCCATGCTAGTGCGTTCTCATTTCAGCCCGGCCAAGATCACCGGGACCTTATCTGGCGTGACATTTTCGATCGTATCCGCGTTGATCTGCACGGGCGTGGAAAATCCGCAGGCGCCGAGGCACTCGACTTCGATGACCGTGAACCGTCCGTCGGGCGACGTGATGCCGAGCTCTTTGCAGCCCGTGTGCTCGAGGAATGCATTCACGACTTTGTCGGCGCCGTTGCACAGGCACGGCGACGTTGTGCACACCTGAATGAAGTGTTTGCCGACCGGATGCTGGTGATACATGGTATAGAAACTCACGACGCCCTTGACATACGCCGGCGTGAGTTCCAGCACCGCGGCGACTTCCGTCATCGCCTGCTCGCTCACCCAGCCGCGATCTTCCTGCACCATCCAGAGCGCGGGCAGCAGCCCGGCCATCTTTGTGGGATAGCGTTGAAGCAGCGTCTCGATTTCTTCTTTGCGCTTGCCCACAAAAACCGGCGCGTATGGCTCTGTGTGCGCGCTCATCGGTCGATCTCTCCCATCACGATATCGATCGACGCATTGATTGCGATGACGTCGGAGAGCAGGTGTCCCTCGACCATCTTCGTGATGGCCGAGAGGTTCACGAAGCTCGGCGGACGAATGCGCCAGCGCGAGGGCTTCGACGAACCGTCGGAAACGAAGTAGTACCCCTTCTCTCCCTTCGGACTCTCCACCGCCACGTAGCACTCGCCAATCGGCGGACGCGGACCTTCCATCACGTTCTTGAAGTGGTGGATCATCGATTCCATTTCGCTCGTCGCCTTGTGCTTGGGCGGGAGAATCACGCGCGGGTCGTCGACGTTCACCGGACCGTCGGGCAAACGCTTCACCGCCTGATCGAGAATGCGCACCGACTGGCGCAGTTCTTCGACTCGAACGAGAAAACGATCGTACACATCGCCGTTCGTTCCCACGGGCACGTCGAAGTCGTATGTCTCGTAGTCGAGGTACGGAAAATCCTTGCGCACGTCGTAGGCAACGCCGGAGGCGCGGACCATCGGACCGCTCAGTCCATAGTTGAGCGCTTCATCCGGCGACATCACGCCGAGGCCGATCGTGCGTCCCACCCAAATCGCGTTCTTGGTGAGCATGCGATCGACTTCGTAGATCGTCTTCGGAAAAGTGGCAATGAAACCCTTCAGCCCCTCGAGCCACTTGTCGGGAATATCAGCGGCCATGCCGCCCACGCGCGTCGCGCTCGTCGTGAGGCGCGCGCCGACCCAGCCTTCGAGCAGGTTGTAAATGTTCTCGCGTTCCTGAAACGACCACAAGAACGGCGTGAACGCACCGATATCGATACAGGTGGTGCCGAGCCACACCAGGTGCGACGCGATGCGCGACAGTTCCATCGCGATCACGCGCAGAACTTTGCAGCGCTCGGTGATTTCGATTCCGAACAGCCGCTCCGCGCCGAGCGCGAACGCGACATTGTTGCCGATCGAGTTGAGGTAATCCTCGCGATCGGTCCACGGAATGATCTGGTTGTACTGGCGATACTCGCCGATTTTCTCGAAGCCGCAGTGCAGATAACCGACGTGCGGAATGCAGCGCACCACGGTTTCGCCGTCGAGCTCCAGCACGAGACGCAGGACGCCGTGCGTTGCGGGATGCTGCGGTCCGATGTTGATGAGCATATGCTCACCATCGAGCTCCATAGCGGGCGGCTCTTCGAGCGCGACTCCGGTATCACCGCCGGTGACGAGCGGAATACGCTGCGGCTTGCCCTCTGTGTTCAGTCCGCTCGTGGAGAGCTCGACCTCGATGGTGCGTTTGGTGGCCAAAACTATTCTCCCGTCTTCTCGCCCGCTTTGATGCGGGCGCGCATATCGAGCGGGAGTTCTTCGAACGCGTCGGCGACGGTGAGTTCTTCCATCGAGTACTTCGCCTCGGGATTCGCGTCGAGCGCCTGACGGAGCTGCTCTGAACGGCTGAAGCGGCCGCGCAGCGGAAAATCCTTGCGGAGCGGAAAGCCCTCCTTGTACTGCTCCCACATCAGAATGCGGCGAAGATCGTAGTGGCCGGCGAATGTGATGCCGAACATGTCGTAGCACTCGCGCTCGAGCCAATCGGCGCCTTTGTAAATCGGCCAGACGCTCTGGACTTCGAGCTTCGCGCCTTTCTTGAGCTGCGTCTTGATACGGATGAATCGGCGGAACTTGATCGAGCGCAGATGCCAAACCACTTCGATTGGCTGCGAGAAATCGCGATGCTCGACGGCGGTGACGTCGGAGAGGTATTCGTACGATTGCGCCGCGTCGTCGTGCAGCCACTTCACGATATCAAAGACGTTCGCGGTCTCAACGAGCACCGTCGTTTCGCCATTGACGACGTCGCTCCGAAGCACCGCACCGGCAAACTGCGCCTTGAGCGCGGCGGCGGACGGATTTGCCTCGCCTCCGCGGTTTGGCACGTTCTTCGGCGTTACGGGTTCCGGCGAGCCGCCGAACCCGGGCTTCATGATCTCAAACTTGCTCACGGCGCGGATCTCGTCTGGTGCACGGAGTTTCCGAACGGCTCCGAGAGCTCGTCGATGCGATTGGCGGGGATATAGAGCTGCGAGGATGGATCGGGCTCCATCTCGTCGCGCAGCGATTTATTCGACATCCGTTCCGTCATGATCTTTTTCTGCAGCATCATGATTCCGTAGATCAAACCTTCAGGGCGCGGCGGACAGCCCGGCACATACACATCGACCGGAATAATCGTGTCGATCCCCTGCACCACGGCGTAGTTGTCGAACATGCCGCCGGTCGACGCGCACGCGCCCATCGAGATCGCCCACTTGGGCTGCGGCATCTGCTGCCAGATGCGCCGGATCACAGGAGCGAGCTTGAACGGCACTCGGCCCGCGCAGATGAGCACATCGCTCTGGCGCGGCGAGAAGCTCATGCGCTCCATGCCGAAACGCGCGAGGTCGAACTTGCTCGCAGCGGTCGCCATGAACTCGATCGCGCAGCACGCGGTTCCGAATGGCATCGGCCACAGAGAGTTGGAGCGTCCCCAGTTCACGAGGAAGTCGAGGCGCGTCGTGATCCAGCCGTCGCCGCCTTTGGGCTCCACGGAAACCAGATCGCCGGCAGCGTTATGTCCGAGCTCGGGCTCCGGCAGTTTGCTCAGTCCCATTGCAATGCTCCCTTCTTCCACACGTACACGTATCCGACCAGCAGAATGATCATGAACACGAGCATCTCGCCGAGGCCGAAGAACTGAATCTGCGCCGGCGGGCACGCGCCGTTCACGAGCGGTATCGCGCAGGAGAGCTGGCGGTAGTACACGCTCCACGGAATCATGAAGACGGTTTCGATATCGAAAACGATGAACAACATCGCGACCATGTAAAACTTCACGGAAAAACGCTCGCGGGCGTCGCCGAGCGGCGGAATTCCGGACTCGTACGGGGTCTGTTTTACCGGAGTCGGGTGCGCCCGCAGCGTGAAGTGCGACAGCGCGAGCATCATCACCGCATTGGCGACGACGAACCCGAGGAGGATGAGAACTGGGAAGTAGTTGCGATCCATGTCTAATAGTTGCTCGTGAAAGATTTCACGAACGAACCAAAGTTACGGAGGCGGTTACAGGAGTGTCAACGGACGATTCACCTGCAAATCAGCTCTTCGGGCGGAGTGCGAGACCCAGGCTGATCACGCCTAGCGCAAGTGCTGTCCACGGCACCCAGCGCGGGGCGGTTTTTTCGGCCGCAGCGACCGTCGGATCTGCGATCGACGTGACCGACGCGGGCGACTTCGAGCCCTCTTCTCCGGTCCACTCGACCTTTTCTCCGTCGGCGTAGGTCTGAAAGGTCGGCCAGACGAGTTTCATCGCCGTTTTCGGATTCGAGCCCATGAACGGAAACTCCGCGAATCGCCTGGGCTCGAGCGTTCCGGTCCACACGGCGCCGGAAATTCGCTTGGCGGTGTCTGTCAGGATTTCGAGCTTCCATCCCGCGACGTCCTCGAACGCTGACACGCGGACGCTGTCCGGAAAATGAATCTCCACGCGAATCGTGTTGACGGCCTTTTCGTTCGGAACGCGCAGGAAATATTTCTCGCGGCCGCCGGTGGTCGAAGTTTTTGGATAGACGACGGCGTGCGCGAACGCCAGCGCGGGGACGATCAGAGTCAGTGCCAGCGCGACGGCAATGCCGCGGCGGCGGAAGTGATGGGGTGCGTTGCTCATATTCACTTGGGGAGGGCGTTTTGCGAGGAAGCCGCAGCCGGAGGCGCTGGCGTCGGCACGAACGCGAGGAATCCGCCAATCAGTACGACGAGACCCATCGTGAAGATTTCCCGGCGCAGCGATACGGCAAGCAAGCCGGGCATCGCCGCGTCGCTCGTGAGACGCGGCATCATGCGATAGCGGTGCTTCGCGCCGAAGAGCACTAGCACTCCGAATCCCGCAACCTTCGCGAGAATGACGGCGCCGTACGCGGAGCGCAGCAGGTCTGCGAGCGCCGGCAGAAAGATCAGCGCCTGCGCGACGCCCGAAATGAGCACAAGCAAAGCGGCAACGAGCGCGACCGACGACAGTCGCCGCACCTCACGCATCATGGTGGCGGCGTCGCGCGGGCCACCGGCAACGAACCACACGAGTCCGCCGAGCCACGCCGCCGTCGCGAGGAGATGGATCGCCTTTGCAGGCGACGCAAGCCATGGAGAGATCGCCGCCGCGTGACCGCTTGCCGCGCTGATGACGATCGCGCTGACGGCGAACGGCAGCGACCACCGCACGCGGCCGCTGTTGCGAAAGGTTCGCCATGCCAGGAACGTCATTAGAATGCGAGCCCAGTGCGAGTTGCCTTCGGCGGTTTTCAGCGCCTTCAACGCGCTGTCCCATCCGAGGGTGTGATCGGGCGTGACGTTGAGGATCCATGCCACCGAGCTGCACACGAGCAGCGCGAGCGCGGCCGTTCCGAGCCATTGCGCGATTGACACTCGCGGTTGCGCGAGTTGCTCGGCGACGGACGATGGAATCGCCATGAAGCCGAGCAGCCCAACGAAGGCGAGCAGCGCGAAGAGCGCAGTGCCGCGAAGGATCGCCGGCGAGATCGGTGCGCCGAGCAGACTCGGCCCCCACCCCGGGTCGGCCGGAGCACGCGGCGCTGGAACCGGTCCACTCGCACGCGTCGCTCCCACGGCGAACTCGTACGTGCCGTTCACGGGATGCCCGTCATCGGAAACGACGCGCCAGACCACGCGATACGATCCCGGCGAGAGCGGCGGAACCAGCGCGATCAGTGCGTTGACGTCGTGCGGGTCGCCCCTGGTCGTCAGGCGAACGCTCGTCCCATCGGTAGCAACGAGCGAGACCTGCGCCATCGAAATCTCGAGCGCCTCACTGAACACGAGCCGCACCTGAGCCGGGCTGTTCTCGAGGTGGCTTCCGGCGGCGGGTTCGGCGCTGACGAGCGTCGCGTGGGCGTACGCAACCGCGCGCACGCCGAGGAGCAGTGCGGAGACGACACCAAAGACTCTAATCCGGCTCCACAATTGTGCGGTCACGAGACGAGTAGGATACAGGCGCGGGACGGAAAAGTCACGTGGCGTGAGAGAACGCCGAAGCGATACATTCATCGCGAACGCTTCCGATTCCCAATCCTCTGCCCGCAGCCTCTCATGAGCATCAAGAACGACCGGTGGATCACGAAGATGGCCAAGGAGCACGGCATGATCGAACCGTATGAGTCGAGTCAGGTTCGATCGGGCGTGATTTCGTACGGAGTCAGCTCGTATGGATACGACATGCGCGTTGCCCGCGAGTTCAAGATTTTCACGAACGTGCTGAGTTCTATTGTCGACCCAAAGCACTTCGATCCCAAATCGTTCGTCGAGTTCGAGGGCGATGTCTGCATCGTGCCGCCGAACTCGTTTGCGCTCTCGCGTTCGGTGGAATACTTCCGCATCCCGCGCAACGTGATGACGATCACGGTGGGCAAGTCCACATACGCGCGCTGCGGCATCATCACGAACGTCACGCCGTTCGAGCCCGAGTGGGAAGGTCACGTGACGCTCGAGATTTCGAACACCACGCCGCTCCCCGCAAAGATCTACGCCAATGAAGGCATTGCTCAGGTTCTTTTTTTTGAGGGCGACGAGCCGCCCGAGGTGAGCTATAAAGACAAGAAGGGCAAGTACCAAGCGCAGACTGGCATTACGCTTCCAAAAATCTGATTCCTGTGCACGGTGGCCGATCCGAAGATTTGACCGAAGCGACGTAACTTTTGACCGGGAGTTCGCGATGTTCGATCGCCGAGTCGTTCTTGCAGCGGGCTTTTTTCTTGCGGCCTGCGGTGGATCCCAAAAAGCCATGACCTTCACGCCTTCAAATCCATTCGCGAACGCGAGCACGCTTCCCTTCCAGGCGCCGCCGTTCGACAAGATCCACAACGACGATTACCGGCCCGCGCTCGTCGAAGGCATGCGCGTGCAGATTGAGGAAATCGCGAAGATCGCGGCCGACCCCGCGGCGCCGACGTTCGACAATACCATCGTCGCGCTCGAGAAAACGGGACTCCTGCTCACCCGCGCGAACAACGCGTTCTCTGCCATCACGCAGGCGAACACGAACGACACGCTGCAGAAACTGCAGGAAGAGATCTCTCCGAAACTCGCCGCGCACAGCGACTCGATCTTCATGAACGCAAAGTTGTTCGCGCGCGTGAAGACGGTGTACGACGCGCGGGCCTCGCTGAAGCTCGATCCGGTGCA
Organism: Gemmatimonadales bacterium; assembly: GCA_038205995.1. Lineage (GTDB taxonomy): Bacteria > Gemmatimonadota > Gemmatimonadetes > Gemmatimonadales > Gemmatimonadaceae > Fen-1231. Next base: position 12,253 of record JBBRBH010000005.1, read on the forward strand.
GGGCTTTCTCGTGGAGCGCTACTACAAGGATTTCGTCCGCGCTGGGGCACTCCTCGCGCCCGCTGACAAGGCGAAGCTGAGTGCGCTCAACGCCGAGCAGTCGAAGCTCACGACGGATTTTCAAAACAAGCTGCTCGGCGCAACGAAATCCGGCGGCGTGGTCATCAGCGATAAAGCCGAGCTTGAAGGGATGAGCGACGGCGAAATCGCGGCGGCCGCCGACGCCGCCAAAGCACGGAAGCTCGACGGCAAGTGGGTGCTTCCGCTGCAGAACACCACGCAGCAGCCCTATCAGGTCTCGCTCAACAACCGCGCCACGCGCGAAAAACTCTTCAAGGCCTCGACCACGCGCACCGAGCACGGCGACAGCAACGACACGCGGGCGCTCGTCCTCCGTCTCGCGCAGCTGCGCGCCGATCGCGCCAAGATTCTCGGCTTCCCCACCATCGCCGCGTACGTCCTCGACGATCAGATGGCGAAGACGCCCGCTCACGCGATCAAACTGCTCACCGACATGGTGCCCGCGATCACCGCCAAGGCCGCGGGTGAAGCGAAGGCGATGCAAGATCTCGTCGACAAGCAGAAAGGCGGCTTCACGCTCGCACCGTGGGATTGGCAGCACTACGCCGAGCAGGTGCGCAAGGCGCAGTACGATTTCGACGAGACACAGCTCAAGCCCTACTTCGAGCTCGATCGCGTGCTGCACGATGGGGTGTTCTACGCGGCGGGCCAGCTCTACGGGCTGACGTTCAAGGAGCGCAAGGATATTCCGGTGTATCACCCGGATGTGCGCGTGTTTGAAGTGTTCGACGCGGACGGGAGCTCGATGGCGCTCTGGTACTGCGACTATTTCAAGCGCGACAACAAGATCGGCGGCGCGTGGGAGAACAGCTTTGTCGATGGCATCGGTTTGCTCAAAACGAAACCGGTGATTTACAACGTCGGCAATTTCGCGAAGCCGGGCGCAGGGCAGCCCGCCCTGCTCACGTACGATGAAGTGAACACGATGTTCCACGAGTTTGGCCACGCGCTGCATGCGATGCTGACGCACGTGGAGTATCCGCGGCTCGCCGGCACGAACGTGCCGACGGACTTCGTGGAGTTCCCCTCGCAGTTCAACGAGCACTGGGCGCTGTATCCGAGCGTGCTCGCGAACTATGCGAAGCATTATCAAACCGGCAAGCCGATGCCGGCCGAGCTCGTTGAGAAACTGAAGAAGGCGCGTACCTTCAACCAGGGCTACTCCACCGGCGAGCTCGTGCAGGCGATGCTGCTCGACATGGCGTGGCACACGCTGCCGCCCGGCGACACGCAGAAGGATGTTGATGAGTTCGAGGCCGCGGCGCTCAAGAAATTCAATATCAGCATTGCGCTCGTTCCGCCGCGCTACCGCACGACGTACTTCGCGCACATCTGGAGCGGCGGCTACAACGCGAACTACTATGCCTATATGTGGAGCGAAGTGCTCGACGACGACGCGTACGCGTGGTTCACCGAGCACGGCGGCATGACGCGCGCGAATGGGCAACGCTTCCGCGAAATGATTCTCTCGCGCGGCGGCACCAGCGATGTGGCGGCGCTATATCGCGCGTTTCGAGGGCGCGATCCGGAGGTTGGGCCGCTGCTCGCTCAGCGCGGCCTGAAATAGCCAGGTAACAGAGCAATGTTCTCCGCTTGCCTCTTTTGCCACACCGATCTCGGCACCAATGAAACGGTCGCCGAGTGCCCGGTTGGGCAACGGCTCGCCTTTGACTCAAGCAAGGGGCGGCTCTGGGTCGTGTGCACGCATTGCGGGCGGTGGAACCTCACGCCGCTTGAGGAGCGATGGGAGCCGATCGAGCGCTGCGAGCAGCTCTACCGCGACACCTGGCAGCGCTACACCATTGAAAATATCGGTGTGGCGCGCACGAAATCGCGTTTGGAGCTGGTGCGGATCGGCTCGGCGCTCTCGCCCGAAATCGCCGCGTGGCGCTACGGCACCAAACTGCAGCGCTGGGCGCGCGTGTCGGCGCCGACTCGCGGCGTGCTGCAGCGCAGCGGCCGGTTCCTCGCTCGCCGCGTGGCATCGGCGTTGGCCCGCGGCGCGACGGTCGCCGGCCTGAGCGATTCGGCTGTACTGCGCGTGAGCACGCTCCGCCGCGGCGACGCAATCCTCGCGCACGGCGTAGACGAGAACAACCGCAAAATCGTGATTCGCTACAATCATCTCGCCCGGGCCGAACTCATTCGTCCCGCTCGCGACCTCCCGTGGCGAGTGAAGGTGGCGCACGACGAGGGCGAGTCGGTGCTCTCGAAGAGTTCGGGACTCCACACCGCAGGGAAACTGTTCGCGGTGCTCAACTTCGCCGCCGCGAGCAATGCCGAGGTGCAATGGGCGATTTCGAAACTCGGTGATGCCACCGACGCGAATGGGTTCTTCACGCGCATCGCCTCGCTCGCGATGCGCACGGAATGGGGCCGCCATCCTGATGCGCCGGACACCGGACCCGCAGAGCCCAAGGCCTCGACCGCCGCCGAGCGACTCGCGCTCAGCCTGGCCAATAGATCGTTCTGGGGGCTTGGCGGCACCGGAAGCGAGCCCGCGACCCTGCTTTACAAGCTGCCGTCGGTGAATCGTCTCGCGCTCGAAATGGCTGCCAACGAAGATGTCGAACGCCGCGCACTCGCCGGCGACCTCGACGCGCTGCGCGAGGCATGGCGCGAGGCCGAGGAGATCGCGGCGATCGCCGACGATCTGTTCGCCGACGACACGCTGGAAGAATTCAAACGGCAGTACTACCTGCGGTTGCAGGCCGAGGGCTGATTCTGCGCCGTCGCGACGCCTTCGTCTGGATTGCGGTGCTGGCGGCGGCGACACTCGTTCTGCTCTCAATTCGCAGCGAGCTCGATAAAGCGCACGTCGTGATGGTGTTGCTGCTCGTCGTCCTGGGCGCAGGCGCAAAGGGAGGCCGGGCGCTCGGCATTGCGATTGGCGTCCTCTCGTTTCTCGACTTCGACTGGTTCTTTCTTCCGCCGTACAACACGCTGCGGGTCGCGAATCCGTTCGACTGGATCGTGCTCGTGAGTTTTCTGATCACGAGCGTGGTTGCCGCGCAGCTGCTGCATCAGGAGCAGGAGGCGACGCGGCGCGCGCAGGCTGACGCACTGAAAGACGCGCTGATTACGTCCATCTCGCACGATCTCCGCACGCCGCTCACGACGATCAAGGCGCTCGCGCATCAGCTCGGCGCACTCGGCGATGAACGGTCGCAGATGATCGAGGAGCAGGCCGACCGGCTGAATCGATACGTCGTGGACCTGCTCGATCTTTCGCGGCTCGATGCGGGCGCAATGCCAGTGCGCATCGAGCTGAATGCCGTCGATGATTTGCTGAGCGCCGTCGTGCAGGAAACTGAGGCGCACCTTGGCGGCCGCGCGCTCGAGGTGGCTCTTTCACCGCACGATTCCCTGCTCGTAGGCCGCTTCGATCTCGCGCATTCGGTTCGGGTGCTCGCGAATCTGATCGAGAACGCCAATAAGTATTCGCCCGCGGGCGCGCCGATCCTGGTCACCGCGCGTCGCGCGGACGACACCCTGCGCATCACGGTCATGGATCGCGGACCGGGAGTGCCCGATTCGGAAATCGAGCGAATCTTCACGCCGTTTTATCGCGCCGGCGGCGCGCCGTCCGACGCGGGGAGCGCAGGGCTGGGCCTTTCGCTCGCGCGGCGCATGGCGGAGCTGCAGGGCGGAAGCCTGACCTACTCTCCGCGCGAAGGCGGCGGCAGCGCGTTCACGCTGGTTCTTCCGGCCGCGGAGCTGCGCGACGCCGAGGAGGCGCGCAGAGTGGCGAACACCTTCACGAAATCTTAACGACCTGAGCGGCGTCGTTTGTGCAGGATTTGCGGCTGCGTGGCGAATCTACAGCGTATGCCGCGCTTCACTCTCAAACGCCTGCTGATCGGAAAGCCGCTCGCCAACGAGCGGCTCGATCACGAACGCCTCAACAAGAAGACCGCTCTGGCCGTCCTCTCCTCCGACGCGATCTCGTCGGTGGCATACGCGACCGACCAGATCCTCTTCGTTCTTCAAGGCGTGATCGGCGTGGCAGCCGTGGGGTATGTCTTCCCGATCTCGGGCGTGATCGTCGCTCTGCTCGTTCTCGTTGGCATCAGTTATCAGCAGACGATTCACGCGTATCCGGGCGGCGGCGGCTCGTACACGGTCGCAAAAGACAATCTCGGACAGCGCGCAGGACTTATTGCTGCGGCCGCGCTGCTGACGGATTACATCCTGACAGTTGCCGTGTCGGTTTCCGGCGGCGTCGCGGCGATTACGTCGGCGTATCCATCTCTCGTTCCGCACACGGTGCAGATCGGCGTCGCGGCGATCGTGCTGCTGATGGTCGTCAACCTGCGCGGCGTGCGCGAGGCTGGCATCGCGTTCAGCCTGCCGACGTACGCGTTCATCGCGATGATGCTTGGATTGATCGGGTTCGGTCTCTGGAAAATACAAGGCGGTTTCTCAGCGGCGAGTATCGTCCGTCCGGCCGGAGCGCTTGCGCCGAACGGTGCGTTCCCGGCGGGTTACGCTCTTGTTTTCCTGCTGCTGAGAGGATTCGCGGAAGGATGCGCGGCGATGACGGGAACCGAAGCAATCTCCAACGGCGTGCAAGCGTTCAAGGCGCCGACCCAGCGAAACGCCGCGGTCACGCTCTCATGGATGGTGGCGATCCTCGCAACGTTCTTCCTCGGCGTGAGCTTCATGGCCTTCAAGTTCGCCGTGCTGCCGACGACTGCGGAGACGGTGCTGTCCCAGCTCGGACACATCGTATTCGGCAACGGCATCGCATACTACGCCCTGCAGTACTCGACGTTTGCGATTCTCGTGCTTGCCGCGAACACCGCCTTTGCGGACTTCCCTCGTCTCGCCGGAATTCTCGCGATCGACAAGTTTATGCCGAGCCAGCTCGCGGCGCGCGGCGACCGTCTCGCGTTTTCGAACGGCATCATCAGTCTCGCCCTGATCGCGATGCTGCTCGTGTGGCTCTTCAAGGGTGATACGAATGCGTTGATTCCGCTCTATGCGATTGGGGTGTTTGTGTGCTTCACGCTGTCGCAGGGCGGGATGGTGATGCACTGGCTGCGCACCAAGGAGCCGGGCTGGCGCTGGCGCGCTGCCCTGAATGGCGTCGGCGCGTTCGCCACTGGAGTCGTGGCGGTGATTCAGATCGTGACGAAGTTCACGGAGGGCGCGTGGATCGTTGCGCTCATCATTCCGTTGTTCATTCTGATTCTGCAATCCATACAAACGCACTATCGGCGTTTTGCGATCGACATCGCGTTCCGCGGGCGCAGTCCGATTCTGCCTCATCAACACACGGTGGTCGTGCCGATCAGTGCTGTGAACAAGGCGACCGCGGCGGCATTGGTGTACGCGACGACGCTCTCGCGACACGTGCGCGCGATCCACGTCGAAGTCGATCCCGCCGCAACGCCCAAGATCGAGCGCGAATGGGACCGCTGGGATATCGGCTACGAACTCGAGGTGCTTGCGTCGCCGTATCGCAGCGTGCTGCGTCCGATCGTCGACTACGTCACGAGGCTGCAGGATGAAACGCCCGGCGAGCTGGTGACCGTCGTGACGCCCGAGATGGTGCCGCGGCATTGGTGGGAGTACCTGCTGCACAATCGTACGGCGCTCTACATTCGCACCGCGTTTCTGTTCAAGCCGAATGTGGTTGTCGTGGCGGTGCCGTATCTGGTTGGCCACGACTACGAGCACGAGGACAGCGGCCCGCGCTGGGCCTGACCCTACGGTTTTTTCGTTCCGCGAATCAGCGAGTCGAGCACCGCTTTTTTTTCCGCGCCGAGGGAATCGCGGCGCGCCTGCATCGCACGAGTCGCGCTCTTGTCCTGGTCGAGCGACGGATTGTAGCGATCAGCGAACTTGGTCCAATACACAATGAGCGCGCAGAAGCGGCCCGGCATCGCGGGCGTTCGATACTGCGTTGCCCGTCCGCGCACAGCGGTGGTGGGCCTGCTGGCGTTGCCCTGCTGGTAGGCGAGCGACTTGTACCACTCGGGGATCTTGTCCTCCTCATCGTAGAACTCGATCGCGATGTAGTCCGTCATGCGGAGTTGCCCGAGCGTGTTCAGCGGGCGGCCGTCAACGAGCGTCCTGACGCAACGCCATCCCTTTGTGGATTCGAGCGCGGCGCACGGGCTCCCGTTGCTGCCAACTGTGCGGATGCCCTCCATCCCCACGAGCATGTTCGACATACACATCGGCTGCAGCGCGGCGAGCTCTGCGCTATCGCGAAACGCGCCAATTCCCGCGCGCCGCCGGCAGTCGAATCCCTCGAGCGTCTTCGTTGGACAGTCATCATGCGAAACGATTCTCACTTCCTCCAGACTCTGCGCAACGCGCGCCATCACGAGCCGAATCTGCACAGGGATTTTCTGGTTGAGATAGATCGTCGTGTCGATCGCCTTCCATCCGAGGCGGCGCACGACCAAGCGACTCGGTCCGGTCACGAGCGTGTCCATCTCGAAGTGGCCGACGGCGTCGGTTCGAACGAGCCGGCCCACGGTCGTGGCGGAGATCTCCACGTTTTCGATCGGGTTGCCGGTGCTGTCGACCACCGTTCCGCGCAGCGGCGCGGCGACGCGCTGCGCGACCTGCGCGCGCAGCGCGAACGGAATGGCAATCAGTAGAACGATGACAACGACGAGCCGTCGCATGACGTTTCTACCGTCCTCCCTATTTCTGGTTCCCGCGGATCGCCGCCGAAATCTCGCCGGTGATCACCGACGCCTCCGCCGTCCAGCGCGGCCCGCGCTCCTCAGGCTCATAGTCGTGCCCAACGAGATACGGCACCGCAACCACCACCACATTTGGCTTGAACACGAACGCGGTGCGAATATAGAGCGCCGTCTTGTTGTGGAGGAGATACTCCCACCAGTGCCGCGGGACCAGCTCGGGAGTAACCACCGTCACGAGCGCGCCGGGCGTTTCCTCCTGAATCTTCGTCACGTAGTCCACCAGCGGCCGCACGATACTGCGGTACGGCGAGGAAAGCACCTCGAGTTCGTAGCCGATGTCCCAGCGATCCCACTCGCGCTCGAGGTTGGGCGTGGCGTGTGGATCGACCTCGATATGAATCGTGCGCACGTTTCGCGAAAGCGTGGTCGCGTACACGAGCGCCGCCGCCGTCGCCTTATTCACTCCGCCGATCGGCACGACCACCGTGTGCTCGTGCGGCAGAATAGGACTGCGCCCGCGGAACGCAATGTCGATCGCAAAGCGGCGGTAGTGCGTGTGGATCGACTTGAGCAGCCACATGAACAGCGGAATGATCAGCGCGACGATCCAGGCGCCTTCGGTGAACTTCGTGACGACCTGAATGATCGAGACGATGCCTGTCGCAAGGGCGCCCACGCCGTTGAGCGCTGCGCGCCACTTCCATCCCTTCTCCTTGCTGTGGAACCAGTGCACCACCATTCCCGCCTGCGACAGCGTGAAGCAGATGAACACGCCGATCGCGTAGAGCGGAATGAGCGCGTTCGTGTTGGCGTTGAACAGCCATACAAGCAGCATCGCGATCAGCGCGAGAAAAATGATGCCGTTCGAGAATGCAAGACGGTCGCCGCGTGCCGCGAGCTGGCTCGGCATGAACTTGTCCTTCGCAAGGATGCCAGCCAGCGTCGGAAATCCGGCGAACGCGGTGTTTGCGGCGAGCACCAGGATCGCGAACGTCGAGTACTGCAGCGCGAAGTACGCGATGCCGCTGCCGTAGATGTGGTGGCCGAGCTGAGAGAGCACCGTCTCCGCGGTGTTCGGCATCACGGCGAATTGATGCGCGAGGAAACTCACGCCGAGAAAAAATGTCGCGAGGATCGCGACCATCCAGCTCATCGTGACGGCGGCGTTGTGCTGTACCGGCTCCTTGAACTGCTGCACGCCGTTCGAGATCGCCTCCGTTCCGGTCATGGCGGAGCAGCCTTCCGCGAATCCTCGCAGCAGCAGGAACAGCAGCGCGTAGCCGGCCGGAAAGGAGTGGTCGGGTGCCGTGGTGGTATTGGAGGTCACGGCAGCGACGACAGTGTGCGGCGAGCCGCCCGACTGCAGATCCCAGAGCCCGATCCCGATGAGACCCAGCATCATCGCGATGAATGCGTACGTCGGCAGAGCGAACGCGGCGCCGGATTCCCGAATGCCGCGGAGGTTCACCACCATCAGCACGAGGATGGCGAATAGGCCGATCGAAACCTTGTGAGGAGCGAGCGCCGGGTAGGCGGACGTGATCGCCGCGACGCCGCCGGAAACCGACACTGCCACGGTCAGGATGTAGTCGGTGAGTACCGCTGCAGCCGCAGTGAGGCCGGCATTCTGCCCCAGGTTTTCTTTCGCGACGGTGTACGAGCCGCCGCCACCGGGATAGGCGTATACCGTTTGCTGATAGCTGATGCCCACGAGCACCAGCAGGCCGACGATCGTCGCGGAAATCGGCAGGACGTAGTTCACCGCCGCCACGCCGATCACGCCGCCGAGCACGAAAAGGATCTGATCTGTGGCGTAGGCCACCGACGAGATCGCATCGGACGACATGACCGCGAGCGCCGTCTTTTTGTTGAGGCGCTCGTGCTCCATCCGCTCATTGGAGAGCGGCTTTCCGATCAGAAATCGTTTAAGGGACAAGCCAGGCACAGGCCGTAAGCGTAACCAGTGACCGGTGCCTTCGCTACGGGAGGAGCGGGCTCAGCGCGCTCCCCGAGCGCTTGATGAGCATCGCCAGGTACATGCCGCTCTCCGCCTTAAGGCCCGAACCGGTATCCGACTGCGGGAATCGTGAAGATGAATCGCGGCCGCACCGGATCGGCTTCGAGTTTCCGGCGCAAGTGCGCGACGTACACGCGGAGATACTGCTGCGCGTCGCCGTGATCGCGCCCGCGCCATACGGCCGCAAAGAGCTGTTGGTGTGTCATGACCCGCCCTTCGTGCGTCGCAAGTGCGGTGAGCAGCTCCCACTCGATGGGCGTGAGATGCACGGGTGAGCCGCCGAGCTTCACGGCGCGCTTCTCGAGGTCTATTTCCAGATCCTCGCGCACGATCTTCGTGTCCCCTTTCGAGGCGCCCGCTATTGCGCGGCGCAGCAGCGCTCGGACACGCGCCTTCAGCTCTGCGGAGCTAAAAGGTTTTGTAACGTAATCGTCACCGCCGGCGTCGAAGAGCGCGACTTTTTCTGCGTCGCTGTGCCGCGCGGAGAGCACGAGAACCGGCGCCTGCGTCCACGTGCGCAGCTGGCGACACACATCTTCCCCCGTGCCGTCGGGCAGACCCAGATCCAATACGATGAGATCCGGTCGCTCTGCCGCCGCGAGATCGAGCCCTTCGCGCGCCGTCGCCGCCTCGATCACACGGGTGGAATCGTCGTCGAGCGCGTGCTTGATCACGCGGCGAATCTGCGGCTCGTCGTCAACCACAAGAATGGTTTTTTTCGCGGAGGCCATTGTGAAAGGTAGCGCGAATCGTGCTCCCTTATCAGATTGCACGAGCAATCCCGCAGGAATCACAACGGAGCCCCAAATGGACGGAGATACTAGTCGGTCGCGTCGCCCGGGACGGGAGACGATTGTGGTGTGAGGTTCCTGTTCGACTGAGGAACTGATGGACGGGGCGCACTGACGCGCCCGGCTCGCCTCCACAAGCGATTCCTCTCCCATGGCGGCGCGATGCCATGACGGAGACGAGCTATGCACTTCACTCCCAACAACACCAGCGCGCCCCTCGCGCTCGCCGAACTCGCGCGAGTGCCCGCGAACGCGGTGCTCGAACAGCTCGGCGTCTCGCGCCAGGGCCTGTCCGAGACCGCGGCGCAGGAGCGCACGGAGCAGTACGGCGAGAACCGCGTCGCGCACGAAGCCCCGCCCACCTGGTACTTCCAGCTCGCGCACGCATTCTGGAATCCGTTTATCGGCGTGCTGCTGGCACTGGGAATTATCTCGTACATCACGGGCGACATCGGCGCCGTTGTGGTGATCAGTGTGCTCGTGTCGATCAGCGCGCTGCTGGTGTTCTTCCAGGAATTCCGCTCGAATCGCGAGGCGATCGCGCTCCAGGCGATGGTGCGCACGCGCGCGACCGTCGAACGCGTGAACGATGTGACGGAAGAAGAGCCGAATCCGCTTCCCACGAAGCGGGAATTGCCCATCGAAACGATCGTCCCGGGCGACATCGTGCATGTCTCCGCGGGCGACATGATTCCCGCGGACGTGCGGTTCCTCAGCAGCAAGGATCTCTTCATCTCGCAGTCCGCGCTCACGGGCGAAGCGGTGCCCGTCGAGAAGACCGACGTCCCCGACGAAGCGGCGCCTGCCGGTGCGCCCGCCTCCCTGCCCGATCTGCGCACGATCGGGTTCATGGGCACGAGCGTGGTTTCGGGAACGGCGTCCGCAGTCGTGATCAACACGGGCGGCCGCACGTACTTCGGCTCGATGGCGAAGGGGCTCGTCGGCAAGCGCCCGCCGACGTCGTTCGATCTCGGCGTGCGCAAGGTCAGCTGGCTGCTGATCAAGTTCATGGTGGTGATGGTCCCGATCGTTTTTCTGATCAACGGACTGTCGAAGCACAACTGGGTCGAGGCGTTCATGTTCGGCCTCGCGGTGGCCGTGGGCCTCACGCCCGAGATGCTGCCGATGATCGTCACGGCAAATCTCGCGAAGGGCGCCGTGACGATGTCGCGTCATAAGACGATCGTGAAGCGGCTGAACTCCATTCAGAACTTCGGCGCGATGGACGTGCTCTGCACGGATAAGACGGGCACGCTCACGCAAGATCGCATTGTGCTCGAGAAGCACATCAACGTGATCGGCGAAGAGGACGAAGAGGTGCTCAACCTCGCGTACCTCAACAGCGTCTATCAGACCGGGCTGAAAAATCTTCTCGACGTGGCGATTCTCGAAAAGTCGGAACTGCATGCGGCGCTCGGAATCGATACCGTCTATAAGAAAGTCGATGAGATTCCATTCGATTTTGTTCGCCGCCGCATGTCTGTGGTGGTCGAGCGCGGGAAGGAAGTTCACGAACTGATTTGCAAGGGCGCGGTGGAGGAAATCCTCGCCGTCTCGACGCACATTCGCGACGAAGATCGCATCGTGCCGCTCGATGACGAGACGCGTGAGACCGCGCTGGAAGTCGTGCAGGAGCTGAACGAAGACGGCATGCGCGTGGTGGCGGTGGCATACCGTGAGTTCGCCACGCGGAGCGGCGCGTTCACCATCGCCGACGAGAGCGGACTGATTCTCGCCGGCTTCATGGCGTTCCTCGATCCGCCAAAGGACTCGGCCGCGCCGGCGCTGCGCGCGCTCAAGGAGGCCGGCGTCGCCGTGAAGATTCTCACCGGCGACAATGCCATCGTCACGCGAAAGGTCTGCCACGACGTGGGTCTCGAAGTCGGCGAGATCGTGAACGGCAGCGATCTCGACGCGCTCTCCGATGTGGAACTGTCAAACCTCGCCGAGAAGACGACGGTGTTCGCGAAACTCGCCCCGCTGCAGAAGTCGCGCGTCGTGAAGGCGCTGCGCGCGCGCGGTCACACGGTCGGATTCCTGGGCGACGGCATCAACGACGCTGGTGCGCTGCGCGAGGCGGACCTCGGCATCTCCGTGGACTCTGCGGTCGACATCGCGAAGGAATCCGCCGACATCATTCTGCTCGAGAAGAGCCTGATGGTACTCGAGGAGGGCGTGCTCGAAGGCCGAAAAATTTTCGGCAACATCATCAAGTACATCAAGATGACGGCGAGCTCGAGCTTCGGAAACGTGTTCAGCGTCGTGGTGGCGAGCGCGTTTCTGCCGTTTCTCCCGATGCTGCCGCTGCAGCTGCTCGTGCTGAATCTGCTCTATAATATTTCGCAGACGACGATTCCGTTCGATGACATGGACAAGGATTATCTGCTCGTTCCGCGGAAATGGAGCGCCGATGACATCGGTCGATTCATGCTGCTCATCGGGCCGACGAGCTCGATCTTCGACATCGCCACGTTCGCGGTGATGTGGTGGATCTTCAAGGCGAACGGAGCGGCCAGCCAGTCACTCTTTCAGAGCGCCTGGTTCGTTGAGAGTCTCATTTCGCAGACGCTCGTCGTGCACCTGATTCGCACGGCAAAGATTCCTTTCATTCAGAGCCGCGCGACCTGGCCGGTGCTCGCGATGACTTCGCTGATCATGGTGATCGGCATGCTGCTGCCGTTCTCGACGCTCGGCGCGCACATGGGACTCGTGCCGCTGCCGGGGATGTTCTTCCTGTGGCTGGCGCTGATCATCGGCGGCTACATCGCGCTGATGCAGGTGACGAAAACGTGGTATATACGGAAGTACAAGGCGTGGCTCTGACGAACGTTCTACGCGCGGTCAGCCTGTTCCTCCGACTGCCTTTTCCTTGCGCTCGGTAATTGCCGCCAGCAGATAGTCCCTGTTCATGCGCGCGATCGTGTCGATCGAAATCCCCTTCGGGCACGCCTCCTGACACTCGCCAAACAGCGTGCAGCCGCCGAACGTCTCGAGATCCATCTGCTGCACCATCGCCAGCGCGCGTTTCATGCGCTCCGGCTGGCCCTGCGGCAGATTGCCCAGGTGCGTGATCTTTGCCGCGGTGAACAGCGACGCCGATGCATTCGGACATGCGGCCACGCACGCGCCGCAGCCGATGCACGCCGCGGCATCCATGGCATCGTCGGCGTCGAGCTTTGCGATCGGAATCGCATTGCCGTCTTGTGCGCTTCCGGTCGGCGCAGAAATAAATCCGCCAGCCTGAATAATACGATCGAACGCCGAGCGATCCACGACGAGATCCTTGATCACCGGAAACGCCTTCGCGCGCCACGGCTCGATCCAGATCTCGTCTCCGTCCTCGAAGCTCCGCATGTGCAGCTGGCACGCGGTGGTGAGCTTCATCGGCCCGTGCGCCGCACCGTTGATCATCATGCCACACGATCCGCAAATGCCCTCGCGGCAATCATGATCGAACGCGATCGGATCCTGTCCTGCTACGATCAGCCGCTGATTCACCACGTCGAGCATCTCGAGAAAGCTCATGTCGGGCGAGACGTCGGTCGCCTCGTAGTCGACGAGTCCGCCGGCCGTATTCGCAGAGGACTGGCGCCACACGTGAAGAAAAACTCTCACTTGTAGCTCCGCGTCGAGAGGTGGACGTTTTCGAAGGCGAGCGGCTCCTTGTTCAGAATGGGAGCCTTCCCTTCCCCCGCGTATTCCCACGCAGACACGTACGCAAAGTCTTCATCGTTGCGTACCGCTTCGCCGTCGGGAGTCTGGTATTCTTGTCGAAAGTGCGCGCCGCAACTCTCCTCACGCTGGAGCGCGTCCGTGCACATCAACTCGGCGAACTCCAGAAAATCAGCAACGCGCCCCGCCTTTTCGAGCGACTGATTGAGCTCGCCGCCCGTGCCGGGAATGCGGACATTTGTCCAGAACTCCTCGCGCAGTTTTGGAATCGCCGCGAGTGCCTCCTTCAGGCCGGCGGCATTCCGCGCCATCCCGCACTTCTCCCACAGGATGTGGCCGAGCTCTTTGTGGATCGAATCCGCGGTGCGCGAGCCACCGATCGCGAGCAGCTTTGCCGTTCGCGCGTTCACCGCGTCGATCGCCTCCCGAAACGCCGGATGCTCCACAGTGAGCGCGTCGGGCTTCGCGTTGGCGAGGTAGTCGCCGATCGTTGCGGGCAGCACGAAGTATCCGTCGGCGAGCCCCTGCATGAGCGCGCTCGCGCCGAGGCGATTGGCGCCGTGATCCGAGAAGTTTGCCTCGCCGATCACGTGCAGCCCCGGAATCGAACTCATCAAATTGTAATCCACCCACAATCCGCCCATCGTGTAATGCACGGCGGGATAAATGCGCATCGGCTGCTTGTATGGATTTTCGTCCGTGATGCGCTCGTACATCTCAAAAAGATTCCCGTAGCGCTCGCGAATCGTGTGCTCGCCGAGCCGATTGATGGCGTCGGCGAAATCGAGATAAACTCCGCGCCCGCCGGGGCCCACGCCGCGTCCTGCGTCGCACACCTCTTTCGCCGCGCGGCTCGCGATATCGCGCGGCGAGAGATTTCCGAAGCTCGGATATTTCCGCTCGAGATAATAGTCGCGGTCCGCCTCGGCCACCTCGCCCGGTTTCTTGCCGCAATCCTCTGTCTTCTTCGGCACCCACACGCGTCCGTCGTTGCGCAACGACTCCGACATCAGCGTGAGCTTCGACTGATGTTCGCCAGCGACGGGGATGCACGTCGGATGAATCTGTGTGAAGCAGGGATTCGCGAACGCCGCTCCCTTTTTGTACGCGCGGTATGTGGCGGTGACGTTGCAGCCCTGCGCGTTGGTCGAGAGGTAGAAGACGTTTCCGTAGCCGCCCGTGCCGAGCACAACGGAGTCAGCGGCATGCGCTTCGATGGTGCCCGTCACCAGATCGCGTGTCACGATGCCGCGAGCCTTGCCGTCTACGATCACCAGGTCGAGCATCTCGTGGCGGCTGTACATCGTCACGCCGCCCCTGGCGATTTCTTTCTCGAGCGCCTGGTACGCGCCGAGCAGCAGCTGCTGACCGGTCTGCCCGCGCGCGTAGAATGTTCGCGAAACCTGCGCGCCGCCAAATGAACGATTGGCGAGCAGTCCGCCGTATTCGCGCGCGAACGGCACGCCCTGTGCCACACATTGATCGATGATGTTCACGCTGACCTGTGCGAGACGATACACGTTGGCCTCGCGCGAGCGGAAGTCGCCGCCTTTCACCGTATCGTAGAAGAGGCGCCACTCGCTGTCGCCGTCGTTCTGATAATTTTTTGCCGCATTGATTCCGCCCTGCGCCGCGATCGAGTGCGCGCGCCGCGGAGAATCCTGAAAGCAGAAGCAGCTCACCCGGTATCCGAGCTCCGAGAGTGACGCCGCCGCGCTCGCACCGGCGAGCCCGGAGCCGACGACAATCACGTGGTATTTCCGCTTGTTGGCGGGATTCACCAGCTTCATCTCGAAGCGGTGCTTGTCCCACTTTTCCGCCAGCGGTCCGGCGGGAATTCGTGAATTGAGCTTGATGGTCATCGGAGAGTCCGCCGCCTCAGCGCATGAAGCCGAGCAGAACGCTCAGCGGCAGCAGACTGAATCCCGCAGGAACGATAATCGCGATGGCGAGCGCAAGCCGGCGATGCAGCGGATCGTTGGATGGACGGGCGATGCCGAGCGTCCGGAAGCAGGCCCACGCGCCGTGATAGAGGTGCAGCGCAAGAAATGCCATCGCGCCGAGATAAAATATCGCGATCCACGTGACCATGAATCCGATCACCACGTTCCCGTACGCTTCGCCGCGCACGAACGCCGGGTGCACGTTGCCGATCGTGAAATGCATCAGGTGATACGGAATGAAGAGCAGCAGGTACACGCCGCCCCAGCGCATCGTGCGCGCCGCGTACGTGGAGACCTGCGGTTCGCGCTTCACGTAATCGGCGGGACGCGCCGCGCGGTTGCGCATTGTGAGCTGATACGCGGCGATGATGTGCAGCACGACTGCCACGAGCAGCGTCGCGCGCATGGCCCACGTCAGCTCGATGATGTCCACCTGCAGCAAGTGCGAATACGCGTTGAAGCGCTCGGCGCCCGCGAAAAACTGCAGGTTGCCGAGCATGTGTAAAACGACGAACGCGACGAGGATCAACCCCGTCGCGCCCATCACCACTTTCTTACCGACGGTCGAGTTCCAGAAATTGAGCACGTTCAGACTGCGATCGAAGATGGACGATGGAAGATCGACGATGGCCGGTGCACTAGAACTTGATGACGCTCATTGGCTCACGCACTGCCTCGGCGCTCTTTGCGAGCGCGGCCTTTTCGTCGGCGGTGAGCGTGACTTCTATGATCTTTTCCATTCCCTTGCGGCCGAGCTTCACCGGAACGCCGAGGAACAAATCCTTCATGCCGTATTCGCCCTGCAGCCATGCGGAGCACGGAAGGATGCGCTTTTGGTCGAGCACGATCGCCTCGACCATCTGCACCGCGCCGGACGACGGCGCGTAGTACGCCGAGCCCGTCTTGAGATATTTCACGATCTCGGCGCCGCCGTTCCGGGCGCGGTCGACGATCGCATCGAGCTTCGCTTTATCCATCAGCTGCGTGATCGGGATGCCGCTGACGGTCGTGTAGGTGATGAGCGGCACCATCGTATCGCCGTGTCCGCCGAGCACCATCGCCTGGATGTCGCGCACGGAGATGTCGAGCGCCTCGGCGAGGAACGAACGATAGCGCGCCGTGTCGAGCACGCCGGCCATGCCGATCACGCGTTCGCGCGGAAATCCGCTGGCTTTCATGGCGACGTAGCACATGACATCGAGCGGATTCGAGACGACGATGATGATCGCGTTCGGTGAGGTCTTCGCCACTTGCTCCGCGACGGACTTCACGATTCCCGCGTTGGTGTTGAGCAGGTCGTCGCGGCTCATGCCGGGTTTGCGCGCGATGCCAGCCGTGATCACGACAATATCCGAACCGGCAGATTCGTCATAGCCGTTCGAACCGATCACGCGCGAGTCGAACAGTTCGATCGGCGCCGACTCCCACTGGTCGAGTCCCTTCCCCTGCGGTACGCCTTCCGCGACATCCACCATCACGACCGTACGGGCGAGTTCTTTTTCGGCGATGCGCTGCGCGGCGGTGGCGCCGACGTTTCCGGCGCCGACGACCGTGATCTTATTCAGCATGTGAGTTCAAAGTTGGTGAGAGGCGGGAAATACTTCATGACCCGAAAGATAATCGCTATCCGCCCACCTGTGAGAGTGCGCGCAGCCCGCCGGTTTGCATCTGCAGCAGGTTGTGCTCCTTGGGCTTGTTCGCGAGCGCCTGAATGAACAGCGGCTCGAGCGCCTGTCCCGCGCGCAACGGCTCGCGAAGGTTGACTTCGTGGTCGCCGTACAGGCAGGTGCGCAACCGTCCGTCCGCCGTGAGGCGCACGCGATTGCACGAGCCGCAGTACGTGTGCGTCATCGGCGTGATCACGCCGATCGTTCCCGGCGCGCCGGGATAACGATGGTACGCGGCGGGCCCGTTTCCGCGCGCCGGCCCGCTCGATGGTTCCAGCACGCCGTGCACGCTCGCCCGCTTCAGCACTTCTTCGCTCGGCACGACATGGTCCCACGTGAGATTCGCCATGTCGCCCACCGGCATCAGTTCTATGAACCGGATGTGCCACGGGTGATCGAGTGTGAGCTTCGCGAAGTCCGCGATTTCATCATCGTTGATGCCGCGCATCACGACCACATTGATTTTGATCGGATCGAGCCCCGCATTCGACGCCGCCTGCGCTGAGGCAATCGGATCGAACGGAAAGTTGCGGCGCGCGATCGCGGCAATGCGGTCGGAACGCAGCGAATCGGCGCTGATGTTCACCCGATCGAGACCGGCGAGACGAAGCGGCGCCGCAAGTTCGGGAAGTTTCACGCCGTTGGTCGAGAGCGCGATGTCCTCGATCTCCGGAATGGCCTTCAGCATCCGCACCAGCGCGGTGAGATCCGGGCGAATCGTTGGCTCGCCGCCCGTGAGGCGGAGGCGCCGCAGCCCGAGCGGCGCGAGCTGACGCACAACTTCTGTGATTTCCTCGAACGAAAGAATCTCCGCCTTCGGCAGCCAGTCGAGGCCTTCGAGCGGCATGCAGTACACGCAGCGGAAGTTGCAGCGGTCGGTCACCGAAATGCGGAGATATTCAATCGAGCGGCCGAATTGATCCTTGAGCGTGGTCTGCATCAGCGCACCTCGCTGCCGTTTCCGCTTCGCACCGCGAGCGCGGACGTGGGGTCGATCCAATCGCGCGTGCCGTCGGTGTAGTGCTCGCGCTTCCAGATCGGCACACGTTTTTTCAGCTGCTCGATCACATGGCGCGTGGCGTCGAGCGCGTGCGCCCGATGCGGATGCGCCACGGCAATCGCGACGCTCACATCGCCGAGGTTCAGTGTCCCCACGCGGTGTTCGACGACGATCGACGCGTCGCCATACCTCTCCGCGGCCTCGCGCGCGATCTTCTCGAGTTCGCGCGCGGCCATCGCATCGTACGCCGTGTATTCCATTCCCGTGACGGAGCGTCCGTCGTTCACGTCGCGGACGGTGCCGAGAAAAAGCGACGTCGCACCGTGCGCGTGCGACTCGACCTCGGCAATCAGCGCGCGTGGTTCGATGGCGTGCGTCACGATCGCGGTGCGAATCATCCGCCGGCCACCGGCGGAATGAGCGCGACTTCGTCGTTCGCGCGAATCACCTGGCCCGGCTCGGCATACTCCTGATTCACCGCGACGAGCGGCGCGGGCGGAAGCGAGTGCCCGACCGCCATCTCTTTCACTTTCGCGAGAAGATCGCGGACCGTCGCTCCTTCGCGCAGCGTGACGGCGAGACTGGGCGCACGAAACGCCTCGGAATACGACGCGAAGAGCAGGACTTGAACTTCCATGTGCTTAAAATACATCAGGCTCCGCGAACGTGGCGTCCGCGGAGCCTGCAAGCGTCGTATCTGCTTACGCGTCGGTGAGTTCCGAGATGTCGATATCGGCGACCATCGCGCGAAGTTCCTTCGAGGGCTTGAACACGGGCACCGGCCGCGCGGAAACCTCCACCGGCGCTCCAGTGCGCGGATTTCGCGCCATTCGCGTCTTGCGCTGGCGGATCTTGAAAGTGCCGAACCCTCTGACCTCTATGTTCTTCTGCTCTTTCAGCGCGTCCTTGATGGAGTCCAAAAATGAGTCCACCACTCGCGCGCAGTCTTTTTTCGAAATCATCGGGCCCGAAGTCTTCGCGATGGACTCGGTGACTTGCTCGACCAGATCGGCTTTGGTCATTTACATCCCTCTTGGGAGGACAATCGTTACGGATCAAAGAAACCGTAAGTGCCTACAGTCTAGGATGTTATCTACTCTGGTGTCAAGCGTACGCCATCGCCGGAGCGGCCTGTAGGACTCGCGCCAAGGGGCCTAGCGGCTCTTTTGGAGCCCTTTGATGGCCTTCATGAAGCCATCGAACAGAGGACGGGCGTCGTGCGGCCCCGGGGCAGCCTCGGGGTGGTACTGTACTGCGAAGACAGGCAAGCGCTTATGCCTCAGCCCCTCTATGGAGCCGTCGTTCAGATTCACGTGGGTGACCTCCAAATCGGGCGCGCCGGGAATCCCGGCCTCCGAGCCCTTCACTGCGAAGCCGTGATTTTGGGAGGTGATCAACACCCGGCCGCTCTCGAGATCTTTCACGGGATGGTTTCCTCCGCGGTGACCGTACGGAAGCTTGAACGTCGACGCGCCGAACGTGAGGCCGATGAGCTGATTGCCAAGGCAGATGCCGAACACCGGTACTTTGCTCTCGGCAATTTCTCTGATGTTGCCCATCGCGTACGTCACCGCTTCTGGGTCACCGGGCCCATTGGAAAGAAAAACGCCGTCGGGATTCAGCGCGAGCACTTCTTTCGCCGTCGCCGTCGAGGGCACGACGGTGATGCGGCAGTCGCGATCTTCGAACAAACGCAGGATGTTGTGCTTGATGCCGTAGTCGTACGCGACGATGTGATTCGCAGCGTCCGATTTTCCCCACGAGTAGGCTTTATCGGTGGTGACGCGCGACGCGAGATCAAGACCGGACATGGACTCGCATGCGTCGAGCGCAGCTCTCGCTTTCGCGCTGGGTGTGGCGCCAGCTCCGATCACGCCGCGGAGTACGCCAACGGTCCTCAAGTGACGCGTGAGGCGGCGCGTATCAACATCATACAGGATAGGTATTTGCGCGCTTGTCAAATAGGCGCCAAGGTCTCCGGTCGCGCGCCAGTTCGAATAGCTCGCGGAGAGCTCACGCACCACCACGCCGCTCACCTGGGGGCGCGCGGATTCGGGATCCTCATCGTTCACGCCATAGTTGCCGATCATCGGCGACGTCATCACGACGATCTGGCTGCGGTACGACGGATCGGTGAAGGTCTCCTGATATCCGCTCATACTCGTTGTGAACACGACCTCGGCGACGGCGAGTGCGTCGTCGCCGGTCTCGCCGGAGTCGCCGGAGTCGCCAGACGACTGCCGCAGATGGCCGTGAAAAAGGGTTCCATCCTCGAGGAGGAGGAACCCTTTTGGCGCTCTGAGCATGCTCACCTAGAGAACGATCAGGGCTTTTTTGTGGGCGTCGGCGGCGCTTTCGCGTCGGGCTTCGCCGGAGCCGAGTTCGGCAGGACTGTGCTCGGCGTCGCTGGGACTCCGCTCGGCGGTGCGCCCGTGCCTGCTGCACCCGGAACCGGCGGCGTTACGCCGGGAACGGGCTGCGCGGGGCGAGTCGGCGCCGACTTGGGCGCGGAGAATGATTTATCGAGGATCGAAGTCGGGACGCGACCGCGGGACGCGCTGATTTCGAGAATGAATGCGAGGCCGATGAAGATTCCGCCGCACCACCAGCTCGCTTTCGTCAGGAGATTTCCGGCCTGACGCGTGCCGAACAGCGCATCGCTGGAGGATGCGCCACCGAATGCCGCGGCCATCCCACCGCCCTTCCCGCTCTGGAGCAAGATGGCGAAGATGAGAACGAGTGCATCGATGATGAGCAGGACGAGCAGAGTCTTGTAAATCATAAGTCTTGAAGAATAGCTGAGTTATCACCCTTCTTCAAGTGGAGAAACCCAAAACCCGAAGCGCAAAACCTACGGCGCATCACGCCCTTACGATCGTAGCCCACCCCTCCGCGTCGAGACTCGCCCCTCCCACGAGCAGCCCATCCACGTCCGGAGCCGCAAGCAGCGAACTCGCATTCCCGCTGTTCACACTTCCACCGTACAAAATCGGCACCGCCTCTCCCCTCTCGCCCGTGAGCGTCCGAAGTTCCGCCCGGATCTGCGCGTGAACCGCGCTCGCGTCGGAAGGAGAAGCAGTCTTTCCCGTGCCAATCGCCCACACCGGTTCGTACGCGACGAGTGACGACGCGATCTGGTTCGGCTCAATGCTCGCGAGCGCAGCGCGCAGCTGACGCAACACAACCGCTCCGGTCTCTCCCGCCTCGCGCTGACTGAGTGTCTCGCCCACGCACACGAGGGCCGTGAGTCCAGCGCGCACCGCGGCCGCGGTTTTTTTTCCTGTCTCTTCGTCGGTTTCGCCGAACACATGCCGGCGTTCGGAGTGACCGATGAGCGCATAGCGCGCACCCGCGCCGCGCGCGATCGGCGCGGAATTCTCGCCGGTAAATGCGCCTTTATCCTCCCAGTGAATATTCTGCACGCCGACCAGAATATCGTTGCGCCCATCGAGCGCATCGACGACCGCGCGCAGCGAGAGCGCCGGCGGAAAAATGAGCACCGTGCGATCCTGCGTGCGCGGATAGTACGCGACGAACTGCTTCACGAACGCGCGCGCGTCGGCGGGCGCGTGATTCATTTTCCAATTCGCGGCGAAGACCGGATGTCTCACGTGGCTGCCTTGTCGTCGAGCGCGGCGACGCCCGGAAGGATTTTTCCCTCGAGAAACTCGAGCGACGCGCCGCCGCCCGTCGAGACGTGACTCATCTTCGATGCGAGTCCCATCTGTTCCACCGCGGCGGCGGAGTCACCGCCGCCGACTATCGTGACCGCGCCTTTTGAGGTGGCATCGGCCATCGCCTGTGCGACCGCCTTGGTGCCGGCGTCGAACGGCGCGGTTTCGAAGACGCCCATCGGTCCGTTCCACACGACAGTCTTGGCGACGCTGATCGCGCGCACATACGATTCAGCGCTTTCCGGGCCGATATCCAGCATTGCCTCGTTCTTGGGGATCGCATCGCGCTTCACGGCGTGAGCCTTGGCACCTTGGTCGATCGCCGGAGCCACGGTCGCGTCGTGCGGAAGTGTCAAACGGAACGCCGCGCGCTCGATGAGTTCTTCTGCCATCTGCACGCGATCCGGTTCGACGAGCGATGTTCCCGTCTCCAATCCCATCGCCTTGAAGAACGTGCACGCCATGGCGCCGCCAATCAGCACGCCATCCACTTTCGGCAGCATGGCTTCGATGACATCGATCTTGCCGGAGATTTTCGAGCCGCCGAGAATCGCAATGAACGGGCGCTTCGGTTTGTCGAGCGCGGCGCCGAGCCAGTTCAATTCCGCTTCCATGAGCAGGCCGGCCACTGCGGGATGCAGGTGCGCGGCGACGCCGGCCGTGGAGGCGTGGGCCCGGTGCGCGGTGCCGAACGCATCATTCACATACAAGTCGCCGAGGCGCGCGAACGACTGCGACAGCGCCGCGCTGTTGGTTTCCTCTCCCGGGAGAAAGCGCGTGTTCTCGAGCAAGAGCACATCGCCGTCGGCGAGCGCGTTCGTGGCGGCGAGCGCAGCATCGGTGTCGGTCTCCGTGCAGAACTTCACCGGCGTGCCGAGCAGCTCACCAAGCCGAGTGGCGACCGGCGCGAGCGAGTACTTCGCTTCAGGCTTCGCCTTTGGGCGGCCGAGGTGCGAAAGCAAAACGATCCGCGCGCCGCTCTTGATCAGCGATTGCAGCGTGGGAATCGCCGCGCGGATTCGCGTATCGTCTGTGATTCGAGCGCCGTCGAGCGGCACGTTGAAGTCCACGCGCACGAGGGCGCGCTTTCCCTTGATCTCCGCCGGCGTGAGATCTCGAATCGTGCGTTTAAGCATCGCGAGCGCGTTTCGGCCGCGCGCTTAGAGGCGCGCGCCGAGGTACGCGAGCAGATCGACGCAGCGTGACGCGTAGCCCCACTCGTTGTCGTACCAGCCGGACACCTTCACGAGGGTGCCGTCGATGACGTTCGTGTTCTTGGCGTCGAGAATGCACGATGCGGCGTTGCCGATGTAGTCGACGGACACGAGTTCTTCCTCGGTGTACTGAAGAATTCCCTTGAGCGGCCCGTCGGCGGCGGCGCGGAACGCGGCGTTCACCTCCGCGATCGTCGTGGCGTTCTCTACCTCAACCGTGAGTTCCGTGAGGGAGACATCCGGCGTGGGGACGCGGATGGCGATGCCGTCGATCTTCCCCTTCACTTCGGGAATCACGAGCGATGTGGCCTTCGCAGCGCCGGTCGTGGTTGGAATGATCGAGAGCGCGGCCGCGCGGGCGCGGCGCAGGTCCTTGTGCGGCGTGTCGAGGATGACTTGATCGTTCGTGTACGAATGGATCGTGACCATCGAGGCGTGCTTGAATCCGAACGCGTTGCGAATCACCTGCACCATCGGCGCGAGACAGTTCGTGGTGCAGGACGCGTTCGACACGATATCGTGCTTCGCCGCGTCGTACTTCTCGTGATTGACGCCGAGCACAATGGTGATGTCCTCGTCCTTCGCTGGCGCGGAGATAATGACTTTCTTGGCGCCGGCCGTGATGTGCTTTCTCGCGTCCCCCGCGTTGGTGAACTTGCCTGTGGACTCAATCACGAGATCGACGCCGAGCGCTTTCCACGGGAGATTCGCGGGATCCTTCTCCTTGAAGACCTTGATCGAATCGCCGTTGATCGTGAGCGTCTCGCCGTCGTGGACGCAGGTGCCGAGCGCCGTGCCGTGAATGGAGTCGTATTTATAGAGGTGCGCGAGGGTCTTGGTGTCCGTGAGATCGTTCACGGCGATGAAGTCGATCTCGGCGCCGGTCGCCTTCGCCGCGCGAATCACCTGACGGCCGATGCGGCCGAAACCGTTGATGCCAACACGAAGAGTCATGGACCGTGAGTAATGAGTAGTGAAAGCGAGCCTTCAGAAAAGCGCTACCAATCTCCGCTCGCGTGTGCCCGGCCGAATGTCGCGTAACTGATCGTCCTCGCGCCGGCATTGAACAGCGCGGTGGCGCACGCGTTCAGAGTGGCACCCGTGGTGAAGACATCGTCTACCAATACGAGATGCAGGCCGCTCAAGCGGTCGCGCGTGCCATTTGCACTCACGGCATTCTGAACACGAGCAACTTCAAACGCGTCACGAACGTTCGCGGAACGTTCTCCGGGAGTCAACCGCGTTTGTGTACGCGTGACGCGCGTGCGAACGAGCACATCGTTCCAGAGCGGAATCCCCCACCGTTCGGCGAGCGGCCGGGCGATCAGCTCTGCCTGGTTGAAGCCGCGTTCGCGCTCGCGCACGCGCGACAGCGGGACTGGAACGAGCGCGGCGCGCTCCGCAACGACATCGGCAGGCCACGGCAGCCGTGCCAGGCGATCCGCCATGCCGCGCGCCGCCGCATGCCATCCATGGTATTTGAGCGCGTGCACGATTCCGCTGCTGATTTCATGCGGCACCCAGCACGCCGATCGTGCCGCGCGCACGAACGGCGGCAACTGCTCGCACAACCGGCAATTCCGTCCGGCCGTTGGATGCCCGCAGCGGTCACACTGTGGGCTCGGCAGCAGCGCGAGCCGCGACCAGCAGAGCGAGCAGACGATCTCGCGCTCGGGCGCGGACATCGGTCGCTCGCAGGAGACGCAGACGCGTGGAAGCAAGAGATCGAGCGTCGCGCGAAGCGAGCGGGTGGTCCACGTCTCGCACGTCGCGCGATCAAGTGCGCGCGAGGTCATGAGCGCACCGCCTTCCACATGGCATCGCGATCCGGGATCGCGCCGAACCAGCGCTCGAACGCAAGCGCGCCCTGTTCGACGAGCATCGCCAGTCCGTCCGCCGCGCGCAGCCCGCGTGCGCGGCAGGCATGCACCCACGGAGTTTCGCCGCGGCGGTAGGTAAGGTCGAGCACGTCGGTGTTCGCGGAAAGCAGCGAGGGGTCGGCTGGAAGCGCCGTGCCTTCGAGTCCGACCGGCGTGGCGTTCACGATGAGATTCGCGTCGCGCGCCGCCTCGGCAAGATTCGATTCCACCGTCGCGATGCGCGGGAATCGCGCGGCCAGTGCGCTGGCGCGGGCGCTGGAACGCGCGACAATACGCACGCGCGCGCCGTCCCAGCGCTCGATTGCCGCGAGCACCGCCGCCGCGGATCCGCCCGCGCCCAGCAGCACGATCGTGCCGTGATCGTGCGGCAGTCCGAAGTGATAGCGCACCGCAGCGTCGAAGCCGCCGACGTCGGTGTTGTCGCCAACGAGTAATTCGTTCTCGGTCCAAAATGTGTTCACCGCGCCTACGCGTTCGGCGACGGGACTCCGCGAGGCACACAGTTTCGCGAAGGCTTCTTTGTGCGGAACGGTGACATTGCCAGAGGCACTTGCCTCGCGCATCAGACCGGCGACGGTCGCAAGCTGCGCGGGCGCGACGTCCACGGCCTCGTACGTCAGCGGAATCCCCGCGCTCCGCAGCGCCGCGTTTTGCAGTGCCGGAGAGAGCGAGTGCGCAACGGGATGACCGAGCAACAGCAGCCGCCCGGGAAGCTCCACTACACCGCACCGCTGTTTCGGGGGTGCTCGCTCGCGATGCGGTCGAACACGAGGCCGACGATACGCTCGAGCTCATCGGCGGTGGAGCGATAGATGTCGAGGTCGCCTCCGAACGGATCCACGATCGCGCGGCCTTCGTGCGACCGTTCGGCGTAGTCGGTGATGAGAAAAGTCTTTCCCTCGCCGCCGAGCGCGTCGATCCGCTCAACGTGATGCGGACCCATCGCGAGGATGAGATCCGATTGCTCCACGAGTTCGCGATTGAGCTGCCGCGAGCGATGCGCGTTCACGTCGAGTTTTCGTTCGATGCCCACGAGCAGCGCGCCGTCGGAAGCGGGAGCTCCATCCCACGCGCTGGTGCCGGCACTCGACGGCTGCACGTCGAGCATGCCGCGCGCGCCCGCCTCGCGCACCGCGATCGCTTCCGCGAGCGCGCTGCGACACGTGTTGCCGGTGCACACGAAGAGCACGCGCACCCTAGTGATCGCCCACGAGGTCAGGCACGATCTCGCGCAGTTGTGTCGCGGGAATGGCACCGGGGCGGATGACGCGCGGACGCTTGGCAGTGCAGTCCACGACCGTCGATGGCTGCGATGCCTGCAACGCGCCGCCGTCGAGCAGTCGAATCGCGCCGCTCGCGATCTCCGCGTTCCATCCGGAAATAATGTCACCGGCGCTCATGGCAGGCGGAAGACCGGGGCGGTTGGCGCTGGTGGACGTGAGCGGATCTCCGATCGCAGAGATCAGCCGCTGCAGCGCGGGATGCGACGTCCAGCGCACGGCGATTCCGCCCTCTGGTCCGCGCAGCCGCGCCGGCACGCGGCCCTGCCCTCCGCTCAGCACGAGCGTGAGCGGGCCGGGCCAGAATCGCGCGGCGAGAATTGACGCGGCGCGCGAAAGATGCACGCCGAGGCGATCGATCATCTCGCTGCCGGAGATCAGCAGCAGAAATGGTTTTCCCGTCGGCCGGCTTTTCATCGAGACCAATCGATCCACCGATGCGCTGTCGATCGCGCCGCCGAATCCGTACACGGTTTCCGTGGGGTACGCGAGCACGCCATTTCGCTCGAGATGCGCGAGCGTGCCGGAAATCGACGCTTCGACTTCTGGCGGTGACCAGAACGGAACACCACGAACGCTGGGGTTCATTCCGGGAGCGGAAAGAGCGCCTCGAGGCGCGCGAAGTCACCATCCTCGGTGACTTTGAGCGCACGCTCGCTGCCGCGCACGATCGCGACGGGCAGTCCAAGCCGTTCGCACAACCCCGCGTCGTCCGTCGCGCTGACACCGGCGGCGCGCGCCGCTTCGTGCGCGCGCACAATCATCTCGCGCGGAAAACCCTGCGGCGTTTGCGCGCGCCACAAACGCGCGCGATCCACCGTGCCGGAAATGAATCCGTTCTCGTCGACTTTCTTCAGCGTATCGACCACCGGCAGCGCCGCGATTGCGCCGTGACCCTTTCGCGCCTCGGCCACCACCCGCTCGATCATTGCCGGCGCGACGAGCGGGCGCGCGGCATCGTGAATGAGCACGATGCGGCATTCATCCGGCAAATCGTCCAGGCCGTTCTGCACGGATTCGCTGCGTTCCTTTCCGCCAACGGAAATCAGCATCCGCTCGACGTCGCACTGGAAAATCCACGGCGGCGGATCGCCCGCGTAGGATGGCGGCAGCACGCACACGACCATCGCGACATCTGCGCGCTGCTGGAACGTCTGGAGCGAATGGAGCAGCATCGGCTTGCCCGCGATCCAGCGCAGCTGCTTGAGCTGGCCCTGTTCCGCTCCGGTCGTGCGCGTGCTCGCGCCGGCGGCAACGATCACCACGCCCACGTCCCGCATCAGGAGGCCCGGGTCATCGGAAGAGTCGCTTGAAGAGATCGGTGAGCGAGGGAACGCCCTCGACCCGAATAGATTTCGGCGCACGCTTTGGCACGCTGCGCTCGCCGACGTACGCGACTTTCATTCCCATCTTTTCGGCTTCCGCAATGCGGCGCTCGATCTGGCTCACGGCGCGGATCTCGCCGCCGAGTCCGACCTCGCCAATGAAAATTGTGTCGGCGGGCAGCGATTTGTCGTACACGCTCGACGCGAGCGCGGCGGCGACGGCCAGATCTCCCGCTGGCTCCTGCATGCGCACGCCGCCAACCACGTTGATAAACACGTCAAGATTCGCGTAGGAAAGTCCCGCGCGCTTGTCGAGCACGGCCAGCAGCAATGCGAGCCGGCGTCCATCGTAGCCGCCCGCCACGCGCTGCGGCGTGCCGAATCCGGCTTTCGCCGCCAGCGCCTGCACCTCGAGCAGCATCGGCCGCGTGCCCTCGAGAATGGCGGTGATCGCGCTGCCCGAGGTGTGATGCCGCTCGCGGTCGCCAAGGAAAAGCGCCGACGCGTTCTCGACAGGAATCAGCCCCTGTTGCGTCATGCGAAATACACCGATCTCGTCAACAGAGCCGAAACGATTCTTTGCCGCGCGCAGCACGCGATGATCGAGCGTGCCCTCGCCCTCGAAGTACAAAACGGTATCGACGATGTGCTCGAGCGTCTTCGGCCCCGCGATGCCCCCGCCCTTCGTCACGTGACCCACGACGAAAATTGCCGTGCCGCTCTCTTTCGCGTAGCGCATGAGGCGCGCCGCGCACTCACGAACCTGGCCGACATTTCCCGGCGCGCCCTCGAGATCGCCGGTGAACACGGTCTGAATGGAATCGACGATCATCACAGCTGGCGAGCGGTCGGCGGCCGTTGCGAGAATCGTCTCGAGCAGCGTTTCGCCCATCATCTCCACATCGCCCGAGTGTCCGCCGAGCCTATCGGCGCGCAGCTTCACCTGCAGAGGCGATTCTTCGCCGGACACATACAGCGCGCGAATGCCCTGCGCTTCGAGTTGGGCGGCCACCTGAAGGAGGATCGTGGATTTTCCGATGCCCGGTTCGCCGCCGACAAGAACCATCGAGCCCGGGACGATTCCTCCGCCCAGAACGAAGTCGAGCTCAGCGAGCCCTGTGCGCAGGCGATGATCTTCCGCGCCAACGACATCGCGAATGCGCGGAGTCGCCATCACGCGTCCGCCGCTGCCGAGCGAGGTGACGCCGGCTTTGCGGCGCTCCGACCCGCCGGAGAGCACGCGCGGCGCGGCGATCTCCTCACCGAGTGTGTTCCACTCGCCGCACGCCTCGCACTTCCCAGCCCACTTGGGATACTCGGCACCGCATTCGGTGCAGCGATAGACGGTCTTTGCCTTCGCACTCATGATCTTACGCTCGCGATGGAGCGGCTCAGCCCGGCTTCCGGTCGGTCCAATTCTCGAAGCGCGTAAACTGTTTGCGGAAATTGAGGCGCACCATGCCGGTTGGACCGTTGCGCTGCTTCTGCACGATCACTTCGGCGAGTCCCTCGATGGGCGTGCCGTCCGGCATCTTGGTGGCGTTGCCCGAATCGTCGATGGCCCGGTCGTACATCTCCGGGCGATAGATGAACATGACGACGTCGGCGTCCTGTTCGATGGCGCCGGATTCGCGAAGATCTGAAAGCTGCGGCCGCTTATTCTCGCCCGTGCGCTGTTCCGGCGCGCGCGAGAGCTGCGAGAGCGCGACGACCGGCACGTTGAGTTCCTTCGCGAGAATCTTGAGCGAGCGCGATATCTGCGAAATTTCCTGCTGGCGGCTCTCGGAGTTGAGCGGCCCCTGAATGAGCTGGAGGTAGTCGACGATCACCATTTTGATCCCCGCCTGCGATTTGAGCCGGCGTGCGCGCGACCGGATCTCGAGCAGCGTGAGACCGGGCGTGTCGTCGATCCAAATGGGCGCCTGACCGAGCAAAGCTGCGGCCTTGGCGAGGTTGGAATGGTCCTGGCTGTTGAGCCTTCCGGAACGCAAACGCTGGGCATCGATGAATCCCTCAGAAGCGAGCATACGCTGTATGAGAGACTCTTTACTCATTTCCAGTGAAAAAACCGCAACCGGAAGATTGCCTTCGACAGCGGCGTATTGCGCGATGTTCAGTACGAACGCCGTTTTGCCCATCGACGGACGCGCGGCGATGATGATGAGATCGCTCGGCTGGAACCCGAGCGTGATGGCATCGAGATCCTTGAAGCCGGTCGCGACGCCCGTGAGCGGACCGCCCTCGCGCAGATTCTCGATGCGCTCCATGGCCGGCCAGAGCAGTTCCTTGATGCGCATGAAGCCGTCGGTTCCGCGCTGCTGGCTGACCTGAAAAATGCGATGCTCGGCGAGGTCGATCAGATCAGCGGCGTCCGCACCGGATTCGTGCGCCTCAACCACCAATCCTTGTGCGACTTCGATCAGGCGGCGGCGCAGCGCCTTCTCTTTGACGATGCGCAGATGGTACTCGACGTTCGCCGCCGTCGGCACGACGTCGAGCAGAGTGCCGATGTAATCCTTGCCGCCGGCCGCGGCGAGACCGCCCTGCTTTTCGAGTTCGTTCGCGAGCGTCAGCGGATCGAGAACAGCTCCGGCCTGATGGAGCGAGAGCATCGCGCGGAACATCCGGCGGTGCGCTTCGCGATAGAACATCGTCTCGTCGACGAGTTCCACGGCGCGCACAATTGCGTCGGCGTCGAGCAGCATCGCGCCCAGCACCGCCTGCTCCGCATCCTCCGACCAGGGAGGCTTGCGGTCTTTGAACGGATCACGCGCTGCTGACGGCGTTATCGAAAATTCTGCGGGCGAGCTGGACATCTTCCCAAGTGGGGCGCTTCCACGATGGATTGCGGAGCAACGCTGCGGGGTGGTAAGTGACGATCAGTGGCACCCCGTAATAGCGGTGGACCTGTCCACGCAATTTACCGATTGGCGTCGTGGTCTGCAGAAGAGTCTGCGCCGCGAACGTGCCAAGAGCAAGGATTACACGGGGTTGCAGCAATTCCAGCTGCCTGAGCAGATAGGGGCTGCACGCCCCGATCTCCTCCGGCGAAGGATTCCGGTTTGCCGGCGGACGATGCTTGAGGACGTTGCAAATGAAGACGTCGTCGCGCTCGAACTTGATTGCTTTGAGAATTTGCGTGAGCAGCTCGCCGGACGGTCCGACAAATGGCAGTCCGGATTCATCTTCTTTCGCACCCGGCGCCTCGCCCACGCATACGAATTTCGCCGTGGGATTTCCTGAGCCTGGCACTGGATTGAGCGCGCTTGCATGCAGCCCGCACAATCTGCACGCGGCAACGGCTTTTGCGATTTCATCCAGCGAACCGAGACTGCTCAGCGAGTGTGTGGAAGCAGCGATTTCGGTTCCGATGACGATTCCCTGCATGAGCTCGCCAGTCGCGCTCGCCGCGGCCTCCTTGGGCTTCGGCATTTCGTAGCGTCCGACCTTTTCGGGCGGGGCGGCGGCTTCCGGCTTCCGATTTTCGGCCTCCGGTTTTTCGACCCCAATTGAGCGCAGTGCTTCGCGCCAATCGGCGCTTACAGGGCCTGTGGTTCGCGCCTCACGCGGCGTCTCGGCGGGCGCCTTCGAGTTCGGCGCGCCGCCGCGAACGCCGAGCGCGTTGAGCGCATCGTCCACGGAAAGCCCGTCGAGCACGAACTCGCTCTCGCCGAGTTCGCGCCGCTGCTCGAGATATTCCCGCAGACGCTCCCTAGCGTCCATGCAGCAGGGCCTCGACGCGATCGAAGATGGCGTCCGCGGTTTCGGCCTTGCTCAGCAGCGGCAGGACGTCCGGCTCATGATTCGGCGCGAGAATCGTCACGCGGTTTGTGTCGCCGCCAAATCCAGCGCCTTCCTCACGGGCATCGTTCACCACAATCAGATCGAGCGATTTCGCCGCAAGTTTTTCCTGTGCGTGCTGCAGCACGTCGTCCGTCTCGAGTGCGAAGCCGACAATGACCGCGCCGGGTTTGCGGGCGTCGCGCGTGGTGGCAAGAATATCCGCCGTGTTTTCGAGCACTATGGAATCGGGGCGCGTCGATTTCTTGATCTTCGAATTCGATTTGCTCGCCGGCCGAAAATCAGCGGGCGCGGCGGCCATCACGAGCACGTCGGCCGTCGCGAGTTCCTCACGCACGGCGTCGTTCATCTGTTCGGTGCTGTCGACCCGCTGCACGCGCACGTCCGGCGGCGGCGCGATGGTGAGCGGTCCGGCAATCAACGTGACGTCTGCACCGCGGCGCCACGCGGCCGCGGCGAGCGCAACGCCCATTTTGCCGCTGCTGTGGTTCGAGAGAAAGCGAACAGGATCGATTGCCTCGCGCGTCGGCCCCGCCGTCACCACAATGTGGCGGCCGGCGAGCGCGCCGCGCGGCTCGAGCATTCTCCCGACGTGCGCAAAAATCGTTTCGGGTTCCGGCATGCGCCCCGGCCCCGCGCCTTCCTGCGGAGACGCGAGCGGTCCGGACTCGGGATCGAGCACCGTGTAGCCGATCGCGCGAAGGTGCGCGACGTTCGCCTGCGTCTGCTTATGCGCCCACATCCGGTCGTTCATCGCGGGCACGATAAACACCGGTGCATCGGCGGCGAGCAGGCACGCCGTGAGCAAATCATCGGCGCGACCCGCAGCGGCTCTCGAAAGAAAATCCGCCGTGGCGGGCGCAACAACAACGAGCTCCGCCGCGCGGGCGAGCTTGATGTGGTCGAGCGCGTGTCCTGTGGCGACGAGTTCGGTGTGCACCGCCCGTCCGGTCAGTGCTTCGAAGGTCACCGCGCCAATGAATTCGCGCGCCGATTTCGTCAGCACCACATCCACTTCGGCGCCGGCCTGCGCGAGGAGTCGCGCGAGCCAGGCCGTCTTGTAACTCGCGATTCCCCCAGTGACGCCAAGGAGAATTCTGCGGCCCTGATACGGGCGCACGGTTCGCGAATCCGCTGCTACTGCGCCGTGTTCGCTGAGAGCCGGGTTACTCCGACCGGCGGCGCGGCACCACGCGATACTCGATGTTGCCGCCGGAGAGCTCCTCGAGCGAGCGCGTCGTCAGCTTCTTTTCTCCGCTCTTGGAACGGTCGCGCGGAAATTCATTCAGCACGCGCGCATACTTCGCCGCCACGAGGATGGCGAGGTACTTGTTCGTCGCGTGGACGGTGACTTCGTTCGGCGTGAAAACTCGCATGCGAAACTCCGGTTATGAATGCTTTGAAATCGCTGTATCGAGACTTGAAATCAGATCGGCTACCTGTGCATCGAGCGCCCGAACGCGCGCCCGGCTCACTTCCTCTGCGTCGATGATCGCCGAAACCCTGCTGACGGTCGTCTCGAGGTCGTCATTCACCAGCACATAATGATAACGGTTTACCGCCTGTAATTCTGCATGGGCGCTCTTGAGCCGGGTCAGGAGGGACGCCCCAACCTCGGTCTTGCGCTCTGCCAGACGGGCCAAAAGCACTTCCATCGACGGCGGAAGCATGAAAACGAGCACCGCGGACGGCCATGCCGCGGCAACTTGGGCCGCCCCTTGCACGTCGATGTCCATCATTACGTGCTTGCCGCTCGCCAGCACCTTGCTGACCGCCGATTTCAGCGTGCCGTAAAATTTGCCGTGCACCACCGCCCACTCGGCGAGGTCCCCGCGATCGCGGCACTCGATGAACTGCTGCTCAGTCAGAAAGTGGTAATCGACGTCGTTCACTTCGCCCGGGCGCGGGGCCCGGGTCGTGCATGAAACCGAGTAGCCGATGTCTGTCCTGCGCTCCATAAGGAGCTTCGTGACGGTCGTCTTCCCGCCGCCCGACGGCGCCGAGAGCACAAGCGGAAATGGATTCAAGGTTTCTTCACTCCAGGTTCTCCACCTGTTCGCGAATCCGCTCGAGCTCCTCCTTCATGAGAATCACGTCACCTTGAATCTGGGTGTCGTTGGCCTTGCTGCCGGTCGTGTTGGTTTCGCGCAGCATCTCCTGCAACAGGAAACCGAGCCGCTTGCCGACGGGTTCACCGCCCTGCAGCGCTAGCGCGTCTTTGAACGCGGCCACATGCGCACCAAATCGATCGATTTCCTCTCCTACGTCGAGCCGGTCGGCGAGAATCGCGATCTCCTGTGCGAGCCGCTGCTCGTCGACCGCGATTCCCTCTGCCAGAACCTTCACGTTTTCGCGCAGGCGGTCGCGCTGGGCAATGATTCGTTCCGGCGCGCGAGCTGCGATGCGAACGAGCGCGGCTTCGATCAGGCCGATTCGCTCGAGCAGAACCGTCGCGAGCCGCGCGCCTTCTGCCTCGCGCATCTTGGTGAGTTCGCCGACGGCAACCACCACAATTGCGACGAGATCGTCTACCGTACCCTCGACCGTCTCCTCGGTCGGCACGCGGATCACGTCGGGCATCCGCATGACCGTCGCGACGTCGATCTCGCCGCCGAGTTTGTGCCGGTCGCGCAGCGCAATGAGCGCCGCGGCATAGTGGCCGAACTTCTCATCGTCGACGCTCGCGTCAGCACTTGCGGGGCGCTCAATTCGCGCTGAAACCGTGACGTGTCCGCGGGCGATCAGCTTGCGCAACGACTCACGAACCTCAGTCTCCCATTTCGAAAATGCCGATGGAAGCTTGACGCTCGGATTGAAGAAACGGTGGTTTACGGTCCGGACTTCGACGTTGACGCGCGAGCCGCCAACGTCGCCTTCCGCGGAGCCGAAACCGGTCATGCTTCTGATCATATAGAGCTTGCTAAGTTAGTGTCTAGCAAGGGGTTTGTAAAGCTTGTCAGTTCCAAAACTGCCACCGAACTCCGTACAGATTCACCAGCCTCGGCATCACGAATCCCGGATACGTCGAGTAGATCGCACCGAGAGGATTCCGGTACTGCCAGAAAATCACCGCCGACGAGATCTTGATCTCGAGCAACGTTGACGGAATCCCCGCGCCGGCCGAGGTCGTTCCCACCGGATTCGTGCCGAGCGGCACGTACATCGCCGAGAAGTAGTCGTACGTGGCGGACGCGAGAAGATGAAAGTTGTTGCGCGGAAAGCGGTGAATGAAGCTCGACTCGAACCACACGCGAACCCGCGCCTGTGTTTGCGGGCGATACGGTCCGATCGCGCTCCAGTTGATGGCGTCGACCGACCCGTTCAGCCCGAATGCCAGTGGTCCGCGGAACGAGAACACAATTCCATTCGTGGCCGGCGACGTCACCGTGCGCAGCGCCGTATCGATCTCGATTGGCGGAGCAATGAAACTCGCCGAGTGTGTGACGATCCCGGCCGTCACCCAGCGATCGTGCCACCGCAGGCCCGCTTCGAATCGCGTGTTGATCAAGGCGGAGCCGAGCGATGGGCTTTTTGGCGCAGAGCGGCTCACCGACCCGCCAAAGTTGAGCCAGGAGAACGGCGCGAGCCGCGCGGAGACGTCCGTGCGCAGCGTCGAGTCCACGGCGCGCTCCGCAAATCCGGAAATCGTCAGCAGCTTCCATTCGTACTCGGCGCGCGCGGATGGCGAGACATACGACTTACCGTTGATCGAGCGAAGACGGTTGGTGGTGCTCAACCGAATTCCCCAGCGCGTGATTCCTGCCGCGAGCGTGTACTGCGGCCGCGACGTGAGGCTATCGGTGGAATCCTTTCCGCCGCCGCTCAGCAGGGTCGAGGTCGAGTTCGCGTTGGTGTCCTTCTTCGCCTCACTCAGCGACGACGCGATGAATTGAATCCACGGGCCGTTCTGCTCCGGATCGCGCCAGCCGATGCGCAGATAGGCGAGCGCCTCGCTGCCCGAGTACGGAGGAATCGCACCGAGCACGGGCGACGTGTTGATGTCCTTCGCGCCGGAATTGCGATTGATGCCCTGGTGCAGCCAGGTGGCGTCGACGCTCCAGTTTGCGCGGGCCCAGCCGATACGCGCCATCGCGCCGAGCGCGTCGCCGTCCGAACCGCCGGGCGAGATACTGCTCTGCTGTTGCCCCGCGAGCTGGATCATCGCGCCGCTGTTGAACCGCTTGCCGAAATATCCACGGTAGAGATTGAGATTCTCGGTGCCGGTGACGACGTCGACGCGCGTGTTCGGCGTCGTGCGCACCACGCGCCACGTGCGCAGATGCACCCGAAGTTCGCCCGCGGCGCGCTCGGCCATGATGTCTTCGAGAGACCAGAGCGAGATCATTGCGAGATCCTGCACGCCGCCATTGCGCGGATTGATGACGTCGAGCTCGACACCATCGAGATAAATGCGAACGCGCCCGGGGTCGCCATAGTACGCGGCCACCTGCGGCGCGAGCAGAAACCCGGTGCTCATGATCGTCACGCCCGGCACGTTCGCGAGGAGATCCGCGATATTCATCGCGCCCGAGGCGAACATGGCGTCGCGATCCCAATGCCAGTTGCTCGCGCCGATTTCGGTGGAGCGCGGCGTGTACGGGTGGGTGAGCGGCGTTTTTATTGTGTCGCGCGGCGGCCGTTTAATGGCGGCGGTGCTGTCGGCCTGCGCGTGGAGAATTGCGAGCGGCGCACACGCGGCCAGTAGAAATACCAGCCGCGCGCGCGCGAACGACGTCAGCGAACCCTCCCTCGCACGAACTCGACGAACGTGCGCACCGGCACACCCGTTGGCCCTCGAGGAAGCGAGATCAAATCGGTTTCCGAATACGCTGTGCCGGCGATGTCGAGATGCGCCCACTTGTAGTCCTGTGTGAACTCCGCGAGGAACAGCGCGGCGGTGATCGTTCCTGCACCGCGCCCGCCCACGTTCTTCATGTCTGCCACGTCGGATTTGATCTGGTCACGATAGTCGGGCCACATGGGCAACTGCCACCCCGGTTCGCCACCGCGCTTGTTCGCCGCAAGGATCTCGTCGATCACTCCCTGATCATTACCCAACACACCCATCGCCGTGTTCCCCAGCGCGACAACCACCGCGCCGGTGAGCGTCGCGGCATCCACCACCGCCTGCGGCTTGAAGCGCGCGGCGTACGAGAGGACGTCCGCGAGCACCAGGCGGCCCTCGGCATCGGTATTAATAATTTCGATGCTCTTCCCGTTCATCGCCGTCACGACGTCGCCGGGATTCATCGCCGTGCCGCTCGGCATATTGGTGGTCGATCCGACCAGCCCCACCACGTTGATCTTGAGCTTCATGCGCGCGATCGCTTCCATCGCGCCGAGCACGCCCGCCGCTCCGCTCATGTCGAACTTCATCCACTCCATGCGGTCCGCGGGCTTGATCGAGATGCCGCCCGAATCGAAGCAGAGTCCCTTGCCCACGAGCGCAATCGGCGCGTCGTCGGCGCCGGCGCCGCGATACTCCATCACGATGAACTTCGGTTTCTGCGGCGTTCCCTGGGCGACTGCGAGGAACGAGCCCATGCCCATCTTCTCCATTTCCTTCCGGCCGAAGACGGTGAGTTTGAGCTTGTGCCGCTTGCAAATGTCTTTCGCGGTGTCGGCGATGAACGTCGGCGTGCAGAGATTTCCCGGCATCATCGCGAGCGTGCGCGCGATGCGCTGACCTTCAGCGACCGCAATTCCGTTTAGCAAGGAAGCCTCAGCACCCTTCGGCGAATCCGCGCACACCACCGCCGCGATAAGCGGCTTGGGGCGCTCATTGGCCGGCGGCTGCGTCCGGAGCTCGGTGTATTCCCACGCACCCAGCGAAAGCCCGATGGCGGCATTCTCGATCGACGCGCCTTCGAGGCCTGCGGCCCAGAATCCCATGCGCTCGACGCCGAGCGAGTTCGCTTTGCGCCCTGCGAGCGACGCGGCGCGTGTGACCGCCGCGGCATCCGCTGAGGGCCCGAGTCCAACGAGCAGCACGCGCTGAGGACCTCTGCCGGTGGCGAAGAGCATCAGCGTCTCGTCGCGATTCCCTTTGAAGTCCTTCTGCTTCACGGCGCGGGAGAGTGCGCCGCCGAGCGCTTTGTCGAGCGGCGCGAGCATTTTCGGAACGGGTTTGTCCGACGGAAGCGCGACGGCGAGCAACGGTGTCGCGAGGCCGGCGGGATCGCCGGTATGGAGCGAAAGTTCGAAGGCCATGATCAAGTTTTCATCCCCGCGATGACCGCATCGCCGAATCCGGTGGTCGAAACTTCCTTCGAGCCTGGCATCTGCCGCGCGAGATCGTACGTGACGGTGCCGGCTTCGATTGCCTTCTCAACTCCCCTGATGATCAGCGCGCCGGCTTCCTTCCAGCCCATGTGCTCGAGCATCATCACGCCCGAGAGGATCACGCTGCCGGGATTGATCTTGTCGAGACCGGCGTATTTCGGAGCGGTGCCGTGCGTCGCCTCGAAAACGGCGGCGGTGTCTCCGACGTTTCCGCCGGGTGCGATGCCCAGCCCGCCCACCTGCGCGGCGGCCGCGTCGGAGACGTAATCGCCGTTCAGGTTCGGCGTCGCGATCACGTCGTAGTCCGCCGGGCGCAACAACAGCTGCTGGAACATGGAATCGGCAATTCGATCTTTGAGAATCACGGCGTCGGCGCGAGCGGAGCGACCGGCTTTGTCGAGATCCGCCTCCGCGACGACGAGATTCTTGAATTCATCGCGCGCGATTTCATATCCCCAGTCGCGAAATCCGCCTTCCGTGAACTTCATGATGTTGCCCTTGTGCATCATCGTCACGGTTTTTTTGCCGTTCGCGAGTGCGTACTGGAGCGCCATCTTCACGAGGCGCTTGGAACCGAACGGCGACATCGGCTTGATGCCGATGGCCGAGCCCTCGCGAATCTTCTTGTTGAATTCCTTCTGAATGAAATCGCGAAGTTTGTCGGCTTCCGGCGATCCCGCGCGGAACTCGATTCCCGAGTAGACATCTTCGACATTCTCCCGGAAGATCACGATGTTGAGATCCTCCGGGCGCTTCATGGGCGCGCCCACGCCCTTGAAGTAGCGCACGGGGCGAATGCACGCGTACAGATCGAGTTCCTGCCTGAGCGCGACGTTCAGCGAGCGAATGCCGCCGCCCACGGGAGTGGTCAGCGGACCTTTGATGGCGATTTTGAACTCGCGCACGGCCTCGAGCGATTCCGCCGGCAGCCACTCGCCGGTGGTCGTGAAGGCTTTCTCGCCGGCGAGAATTTCCATCCACGCGATCTTGCGCTTGGCGCCGTACGCCAGCTGCACCGCGGCGTCGAACACGCGCACCGAGGCGCGCCAAATATCAGGGCCGGTTCCATCACCCTCGATGAACGGAATGACCGGATGATCGGGAACGCTGAACTTTCCGCCCGCCGCTTCGATACGGTCCGCGCCCGCCGGGACCTTTGCGTATTTGTATGCTGACACGCTCGTGACGCCTTTTTTGGAGAGAGAACAACCCGTGAAAAACTAAAAGGGCGCTGGAATCGGAGCAAGCAAACGAGCGCGACGCGATTCAGCCACTACGCGAGCGGCGCGGCACTCTCCCGAAACCATTTTTGCGCCGCCGCCACACCGCTGCCGAGCGTCACCGGAATACCAGAGTCGTTGAGCGCCATCTCAACTCCAGCGAGCGCGCCGAGGACCATGAGCTCGTTGAGATCGCCCACGTGCCCGATGCGGAAGACCTTTCCAACCAGACGGCCGGTACCCGCTCCGAGCGAGAGATCGTATTTCCGAAACGCAATGTCGATCACTTTCTTGGCGTCGGCTCCGTCGGGAACGGCAATTGCGGAAACGGTATCCGAGTAGCACTTCGGATCGCGCGCAACGAGCGTGAGCCCCCACGCGAATATCGCGCGACGGACGCCCTCGCCGAGGCGGTGATGCCGCGCCGCCACGTTTGCCATCCCTTGCTCCAGCAGCATGTCGAGCGATTCGCGCAGTCCGAACAGATGCGCGACGGGAGGCGTGTACGGGAAATAGCCCTCCGCATTGTGCTTGATCTGGTCGCGCAAATCGAAGAACGCGCGCGGGCACTTGGCCTGATCGAGCAATCCGATCGCCTTTTTACTGACGCAGAGCATCCCGATTCCCGGAGGAACCATGAAGCCCTTTTGCGAACCGGCAATCGCGAAATCCACCTTCCATTCGTCGAAACGGAAATCGAGGGACGCCACCGAGCTGACACCGTCTACATAGAACAGCGCGGGATGTATCGCGTCGTCCATGGCTTTGCGAATCGCGGCGAGGTCACTCGTGACTCCGGTCGCCGTTTCGTTGTGCACGATGAGCAGCGCTTTGTACTCGTGCCTCGTGTCGGCGGCGAGCATTTCACCGATCTTGGCGGCTGGCGCCGCATCGCCCCACTCGGCGTCGATGATGTCGACCTTGAATCCCAGCCGCTGCGCCGTGTCGATGAACAGCGTGCTGAACTGGCCGTTGCGCACCGCGAGCAGGCGATCTCCCGGCGAGAGCGCATTCACAAGCGACGCTTCCCACATGGCCGAGCCGGAGCCGGCGAAGACGAACGCCTGTCCGTTCGCCGATCCAAAGACTTTCAGAAGGTTCGGGAAAATCGCGCGCGCGAGCTCCGGAAACGCGGACGACCGGTGGTCCACCATCGGACGGTCCATGGCCCGCAGCACACGTTCGGGAACGTTGGTCGGTCCCGGTACGAACAAAAAATGACGGCCCGTCTTCATACGGCGGCTTTGAGGCGTGAGAGGTTTTCCACTGCTCGCTCGAGCGTTTCGGTCTTCTTGCAAAATGCAAAACGGATATAGCGCTTTCCTTCGGGCGCGCCCGGACGATAAAAACTCGAACCCGGAACGGTGGCCACCTGAATCTCCTTCGTCATCCATTTTGCGAACGTGACGTCGTCGCGATCGTCGAGATCGGAGAAGTCGGCCATGATGAAGTACGCGCCGTCGGGCTGCGCAAACTTGAAACCGGCGTCGCGCAACGCGCCGCTCAGAAATTCACGCTTGGCTTTGTAATCGTCCGAAAGTTTCTGATAGTACGCATCGTCAAAACTGTAGCCGATCGCGGCCGCGTCC
Source organism: Gemmatimonadales bacterium (assembly GCA_038205995.1). Lineage (GTDB taxonomy): Bacteria > Gemmatimonadota > Gemmatimonadetes > Gemmatimonadales > Gemmatimonadaceae > Fen-1231. The sequence goes on from JBBRBH010000005.1 coordinate 52,351, forward strand.
TGCAGCGGCGCGGGTGCGCCCACGGTGAGAAAATCGTGGACCTTTCGAATCGCGCTCGTGCGCTCGGCGTTCGCGATCGCGTAGCCGAGCCTCCAGCCGGTGATGCTGAACGTCTTCGAGAGACTCGAGATCGTGATGGTGCGATCGCGCATGCCGGGCAGCGTTGCGATCGGAATGTGCTCGCCGGAAAAAATAATGTACTCGTACGGATCGTCGGTGATCACCATGAGATCGAACTCGATGCAGACCTTCGCGATCGACTCGAGTTCGCTGCGTGAAAAGACGTGTCCCGTGGGATTGTGCGGCGAGTTGAGCACGAGCGCTCGCGACTTGGGCGTGATCGCCGCGCGGAGCGCCGCCTCGTCGAACTTCCACTCCGGCGCGACGAGCGGAACGAACACGGGCTTTGCTTCGCAGAGAATCGCGTCCGGTCCGTAGTTTTCATAAAACGGCTCGAAGATCAGCACTTCGTCGCCGGGATTGAGCAGTGCCAGAAAGACCGAAGCGGCCGCTTCTGTCGCGCCGCAGGTCACCGTGATCTCGCGCTCCGCATCGACCGCCATGTGGTAGCGGCGCGAATATTTCCCGACGATCGCGTCACGCAGTTTTTTCGAACCCCACGTCGTGGCGTATTGGTTCACATCGTTATGAATCGCAGCGCACGCCGCGTCCTTCATCACGGCGGGCATCGGGAAGTCCGGGAATCCCTGCGAGAGATTGACGGCGCCGTGTTCGTTGGCGACGCGCGTCATCTCGCGGATGACCGATTCGCTGAAAGACTGCGTTCGTAAGGCGTTGGGCACGATGATGGAAGGATCGAAGATGGAAGATCGAAGATCGAGGACCGAAGATGGAAGATCGAAGATCGAAGATCGAGGATGAAAGCTATTTTGGACCGCGGCGGCGGGCTGTGAGCAACACCGCTATGTCATCCGTGCGCGGGTTTATGAAATCTACGCGGATGCGCCCGTCGGGTTGTTCGCTTACGGTTGCCGGAACCGAACTGTTCGTGAGCATCCATCCCGCGGGGAGCACGACGGCGTTGGCGGGACGGCCGAAACTCCGGTCCCACATGAGTTCGTCACCTACGAGTTTGTAGCGCGCGGTGTCCGTGTAGGTCTCGAACATTCGAATGCGCACCGATTCGCTTGGCTTCACTGCCGCAAATCGGAAGACGACGATCTCCGACTGCGGGGTGACGTCCCTCACGCCCAAGTTCGCTTTCGTGATTGCATCACCCTTGAGAACCTCCCACTTGAGCGGTTCACCCGTGTCGAGATTACGCGCGGAGGGTTTCGAGACCGTGCTGCCGGCGCGCACTTCGTTGATGTAGGTGCTCGTGCCGGGTTTCGACTCGGTGTAATCGTGATACAGATCGAACGCGTGCGTTTCGGGCGGCTGCAGGAAGTACACGATCCTCCGGTTCTGGTGGGCGCGCTCGTCGAGGCGCGCGGCCGTATTCGGGATCGCGGTCCTGGTCGACCCGACGCCCGCCGCCGGGCGCGCCTTCAGCGTGAGCGGTGCCTCGCCTGGAGTGCCGTTCCAGAAGCTGATCGCGACGCGGCCATCGTCCTGCTGCAGCACCTGCGACGGATAGTTGCACGAAACGAGTTCGTATCCCGGAGGGAGCACGACTGTATTCCGCTTGATGCCGAGCCCGCGGGTGAAGGTGATCACGTCGCCGTTCACGAGGTAGCTCAGGGCGTCTTCGTACGTTTTGATGATCAGCACACGAGCTTCGCCGCCGTCGGCCGGGACCGGATGCGAAAGTTTTACCCGGATGTACGTCTGCGTCGAATCGTTGCCGCGAACACCGCCCGTGGATGCGATGGCCTGCCCAACCACGTCGAACACCAGCGGTTTGCCGCTGGCGCGATCGAACACAGACTCGTCTGTCGCGACGCTGCCTTTGCGAATCGGGTTGAAGTAGTAGGTCGCACCAGGCGTGGTGGCGGTCACCTCATAGATGATCTTGAACTTCGCCGTCCCCGGAGCGAGCAACTCATAGCGCGTGTACGCGTCGCCCTCCGTTTGCCTCATCGGACCGCTCTGCGCTTCTTGAGCAGAGGCACGGATCGGGACGAGCAACGAGGCGCCACTGGCGCAGCCAATAGCGCAGCAGATGGCGCAGCCAACGGCGCGCGCGATGCGGTTCATATGACGGATGCCGATTGAGGTGGGAGGTTGACTCTCATAATCTTACGTTCAGCCTGCTTCTGTTGCACCCCGCTCACAGAATAGATTAGGCGAGCGGTACTCGTACGTGCAGTCATTTCGCCAGGAGAAGCTCGTCATGGCCCGCAATCGTTCCAAGCCCCGCCTCTACCCTCGCCTCACCACGCCGATGGTGCGCGATAACGGTGTGCTCCGCCCCGCCAGCTGGGACGAAGCGCTCGATCGCGCGGCGGACGGGTTCAAGCGGAACATCGCTGCGCGCGGACCGAACTCGATCGGAACCTTCAGCTGCTCGAAGTCCACGAACGAAGTGAACTTCATGGCGCAGAAGCTCTCCCGCGTCGCGTTCGGCACGCACAACATCGACAGCTGCAACCGAACGTGACACGCGCCTAGCGTCGTCGGTCTGGCGACGGTCTTTGGTGCTGGCGGCGGGACGAGTTCCTACCGTGAAGTCGAGGAGACGGATGTCGTCTTCCTCTGGGGTTCGAACGCGCGCGATGCCCACCCGATCTGGTTCCATCATTTGCTGAAAGGCATCCACAACGGCGCGAAACTCTATGTGATGGACCCGCGCCGCACTGCTTCGGCGAAGTGGGCCGACGTGTGGCTCGGTCTCAATGTTGGCTCCGATATCGCGCTCTCGAACACGATGGCGCGCGAAATCATCCACGCCGGACTCGTGCACGCAGAGTTCGTGAGCAACGCGTGCTCCGGGTTCAGCGAATACCGTACATCAGTCGAGTCGTACACGCTCGAAGTTGGCGAGAGCCTCACGGGCGTTCCGGCCGATGTGATTCGCGAGGCGGCGCACGCGTTCGCGAAAGCCGACCGCGCGATGATCTGCTGGACGCTCGGCATCACCGAACATCACGATGCGGCGGATAATGTCCTCGCGCTGATTAATTTGTGCCTGCTCACCGGCCACGTGGGCCGCTGGGGTTGCGGCGCGAATCCGCTGCGTGGTCAAAACAACGTGCAGGGCGGCGGCGATATGGGCGCCATCCCAAACAAGTATCCGGGATTCCAGGAAATCACTGATCCGGCCATTCAAGAACGATTTGAGAAGCACTGGAACGTGAAGCTTCAGGCGACGGCCGGCAGAAATCTCACCGAGATGCTGCACGCGATGGGAACGGGCGAGATGACGTCGCTCTATGTGATCGGCGAGAATCCGGCGCAGTCGGATGCGGATGGCCACCACGTGGAGCACGTCCTGCGCGGACTCGACCATCTCGTCGTGCAGGAAATCGTCATGACGAAAACGGCGGAGCTCGCGCACGTCGTGCTTCCATCCGCGGCCACGTGGTGTGAGGGCGAAGGCACGGTCACCAACAGCGAACGCCGCGTGCAGCGCTGCCGCAAAGCTGCCGAACCGCCCGAGGGCGCAAAGGACGAACTCTGGATCATGACGGAGATCGCGAAGCGCATGGGACTCGATTGGACCGTGCCGAGCGCCGAAGAAGTGTGGGACGAATTCCGGGCGGTCGCGCCGGCGTTCGCAGGCGGCATGAGCTACGCGCGCCTTGAAGCACTCGACGGACTGCAGTGGCCCTGCCCCGACGAGTCGCATCCAGGTTCGACGTTCCTGCACGGGCGACTCTGGGAGAAAGGCGAGGCGCGGGGGGACGCCGCTCCGTTCACCGTTGTGCGGCACGAGGGCCCCGTGGAAATGCCCAACGACGAGTATCCCCTGTTGCTCACAACGGGGCGGCGGCTCGAGTCGTATAACACCGGCGTGCAAACGGCGGGCTACGATTCGCCGCTGCACTGGGGCGAGATGCTCGATCTCTCGCCCGAGGACGCCGCTCGGCTCGGCATCGCGGACAACGAAGACGTGCGCATCACCTCCCGGCGTGGTTCGGTTGTGGCTCCCGCGCACATCGACACCGCGCTGCGCGCCGGTCTCGTGTTCATGACGCTTCACTTTCCCGACGACGTGGCGACGAATCTGCTGACCATCGATGTGTCCGATCCCAAATCTGGAACCGCGGAATTCAAAGCGTGCGCGGTTCGCGTTGAACCCGTGCGGTCGCTCGCGGGAGTCTCTTCTGCATCTGGAGTTGCGCACGCCTGATGGATATTCGTCTCCTCGATGCCGAGCCCTCACAGGAAGAACGTTTCGCAGTTGATCAGGTGCTGGGCGCGCCGGAGTCATCGTGGGACGGTGGCGAGCGCGGGAGCATGCGTGACGCGCATACGTCGGAGTTCGGCGGGCGCGAGACGCGCGAAACGCGGCATCTGCTGCTGCCCGCGTTGCAGGCGCTTCAGGCTCGCGTGGGTTTCATCACCGAGGGCGGGCTCGATTACGTCTGCGCGCGGCTGGATGTCCCGCCGGCCGAAGCGTGGGGCGTAGCGACGTTTTACGCGATGCTCGCCACTGCTCCGCGTCCGCGGCGCGTGGTGCATGTGTGCGACGACATCGCGTGCCGCGCGCGCGGGGCGCGTGACCTGTGCGCCGCACTGGAGAAAAAATGCGGCGGACCGATCAGCCACGAACCGCACGGCGATCACGTGCTCGACTCGAACAAGCCGGCGTGGATGCACTCGCCATGTCTTGGTTTGTGCGACGTCGCGCCGGCAGCGCTCATGGTCGAGGCGGGTGCGAAGCCGGTCGAACGTTCCCTCGGCGGTGTGACGGTCGAGAGTTTAAGCGCGCTGCTCACTGGAGCCGCGCCCGCACTGGATGGAGCCGCTGCACCGCTCAGCGTGCAGAGCGCGGATATTCCTGCCGGCACCGGCTTGTTGGCGCGCGTGGGGAAAGTCGATCCGACGAATCTCGCGGCGTATCGCGCGGCGGGCGGATACACCGCGCTGGCGAAGGCGATTGAGCTGGGCGCAGAAGGTGTGATTCGCGAAGTGACTGCCTCGCAGCTCGTCGGCCGTGGAGGCGCCGCCTTTCCGACGGGACGCAAATGGGAAGCGGTGCGCACGCAGGCTGCGCAACCGCACTATCTCGTCTGCAATGCGGACGAATCAGAGCCGGGCACGTTCAAAGACCGCGTACTGCTCACCGAAGATCCGTTCGCGATTGTTGAATCGATGACGATCGGCGCCTTTGCAACCGGCGCGGAGCACGGGTTTCTCTACATTCGCGCAGAGTATCCGCTGGCGTTCGAGCGCATGCAGCATGCGATTGCCGAGGCGCGCGCAGCCGGGCTGCTCGGAAAGAATATTCTCGGGCGCGGCGTGGCGTTCGACATCGAGGTGCGCCGCGGCGCCGGCGCGTACATCTGCGGTGAAGAGACCGCGCTCTTCGAATCCATCGAGGGTAAGCGCGGCGAACCGCGCAACAAGCCCCCCTTCCCGGTATCGCACGGATTGTTCGGCAAACCGACGGCGGCGAACAACGTCGAAACGTTCGCGAACGTTCCGGCGATCATTCTCGGAGGTGGCGCGGCGTTTGCGTTGACCGGAACGGCGCAGTCCACCGGCACGCGTCTCTTTTGTCTCGCCGGAAATGTGCAGAAGCCCGGCGTCTACGAAGTTCCGTTCGGCACGACGCTCGGCGCATTGATTGAACTCGCGGGCGGCGTGACCGCGGGCCGCGCACTCAAGGCCGTGCTGCTTGGCGGCGCGGCCGGCGGATTCGTTCGCGCCAACGAGATGGCCATCAAGCTCACGCACGAAGACACGCGCGCCACGGGCACGACGCTCGGCTCCGGCGTCGTGATTCTGTTCGACGACACCGTCGACTTGAAGGACGCAGTGCTGCGCATGGCCGCGTTCTTCCGCGATGAATCGTGCGGACAATGCGTGCCTTGCCGTGTCGGAACGGTGCGCCAGGAAGAAGCGCTCCATCGCATTGCCGCGGGAAAAACACGCGGTGGCGTGAAGGGCGAACTCGCGCTGCTCGACGAACTCGGCGAGGCCATGAAAGACGGATCGATCTGCGGTCTCGGACAGACCGCCTACTCGGCGGTCGAATCCGCCATCAAGCGGCTCGGCCTGTACGCCGAAGCGGGAGCGGCAACGGCATGAGCGCTGAAGCGGTGGCTCCGTTCGTGCAGATCCGCAGACCCGATCGCACTCCGAAAAAGATGATCGACCTGCAGATCGATGGTACGAGCGTCAGCGTCGTGGAGGGCACGACGATACTCGGCGCGTGCAAGACGATCGGGATCGAAATTCCCACGCTCTGCTACCTCGACACGCTGCGTCCGGTGAACGTCTGCCGGGTGTGCATGGTGGAGGTGGAAGGCGCGCGCGTGCTGGTGCCCAGCTGCTCGCGCGCCGTCGAGCCGGGCATGATCGTGCGCACCGGAAACGATCGAGTGAAGCACACGAGAAAAATAGTGCTCGAACTGCTCGCGTCGTCGGTCGATCTCTCGACGACAGAAGGCATGAGCGAGCTGCTCGACGAATACGATTGCAAGCCGGAGCGATACGGGCCGGCGGCGCCCGCCGCGCTCGCGGGAGAGCGCGACGCAGCGGTGTGCGGCCATCACGCGCCGCCGAATCCCGATTTCGCCGCGACGGTCGCTCAGCCGCCGCTGCTCGACAACGATCTGTACGTGCGCGACTACGCAAAGTGCGTGCTCTGCTACAAGTGCGTCGAAGCATGCGGCGTCGATCACCAAAACACGTTTGCGATCGCAGTGGCCGGCCGCGGATTCGACGCACGTATCGCAACGGAACTCGCGGTCTCACTGCCGGATTCGGCGTGCGTGTATTGCGGCAACTGCATCGCTGTGTGTCCCACCGGCGCGCTGATGGCGAAACGCGAGTTCGATATGCGGGCCGACGGGTCGTGGGATGAATCGAAGCAGTCGGCCACCGATACGATCTGCCCGTACTGCGGCGTTGGCTGCACGCTCACGCTCCATGTGCAGGGCAACGAAATCGTAAAGGCCACTTCTCCACTCAACAACGAAGTCACGCTGGGCAATCTCTGCATCAAGGGACGATTCGGCTGGCGATTCGTACAGCGAAATGCCGACTCGTGAGCGCCCGTTCGTTCGGCTTGCCGATGGAAGCCGGAGTGACGAGAGCGCCGCGGTGGCAGAGGAAGTGCCTGTCGCGTTCGTCTATTCGGGAAAGCCGCACGTGGTGATGATGTGTTCGCCTGGCGATCTCGAAGATCTCGCGTACGGTTTCTCGCTCACCGAAGGAATCGTGGCGAGTGCATCGGACGTTGAGCGCATCGAGGTCTCAATGCACAGCCGTGGCGTGCAGCTCGATATCACGATCCCCGTCGACGCATCAGAACGGCTCGTGAAGCGCACCCGCGCGCTCGCGGGCCGCAGCGGATGCGGGCTCTGCGGCGTTGAAGCCATTGATGATGCTGTTCGCGCGACGCGGGCCGTCACCGCGCCGCTCAGCGTGACCGCCGACGCGATTTTCCGCGCGGGCGAAGCGCTTGACGCGCACCAGCCGATCAACCGTTCGACGCACGCGGTGCACGCGGCCGCGTGGGCCAGGGCCGACGGAACACTCGCGATCACGCGCGAAGATATTGGGCGGCACAATGCGCTCGACAAAGTCCTTGGCTCGCTCGCGCGCGCCGGTACCGATGCATCGGCCGGCTTTCTCGTCGTGACGAGCCGCGCCAGTTTTGAACTCGTTCAGAAAGCCGCCGCCGCTGGCGTCGCGATTCTCGCCGCAGTGTCCCGCCCCACCGGTCTCGCCGTGCGGATCGCCGAGGCGTCGAACATCACGCTCGTCGGCTTGCTGCGCGGCCGCACCGCCAACATCTACTCGCATCCAGAGCGCATCACGTGATTCCTTCCGATATCGAAATCGCACAGGCCGCGAAGCCCCGTCCTATCACAGAGGTCGCGAACGATCTCGGTCTCCATCCGGACGAACTCGATCTCTACGGCAAGTACAAGGCGAAAATTCCCCTGGAGATTTCCGAGCGCCCCGTGCGCGGCCGCCTCGTGCTCGTCACGGCGATCAGTCCGACGCCGGCCGGCGAGGGCAAGAGCACGGTGAGCGTAGGTCTCACGCAGGCGCTGCGCCGCGTGGGATCGAACGCGGTGCTCTGCATGCGCGAGCCGAGCCTCGGCCCGGTGTTCGGCGTGAAAGGCGGTGCCGCGGGCGGCGGATATTCGCAGGTGATTCCGATGGAGGATATCAATCTCCATTTCACGGGCGACTTTCACGCGATTTCGTCTGCGCACGCGCTGCTCGCGGCGATGCTGGACAACTCGCTGCAGCAAGGCAACCCCACTGGATTGGACGCTCGCCGCATCACCTGGCCGCGCACGATCGACATGAATGATCGCGCGCTGCGCAATGCCGTGATCGGAATTGGCGGCGCCGCCGATGGCGTCGTGCGCGAAGAGCACTGGGTAATTATTCCGGCGAGCGAAGTGATGGCGATTGTCGCGCTCTCGACGAGCCGCGCCGATCTCGAGGAGCGGCTGGGGCGGATCATCGTCGGCTCAACGGCGGGCAAAGACAAGTCGCCGGTGCGCGCCCGCGATATCAAAGCATCCGGCGCGATGGCGATGCTGCTCAAGGACGCGATTCGTCCGAACCTCGTGCAGACGCTCGAAGGCGGGCCCGCACTGGTGCACGCGGGACCATTCGGAAATATCGCGCACGGGTGCAACAGCATTCTCGCGACGCGCTCCGCGCTCGCGCTCGCTGATGTTGTCGTCACCGAAGCAGGTTTTGGTTCGGATCTCGGCGCGGAGAAATTCTTTGACATCAAATGCCGCGCAGGCGGATTGAATCCCGAAGCCGCCGTGCTCGTCGCGACCGTGCGCTCGCTCAAGATGCAGGGCGGCGCGGATAAGAAATCGCTGACCAAGGAAGATCTCGGCGCGCTCGAGAAGGGACTTCCGCATCTGGAGCATCACTTGAAAAACGTGCGCCAGTTCGGCGTGCCGGTGGTGATCGCGATCAATCGTTTCGGCGCGGATACCGACGCGGAGCTGAAGATGGTGAACGACTACGCCGAGCAACTCGGCGCGCGGGTCGTGTTGTGCGAAGTGTTCGCGAAGGGCGGCGAAGGCGGCGAATCGCTCGCGAAGGAAGTGCTGGCGATGCTCGCCGAGAAGAAGGGCGCGTACAAGCCGCTGTACGATGCGGCGCTGCCGATCAAGGAGAAGATCGACACGATCGTGAAGAAAGTGTATGGCGGCGACGGCGCGGATTATTCGCCGGCTGCGGATCGCGCGATCGATTACCTCACGTCGATTGGACTCGGGAATACGCCGGTGTGCATCGCGAAGACGCAGTACTCACTCACCGACGACGCGACGAAGTTGTGCAAGCCAAAGGGATTTCGTATTACGATCAATGAAGTGTATGGATCGGCCGGAGCGGGATTTGTTGTGGCGAAGGCGGGCGACATCATGACGATGCCGGGTTTGCCGAAGGTGCCGGCGGCGGAGGGGATGTCGATTGGAAAGGATGGGCAGATTGTGGGGTTGTCGTAGGGTCAAGTCGTGGCGGCGCGAATTGCGGTAACAACCCGTCCAATCATTGCTAGGGCGACTTAGACGCACTGGAGGCAGGGATGGCGCGAACAACGATCCTCGTGGCTGGACTCGCTCTGCTCGGCGTATGCTCGTGCAGTAACGTGATCGCCTTGGCCCAAGACGTGACAGTCGACACGGGGCCGACGCAGTTGAAGTTCGTCGCTCCTGTCACCGCGCCGAGTGGTGTGTTCGCGCTGTGCCTCTCCTTCGAGCGGCCCGACGACTCCCGCGACGCCGCACAGCTTGTCGTGGCCCTGCGGGATAGCGCGGGAAGCGCCGACACCCTGCGCGGCGCACCAGATCGAACCGGTGAGAGAACGATGTGCCTCCACGGCACCTCGTCTCGCGCATATCTGGGGGCGACCCTCACTGCTCCGCGGCGGATGATGTTGCGCCAGGTGGACTGGAGAGTTTCCGCGAAGTCCGACTAGCTCGCGTGAACAGCCGGGTTGATGGGTAACAAGAGTGTCCAGCACGATGGGTAACACTTCCATGGCAGATGATGCCGTGGGGGATGGCACGATGTAACATTTGCCGGGTCACCGGCATTGGAGAGACAACCAATGGATCGCTCTCTCCCTTCCGCCCGCGTGGTCGCCGCCCCTCCGCCCGCTGACTCCTCAGCACTAGTGCACGGCGCACGCGCGGGCGACAGCTCGGCGCTTGGCGCCCTGTACGATCGCTACGCGGAAATGCTCTATCGCACGGCGTACCGCCTGAGCGCCAACAGCGCCGATGCACAGGACGCCGTCCACGACTGCTTCGTCGGGTTGCCCGAAGCACTGCGTCAGTATGACGAGCGCGGCGCCCTCGACGCCTGGCTCCGCCGCATCATCGTGCGGCTCGTGCTCATGCGGCAGCGCAGCGAGTCGCGGCGACGCGAGTCGTCCATCGAAATCGAGACCCTGCCCGCGAGCGACACGCGCGCCGACGCCGGCACCGAAATGAGTGAAGTTCGTCGCGCGGTCGATGCACTGCCCGCGCCGCTCCGCGATGTGTTCATCCTTAAGCAGGTTGAGGGATACGCCCACGACGAGATTGCCCGGTTCATGGGCATCACCGCCGGCGCGTCGCGCGTTCGGCTCGCGCGCGCTCTCGAATCACTACGTCGCACACTCACGCCATCGCGCTGAACGATATCCAACAACGTCACCTCACCGACCCATGCCATTCTTCCCGCTGCGCCATCCTTCGCTCGAAGCGTTGAGCAACTTCACCGACGCCACGGCGTCGCCCGAACAGGCCCGCATCGCCGCACACATGGCCGATTGCGCCGAGTGCCGCAGGACCACGCAGCACTTTCGCGCGGCCCGCGCGGAACTGACCGGCGCCAAGCCACCGGGAATGAGCGCCGACCTCGCCGCATTGCGCGATCGCGTGCTGGCGAGTCGCGCGGGCGGCACGCGCATCATCATCCCTGTCGGCAGCGCATCGGCGCAACGGGCCCCCACGCGGCCCTGGGTCACCGTCGCCGTCGGGGCTGCGGCCGTGATGGCGCTCCTGCTCGGCGACGCAGTCTGGTCGTCGCGTCGCGAGGCCGACGCGAGCATCACCACCGGCACGCTCACCATGTCGCCGTCCATGCCGCGTTCCGGCCAGGTCTTGCAGCTCACCTATGACGCGCCGGGTTCACTCGCGAAATACGCCACGCTGACGGTCCGCGCCCGCCTCCGGTCGGCGCAGGATCAGTCGTACGAAACCGGAATTCCCGTGCGCGCCATCGCGCACCTCGCGCGTGCGGGCGACGGTCGCTACGCCGCGCGCGTGACGCTGCCCGACTCGATCGTGTTCGCTGCCCTGGTCGTCGAAGACTCGACCGGCACTGTCATCGACGACAACAATAGTCGCACGTGGGAAGTACTCACCACGGTCGACGGAACGATGCCCTCGCTCGCGGCACTCGACCAGCGCGCGCACGACCTCATGGGACGCAACTTCGAGGAAGGGCACGCGACCACGAAACGCATGGTGGCGCTCTATCCCGATTCCATTCAGGGCTGGAGCTGGCTCGCCTCGTTCGAGTCGTGGATGGGTATTGCCGATGTGGACTCTGTGCGCGCCCGCCATCAGGCTGCTCTCAAACGGTTCGATCGCAAGTGGCGCGCGACCACCGTCGTTCCCGCCGCGATACTCGGCCGCCTCGCGTGGTACGCGCGTTATGTCGACTCCACGACCCATCGCTACTGGCGCGAACGCCTCATGCGCGAGGCGCCGACGGACGGGTTCGCGCTGCAGTGGCGGGTGATCGACGTGCTGACGCGACTCTCCGCGCAGCTCGACACTGCGGCGGCGCTCCGCACTCTCGACACCTTGTGGATGCAGCGAACTGCGGGCCGTGCGGCACAGATCGCCGGGATTGCATTGCCCGTCGCGATCGGCACGGCTCGCCGAGATCTCGCCGACCAGTGGGCGGCACGCGTCCTGGAGAGTTCGCGCAGCGGGATGGCGGCCGAGGCAAGTGTTGCGGACCAGTTCGTCCGCGCGCCGGCGCTCGCTGGTGAGGGCATGGAGCGGATGCGGCACGCACTCGCTTCCGCGGCAGCGACCGACGTGCGTCGGCTCATGGAGACCACCACCCGTCGGGATCTCCGCGTCGCCGCCGTTCAGCGCCGGGTGCTGGCGTCGCTGGGACGCGCGCTCGTCGCATCGGGTGCGACACGTGCCGGGCTCGACACACTCTCGCTGGCGGGAAGCGTCGGGTGGGACCTTCAGGTGATCCGGGCGCTCCGTACGGGCAGTTTCGACGCAGGCGACTCGGCGACGGGCTGGTCGATGACCGCGCGCCTGGTCGCGGACCCGTCGATTCCGGCAGGAAACCGTGACGCGCTCACCGGCGAGGCCACTCGTGCGCTGGGCACGGAGCGGTGGAGTGCGCTTCGGGCCGAAGGGACGCGCATGTTTGCGCAGCGCATGCTGGAGGACTCGCGCATCCAGTCGCTCGCGGGCGCGCCGCGGCTGCGTGACGGCGCGGGCCGGGAGCAGACGCTGCGCGCCGTCGCCGCGGGCCGCGTGACCGTCGTCGCGTTCTGGTCGCGGTTCTGCGGCTGGGCGCTGGAGGATCTCGAGAACCTCAACGATGTGGCGAAGCGGCTGGACGAGTCCGGCGCGCGCATGGTGCTGGTGCTCGACGACGAACCGGCGCCGACGCCTGCGCTCACCGCATTTCTCGCCGGGCGCAAGGTCAGCACGCCCGTCTGGTTCGATGTGTCGCACACGACGAGCAAGGCGTTCAACAACTGGGGAACGCCGATGTACTATGTGCTCGACGAGGCTGGGCGGTTGCGGTTCAATGCGGTGACGACAGCAAAGGAGGCGCTGGTGCGGGCGGAGGCGTTGAGGATTTCGGCGACGTATTGACACCTCGGTCCACGGCGACCCGTACGGAGGAATGATTCTTACCTCAAGGTCGTCCCGCGATGTTGGCAAGCTCCGTCCTGTTCCTCTGGTTTCCGCTCTTTGCCGTCGGCGCCCACCTTCTCGAGGAGTTCGTGTGGCCGGGCGGATTTGCGCGGTGGTATCGCTGGTACCGTCCGGAGCGCGCGGCGAGCGTCACCACACGCTTCTTGGTCGTCGTGAACGCTGTACTCGTTGTGTTGGCCCTGCTTCCCCCGCTCCTCGGCCCGACGCCGCGCGGCCTTGCTCTCTGGCTGGTTGTCGCAGCCATCGGCGTCGCGAACGCCGTCTTCCACGTGTGGGCTACGGCCCGTCGGGCGACGTACTCACCAGGCGTCGTCACTGGCGTTGCGTGCTATGTGCCGCTGTTCGCGGTCGGCGTGTATGCGCTCGTCGTACCCGGCCGCGTGTCGGTCGGGACGACCGTGGAGGCGGTCGCCATCGGTGTTGGCTTTCACGTATGGTCGGCCTGGAACCATTCGCGGCGGGCGACCTCGCATAGTACCAGCTAACGAACAATTGAGACGCTATCGCTCGATGCCGTCTTGGCTTGTTGGCCGGTGGCCATGCTACTACGCCAGGCCCACTCAATCCAGTGCGGCTAGAACGACAGACGGCCGCGGACAACAGCTTGCCATCTTGACTCGTGCGCAGCTTAGCTCAAGCGTTAGATGGCGATCGGACTTTCGTCAAAGGGTCAATCATGTCGACAGTGTTCCGCCTCACGATGCTCGCCGGTGTTCTTCTGTTTCCGGCCGTGGCGCATGCGCAGCGCGCTCAGTTTGAACTCAACCAAAATGCGGCCGCCCGACTAAAGACCGTCGAGGCGACACTCGAGACCGTTTACAAGCAGGTTGAGACGAAATACCGCGTCGACTCGGTCTCACTTCGAAAGCTCCGAGTCGCGCAGGCGGCGTGGGTCGCGTTCCGAGACGCCCAGATGGAAGCCACGTTCCCTGCCGTCGATGCACAGCGCGCCTACGGCTCGGGTTATCCGATGTGTGTTGCGACTCTGCGCGAAGCGCTGACGCGTCAGCGAATCGCGCAACTTCGTCAAGCTCTACACCCCGCGGAGGGCGAGGTCTGCGCGGGCGGCCCACCTTGAGTCACTGATCGCGCGCCCGCCATCGTAGTCGGGCTACTCGCTGCGTTGCGAGCTTGAAGGACGTCTGCCGATGCCTGTCCCCGAACGCGGATACCTCTCAACAAGCCGGGCCGCGTCGACTACTTTTGGCGCCATGAACATCGACCAGCTTCGCGACCTAATCGCCTACTCGCGCCAGGTGCTCGAGCTCCTTCTTGCCGTATCGAGCATTTTTGGCGGATTCGCCATCACTGGCGTTGTTGCCCTCCGCGCCGAAGAACGACGCGACCGGCTACATGCCACCGCCTTCTTCGCGTTCAGCATCGCTGCGCTGGCGTTCATCGGCGCAACCGCGCTCGATGCGATCTGGTTGCCGGTGAGCCGGCTGCAGCGCCTCAGCACAGTCGGGGCGCTTTCGACCGTACTCTCCGTCAGTGATACGATCGTCTGGCTCGTGCTCGTTGGCGCGGCAAGCCTCGTCGTCGCAGTCGGGACCTTTGGCTTCGCGCGATCGCGGCGCATGGGGGTGGCCGTCGCATGCACAGCCGCGCTCATGGTTGCCATCTTTGTCTATAGCGTGATTGCACTGGCGCGCGTAACGTAAATCAGTGGTGTCGACCGCAACTATGTGGGTCGCGACCAGCAGCCTAAGGTCTACGGAATACTCGGCTACGAAACCATCGGTTTAGTCATACTTCACATGGCCTCCGCAGCATGCGCTCGCCCCTGACATTAGTGAATTCATGACGTCACACCTGCTTGCCGCCGTTGTGCTCGTGGGAATCGGGCTCCCGCTGAGCGTCGTATCGACGCGAACGCCCGGGCAGCCACGCTGCGCGAAGATCGCTGAGAAGGCCGGACCGCCGCGCCTCGAGACGCTGCCGACCCGCTACGTCGCCGACCGATGGTTTGCCACGCCGGTGACCGCGCAAGGCGACACGCTGGTACTGTACCTCGACACGGGTGGCGGCGGAGTGTACGGGATCAAGTCGGTGGTGCAGCGACTTGGTTACAAGACGACGTTTACCGGCATCGAGGAAGGTGATTCGTCATTTGTTGGCGGAAAATTCCCGTCGTTCAGATCGGGAGCGGAGATTCCGGCGCCGATCTGCGGCGATCAACTCGACGGATACGGCACGGCCGTGGACGCTGAGGGCGGAATGGGCGCGCTTGGCCATCCATGGTTCGCCGGCCGTGTGTGGGTGATCGACTATCCAAAGCACGCGATGTCCGTGTTTACATCGGCGCCGCAAGCTCACGAGCTTGGACAGCACACAATTCCCATGACTCTCCAGGATCCGGGACGCAAGAACTTTCCGCGGATACGAGTGACCGTCGCTGGCGACACGATCAGCATGCTGCTCGACACGGGTGCAATGTCGGTACTCACGGCCGACGCGGTGAAGGTCATGGGCGCGGGACCGTCGACGCGCGCGTCGGCGTTCGTGTCGACGCGCCTCTGGGATCGTTGGCGCAGCGTACATCCGGCGTGGAGAGTCGTTGTCGGCGGCGAAGCACGGACGCAAGCCGACTTGATCGAAGTGCCGTCGCTGTCGATTGGCGGCTATGAGGTTGGGCCAATCTGGTTCGCCAAGCGCCGGAATCAGGTCTACGACAACATGATGAGCCCACAGATGGATAAGCC
The DNA here is from genome assembly GCA_038205995.1 of Gemmatimonadales bacterium. Lineage (GTDB taxonomy): Bacteria > Gemmatimonadota > Gemmatimonadetes > Gemmatimonadales > Gemmatimonadaceae > Fen-1231. The sequence goes on from JBBRBH010000005.1 coordinate 68,078, forward strand.
CGTCGACGCGTCAATCGGCGGCGTAGCCTTTCGAACGTTCAGGATGACCCTGGACTATCCGAACCAGCGCGTGACGTTCGAGCGATGACGGATGTCAATGCGCGAACTGCGCATCACGAACGCGGTACGTAAACCTGCGTCAGGCAGACACTTGGCAGGCGCGGTGCCACGGGTGATCCTTCGGCTGAATGACTCCCACGATTCCCTCCTCTGTGCGTGTGGTCCGCTGCGACGCCGCGGATCTCACCGTCGCCGATCACGATCGAATCCAGAGCTTTCTCACGCGCTACATGCTCTGTGATCGCAGAACACTCGATGCGACGCTCGACGCGGCGACGTACATCTGGCTCTGCCTCGACACGAAAGGTCGTATCGTAGGCACAACAGCGGTGCGACGCGTCGAGCTGGCCGCGGGAGTAGGTGGACACGGCCGATCACCGGTTGTGGTGTACACATCGGTGGTCGCGGTCAACCCGGATTACCGCCGGGTCGGCCTTCCCGCGAGGATGGGATTGAAGACCTATCTGCGCGAGAGATTGCGCGCGCCGCTGCGACCGCTGTACTGGCTGGCCGAGGCGGCCAGTCCTTCCGGATACCTGCAGATGGCCAGGAACTTCGCGGTCTTCTGGCCGCGGCCGCATGTCGACATGCCGTCCGGACCGGACGCGGTGCTCAAGGGCACGCTTGTCGCAGCAGGCGTCACCCGCATCGAGCGCGTGGGCGGCGCCTACCGGGTGTTCGAGGATTTCGGCGTCATTGAGAGAGAGCAGGCCCCGGACCGCTGGGACCGCACAGATACTGCCATCGACTTTTTCCTCCGCTCCAACCCCGATTACTGGACCGGAGCGGCGCTGGTCTGCCTCGCTCCGCTCAACTTCATCGCTGTCGCCCGGGCGGTCGCGGCCGTCGCCTTCAAGGTTCTGAGGCGCCGACGCGGCGCACGCTTCGCTGTGGTCGGCCAAGCGTCGTCGTGAGATGGTCTCATCACCGAGAACTCTCATCCTCGTCCGCCACGCCAAGTCCAGCTGGAAGGATCTTGGAGTCGCCGATCATGACCGCCCGCTGAACAAGCGCGGCAAGCGCGACGCCTCTGAAATGGCGCGGCGCGTGGCTGGCCGACCCAATCACCCCCAACTGATCGTTGCAAGCCCTGCGCTCCGGGCGTTGACGACGGCGAAGGTGATGGCGGCAGAACTGGGCATCGAACCATCAACCATCGAGACGATCGACCGGATCTACGAAGCCGAGCCCGCACAGCTGTTGGAAGTAATTCGGAGCTTTGACGACCGATTCGCGCGCGTGATGATGGTCGGCCACAATCCTGGCTTGACTGAAGTGGTGAACTTGCTTGCCGGTTCTGCGATCGAGAACGTGCCGACGTGCGGAGTCGCCGTCGTGAGCTTCGACATCAAGTCCTGGGCTGGCGTGCGCAGTCAGTCCGCCGAGCTTCTGGACCTCGACTATCCGAAGAAATAGTTTCCGTGATGTACGCCGACACTCAGCAAGGAGACTCAAATGGCAGAGAGCGTCTACAAAGTCATCGAACTCGTCGGGACGAGCACGGACTCGTGGGAGAAGGCGGCAGCCGCGGCAGTGAAACGCGCGGGAAAGAGTTTGCGCGATCTCCGCGTTGCAGAGGTCTCGCTGCTCGACATGCAGTTGAAAGACGGCAAGGTCGAGAGCTATCGGGCGAAGATCAAAGTTTCCTTCAAGTACGAAGGCGAGTGATCGTCAGGCCATGTTGAAGCACGACAGCATCGTCCCCGAGATATTCGTTCATGACGGCCTCGGCGCGCTGGAGTTCTACAAACGAGCGTTCGGCGCGGAGGAACGGTCGCGAATGTTGAGCCCTGATGGCAAGAAGCTCTTGAATGGAGAGCTCCACATCCGCGGCCACCGCATGTTCGTGTGCGACGAATTCCCCGCGAGCGAAGGGGGGACCGGTCGCTGCCCACGCACCCTCGGAGGTACGGGAGTGCGGCTCATGCTCGAGGTCGAAGACGCTGACCGAACGGTAGCGCAGGCAGTCGCCGCGGGCGCGTCCATAATGATTCCGGTTGCAGACATGTTCTGGGGTGCCCGTTACGGAAAGCTCATCGATCCCTTCGGCCACGAATGGGGAATCAATCAGCAAGTGAAGGAGGTTACGCCTACCGAGGAGGCTGCTGGGGCGGCGCAGTATTTCGCAAACACGAAGCGTCCGGATTCGGCGAGTTGAGCCTGCAACGGTAGTTGCGTTCACGCGATTTGTTCGGCAGCATCAATGTGAGCGGTCGAGTGGCGCGCAGCAGAATCTTGCCGTTGGTCCGTCGGAAAACTGTGGCGTGCTCGGGGCATCACTGGCGGAGTTTATCGAGGTATTGATGCAAGACTTCCGGACGCAACCGGCCGATCATCGCTTCTTCGGCACGATGTCGTTCCTCGCGGCGGCCGTGGTCATCACGGGGTTCGCGCGGACGTACGCGCCCAAGGTGCTTATGGGCGCGCCCGGTGCGGTTCCGGCCATCGTCCACGTCCACGCGGCCATCTTTGCGTGCTGGCTGGTCCTGTTCGTGGCGCAGACCGCGCTGGTGATGCGCGGGCGAATAGATCTCCATCGGCGGCTCGGCGTCGCCGGGGTGTTCCTTGCGGCGCTCATGCTGACGGTCGGCGTCGCGACGGCCATCACCGTGGCGCGCCTGGATCACAGAGGTATCCCGGGCGTGGAGTTTCCAGACGCCGAGGGGTTTCTGTTGTTGAACCTCGGCGCCACTCTCGTGTTCTCGACGCTGGTGGCGGCGGGCTGGCACTTCCGGCGCAACGCGCAAGCCCACAAGCGCCTGATGCTGATGGCCACCGTCGGCGGGCTGATGCCTCCCGGGATCGCGCGATTGCCGCTGGTCAGCGGGCACACCCCGGCGATCGGCGGGCTGATATTGGCGTTCCTCCTCGCGGGACCCTTCTACGACCTCGTGACCCGCAGGCGGCTCCACGTCGCGTACATCTGGAGCCTGCTGCTGGCACTTGCGTTCATCCCGCCAATCGTGGGGCCGGTTTCCGCCACCGGAACCTGGCACCGCATGGCCGCCTGGCTGATGCGGTGATGGTCCGCGGTCAAAGACTCGTAGCCGCGGAGCAAGTGCCGCAAGCACCAGCCGAGCGGGCTAATCGGGACGAAACGCATACTCGCAGAGACAACTATGGCCGAGAGCAGCACCGGGCGCACAGACGCGTCTGACGCGACGTTCACGAAGTTGATAGGCAGGCTGGGACGTCATTGCGTTCGTATCTGGCGCGAGTGGCAGCGCCAAACAGTGAGGTCCGTACCACCCTCCACTCGCCCCCCGGGAGACCGTTGAAACCCAACACACTGACCATCGCTTCCCTGCTCTCGATCATCCTTCTGCCACTTCACATCGGCGGCGACGTCGCGCTCGGGCTCGACAAGGGAGGGTCTGGGCTCGTCTTCGTTGTTGTGCCCGTCCTGCTCGTTGTGGCGTGCGGAACGTTGCTGCTCGCCGAGCGGAGATCCGGACTCGTCCTCATGTTCTTCGGCGGTCTCGTGGCGCTGGGCATGCCCATCCTCCATCGAAACAATGGGTTCACTCCGGTGGTCGCCCAGTCGCCCGGCGGAATCTTTTTCATCTGGACTCTCGTGGCGCTCGGCGTCACCGGTGGTCTCGCGATGATACTTTCGGCGCGCGGATTGTGGGACCTGCGCTCGAGGAAAATCTAAAGTTGCTCGTTACGGTAGCCATCAGCGCCATCAGCGTCATCTCTTGAGGCGAATTCCATTATCCGAACCGATGCCCGCGTTCCGTGGCGGGCGCACCGTCGGGTAGTTCTCGCAATGCCGCTTTCCTTGCGAGCGCGAGCGAACCCGCGGCGGATGCCGCGCAAGCGAGCGCGAACGTTGGGATGACCGCTATTGCGATTCTCAAATCGAACGACGCGGCCTTCGCGAAGACGAGCGATAGCGCCACGCCGCCCAAAGCGCCCCAGCCCGCAAAGCGCGGAATCGACATCTGATCAAACGTGCGACGGCCCTCGGTCAGCGCGAGCAGCCCGGAGAACATGACTCCGGATATGAAGCCGAATATTCCGAAGACGATGGGAAACGGAGCGTCGGCATTGAAGCCAAACACCCAACGCGGCACGAGGCCAACAACGCCCCATGCGATAGCCCACGTGAAACCCATCGCGATTGCAGCGCGACCGCGCCGCAGCCATCTCTGCATGAACGTCTCCGTCTCTGTCTTCGCGCACCTGACAGTCCTTGCACTCGGGCACCAAGAACTTTGTAAAGCAAAGTATCAACGAGAGCGGAGGAATTCAAGCGCGCGGCCTACCGGTTCGCCGGCACGACATCCGCTCCTGCCAGCGCGCGGCGAAGTATCGCGCTGCGGCTGGGCCTTGCCGCGAACTATGGTGCTACCCGCAGTGTGGTTGCTCGGGATCGCGCTGCTCGTTTATGAGTGGCGCACCGGTCGCTGGAGTGACAAGCGCGGCACGTACTTCGCGAATGGACCGGGTGAACTTCAGCGCACGATCACGTGGCTTAGCGTCGAGGTTCTTATTCTCGCTGCTGTGCTCCGCCCGTGGTCGTATCGAAACGCGTGGCTGCGAGCGTCCTTGGCGCTGGTGTTGTTTGTGCCGTGGCTGATTATCAACCTCATTATCGGACAGCATGGCGGATCGATGAACGCGGCGCACGTCGCTTGGCTTGCCCTGATCGTCGTTGCGGTGGGAGCAACGACGATCGCATCGGTGGCGGGTGCGGCGGGACTTCGGCACCCTGTTGTACTCGCAAGCACGGGCCTGGCATGGCCGGTGCTGGAGTTCCAGCGCTCGCTGATGGGGACGGACGCATCGATTTGGCTTTCGTGGGCAGCTCAAGCTTTCGCTGTGTTCGCCGCCTTACTGTTGATTTCCGAACTGGCCGCGATCAGACGCGCGCGCGCGAAATGAAGCTCATTGTCGCTTCTATAGCGCCTTCAACAACCGATACGTGAACTCGATCTGATCGTAATAGCCCTTCACAGAAATCCGCTCGTTCAATCCATGCGCGCGGTTGTCGTCCGGCTTGTTGGGGTCGACGAACAATCCGCTCACGCCGTACACCGGAATCCCGGCGTTGCGAAGAAAGAGTCCGTCAGTAGCGCCCGTCTCCATATCGGGCACAATCGGAATATTTCCCCAGACCGCGACGGTCGCATCGTGGATCACACTTTCCACTGCGGCCGGCAGCACCGACGGCGGGCTGGGCGTCGCGCTGTCCGCCCGCGTCAGCGCGACGGCGGTGTCGGCGATCGTTGCACGCAGGCTTCGTTCGACGGACGCGACATCAACGCCCGGAAGGATTCGGCAATTCACGAGCGCCGACGCGCGCTGCGGCAGCGCGTTGCGCGCGTGGCCGCCTTCGAGCATGGTCGCGATGCAGGTCGTGCGGAGCTGCGCATTGTAATACGGCGAGCGCGCGGCGAGACGCGCGGCCGCAGCGGGATCGGGCCGGTTCGTGGCGCTCACGGCGCGCATATCCGCGGCGAGCGCGCCGGTGTTGAGCTCAGCGCTTCGGGAGAAGTACGCACGCGTCACGCCGTTGGTCTCGAACGGAAACTCGTACGCACCCACGCGGCCGAGCGCGGCGGCGAGTCGATAAATCGCGTTGTCTTTTTCTGGAAGCGAGCTGTGACCGCCGGGATTGCGAACCGTGAGCTGATAGGTCTGGAAAACTTTTTCCGCGGCCTGTACGGTCATCGAGATCGGCTTGTCGCCGCGCAGTTCTCCTCCGCCGGCGTCCGCGTTCAGCACGTACGCAATATCCGTGGCGACAAGATCGCGACGATTGGCGACGAGCCACTGAATTCCGTTGTATCCGCCGCCTCCCTCTTCACCCGCAGTGAGTGCGAGGATGTAATCACCCGCGGGAACAACGCCTTCCTGTTTCATGCGAAGGAGTGCGGCCACCCACGATGCTGCGCCGTCCTTCATATCGAGCGTGCCGCGTCCGTAGAAATGACCATCCTTCTCAGTGAGCGTGAAGGGGTCGAGCACCCAGTCGGCGGGGCGCGCCTCAACCACGTCGAGATGGCCAATAAGCAGAATAGGTTTGCGCGCGCCGCGGCCGTGGTAGCGAACGACGAGGTTCTTGTCTTTCGCATCAGGGCCGGAGGCGGGGCCCACGATCTGGACATCGCTCGCGGCGAATCCTGCGGCGCGGAAGCGCGCGGCCAGAGCTTCGGCGGCTTTCGTTGTGCTGCCGATCGAATACTCGGTGTTGGTTTGCACGAGGTCGCGCAGAAGATCGCGGCCGAGTTGCTGGTACGCGGTGAGCGGAGCCTGCGCTCGCGCCGATGCGGCAGCGAAGGCGAGCGTCGCAACCTGTAGCGCAAGAAATGTTGCGGAGCGGAACGGGCGAGTGGCCATTTAAGTCATCCAAAATGTGGGACGATCAGCAAACTATTCTCGGTGCTCTCGTCGGCGTGTCTCTGATACTGCATTATACACCTGCTTGAACCCGCACCGGAGCCGACGTGATGAATCGTATAGATCTGCCCGCCCGCCGAGTGCTGGTACTTGGAGCAACCGGTGGGACGGGGCGTCATGTAGTCGAGCAGGCACTCGCGTCGGGCCTTGAGGTCACTGTGCTCGTTCGCACGCCGGAGTCGCTGGGCCCGGCGGCACGCGCGGCGCGGGTGATCAAGGGCGACGTGTTGGCCGATGCATCCGCGCTCGCCTCGGCCGTGTCGAACCAGGATGTGGTGATCAGTACGTTGGGCCTCGGCAAGTCTCTCAAGTCGAACGGTTTCATCAGTCGCGCGGCGCCCGCCATCGTCGCGGCGGCGCAGAGCGGCGGCGTGAAGCGGTTGCTGTTCACGTCGGCTCTCGGCGTTGGAGTGACGCGTCGGGACGCGCCACTGGTGCCCCGCTTGATCTTCGCGACGTTGCTCCGCGACATATACGCCGACAAGGAGGCGGGCGAGACGGCGATCGTGCGATCGGCGCTTGATTGGACGATCGTGTATCCGGGTCTGCTGACGGACGGGCCGAGGACGGGCCGGTATCGCGCAGGCGAGCGTTTAGCTCTGTCCGGTTTCCCAAAGATCTCCCGTGCCGATGTGGCCGAATTTCTCCTGCGCCAGATTGACGATCCGACATTCGTTCGCAGAGGTGTTCTGATTGCCCCGTGACCGAATCAACTGAAGGCTGCATTGGCTGCGGCGCGATCGTCGCGCGCGTCGACGGCCCGACCCACCGCTACATGACTTCGGCGCCAGGCTGCTGGGAACTGTACGGTGAGGTGTGCGCACATCACCTGTCCGACCCCAACGGCGCGAGCTACCGCCAGCTCTGCGTCGACGCGTATGCCGTCCAGCATCCCGGCCAGCCGGGGCCGCAGGCGACTCAATCAGTTGGAGTACATCTCATCAGTCTACTCTGTCAATTCGAGCTCGACCTTCCGCCTGCGCGAGCATCGGCATTGATGACGCGCGGGACGCTATCGAAGGGTTCTTCGTTCACTTGGCTCGCGCCGCCGAGTTTTGACGACGCGCACACCGTGCAGTTTATGCACGCGAACTTGGATCGCGCGCCGTCGGCGGCGCGCGAGTGGGCGGAGAGCGCCTGGCGGGCGTGGAGCGCGCATCATCGGCACGTGCGGTTGTGGTATGACGAGCTTCAACAAAGGCGGGATCGATGACAGTTGAATCTTGCAGCTTTGCTCGTCTTGACCATGGACGCCGCTTCCTGATGCGCAGCCCGGTTGGAGCGACTCTAGTCATCGTCGATTGCGAATGAACTTTCCTCGGAAATGGGACTCCCCAGCATGAAGCCTCTAGGTTTTCTCGTCGCGAGCGTCCCAGTCATCTTCGCACTCCTGCGTGCAATTACGACGGGAACGGATTTCCGATATTTCTGGCTTGCCCTGGCATCAACGCTTGGCGCGGCGCTCATACTCGTCACGATGAATCGTACGGTGACGCAGCCCCATGGCACGATGGTGCGAATTGCATTCGCATTGCTCGTCGCCACGGGAACCACCGGCGTAACCGGCTTCGCGCTCGGCGGGGGCTCGGCACCTGCGTTGATTGTGGTCGCACTCGGCTTCGCGACATGCAGCGCGGTAGGTCTTGGCCTAGCGCTTCGTGGGAGCCGCGCCGTCGGATAGTTCTCGAAATGCCGCTTTCCTTGCGAGAGCGAGCGAACCAGCGGCGGATGCGGCGCAAGCAAGCGCGGCGCGATTCAAGCGCACCCAGAATACTGGTGCGGCGATGGCACGATCCCCTCTAGCGTTGTCGCAGCGCAGCGAGCGGGCTCACGCGACTCGCCCGTCGCGCGGGCACGTAACTCGCTAGCAGTGTCACTCCGGTCACGAGCGCGACAGCACCGGCGAGCGTGGCCGCGCCGATTGATTTCACCGGGAATGGCAAGGTGCCAAGCACACGTGTTGAAGCGACGGCGAGCGCGAGACCGAATACCGCTCCAATCGTCGACATCCACACGCCCTGTGCGAGCACGAGGCGCAGGATCATCCCACCCGATGCGCCGAGCGACATCCGCACGCCGAATTCCGAGGTACGCCGCGACACGTTGAACGCGACGATTCCGTACAGGCCGAGCGTCACGAAAAGCACGGCCATCACCGCGCACACCCCGGCGAGCCACGTATAGAAGCGAGGTTCGTCGAGCGACGCGCGAATGCGATCCGAGACGCGAACGAAGTTCACGACCGGAATCGCCGGATCGAGGCGCGCGAGCCGTCGCCGAATTTCCGGAACGATCGACGCGGCGTCGACGGTCGTGCGCATGGCGATACTGCCGTAGCCGAGCGCGAACTGCCGGAACGGAATGAAGATTGTGGGAAACGCCTTCCGCCCGAGCCCGCGATCGTGAACGTCGTGCAAGACTCCAACAATCTCCCGCGTCGGCGTGCCACCGCCGAAGGCAATCCCTACCCTGCGTCCGAGCGCGTGCCCGTCCGGAAAATATTTTCGAACGAATGCTTCGTTCACCACGACCACCGGCGGGCCGCGGTCATCGTCGTTCTCGGTGAAGTCTCGGCCGCCGGCAAACGTCATCCCCATCGTCGTGAAATATCCCGGACTCGTGATGAGATGGTTCGCAATGTTGGGAGGCGTATTGGCCGCGTGCGCCTCGCCCTCGATCGAGAAACCCATGAACACACCAGCGCGCGTTTCAGGAGGCAAAAAGGTGATGAAACCCGCGGAGGTCACGCCGGGGATCGATCGCACTTGCTCGAGTGCATCGCGGTAGAACGCAACGCGCTGCGGCATCTCGTGATCGTTCGGCACGGTGAATGAAAAACCGAGCACGCCATCTCTGCGGAATCCCGCATCGGTCGCGTCGAGGCGCAACAGCCCGCCGGTAAGCGCTCCCGCAACGGAGAGCAACGCGACACCAAGCGCGATCTGCACGATGCAGAGCGCGTTCTGCGCGCGGCCGAGCGCGCGGCTTCCCGTGGCGCGCGTTCCGGGCGCTCGGACGACGGCGTCGCTTGCCCGCGTTGCCTGCACTGCTGGTGCGACGCCCGCGACGAGCGCCGTCGCGAGGCACGTCGCGAAGGCGAAGAGCAGGACCGGCGCGTCGAGGCCTACGTGCGCGGTGATCGGCAGATGCACCGGTGACAACGCGACGATTGAGTTGGTCGCCATCGCGGCGAGGAGCACGCCGACGACACCCGCCGCGAGTGTGAGGCACGCGCTCTCGAGGACGAGCTGGCGCATGAGGCGTCCCGCGGAGCATCCCAATGCCTGACGAATCGCGAGCTCGTTTCCGCGCGCGGCGCCGCGCGATAACAGGAGGTTCATCACGTTGGAGGCTGCGACGACGAGCAGGAGGAGCGCGATGGCGAGCACGACGAGCAGCGCGGGTCGCGATGCGCGCGTCGTCACCTCTGCCAGCGGCGCGACGTCGATCGTCCAGTCGCGATGCTTCGGGTCAGCGGCGCCAATACCCGCGGCAACAGCGCGAAGGTCCTCCGCTGCGCGAGCGAGCGTTACGTTGTCACGCAGTCGCGCGATGCCGAACCACTGCGGCGAATCTTGTGGAAATCCAGTGAACGCCGCGGCCGGAACGATCATCTCCACGGGCCGCGTGTAGTACGACGCGTCGGAGCGCGGAAACTGGAATTGCTCCGGCATCACGCCGCGCAGGACATACGGCGCGCCATCGACGGTTACAATCTGACCGATGATTTGGCGGTCCGCGCCGAACGCTCGCACCCAGAACTCGTGCGAGATGATTACCGAGAAGTCGGTGCCAGGCGTGCCGCGCGCGTCGAAGAGAGAACCGAATTCCGGCGCCACGCCGAGCGTGGGAAGAAATTCCGGGTCGACCAGCGCCGTTACAGGCTGGAACGCGCGGTCTCCGCTGCGAATGGGGAGCTGCGTGTACGCGAATCCTCCGATCGATGACAGGGTCTTCGTGACTTTTCGCCAGTCGTCCACTTCGGAGAGCGCGACGCGCAGCGCGTCGTTGCGGGCAGCATTCGGCGGCGCGTAGACACTCGAGAGCGCCACGAGCCGCGCGGGATCCCGATACGGCAGCGGACGGATGAGCACGGCGTTGACGACGCTGAACACGGCCGTGGTCGCGCCGATCGCGAGCGCGAGTACGAGACCGGCGAGGAGAGTGAATCCCGGGCTGCGGCGCAACGACTTGAGAGCCCATCGCAAATCCTGCATGCGTGCCTCCATTTGGTTTGTGCCCCGCGCATCGCGCGTCTCTTGCACCACTTGTTGCCGATCGCCAAAACGCTGGACCGCCAGTCGCCGTGCGTCGTCCGGCGTCATCCCACTCGCGACATGTCGCGATGTCTCGACGTCGAGGTGATAGGCGATCTCTTCGTCGAGCTCACGGTCGCGCGCCGCCGTGCGGAGCAGGCCGAGACGCTCGCGCAACGCATGCCACCACGCCATCAGGCCTCGCCCATCGACGCGCGCAGCACGCGATCGATGCCCCCCGTGGCGCGGCGCCACGACGCGACTTCAGCGTTGAGTTGCCGCCGGCCCGCAGCGGTGAGCCGATAGAAGCGCGCCCGCCGATTGTTTTCGCTCTCGCGCCAGTCAGCGGCGACGAGGCCGCGCAGGAGGAGCCGCTGCAACGCGGGGTACACCGCGCCTTGCTGGACCACACATTCACCGAGCGACAGCCGCTCGATTCGCACGGCGACGCCCAATCCGTGGTTGGGGCCGAGGCTGAGCGCCTTGAGGATGAGCATTTCGAATGTGCCTGGGATGAGCGCCCGGCGATCGTCAATCATGCGTGCCTCGCTTCTAGTAAGCTACTTACTAGAGATAGGACACCGCATCACTGAAAAAGGTTGGTGGCTATTTCCCGTCGGGCGTCCCGTCGGACCATTTCGCGACCGGCACCATGAACAGCGACCACGGATCTACGGGCCCGGCGCCGCCGATGAGCTGCGTGCCAGCCAGATTCGCGCCCCAGTCGGCCGGGTTTGTGCGGGGAACGAAAAACATGAGGTGTGGATGCCACGGGCCGCCTGCGGCGTCGTTCAGATACGCGTCTCGGGCCATCATGTAGGTGACCGAGCCCGTTTCCGGCGCAGGAATCTGCTTCGCCGCGATCGCCGCTTTTGTTCGCGCGATCAAGTCGGCCCTGGTCGCGCCGGCCAGCACCCATTCTGTCCGTTTAAGAAACGTCGGCAGGACCGAGCGCACGGCCTGCGGATTGAAGCAGATCGGAGCGCGCCCCTTCGGATTCCAGAACTCCGCGTCCTCGAGACCGCCGAACCATGCGCGCTGGACGAGACAGACGAATCCGTTCGTTCCCTTCGCGGCCGTTTTGTAGCCGTGAGCGTCGAGCGTCATCACCTCAGCGTCGTTGGAGACCGAGGGCGGCGCCGCGCTGCGCGCTTGTGCGATCTCCGCGACGCGGTTCGGCATGAAATACTGCACGACCGGCGCCATCACCGCGTACGGATCGCTCGCGTCCTGCGCGCTGGCGGCTCGTCCGGTACCGAGCAGAGCGAGTACGAGCGCGATCGCTGAGAAACCCGCGCGCACGAACTTGTCCAGCGCCCCGCCCCACCCGCGCTCGTGGTTTCGCGCAGAGATATCGTTTTGCAGCGCCGCGTGGATCAGGGTGAACTCCGTGCCGCCCTCGATCGGCCGCAAGCGCATCTCCACGCGCGAGATGGCTTCCTTCTCTTCGGGCTCTCCACCAGCAATCCATTGCCAAGTCATCGCGATTCGCTCCGGTTTGACTATGTCGAGAAACGCGCCAACGCACGTGTGTTCCAAGCCGTCGCTCGATTTGAACTTCACGAGAAACTTTCCGCCGAGGCGGACGTCCGCCTCGGCGGACAACACTGGGAAATCGTCGGGGCCCCACCACGACGTGAGGCCCTCGGCCGTCGACAGGGCGTCGAACACGATCGACGGTCGCGCCGCAATGCGTCGAACAATTACGATTTCGTTCACTTGCCCCTCGACCGCGCTTCGGCCTCTTTCGATTCGGCGTAGGTGACGAGACGATCCGCGCTTGCGCCCCAGAAGCGCTCATATCGGCGCAGCCAATCGCGCGCCTCGCGCAACCGCGCCGGCGCGAGTCTCACGCTCACCGTGCGTCCATGTTTCGCGCGGCGCACCAATCCGGCGGTGGCAAGGACGTCGAGATGCTTCATCACCGTCGGCAGCTTGATTGCAAAAGGCTCTGCCAGCGCGCTTACCGAGAGTTCTTTTTCGCTCTCGAGGCGAGTGAGGATCGCGCGGCGCGTGGGATCGCCGAGCGCGGCGAAAGTGCGGTCGAGATGTTGTGTGGAATACTTTGCCATATGGCAAAGTATCTAGTGTAACCCGAACGGCTTGTCAATGGTTGCGCTCGGGCGCCTGTGTCGGTCGATGACTTCGAACGCCACTGCAGTCACCCAAGAGACGGCGATGCGATAATATTCAACATCACCCAGTTCCCGGAAAACCGAATGAATTCTTTTTTGCGAATCACGAGGGCCGCGATCGCGGTGATCGTCGCGCTTCCCGCAACCGCGTCGACTCAGGTCATTCGGCCCAGTCAGGCCGGCTCAGTCATGCAGTGGGTTGGCGCCACGAAAATAGAAGTCAGTTACCACCGCCCCGTCGCCCGCGGCCGCGAACTGTTCGGCAAACTCGTGCCGTTCGGAAAAGTGTGGTCGCCGAGCGCCGATTCGGCGGCGGTGTTTACGATCAGCACGCCGGTCACCGTCAATGGGTCGGCGCTGCCTGCGGGATCGTACAGCATCTGGACGATCCCCGGCGAGAAAGAATGGACCGTGATGTTTAGCTCCACTGCCGTCGTGCATCACATGTTTTATCCTGAGGGAAAAGACGCGCTGCGCGTGAAGGTCGCGCCGCGAGCCGGCGATACGCTGGAAACGCTCGCGATTTATTTTCCGATGGTGGATGCGGATTCGGCCGAAATGGTGATTCACTGGGGGACGACAGTGGTGCCGCTCAAGGTCAAATCGAAACGGTGAGATAACGTGCATGCGTTGCAAGTCGGCGCGGTCGCGCCGCACGAGTTCGACGCGCTCGCCGCCTTGATGCGCGATACGATTGAGCCGCTGAGTTACTACAACGAACGTGCGCGGCGCGCCGAGCTCGTGAAGTATTCCGCCGAGAATTTGCGCTCGCTCGCCGCCGAACCGCATGCGATTCTTGTCACGCGGGATGACGACGGGCTCACAGGATTTTGCGTGAGCAACTTTGACGACGGCACGGTTTGGCTGTCGTGGTATGGGACCGCCGCGCGGGCGCGCGGTCGCGGCATTGGCGCGGCGCTCCTTGCTGGACTCGCGGCCACACTTCCCGCTCGCGATGTGCAGAAAATCTGGTGCGACTCGCGGACGGACAACACAGAGTCGAACACGGTGTTGGAGCGCGCGGGTTACACAAGAGTTGCGACGCTCACGAATCATTGGTACGGGCAGGACTACAACTTGTGGGAGTGCTACCCGGATAAAGTTACGGGCTCAAAGCTTTGAGTTTCGGGACGGTCCGGGGTGCGGGATTGGGGTGCGGGACTCAGTGGGGAGAATTCGAATCGGTCCGGGGTGCGGGATTGGGGTGCGGGGTGCGGTGTTCAATCGACGAGGTTCGCAGGGCCGGTGGCGGGTCGCATCCGCTTGAGAGTTGCGAGCAACAGACGACGGATTCGGATGAGGGTGTCCTGGCGAACATCAGCGTGGTCACGCAGTTCGAACCGCAGCGTGTCGTACCATGCGATCGCTTCGCGGGTGGATCCGAGTGCGTACCCATAGAATCGCGCGCGATCCGCAGGTGTTGAGCGCGAGTATCCTTCCGCGATGTTCGCCGCGATTGAGCCAAGCGCTCTCGTGAGCTGACCAATCGACGCAGCTTTCGCGAAATTCGCGCGCGTACTGCGATCGCCGAGGTGACACGCGATTGCGTACAAACTGATTCTGTACGCCTGCACTGCCCAAAGCGGGTCACCCGCATTGCGCACGCTCGCCATCTTTTCCCAATCGGCGAACGCGGGAACGATGTAAGGTTGCATCCGAACATCATGCAACGCCGCCGTCCGGAAAGTCTCATCGCCCTGCCGCAACCCGTACCCCAATCCCGCACCCCGGACCGTTTCGAAATCTCCCCACTCAGCCCCGCATCCCGCACCCCAATCCCGCACCCCGGACCGATTCGAATTCAGTCCCGCATCCCGCACCCCAATCCCGCACCCCGGACCGATTCGAATTCTCCCCACTATTCGTTGACGTGCACCACCGTAGCCGGCGCGAACCCATTGAACGTCGTCGCTGATGCATACGTGTAAGCACCAATCATCTCACTATAAACGAAATCGTCCCGTTTCAGCTCAGGAAGATTCTCCGCCATCGAGATCACGTCGAACGCGTCGCACGTCGGACCAAATACCGCGGACAGCTTCGTCCTCCCGCCTTTGAACGCCTTCACCGGATATTTGCAGTGGTCGAACACCTGCCCCGAGTAGGTGTGGTACACGCCGTCGTCGAGGTAGTACGACGGCTTTCCGTCGCGCACTGATTTGCCGATAATTTTCGCAACCGAAGATCCGGCCGTCGCCACGAAAAAACGACCGGGCTCCGCGAGGATTTCGATTTCCATCGGAAAGAGCCGCTTGATCTCTGAATTAATAATCTTCGCGAGTTCACGGAACGGACGCACGCTCGAATCGTACGGCGCCGGGAATCCCCCGCCGATATCAACAAGATTCATTTTCTTGTAGCCGCGCGACTTCGCCTCGGCGTACACTTCGGCCGTCAGATTCAGCGCCTCAACATAATTCTGGAAATTCGTCGTCTGGCTGCCGACGTGGAAACTGATCCCTTCCACCACCAGCCCGCGGCGGTCGGCCTCGAGAATCAGATCGACTGCCTCGCCGGGAGACGCGCCGAATTTCGACGACAGCTCGACCATCGCCCCAAGATTCGAAACCTTGAGGCGCAGCACGAGCCCGGCATGCGGCGCATGTTCTGCGATCTTTTCGATCTCGTCGAAATTGTCGAACGTCACGAGCGGCTTGTACCGGTCGAGCGCTTCGAGCGTTCCGACCGGCTTGATCGGGTTCGCGTAGATGACTTTGTCCCAGATCCACTGCTGCCGCTCGCGGGCCGGCATTTTTTTGATCAGGTCGTACACGAGCTGGAATTCGGGCATCGACGCAACATCGAAGCTGGATCCCTGCTTGAAGAGCGTACGAACCACAGCGGGATCCGCGCCTGCTTTCACCGCGAAATACGGCTGCACGCGCGGCAGATACTTCCTGAACATTTTGAAGTTCTTCCGCAGCTCGTCGTGGTCGATGACGAGCAGCGGTGTCCCGTACTTCTCCGCCAGCTGCTTGAGCCGGGACTTCGCGATCATTCGCCGTCCTTCACGAGAAAGTTCTTGAATTGCCATGCGTTGCGAAGGTCATGCTGCGGCTTGTTGAATCCCGGGAACGGATTCTTGTAATGCTTGAGCGGCGTCCAGTCGGAGCGTGTCGAAATGAATTTTCCGAGATACGGTTTCGCGACTTTCAGCACGAACTCGTGCGGCAGATCATCCGGCACGACGACACCCATCTCAGGGTTCTGAATCATCCACATCGTCGCGGCCACAACGGAAATCGCGACTTGCATTGTTGTCGCGTTCTGATGCGGCACGAGGCGCCGTGATTCTTCGATGCTGAGATCGCTGCCCGTCCACCACGAATTGTATGAGTGGCCCATGATCAGCGCGCCGAGAATGTCCGAGCCCGTGGTGATTTCGTCGTTCATGATCCGCTGATTGTCGTTGAGCTTGTAGTCGTAGCCGCGCATCTCGTTGAGCGACGCGATCGCCGCATCAGTCGGGCAGTAGGCGTAGTGCACCGTGGGCCGGTACGTCGCCTTTCCCTTCTCCCACACCGTGAGATGATCGGAAATTGTGAACGCCTCGCCGTGGCGCACGACCATTCCGCGAATGGTGTAGTCCGGCACCCAGGTGCGCACCCACGTGTCCATTCCCATTCGCGCGAGACAGATCTGATTTTTGGGGCCTTCCTTGTGCTTGAAAGCGTGCGCGGGGAGTTCTTTCTCGTGCGTGCCCCATCCCATTTCGGCGGTCGTCTGCCCTTCTTCGCGGAAGCCCTCGATGCTCCAGCTGTTCACGAACTCATCCACCTGCTTGGGCTTGTCGCTGATTTGCGTGTCGCGTTCCGAGCAGTGAATCACCTTCACGCCGAGTTTCTGCGCGAGATAATTCCATTTCTGCGTTGCCATCAGGTCGGCAACAGTTTCGGCGGCTTTGGCTTTGAACTTCTTATCGTCAAGCGACGCGGCGCCGATATCGAGCAGCCCCTGCTTGGTGAAATGCGAAATGAGCCCGGGGTTTGCTCCGTGCTCGAGCACGGCGGTCGGTCCCGGCGTGGGGCTCTTGGTTTTCCATTTCGCGATCATGCGGCGCACGTTCATGTGCCGCCAATAGAGCGTCTTTTCAGTGGGATGCTGCTTCGGCCCGACGGCGTACGGGTCCCAGAGCTCCGTCGACGTGTTGACGTACAGCACGCCGCGCTTGTGGCACCAATCGAGGATTTCGCAGGCGTCGATATTCCACGCGAGGTCGATGATGACGTCACCGGCGCCGACATATTTGCCGAGGAGCGCGCCCATGTTCTTCCTGGTCACGCGATCGCGGACGAACTTGACGCCCTTCGCTGTAAACTGTTCGAGTTTTTTCGAGCGGTCCTCGAAATCCATCACCGTGATGTTACCGGGAGCAATATCGAGGTACTTGAAGAGGATCGGCAGCGTGCATTCGGCAACAGCGCCGTAGCCGACGAACAGAAGTTTGTTCGCGAACTTGGTCATGTTTTATCTGAGGATGAGCGCCACGGCAAAAGTCGCCACGGCGTAATTGAATGCGCGATTCGTGCGCGCCGCAATTGAATCACCGTGACGACTTTTTGCCAGCGAGTAACTGCCGAGTAACTGCCGAGTAACTGCCGACGCACTCGGACCAACTGATATTGCGAACTAATTCCCGCCGCGGCCGGGCCTCGGGAGCGCCGACGGCGGAATCATGTTGTTCAGGCGCATGTAGTTTGCCAGCTGACTGTAGTGATCGGCCAGATCGAGCGCGTGTCCGAGCACCATGTTGATGCGCGCGATGTTGCGCGTGTTGCCGTTGTTCGTGAACGCGAAGCTCTCCCCGATGCTCGCGTCGGTGAGCTGGTCGAGTGCCTGCGCGCAGAACGCAAAGGACGCCTTCAGCTTCGCGACGAGATCGGCTTTGGGCCACTTCGCCTTCACCGAGTCCGGCGTCGCTGCGTCGGTTTCGATGCCGGTCGCTTTGCTCGCGCCGAAATTGTTACAAAAAAGATAGTTGTCGCTCGCGATATGCTGGGCGATGTATCCGAATGAGAGCTGCGCGGGCGTGGGCTTGTACCCGAACTTCGATTCCGGAATCGAATCGAAGGCCTGCGCGATGTTCCGGGACGCACCGAGAATGCGGCCTTTGAACCCGGCCGCGATCGGATTGACCGTCGGCGTCGCGGGCTGTTGCGCCGCGAGCACGCCAGCAATGGCGAGGCTCGCGAACGCAAGACGAAGAGATTTCATTCTGCCTCCAGAAAAATAAGGTTGCGGCGGGGGGATTATTATGGCTGCGCAGGCGGTGCCGCCTTTCCAGCGTCCAGGTGATTCCAGTTCATGATCGCGTTGAAGCCAAGGAAATATGTTCCCTGCGTCTGCCATCTCCAGTACGGGCGAATGGCGAACGACACCACATGTCCTTTCCCGATCGGCGAGTCCACCAGCTGAACTCGGTTCGAAAGCCCTTCCATTCCCGCCAGCGCGCCTGAGAGCAGCATCTGCGTCGTGTCAGTCGGGAATCGCATCACGACACGCGGCTGCTGAACCGAAGCATCAACGCCGCCGCGTCCGCCGCCGAATCCTGCGACGTCTGCCGGAGCGCCGCCCGGAGCTGCTGCAGCACCGCCAGCACCACCACCACCACCGCCGCCACGTCCACCGCGGCCACCACGACCGGCTCCTCCGGCTGCACCAGCCGGAGCGGCCTCGGCGTCAGGTGCCGCGCCGCCGATAACGATCGACGAAATCGGAACCTGATTCTCACCGGCCATCGGCTGCGTGTTCTGCGCGTAATTCGCGCCACCGCCGCCACGTCCACCGCGTCCGCCGCCACCACCAGCGTTCAGCACCGGTGCCTGACTGAAGTACACAGGGAGTTCTTTATCGGTGATGCCGTACGCGAGCGGCGATTTCATATCCGTGATCACGCCACGCACGATCGTGCCGCGCGCAAACAATGCCGGCGGATTTTCAACGGTCACGCCCGGCATGAGCTGATATTCCGG
The DNA here is from genome assembly GCA_038205995.1 of Gemmatimonadales bacterium. Lineage (GTDB taxonomy): Bacteria > Gemmatimonadota > Gemmatimonadetes > Gemmatimonadales > Gemmatimonadaceae > Fen-1231. Next base: position 86,906 of record JBBRBH010000005.1, read on the forward strand.
GAAGAGCGTCGACGTCGAGCCCTCCGTGATCAGCGTTCCGCCCTGCTGCACGAACTTGTACAGGTTCATCAGGCCGTCGATTCCCATTCCGCCGCGAATGTCGTCCGTGGAATCGGGCGTACCGAACGACGGCGTCTCCGCCGTCTTTTTGTACGGCACCGGAGTCGTGCCAGTCATCGCAACACCGTTCACGTTCGACTGCGCGTTGCCGCCGGTGTGCGGATAAATTACGACATCATAGTTCGCGCGGAGGTTCGGCATGTGGGCGAGTTCCTTGTCGCCCGTGTACGTGAACGGCACGCCATACGTTTCGAGCGCGGCGCGCACCCAGCCTTCATCCTGCGTGCGATTCCAGCTGTGCAAATACAGAATGCGCGGAATTTCCAGATCGTGCGTCTTCACCGCCGGCGCGGCGGCCATCGCCCAGCCGGAGAGGCCGAGCTTCGTGAGCTCTGCGCCAACCTGCGTCGCGTTCGCGTTCTGAATCACGATCGCGCCGGCGCGGAAGTGGTGACCACCCGCGTCAAAATCATCTTCGGCCGCGGCCATCTTTACATCCTTCAGATGGTAGCGGAACGTGATCAGGTTGTTGTCGCCCGTGTGCTCCACAACGATCACGCCGCCCGTGCCGGTGATGCCGCCGGGCGCGGTGACATGGCTGTTCACCTGCGTCATGGCCTGCGTCAGCACGCCCTTGTCGGTGATCGGCGTGATCACGACGTCGCGCAGATACTGGAACGTCCAGCCCGTGTCATCGTACGGCGACGGGTTGTCTTTCGGATACCGCTGCAGCGCGAAATAGATATCGGCCACCGTGCGGTACGGCTGATCGCCGCGCGCGATGTAGTCGCCGGCTTTCACGGAAACGTTGCCGGCTTTGAAATCCGCCGTCGCCTTGTGGAACTCGAGGCCCTGGTCGAGCAGCTCGTTCACGGCGTCCGCCGCGTCGGCCTTGCGGCGCTGCGTGGCGGGAATCACCCATGCGTACGTCGGGCCGTTCGCTCCCTTCGCAACGGCGTTCTTGGCCTTGATCCAATAATTTTCGAGATACGTATCGCGATCCTTCGCGACGCGGCTGAGCGCGAAGAGAATCGCCGATTCCTGAATGTTCGTGTTGCTCCGTGGGCCCCACGCCACAACCGCCGGCGTCGGATTCGGACGGAACCACTCTTTGCTCTGCGTGATGCGCACGGTGCTCGTATCCGGGCCGTAGCTCTGCACTTCGTAAAAGCGCCCCACCGCATTGTGCGCGTGCGCCACGAAGAACATGTAGTTCGGCACCCACCCGTCGTAGAAGCCATACGTCCACACGCCGGGCACGCCGCGCTTCGTCATTTCGATCACATCGTTTTCGGCGAGCGTCCACCATTCATCAATCGTGATCGGATCGAGCTGGTCGTTGTACGGGCCCGTTCCCGTCGAGGCGTACAGCAGCGTCTGCGCTTCGTGCAGATCGTGCAGAATCGTCGGGTGCCACTCGTTGCCGAACTTCTCGATATGGCGCGTCAGCTGGAGGAACTGCCCCATGCCGTCGCGGTTGTTGTCGTGCTGCACATACTTGCCCCAGTACATCATGAGGTTGTTGCGCGACACGCCCGGATGTGCCTTCGAATAGTTGTACGCGTCCACAACCTTTTCACGTCCGTCCGTTTCGACGACCGGCGTGATGATCGTGATGACGTCCTTTCGAATCGCCTGAATAAACGGCGTCTCTTCCACAACGAGACGGTACGCGAGCTCCATCAGCATTTCCGGTCCGCCGGTCTCGGGCGAATGCATGCCGCTCGTGATCCAGTAAATCGGCTTGGCGGTCTTCATAATCACGCGCGCTTCCGCCTCGGTGGTCTTGCGAGGATCGGTGAGCCGCGCGAGCTGCTCTTTGTACTTGTCGAGATTCTTGATGATGTCCTCACTGCCGACGACGAGCACGCTCATGTCGCGCCCTTCCTCGGACTTGCCGATCGTCCAGTACTTCGCGCGCGCCGGCGCGGCCTTGGCGATCTTCTCGAGGTATTTATTCATGTCCTCGGATTTATCGAGGATGCCCCACGCGCCGATGATATGTCCAAAATGCTTGAGCGGCGTCGGCACCGTGCTCGATGCCGGAAGATGATCGACGAGTTCCGTCGTGATGCGCGGATCGCGCATGAACTCCTTGATCTTCTTCGTGTACTCCTCGTCGTTCTTCTGCTGCGCGCGCGCCGAATGCGTCGGCGCAATCAGCGCGGCAACGGCGAACGCCGCGGCGGCGATGCGATGCGTGAGGGCAAACCTGCGAGACATCCTGCCTCCTTGTGGGGAATTTCCTTCGAACACATTACGCATGAGTCGGTCCGTCGGTTGGGGAGCGCTATCTCGACGTTTGAATTACGTCGTAATAGCTCACAATCCTGCCCTCGTTGAACGCTTTCAACTGATCGAGAATCGAGGCGAGAATCGTGGAGCCCGCCATGAGGCCACCCGGCGCGCCGAATCCGCCGCGATAGCCTCCATTTCCGAACACCGCGCGAATAAAAGTGCTCGCCGTGTCGAGCGGCAGCGTCGCGACATTCAGGAAAAACTTCTTTCCGTCGTCGCTCCCGTTCCAGAGATACTGCTCGACGTTCGAGAGGTAGAACGCCGTGACCATTGCGTTCCGTTCCCGCAGATATTTCCCCACGGTGCGAATGGCCTTCTCGCCAGCGAAGTTCCCGACGAGCGGCACGATGAGATTGTTCGTTTCCATTTCGCGGAGCGCCCGATAGTTACCCTCGTTCGCGATGTAGCTTCGATGGGTACCAGCGCCGTCGTCGAGCACCATGAGCTGCCCGTACGTCGGCATGCCGCGGCCGTATCCGCCGCCGCCTCTCGCGTTGCCGAAGTTGTACGTGAGGTCGGGTCCGGCCGATGAGAACGCCGAGTACACGTATTCGATTCCGACGACGTCCGAGTCGCCGAGCGCGAATCCGTGATGCTTCATCAGCCAGTCGCGCACATCCTTCAGGTTTCTCTGGTACAGCGTGTCGCTCACGCGGACGGTCGCGTAGGCGTTCAGCATGCTGTCCGCGCTCACGGTGGAATCGAGACCAGCCGGCCGCGGTCTGGAAAAAAGTCGCGAGAGAAAGTCCGCGCGATTATCCGACATCTCGATCACCGCTTTGTAGAGCAGATGCTCCTGCAGATTGCCGCGGCGGATATCGAAGATGAACGAGAGCTTCGGCTTCAGCGCGATGATATACGTGAAGTTCTGGTCGGGCCCCACGCCGAGGTACACGCCACCCGCCTTCGTCGTTTTCTGGAGCGTCGGGATAACGTACTGAAACATCGTCTCGTTCGAGACGAAGTTATCCGAGCGAAAATATCCGCCGGGCTCCGAGAAATCGGTGACGAGGCGCCAGAAGGTGGTGTCGGCGAGGCGCGGCGGAATCCCCTGCGCCACCTGCGCCACCTGCGCCACCTGCGCCAGAGCGCTCGACGAACTCGAGAAAGCGAATACGGCAGCGAGCGCCGCGAGGAGCCGACGATGTTTCATGGAAATAAACATGACAGCACGATGACAAGAAGTCATTAGCTCCCTTACGGTTGCCCCACGTTCGGCGAAGTTCGTGCGTTGTAGTCTGCAGCAAGCGGTTGCCCTGCGAAGAAGGAATCTCCCCTACCGGATCGAAACATGCAATTCGTTCTTCATGCCAAACGCGGCGTGTTTGCGCTCGCCGCCATTCTTGCCACGTCGAGTATCGTGCTCGCGCAGGCCGGCGGAGCCGCTCGTCCGGATTCCGCCGCAGCGCGCGGCGGACGTGCTGGCCGCGCCGGCCGCGGAGCAGCGGGAGGCGGAGCCGGCGTTGCGGCGGCCGCGATGCGCGACAGCACGGAGATCAATCGGTCGGCGAACCCCTTGCTGCAGTCTTTCCGGTTCCGCTCGATCGGACCAGCGAGCATGGGCGGACGCATCGACGACATCCAGGTGTCGCGGAGCAATCCGAACATCATCTACCTCGGCTATGCCGTGGGTGGTGTCTACCGCTCGCTGAACAACGGCACCTCGTTCGAGCCGGTCTTCGAGACATACGGCTCGGCGTCGATCGGCGCGATGGCGATCCATCCGACGAACCCGGATATCGTGTACATCGGCACCGGTGAGGCGAACAATCGTCAGACCGCATCGTTCGGCGACGGCATGTACAAGACCGTCGACGGCGGAAAGACTTTCACGCATATCGGATTGCGCGAGACGCAGACGATCAGCCGCGTGCTGATCGATCCGAAAAATCCGGAAGTCGTATACGTCGCGGCGGACGGCCATCTATTTGGAGCCTCGCCGGATCGCGGCATCTACAAGACGACCGACGGCGGCAAGACCTGGAACAAGATCAAGTACATCGATGAGAACACGGGTTTCTCCGATCTCACGATGGACGAATCAAATCCGAGCGTGCTGTACGCGGCGAGTTACGAGCGTCGCCGCACGGCGTGCTGCTTCAACGGCGGCGGTCCGAACAGCGCGATCTGGAAGACGACGGACGCGGGCAAGTCGTGGACGAAGATCACCGGCAACGGACTGCCGCCGGGAACGTACGGCCGCATCGCGCTCTCGGTGTATCAGAAGAATCCGAATGTTGTCTACGCGCAGATCGAGGCGGGTTCGTCCGGCGAGCCGCTCGGCGGTGGTCGCGCTGGCGGCCGGGGCGCGCCAGCAGCGCCGGTTGGTGGAGCGGATGTTCCAGCGCCGCAGGGTGGCGGCCGCGGCGGATACGACTGGTGCAACAATGCGTCCCCCGGAGCACTGGCGTCCGGTGCGCCAGCTCCAGAGCTCAATCTGTCGACCGGTATTTTTCGCTCCGACAACGGCGGTCGCACGTGGAAGCTCATGAGCAACTGCGACGCACGCCCGATGTATTTCAGCCAAATCCGCGTGGATCCGCAGAACGACAACAACATCTACGTCGCCGGCCTTCCGGTGGCGAAGTCGCTCGACGGCGGAAAAACCTTTGCGACACTCGACGCGGCCGGCGGCTACGGCGAGCCGGGTCACGTTGACCAGCATGCGATCTGGATCGATCCCAAGAACTCGAATCACATCATGGAGGGAAACGACGGTGGCTTCGACGTTTCCTACGATCAGGGAAAGAACTGGGATTTCGTGAACATCATGGCGACGGGACTCGCGTACTTCGTCACCGCGGACATGCGCAGGCCATATCACGTGCAGACGGGCCTGCAAGACAACAATCCATGGGGCGGCCCGAGTTCGATGCGCACGGTGCGCGGTATCGCGAACTCGCAGTGGTATCTGCTCGGCGGCGGCGACGGTTTCCAAACGGCTGCCGATCCGACGGACTTCCACGTCGTCTACACGGAATCACAAGACGGCGGCACCAATCGCTACGACTTCAAGGCGGGAACATCGAAGAGCATCCGCCCGACGCCCATGGGCGGCGGTGCTGGACGCGGTGGTAATGTCACGACTGGCGCCACGTGCCAGGACGGCCGCGCAGTCGGCGGCGGACGCGGTGGTGGCGGTGGTGGCGGTGGTGGCGGTGGTGCTGGCCAGGGCAACACGATCAACTCGCAGGCTGGCGACGCGTATCGCTTCAACTGGAACACGCCGTTCATGCTCTCACCGCACAACCCGAGCATTCTCTGGTACGCGGGCAATCGCCTCTTCAAATCGTACAATCGCGGCGACACGTACGTCGCGAGCGCGGATCTCACGAGGCAGGTGGATCGCTGCAAGATCACCGTCATGGGGGTCGCGGGCGACAAGACACAGCTCTCGAAGAACGACGGTCTCTCGGCGTACAGCACGATCATTGCGATTTCCGAATCGCCGGTGACGCCGGGTGTGGTGTGGGCCGGCACAGATGATGGAATGCTTCAGGTGAGCCGTGACGGCGCGCTGACGTTTAGCGAAGTCGGCAAGAATCTTCCGGGCATGCCCGCTGGTTCGCTCACGAACGATGATCCGTTCTGGATCTCGCGCGTCGACGCGTCGCATTTCGATGCGGCGACGGCGTATGTCTCGGTAGACGGCCATCGCAGCGACGATCTCCACCCGTACGTCTTCGTCACGCACGATTTCGGCAAGACGTTCCAGAGCATCGCAAACGATTTGCCTGCATCGGGCAACGTGCAAGTGATTCGCGAAGATCCGAAGAACAAAAATCTTCTGTATGTCGGCACGGAATTCGGTTTGTTCGTTTCGCTCAATGGCGGCGCGCCTTGGGAGAAGTTCATGAACAATTATCCGACCGTTCGCACAGATGACATCTACATCCACCCGCGCGACGGCGACGCAATCATCGCGACGCACGGCCGCAGCATCTGGATCGGCGAGGACGTCACTGCTCTCCAGCAGTTTACGCCTGCCGTGCAGGCGATGGATGCCTATCTGTTTGATGTTCGTCCGGCGGTTGCATACAAGCGTGATTTCCAGGCAACGCAGCAACTCGCAGGGCAGCATCTGTACGTTGGTGAGAATGCGCCGGCAGGAACGGCAATCAACTACTACCTCAAGTCGGCCGCGAGCAGCGTGACGGTTCAGGTCTCCGATGCATCGGGCCGCGCGCTCTGCCGCACCACTGGCGCAGCAGGCGCAGGTATTCACCGAGTGCAGTGGTCGCTGGTTGAGCCACTGGTTGCCGGCGCTGCTGCTGGTGGCGGCGGCGGCGGTGGTGGCGGTGGTGGTGGACGTGCGGCAGGTGCCGGCGCTGCGCCGGATCCGTCGTGCACGGTCGCTCTGACTGGCCGTGGCGGCGGCGGCGGACGCGGCGCTGCTGGCGGACTGCAGCCGGGGACCTACACGGCGACGCTCACGGTCGACGGGAAGACGTTCACGAAGCCGATTGTGGTGATGGAGGATGTTTGGATGGGCGAGCGGTAACGACGAAAACCGAGGGTACACGGTTCTCGGTTATCGGTAGTCGGAAAACAAATCGGACCCGCGCGAGAACACTTCGCGCGGGTCCGATTGCTTGCCGATCACCGAAAACCGAAGACCGTGTACCCGCAGTGATTTATTCTCCGATCGTGTGGCCATGATGGTCATCATGCCGCGGCATAATATCCGCCCGCTCATTGAGCATCCGCGCGCACGTATTCCACCTGAGCAGAGCATCGTCGTTCGCCGCTGGCCGCAGCGCCTCGGCCTTCTCGTACCAACTCATGGCTTCGCGCAGCCACTCGTACGCCACGAAGCCCGCCCCGGGCGCCCGCTGATCGAGCCGCGCTTTTGCGCGCCGCTCGAGAATCAATCCAGAGTAGTACACCCGCTCGTACTCGCTCGTGAGCTTCGCGAGCGCATCTTTCGCGCCCAGGACTGCTCCGCCCGTGTCGTGCGCGAACTGATCGGCGCGCGCGAGGAGCAACACTTTCAGCGCGTGCTGGTGCCCGGGCTCGACTCCCAGAATGTCGAGACAAATGCTCTCCGCCGCCCACGGCTCATTCAATAGCCGATAGTGCTCGGCCCGCTCGAGCGCGCGCGGGATGGCCGCCGCCGTGAGCGTCTTGAGTTCGAACACTACGACTTCTTTCCTCGCACGAGTCTCACGAGTGCCTTCACGGGATCGTAGAACTGGTCGGCAACGCGTTCCTTTAATGGAATAATAGCGTTGTCTGTGATGTGAATGTTCTCCGGGCAAACCTTCGAACAGCACTTTGTGATGTTACAGTAGCCGATCCCGTGTGCCTCCTTGAGCTCTTCCGTGCGATCGAGGGTGTCGAGCGGGTGCATTTCGAGCGCCGCCGCGTGCACGAGGAATCGCGGGCCAATAAAACTCTCTTCCTTGTGATGATCGCGCAGCACGTGGCATACGTCCTGGCAGAGGAAGCACTCGATGCACTTCCGGAATTCCTGCACGCGATCCACGTCGGCCTGTTGCATCCGCCAGGTGCCGTCGGGCGCATCAGCTGGGCGCGGGGAAAATGGCCTGATCTTTTTCTTGACGCGATAGTTCCAGCTCACGTCGGTCACAAGATCGCGCACATGCGGGAAAGTTCTCATCGGCTCGACGGTCACCGGCTTCGTGAGATCGAGTTCGTTGAGCCGCGTCATGCACATGAGCCGGGGCTTTCCGTTGATCTCCGCCGAGCACGAACCGCATTTCCCGGCTTTGCAGTTCCAGCGCACGGCCAAATCGCTGGCTTGATCGGACTGGATGCCGTGCACGGCGTCGAGCACGACCATGCCTTCTGTAACTTCGGTCGTGTAGTCCTTCATCTCTCCCGTGCCGTTGCCGCCGCGAAAGAGCCGAAATGTGGCTGTGCTCATTGTTTCTGCTCCTCGACACACGCTTGGAGATGCGCCGGCATCGGCGGAATCGTCTCGCGGCTCAGGACCATTGAGCCGTCGGCGCCCCGCTGCACTTTGATATTGAACGTGGCCTGCGCAGGATCCTTGTCCGGAAAATCGTCGCGAAAGTGTCCGCCGCGGCTTTCGGTGCGCTCGAGCGCCGCGCGCGTGATCGCCTCCGAAATCATCAGGAGGTTTTTCAAGTCGATGGCCGTGTGCCAGCCCGGATTGTATTCACGATTTCCTTCCGCTCCGACTTTCGCCGCGCGCTCGCGCAGGCCGCCGAGCTTGCCGAGTGCCATCGTCATTTCCTCAGCCGTGCGCACAATGCCGACGAGCTGCTGCATCATCGACTGGAGTTCGTGCTGAACATGGAACGGACTCTCGCCGCCGCCGCGTTCAAACGGCGCGAGCGCTTCGCGCGCTGCCGCATCCACCTCCGCGCCGTCGACGCGCCCTGCTCCGTTCGCCTTTGCGAACGTGGCAGCATGCTCGCCCGCTCGTTTGCCGAACACGAGCAAATCGGAAAGAGAGTTGCCGCCGAGGCGATTCGCGCCGTGAAGTCCGGCCGCACATTCCCCAGCGGCAAAGAGTCCGGGCACCGAGGTCATCTGCGTATCGCCATCCACCGAGATGCCGCCCATCATGTAGTGCGTCGTGGGTCCGATCTCCATCGGCACTTTCGTGATGTCGATGTCGGCGAGCTGCTTGAACTGATGGTACATGCTCGGCAGCTTTCGCTTGATTGCCTCGGCGGCGTTCGGAATTTTTTCCTTGATCCACGCAATGTCGAGGTACACGCCGCCGTGCGGGCTGCCCCGCCCGGCCTTTACTTCGCGGTTGATGCAGCGGGCAACGTGGTCACGCGTCAGCAACTCGGGTGGACGGCGCGCAGTCTTGTCGCCCTGCGTGTAGCGCCATCCCTCGTCTTCGCTGTCGGCGGTCTGGTTGCGGTAGTTCTCAGGGATGTCGTCGAACATGAAGCGGCGCCCTTCGCTGTTGCGCAACACGCCGCCCTCACCGCGCACTCCCTCGGTCACGAGCAGCCCCTTCACACTCGGAGGCCACACCATGCCGGTGGGATGAAACTGAACGAATTCCATATCCTGCAGCGCCGCGCCGACGTTATAGGCAAGTGATTGCCCGTCGGCCGTGTACTCCCAGCTGTTGCTCGTGATACTGTACGCGCGCCCGACGCCGCCGGTCGCAAGCACCACCGCTTTCGCCGTGAACACCTTGAAGCGCCCCCGCTCACGATCGTACGCGAACGCGCCGACGATTCGCGCGCCGTCGCGCAGCAGCGACACGATCGAAACCTCGGCGTGCACATCGATGCCGAGATGAATCGCGTGATCCTGCAGCGTCCGGATCATCTCAAGACCCGTGCGATCGCCAACGTGCGCCAGACGAGGATACCGGTGGCCGCCGAAGTTGCGCTGACTGATTTTCCCCTCGGGCGTGCGGTCGAACACCGCGCCCCACGCCTCGAGCTCGTTCACGCGTGCCGGCGCTTCGGTCGCGTGGATCTCGGCCATGCGCCAGTTGTTCAGATACTGACCGCCTCGCATGGTGTCGGCGAAGTGCACACGCCAGTTGTCGCGATCGTCGACGTTGCCGAGGGCCGCGGCCACACCGCCTTCCGCCATCACGGTGTGCGCCTTGCCCAGCAGTGATTTCGTCACGACACCTACGCTCACTCCGCCGGCGGCGGCTCCGATTGCTGCGCGCAGCCCCGCGCCACCGGCACCGACAATGAGTACGTCGTGCTCGAACGATTCGTACTCGGCCATTTAGAACATCCTCCAGTCGTGCCAAGCGCCTATCGAGCACATGCGAATGTAGAGATCCGCAAAGCCGACCATCACGAGGCTCGACCATGCGATTTGCTCGTGCACGCCGTTCAGGCAGGAGGAACAATCGTATGCCTTCTTTCGCATCGGGCGATCGCTCAGCTTATTGAGAATTCCGCCGATCAAGTGGCGGAATGAATGACAGCCGAACGTGTAGGAACTGAGCAGCGCGAGATTCGCGGCGAGTACGAGCGTGCCCACGCCCATGCCAAAGGTTGTCACCCCCGTTGCGTCGGTGAACCAGAACGCGTCATAGAGATCTTTCGCGAGGACGAACAAGAAAGGAATCGCGAGATACAAAAAGTAGCGGTGAACGTTCTGCAGGATCAGCGGGAAGTAGCGCTCTCCGAGATACGATGCGCGCGGTTCTCCAACGGAGCAGTTGATGGGATCCGCCCACATCGCTTTGTAATACGCGCCGCGATAGTAGTAGCAGGTGAAGCGAAATCCGCCGGGCGCCCAGAGAATCAGCAGCGCGGGCGAGAACGGAAGGAACGACGGCCAGAATCCCGGCTTGGGCCCGAACAGGGCGTGCGGCGAGTCGCCAAAGAGTTCGGGCGAATAGAACGGCGAGAGGTACGGCCCGAACGTGTAATGATTGCCCTGAAATGCCGCCCATGTTGAGTAGCCAACGAATATCGCGAGGGTGGCAAAGGTCAAAACCGGTCGAAGCCACCATGCATCGGTGCGTCCGGTTTCGAGAAACTTTCGCGGCGCGAGCGGAAGCGGCGCGTGAGCCATTGAGCGGTCTCCAGAGGGTTGATCGTCGGGCAACGCCGCCTAAGTTGCGGCCCTAAGTTGCGGCGAGGTACAGACTACTTCAACCCCGTGGCGATTCCTGTGAGCACGGCGGCGGCGCCGACGCCAAGCAGGAGGAGATAGAGCGGCACGCAGAACTTGAGCCACTCCTCGAATTTCACGCGCGACGCGACGAGTATCGCCATCAGCGCGCCGTTCGTCGGTGTGAGGAACTCGCCCATCCCTGCTCCGTATTGGTACGCCAGCACTGTGACCTGACGCGACAGTCCGAGCAGATCAGACACCGGCACGAGCACCGGCATGGTGAGCACCGCCTGCCCGCTCACGCTGGGCACCGGAAAATGCACGAGTGTGTGAAATGCGATCATGCCAAGTGCGGCGAGCGACACGGGCAGCGTGGAGAGCGGCGTCACGCACGCGTGGACGATCGTATCGATGATATGCCCTTGATCCAGCACCACGAACACCGCGCGTGCGAATCCAATCAGCATGGCGGCGAACGCCATCGATTTGAATCCTTCAATAAAACTGTCCGCAGTTCCGGTGACGCCGAGACCGCCGACGAGTCCGGCGACGATTCCCATCAGAAGAAACACGGCGGACATCTGATCGAAATCCCAGCCGTAGCGCATCACTCCGACAAGAAAAATCGCGAATGCGGCGAGCACGATTCCGAGTACGCCGATGCGGCGCGCGTCGAACGTGGCGAACAGCTCGGAAGCATCTGCAGTTTCCTTCACGACACGAGTCCGGCGCGCGTTGCGCATGGTGCCCCATATCCAGAGCGCGAGAGCGATCGCAAGGAACACCATGCGAAATGCCGAGCCCGACAGGAGCTGCAGCCCGGCGAGTTTCTGCGCGATCCCCACCTGGAACGGATTGATCGGACTGAACGCCGACCCGACCATCGCGGAGCCGAGACTCATGGCGACCGCGGTGAGGGGTGTGAATCCCATGCGGCGGCAGAGCAAGAGGAGCACCGGCACGAGCGCGATGATCTCTTCCTGCATGTTCTCGAGCGCACCGGCGGTCGCGAATAGAAGACTCACCACGGGAATGACAATTATTTCACCCGAGCCCAATCGTGTGACAAGCACGCCAACCGCCTGCCGCAGCGCACCCGTATGATCGACGACTGTGAACGCGCCGCCCACGAGAAACACAAGAAAGATGACCGACGCGGCATCGATCAGCCCTTTCGGAATCGCGACGAGCGTCTGGAAGAATCCAACCGGAGCCGCGGGCACCGCGTGATACGTGCCGGCGACGACGACGCTCCGCCCAGTCGCGGGATCATCGTGGCGATCGTACTTCCCGGCAGGCAGCACGTAACTCAACAGGCCGGCGAGCAGGACGCAGCAGGTGAGCAGCGTGAGAGGGTGCGGAAAGGTTAATCGGCGCATGGTTGGTGCCCCTATATTACGCCCTCTCATGGAACTTCGCCGCAGCATCGGATTCTTCCGCGCGACGACGATGGTGGTGGGCATCATCATCGGCGCGTCGATTTTCGTACAGCCCTCGGCGGTCACCGCGCAGGTGCCGTCGGTCGCGGGCGTGCTGCTCGTGTGGGGAGCATCCGGATTACTCACGCTGATCGGCGCGCTGGTGATCGCCGAACTCGCATCCGCGTGGCCGCGGACGGGCGGCGTGTACGTCTATCTGCGCGAGTTGTACTCGCCTGCCGTCGCGTTTCTCTGGGGCTGGGCGATGTTCTGGACGATGCACTCCGGGATCGTCGCGGTGATTGCGATGGTGTTTGCGCGATACGTGGGGACGTTCGTTCCACTCGACGATATCGGAACCCGCGCGGTGGCGATCACCGCGGTGCTGCTCCTCTCCGCTGTGAATTATCGAGGCGTTCGCGAAGGCAGCGCGGTGCAGGCTGCGCTCACGACGATCAAAGTTCTTGCGATCGTGCTGATCATTGGAATCGCATTCACGTTCGCGTCCGGCGTGAACGGTGCATTCTCGAACCACTCAGTCGCGCCCGTGACTTCGCTGCCTATCGCGCTGCCGAGCGCGCTGCCGACCGCGCTGCCGACCGCTCGCAATTTCGTGCTCGCCATGATCGCCGGCCTGTTCGCGTTCGGCGGCTGGCACATGGTTTCATATTCGGCAGAGGAAACGATCGATCCCACGCGCACGATCCCGCGCGCCCTCGTTGCCGGAACGCTCACGGTTACCGTGCTGTACGTGGCGCTGAACGCCGCGTATCTGCGCGTGTTGCCGCTCGCAACCGTCGCGCAATCGACGCGAGTCGCTGCCGATTTTGCCGACGCGGCTGTCGGCGGACATGGCGCGCAGATCATGTCCGCGCTCGTCATCCTTTCGACACTCGGCGGGATGAACGGCGTGATCCTCGCTGGTCCGCGCGTCTACCTCGCGATGGCCAACGACGGCGTGCTCTTCAAGTGGATCGGCGCGGTGCATCCCACGTTTCGCACGCCGCACCGCGCGATCGTACTGCAGGCCGCCTGGTCGTGCGTTCTCGTGGCGAGCGGGTCGTATCGCGCGCTGTTCACACGCGTGGTGTATACCGAGTGGATCTTCTTTGGAATGCTGGCCGCGGCGCTGTTCTTGCTGCGGCGCCGCGCGGACTACGCGCCACCGTACCGGGTGTGGGGCTACCCTGTCCTTCCGGCCGTCTTCGTGATATCGACGGCCGCAATTGTCCTCAATCAGATTGTGGCGCAGCCAACTGAGAGCATCAGCGGAATTCTTTTCGTTCTGCTCGGCCTCCCCGTCTACTACATTTGGGCACGAAAACCACACCAGAAAATCAGGAGTTTCTCCGAGTGAGAATCGTCGACGTACACAACCACTACTACCCGCCGAAATACATGGCGGCCCTCCGCTCCGGTGAGAGCGCCGTGACCGTCAAGATCGACGCCGACGGAAATCCCGAACTGCACTACCCCGGCGATTACAACACCGCCGTTCCGGGGCATCGCGATATCGCCTACCGGCAGGACGTGCTTGAGAAAGAAGGCGTGACCAAGCAAATCGTTTCACTCACCACGCCCGGCACGCACGTCGAGACGCCCGCCCGCGCCGTGAAATATGCGAGCCTCGTGAACGACGAATTCGCGAAGGACGTACAGGAGCGCAGCCCGCGTTTCGCGGCGTACGCCACACTGCCGCTGAACGATCCGAAAGCAGCAGTTGTTGAGTTCCGCCGTGCGGTGGAGCAGCTGAAATTTCCGGGTGCGATGCTGTTCAGTAATGTGAACGGCGTCGCCCTGGCCGACGAGCGCTACTGGCCGCTCTACGAAGCAGCCAACGAGCTCGGCGCCGTGCTGCACATCCACCCGACGAATCCGATCAACGTCGACGCGATGCAGAAGTTCTGGTTGATGCCGCTCGTCGGATTTCTGTTCGACACGACGATCGCAGCCGCGCATCTCGTGTACGCCGGCGTGAACGAGCGCTTTCCGCGCATCAAGTGGGTCGCGAGTCATCTCGGAGGAGCCCTGCCGTACCTGGCCGAGCGTCTCGATCGCGGATACGAGGCGTTCCCGGAGTGTCGCGCGAATATCACGAAGCTGCCGAGCGAGTATCTGAAGCACTGGTACTACGACACGGTCAATTTCAATCCGCGCGCGATCGAGCTGGCGATCAACTTCGCCGGCGCTGATCACATTCTCGCGGGAAGCGATTATCCCCACGCGATTGGCAGCATCCCGCTGATGGTGAACGCGCTCAACGCGATCAACGTTTCGGACGCAGACCGCGCCGCGATTTTTGGCGGAAACGCAGTGAAACTCTACAATCTCCGCTAACCGGGCCCCCACCCGATTTTCCCAACGATCGCTCCCCGAACTGCGTTTTAGCTCTTATGAATAATTCCGGATCACACATGGCGGCGAAGTCCGCCACGGACCGATTGCTCCCGCTCCTCCTCGTGCTGTTCGTGGGCAGCGGCTGCGCCGCGCTGATCTACGAGATTGTTTGGTTCGAGATGCTGCAGCTCTCCGTTGGATCGAGTGCGGTGTCGCTCGGCGTGCTGCTCGGCACGTTCATGGGCGGCATGTGCGTCGGCAGCTTGATGCTTTCCCGAGTGGTTTCGCGAACGCATCATCCGCTGAAGGTGTATGCCGTGCTGGAACTCGGCGTTGGCGCGTTTGGACTTCTCGCGCTCGTCCTGCTGCCGATTGCGGGATCCGTGTATCTGACGATCGCGGGGCATGGCATGCCGGGCTTCCTGCTCCGCGGCGTCGTCGCGGCAATCTGCCTGCTGCCTCCGACGTTCGCGATGGGCGCGACGCTTCCGGCGATCGCGCGCTGGGTCGAGACATCCAAGACCGGCGTGAGCTGGCTCGGATTCTTTTACGGAGGAAACACTGCGGGGGCGGTGATCGGCTGCATCGTTACCGGCTTTTATTTGCTGCGCAAGTTCGATGTGCAAACGACGACTTTTTTCGCGGTGGCGCTTAATATCATCGTCGCGGCGATCGCGTTCTCGCTTTCGAAGGTCACGCCCGCGAGCATCGGCGATTCAGACGCGGCGCCCGTGAGCACCGAGAGTCCCGCGGGAACCAATCTCGTCTACATCGCGATTGCGATTTCCGGTATGACGGCGCTCGGCGCCGAAGTGATTTGGACGCGCCTGTTCACGCTGCTGCTCGGCGGGACGACGTATACGTTCTCGATCATCCTCTCGGTGTTCCTCATCGGAATCGGGCTCGGCAGCAGCGTGGGTTCGTTTGCGGCGCGCCAGCTCGCGCGGCCGAAACTCGCGCTGGGAATCGTGCAGCTGCTCCTGATAGCTGCCATCGCGTGGACGGCGTGGCAGGTGACGACCGAGCTTCCGTACTGGCCAACGAATCCAGAGCTGACCACGCGTCCGTGGTTTCAGTTCCAGATCGATTTCGTCCGCTGCGCGTGGGCCATACTTCCCGCCGCGATTCTTTGGGGAGCGAGTTTCCCGCTCGCGCTTGCATCCGTTGCGTCGCCCGGACAGGACGCAGGGCGGATGGTTGGTCGCGTGTATGCCGCGAACACCGTCGGCGCCATCATCGGTGCACTCGTTTCGAGTCTCATTCTCATCGCCTGGATCGGCACGCAGCACGCGCAGCAACTGCTCATCGCACTTTCGGCGATCGGCGCCTGGCTGATGCTGATGCCGATATTCGGTGAGTCGTCCGACGCGAACTCGGTGAAGAAGAGTGTTGGGTGGAGCGCTATCATCGCTTTCATCGCTGTCTTGTGCGCCACAACCGTGAATCCGCCTCCGGCCCTGCTCGTGGCCTATGGCCGCTTCAGCTCGCCACGCTATTTCAACCACGGCGAGTTTGTCTACTGGGGCGAGGGCATGAATTCTTCGCCCGCCGTCTCGGTCCTCTCGAACGGCGTCGTGAATTATCACAACGCCGGCAAGGTTCAGGCCTCGAGCGAGCCGCAGGATATGCGGCTGCAGCGCATGCTCGGCCATTTCACAACGCTTGTTCCCACGCACCCGCGTTCGGTGCTCGTGATCGGCTGCGGCGCGGGGGTGACGGCTGGCGCCGTGAGCATCAGTCCGCTCGTGGAACGCGTGACAATTGCGGAGATCGAACCGCTGGTTCCACAGGTCGCGTCGAAGTATTTCGGCGCGTTCAACTACAACGTGATCAAGAATCCGAAGGTGCACGTGCAGATCGACGACGCGCGGCATTTTCTCGGAACGACAACTGAGAAGTTCGACGCGATCACATCAGATCCCTTTGACCCGTGGGTAAAGGGCGCCGCGAATCTTTACACGAAGGAATTTTGGGAGCTCGCGAAGTCGCACCTGAATCCGGGCGGCGTGGTGACGGTGTTCGTGCAGCTGTACGAAGCAGGCACGCCTGCGGTAAAGAGTGAGATCGCGTCGTTTCTGCAGGCGTTCCCGGGCGGCATCGTGTGGGCCAACAACTATAACGGCGCCGGATACGATGTGGTGCTGATGGGCCGCCAATCCGAACCGAACACGATCGACGTGGACTCGATGCAGGCGCGACTTGAGAGCCCGCAGTTCGCGATCGTCGCGCAGTCGCTGCGCGAGATCGGCATTAGCTCGGCCATCGACCTGCTCGGCACGTACACCGGCGGCGAGAAAGAACTGCACGACTGGCTCTCCGACGCGCAGCTCAATCTCGACAAGAATCTTCGCCTGCAGTATCTCGCGGGTCTCGGCCTCAACAAGTATGAACAGGCCGAAATTTATGCGGGCATGGCGCGCCATCGCGCGTATCCGGAAAATCTGTTTACGGGATCGGCACAGAATCTGGCGTTACTCAGAGCGGCGATAGGTAGACCTCAGTAACGGCGTTGCGCGTTGCCGAAGATGATCGCGGGACTGCGGAGCGGGCTCCGCTAACGGCTTCCCTTTCTCGACGATATAGACGGCAAGAATCTTCACCGGATTCTTGCCGTTATTCGTTGCGTTGTGAATTCCCGGGGAGTTCTTGAATGCGTCCCCGGCCTTTAGCGAGCGCGTCGCTTCGCCGTCATGTTCGAGCGTGACCGCACCGTCGAGCACATAGCCGATTTCGATTCCGTTGTGGCGGTGCCGGCCCGCCGTCGCACCCGCGGGAATCTCGGCGATCGCCATCACCACCTCGTATCCCGGATTCGACGGCGAATCCGTACGCAATAACTCGGTCCGTTTGATGCCCGGCTGCTGGGCAAATGCGAGACGATCTGCCCCGACGCCGATCACGCATCCCACTAGTGTCGCGACGACGATGCGCATCATCCGGCCGCGGCTCGCTGAACTCCGACTCATGTTGCGTCTCCGAAAGTAGGAAGTGCGAATCTGATCGGCATACGCCGCAAGCGTTAGGTCTTCTTTCGCCCGATTGAGTGATACACGAGTTACGCCCGCGCCTCCAGCTTTCGAGTCGGAAAGGCAGTCGGTAACTCTTCGACAGCAGTGACGCAGATGCAGGTTGCGAGCAGAACCGCGATTCGCCGATGAGAAAGAACCTGCTGGCGACTCTCGCATGTTGCGCACTCGTGTTCGCCTCGTGCGAGCACTTTGTCCGGCTGCCAACGGGGCCGATAGGCCTCTCGGTGATAACGGTCGCGCGAAATCCAGACACCCTCGCTGTCGGCACGTCGCGACAGTTCACCGCGCTGGGAACGGACGCTGAAGGCAACCACGTTGCCGTCTCACCGGTTTGGAGTGTCACGAACATCATTGCCGGAACGATCAATAGTCTTGGTGTGTTCGTCGCAGGCATCGTTCCCGGAAATTATCCCAACGCGATCGAAGCGAGCACGGACGGCGTGTCGGGATTCGCCAGTGTGACTGTCACGGCCGGGCCGCTCGCGTACATCGTCGTAAGCCCGACACCTGATACGATCGCCATGCTCGGCAAGCAGCTGTTCACGGCGGTCGGGCAGGACGTGAATCACAACCCGGTCCCGATCACGCCAGTCTGGACCGCCATCAATGGCGGCGGCTCGATCGATGCGAGTTCAGGACTCTTCACTGCCGCGAACACGAGCGGAACGTTTACGAACACCGTGCGGGCATCGGTCGGCGGAATCACCGGCACTGCGACCGTAACGGTGCTTTCAGGCGGTGTGGTGAGTCTTGTCATTACGCCCGTTTCGACCGTTCTGAGCCTGAATGCGACTCAGCAGTTCACCGCGATTGCAAAAGATGCTGGAGGAAATGTCGTCCCCAGCACGCAGGTCTGGTCAGTGCTGAACATCGCCGCGGGCACGATCGGCAGCGCGAGCGGCTTGTTCACCTCCGGCACGGTTCCCGGTTCGTATGTGAACACCGTGCAGGTGACGAGCGCCGGCCTGTCCGCGTTCGCCAGCGTGATTGTCACCTCGGGCGCGCTCGCGACGATCACCATCACTCCGAATCCGGCCGCGCTCGCGGTTAACGCCGCACAGCAATTCACTGCAGTCGGGAAAGACTTGTTCGGCAACGTTGTTCCGATCGTGCCTATCTGGTCCGTCGTGAATACCGCTGCCGGATCCATCGTCGGCGGATCCGGATTCTTTACGGCCGGTGCGATCGCTGGCACGTACGCCAACGCAATTCAGGCGACGAGCGGAAGCATTTCCGGTTTCGCGTCCGTGACGGTTAGTGCGGGAGCGCTCGCGAGTATCACCGTGACACCGGGGATCGCGAATATCGGTATCAACGCAAGCCAGCAGTTCACCGCCATCGGAAGAGACGCGAGCGGCAATTTAATACCGATCACTCCGGTTTGGACCGTCGTCGCGGGCGGCGGATCGATCAACGGCGGATCGGGTTCGTTTACCGCGGGCACGCTGCCGGGCACGTACAACAACACGGTGCATGCGTCGGCCGGGGGTCTCACAGGCGTCGCGACGGTCACCGTCAGCGGCGGCCTACTCGCGAGCATCACGATCACGCCGAATCCGGCGAACCTCATCATCAACGGATCACAACCTTTCACAGCGATTGGACGAGACGCGTTTGGAAATGTGATAGCGATCGTGCCCACGTGGTCGGTCGTCGCCGGCGGCGGCGCGATCACCGGTGCCGGTGTGTTCACCGCGGGTACTCTGCCGGGCGCTTACGTCAATACGGTGCAAGCGACGAGTGGCGCGATCACCGGCTTCGCCACAGTGAACGTGGCCGCTGGGCCACTCGCCACGCTCACCGTGAGTCCGAACCCGGCGAATCTTGGCATTAGCGGCGTGCAGCAATTCGTTGCCGTTGGGAAGGATGCGAGCGGCAACGTCGTGCCGACCGCGCCGATTTGGTCTGTTGTCGCAGGCGGCGGTCTCATCAACAGTGGCACCGGGTTGTTCACAGCTGGGACGCTGCCCGGCTCGTTCGCAAACACCATCCAGGCGACGAGCGGCGCGATCTCGGGATTCGCGACCGTGAACATCGTGGCTGGTGCGCTCAGCACGATCACCGTGACGCCAAATCCGGCGACGCTGGCGATCGGCGGCACTCAGGCTTTTGTTGCCGTCGGAAAAGATGCGAGCGGCAATGTCGTCGCGATCACGCCGACGTGGTCGGTGGTCGCCGGCGGCGGGCTGATCAACAGCGGCACCGGTCTGTTTACGGCGGGCACCCTGCCCGGCGCATTCGTGCAGACCGTGCAGGCCACAAGCGGCGGCATAACCGGATTTGCCACGGTAAATGTTCTTGCGGGTCCGCTCGCGACTCTGACGGTGAGTCCGAATCCTGCGAACCTTGGAATCAACGCGACGCAGCAGTTTACCGCGATCGGCAAGGACGCGAGTGGCAACGTCATCGCGGTCTCGCCGAGTTGGTCGGTCGTCGCGGGCGGCGGTCTGATCAACAGCGGTACGGGGTTGTTCACCGCCGGTACGCTGCCGGGCGCATTCGCGAACACGATTCAGGCCACAAGTGGCGCGATCTCGGGATTCGCGACGGTGAATGTGAGCGCCGGCGCGCTCGCGAGCATCGTAGTGACGCCGAATCCGGTCAGTCTTGTCATTGATGCGACGCAGCTGTTCAGCGCGGTGGGCAAGGATGCGTTCGGCAACACCGTTGCGATTGTGCCGGCATGGTCGGTGGTCGCGAGCGGCGGCGCAATCAACGGAATCTCAGGACTGTTCACGGCTGGGACGATTCCCGGCAGCTATCTGAACACGATCCAGGTCTCGAGTGGCGGCATCACCGGATTTGCGAGCGTGACGGTACTCGCCGGCCCGCTCGCGAGCATCGTAGTTACGCCGAATCCTGCGAGCATCGGGGTCAACGCAACGCAGTTGTTCATCGCGACCGGAAAAGACGCAATCGGCAACGTTGTCGTGATCGCACCCGTGTGGTCAGTGGTCGCAAGCGGCGGCGTGATTAGCGCGGGCGGTCTGTTCACCGCCGGCACACTGCCCGGCACGTTCACGAACACCGTGCAAGCGTCGAGCGGCGCGATCGTCGGAAACGCGACGGTGAATGTCAGCGCCGGTCCGCTCGCGAGCATCACGGTCACACCGAACCCCGCGAACCTCAGTGTGAGCGGCACGCAGCAGTTCACGGCCGTGGGCAAGGACGCGAGCGGCAACGTCGTTGCGATCGCGCCCGTCTGGTCAGTGGTCGCGAGCGGCGGCGCGATCAGCGCGAGCGGTCTGTTCGCCGCCGGCACACTTCCGGGTACGTTCACCAATACCGTGCAAGCGTCGAGTGGCGCGATCGCCGGAAATGCGACGGTGAACGTCAGCGCGGGTCCGCTCGCGAGCATCACCGTCACGCCGAACCCCGCGAACCTCAGTGTGAACGGCGCGCAGCAGTTCACGGCCGTGGGCAAGGACGCAATCGGCAACGTCGTTGTCATCGCGCCGGTGTGGTCCGTGATTGCGAGCGGCGGTGGCATCAGCGCGAGCGGTTTGTTCACCGCTGGCACACTCCCCGGAACGTTCACCAATACCGTGCAGGCGTCGAGCGGCGCGATCGTCGGAAACGCGACGGTGAATGTCAGCGCGGGTCCGCTCGCGAGCATCACCGTCACACCGAATCCCGCGAACCTCAGTGTGAACGGCACGCAGCAGTTCACGGCCGTGGGCAAGGACGCGAGCGGCAACGTCGTTGCGATCGCACCGGTGTGGTCCGTGGTCGCAAGCGGCGGCGCGATCAGCGCAAGTGGTTTGTTCACCGCCGGCACACTCCCCGGCACGTTCACGAACACCGTGCAAGCGTCGAGCGGCGCGATCGTCGGAAACGCGACGGTGAATATCAGCGCGGGTCCGCTCGCGAGCATCACGGTCACACCGAATCCCGCGAACCTCAGTGTGAACGGCACGCAGCAGTTCACGGCCGTGGGCAAGGACGCGAGCGGCAACGTCGTTGCGATCGCACCGGTGTGGTCCG